>JADLCB010000017.1 GCA_020847375.1 Phycisphaerales bacterium | reverse complement strand
TGTTGGTGTCTTACGGGCTTATAGGGGGGCGGAAACGAAGCAGGGTTGACGGGCCGACCGTTGTGGGAACGTGCCCCCGCTACTACAACGTCACCGGCGTAACTGCTGGTGGCGTTTTCGTTTATGCACGGCGCAGCGCTGGCTGTGGACGTACTCGTATCCCAACTCACGGAAGTAGTCCACAACGGCAATTTCAAGCTGGGCTTCATCGAGATAATTGCTCACCAGATTCTCACTTATCGGTATCTCTCCAACTCGAATATTGCAATTTCGTTCCATTTGACTTCCGGCCTTAACGCACGGAGCTTGGTCTTCTCGATGATCTTTGATGGATCAACTGCCGCCTTCAATTTTGCGCATGTGATCCAGCCATTGTTCCACACCTCGACGGCTTCATTCTTTACCAGCTTGCACAGCTTCTCTTGATACTCGTGATCGGGCTTCCATGGATGCCCAATTCGCTGAAGCCAGATTTCCATATGCCCGGTGTTCGGAAGCTGTGACAGCCTCCGATGCACTTTCTCGATTACGTCGATACGTGCAGCATCGGTATCGAGCGCACTCAGCAACTTACTGATTATCGCCGCACACACCGGAAACGTTCGTGGGCTCGTGTAGGCAATGTCAGCCGCAATACTGATCAGGACCCGCGGATTGCTTACCGGCTTGACCTTGCACAACCGCTGATAAAAGTGTGTAAGCGCGACGGTAAGGCTGCCAGCATTTGGGAAATCCATCCCGTGTGCGTGAATTACGAGAAGATGCTTCTGCAGATTGCGGTCACCCTGTCTACTGCGCAGCCACGCTCGTTTATCCGTCTTTATCGAGTGGGCAACGACCTGGTGCGATGCTAACGTCTTGGTTGTGTTCAGCTTCAAGCCCAGGTCGATCAATACTTCAGTCAGCGCTTTCAGAACCGCCTCACCAATCTGCGGGCCGTGGACGAAGACTCGATAGTCATCGCGATACCGAAGGATGCGGTAGTCAACGATGCCCGCATCTTTCAGGCGCTTCCTCAGTTCGAGGTCGGCATATCCCAGCACCATCTCTGCGATGAAATCCATCAACACAGACCCCTGGGGGATTCCGTTCGTTTGCCCTTGCCGCATATTTTGAATATGCCAGTCGATGACGTTGCCGATCAAAGATTTGTCCGTTCTCTTCTCCTTCGCGGTTGGCTTGCCGTGCATCGCCCACGCGATGGAATGGGTGTAAATCGCAGCATAGCAATCCGTTATGTCCGCGTGGAAGACGTAGTTGTATTCCAGCGACAATTCGATGGACTGCTGCTCGATCCCTTGCCACCAGTTCAGTATCTGGGCGGCTTTGTCTTTACGCGCGGCAGACGCCTGAAGTGGGATGCTGAGGCATTTGATATAGCCTGCTTCCTGAAACTCTTTAAACCGATTTTGGATCAGCTCCCATTGAGCCGGCGTCGTGAGTCTTTCGACCAGCAACACATAGAGGGCGGGATGGATCAATTGGAACGGACGCCAAGCGTAGCGACCATCCTTGTTCGACAACAACGAGTAATTGACGTGCTCATGCTGGCGAGGCTTGCTGGGCTGGCGGGGCTTGTCTGCAAGGGTATTCTCTTCCAACACCTTGGCGACGCTGGACAGTATTTTGTCGAATTGGAAATATGGGGGCAGTTCAATGCTGCAATAACTCTCGGACTTCAGAAAGAATGCACGAGCCTGCGTCACCGTCATGTCAAGAACTGACTTATCCTTTTCAGGTTGTTTCTTGGTCTTGGCCATCACTTCACCCCCCTCAATCCTTCCGCACGCTTGGCGATGGCGTTTTGATAGATCGCCATGAGGGCGGCATACGCCCGATCGGCGGTGAATCTGGCTTGGTAGGCTTGACGGGCACCAGGGCGCATCGCGGGCAACGCAGCCGTACTCGCCAACCGGCGCATAACCCCAGCCAGATCGGCAGCATCATCGGGCGTAAACAACGCGCCGCTGCAACCTTCTTCGATCAGTTCTTTCATCGCCCCCAGACGCGAGGCAACGACGGGCGTTGCCTTGGCAAAACTTTCGACAATGGTGCGCGGCAGCCCTTCATACCAAGTGGAGGGAAAAACAAGGCAGGCGGCATCGCCCATAAGCTGCATAACCTGAGTCAGAGGCTGGCGGCCGAGATACTCGATCATGGTATTTTTTTCAGCAGCTTGGCGGACACGACTCTCCAGCGGGCCGGTACCGATGATTTTCAATGGCATTGGCATGTCAGGCAATGCCCAGGCGCGCAAGAGCGTATCGACCCCTTTTTCCGGTGTCAGCCGGCCCACAAATAGCGCGAAGTTCCCGGTGCCCGTGCCAGGATCAGGATCCATTTCCAGAAAATTAGGTTTAACCACGATCTTGCTGGCAGGCAGACCACCAGCGATGTAGCGCCCGCGGGCAAAATCGGTCAGGGCGATATAGGTATCAACCTCGCGCCGCCAGGTACCCAGGGCGCGGTGCAGCGTCAGCATGGCAGCGACGACCGCTGAGGCCTTGCGGTCATCACGATAACACCCATGCCAAACACCCGGCCAGGGAATTGATTTTCCCACGCACTCTTCACAGGCGCTGCCTTGACGATAAAGCATGGCATTGACACAAAGCAGGCGGTAGTTGTGCAGGGTCTGAACCACCGCGACACCTTCAGCATGGGCAGCGTAATACGCTGAGGGGGAAATCAGGGGAAAAGTGTTATCAAAATGAGCCACCTCGGGTCGATGCTGGCGGAAAAAAGTACGCAGGCGGCGATACGTATCACGATTCCAGAGTGTCTTGGCTGCCAGGGTCAACCGGCCCATCGAATCAACCGCGTCGTTGTGCAGAAAAAAAGTGCTGATTAACTGCCCGCGGCTTTGCAGCAGCTCCATTTCCGACGCCAGCACCGAATCTTCGCCGCCGGCTTGTTGATAGTAGTTGTGAATGCGAGCGATTTTCATGCCGTGACTATGGTGCGTATTGAGGCTTCATTCTCACCGGATAACGATATTCCATCAGGCTGCAACTTCTCAGTGCGGGCGATTCAAGCGATTTTGATCGTCTCTGTTCCCCAACCAGCGCCGCCGGTTCTATGATGGGATATCGGCTAAAGACGAGGGGGGAGTCGAGAGTAGTTGATTTGGCGTCTGAGCCGCGCCGGGTTGATATCGGCCGGGCTGGATCACCCCACCGCTGATCAGCAGACGCATCGCTTCCTCAACCTTCAGCGGCAGTTCGATGATCTCCTTGCGCGGTACAACCATCACATAGCCGCTGAACGCCGTCGGTGACGAGGGGACAAAGACAGTGACAGTCTCATCGCCGCTGGCAGCATCCAGCTCCGCCAGGCCAGGCCCGGTCACCAGCGCCAGCGACCATATTTCATTGGCATGGGGGCGAACCGCCACCACCCGACTACCGACAAATTGGGTCTCTTTGCTGGACAGCAGATAATCAGTCACCTGTTTCACTGCCGGATAGACCGCGCGCAGGATCGGCACGCGCATGACCGCTGACTCGATCAGCCGCCACAGGGTTCGACCGATCAAATTACCCAGGATCAGCCCCACCAGATAAACGAGCACAATCGCCAGCGCCACCCCAAGCAACTGAATCACCCACATCGGGGCGGGAATCTGCCGGATCGCCGCTTCGATATCCTCGCCGCGCGGAAGCGTGACTTTGCTTCCTTCCAGCATGGCATTACCCACCCAGATCAGGTGCCGCCCCACCGATTCCCACAAAAAATCCCAGATTTTCACCAGCAACCACAGGGTAATCAATGTCGGTAGCAGCGCCGAAAGCCCGCGCAGGAAAAACCGGCGAAAATCAGAACTGAACGATAATTTTGTCCGCGCTCTCGGCGCAGGTGCTGCGGTGGGCGTAACGTTCGGTGCAGCCTTGAGATGCGAAGCAGAATCAGTTTGGTCAGTCGGTTGATTCATCGGTGAAACTAAAGATGCAACGTACCAGTTCCATCTCCAATTGAGAAGGACATCGCGTCACATTGTACGCAATCGGTCGGTAGATTCATCGCTGAAAATCGAATTGGTCAGGATAGCAAGGCAGCGGTGCAATCAATCGATGATTTATGGGAAGGTCACTTCCAACCAGAGGCAGTCAGCCAGGACGCGGATATGGGGCTGATTCATCGCTGCCGGCAATAGCACCGTCTGACCGCGCACAATCCGAGTCGCCGGAGTTTGACCTTTAACCGTAATCTCCACGGCCCCTTCCAGCATGATCCAGACAACTGGCCGATCGTAGGTGATCGGTTGATGCTGATGCTGGGACATGCTCACTTTGGTGATGTGAAAAAAAGGGCTGGCCACCAACCGCTCACCATGGGCGAAATCGCAGGCAGCACGCTGGGCTTCGTGGCCGGAGGATTGCACCGCAGCAGACTGGGGGGCAAAGTCGATACATTCCAGCGCCTGCGTGATATGCAATTTGCGCGGCTGGCCATTTTCCAGTCGATTGAAATCATAGACACGAAATGTTGTATCGCTGGGGGTCTGAACTTCGGCTGCAAGAATTCCCGCACCCAGGGCATGAACCGTGCCGCTGGGCAGGAAATGGCAGTCACCCTGCCTGACCGTAACCGGCTGAATCTGCTGCTCAACCGTATTATCGCGTACCGCCTGTTCAAACGATTGGCGCGTCACGCCCGGCATCACGCCTTTGAGAATACGGGCATCAGGTTCATGTTCCAGGACATACCACGCTTCGGTCTTGAGATGGGACTCGGGATTCTCTTTGGCGTACTGCGGCGAAGGATGCACCTGCACACTCAGGTCCTGCCGGGCATCGAGAAACTTGATGAGAATAGGAAACTGCCCCTGCCCGACCAGCGCCACATCGCCATGAAGCTGCGGGCCATATTTCTGAACCAGTTGATGCAGACTTTGGCCAGCCAGCGGCCCGTTGATAACTGTGGCACTGACCCAATCGAATGAATCGTCTACCACACCTGGCGGAAAGTCGAACAATTCCCAGCTTTCGCCGATGAGTTTACCGGCTGGCAGCGTTTTGCCGAGCGCAGTTTCGATTCGGCGGCCGCCCCAGATTTTTTCCAGGTAACGCGGTTGAAATAGTAACGGGTAAAGACTCATGGTTGATCCGAATCAGTCTATGACAAGTTTATCGGCAGTTCTTCGATGCAAGCTGAGATGGCCGGTAAATCAGCCGCGCCCATGCGCGCCGGCGCACCAGTGGTTATGGCAGTGGATTGAGCAAATCACGATCGCGCACGCCGATCAGATAAAGGATTCCATCCAGACCCAGGGTGCTGATCTTGTGGCGGGCGGATTCCTCCACAATCGCTTTGGCATGGAAGGCGATTCCCAGGCCGGCAACAGCCAGCATGGGCAGGTCATTCGCCCCATCGCCCACGGCCACCGTCTGTTGCAGGGAGATATTTTCCTCTGCCGCGATTTCACGCAGCAATTCAGCCTTGCGCTGGGCGTTGACAATCGGCCCAATCACCCGGCCAGTCAGTTGGCCATCCTTTATTTCCAAGCGATTGGCGTGAACCGTGTTGATGCCAAGTTTTTTTTGTAAAAACTGGCCGAAATAATCAAAGCCACCGGAAATAATCGCCGTCTTATATCCGAATTCCTTCAAGGCATGAACCAGGCGATCCGCCCCTTCGGTCAGACGCAGACGCTGCGCCACGCGATGCAAAACACTCTGATCCAGCCCTTTTAACAGCGCCACGCGCTGCGCCAGCGACTGATTGAAATCACATTCGCCCCGCATGGCTGCTTCGGTAATGGCAGCCACCCGCGCCCCGACGCCCGCCTCCACCGCCAGTTCATCGATGACTTCGTGCTGAATCAGGGTGGAATCCATGTCAAAAACAACCAGCCGGCGCATGCGCCGATAAACACTGTCACGCTGCCAGGAAAGATCGATCGCATGCTGGCGTGTCAGTTGCATCAGGCTGCTGCGCAAGACTGCTTCATCCGCCGGCTGGCCGCGTACGGAAAACTCGATGCAGGCGCGACGCAGTTGACCATCGTCCGTGCGCGGCGGGCGGCCGGACAGACGGGTGATAATATCGATATTCAACCCCTGGGTACTGATCAGATTTGACACGCCGGCAATATCCGCTGCGGATAGCCGCCGGGCCAGCAGAGTCAGAATAAAGCGCGGTTTACCCTGACGCTCAACCCAGGCGTCATATTCGCTGTCTTCAATCGGCGTCATGCGCAGGCGCAGCCCCATGTGGTGCGCCTGAAACAGTAAATCCTTGAGCAGATCGGTCGATCCCTTGTCCGGCGGTATCTTGACCATCATCCCCAATAGCAGCGTGCGATGAATGACCGTCTGGTTCAGATCAAGAATTTCCACATTGTGCTGGGCCATGGTCGCCGACAAGGCCGCGGTCAGTCCCGGCCGGTCTTCGCCGGTGATATGAATAAGAATGATCTGCTGCATGATGAAATCAGTCCTGCTCCACACGAAACAAATACGTTCAGACCCGCCGCCGATTGTGCAATCCTTGAGCGCCCGCGAGATTGCCCCAAAACGCACCTCCAGACATTGAGACGGCTGGCCTTGTGAGTAATGTATCGATCGATGAGACTGACGCAATGTTGGTCGGGCTGGTAGTGGCTCGATTTCCCGATGATCCCAATAGCCAGTCGGCGACCGGGAATGCCATGGCCTATAATGTTGCTCGGATCAGAAAGACAAGGCATAAAACAGCAAAAACGCCGCCGCGTCGATAACGACATTTGCCGGATGACACGCGGTTCATACAATATGACGCTTCCCCATTAAGGAGATAATTACAGATGGCGATAAAAGATATTGATCCAATCATTGCAGAGCTGATCCAGAAGGAAAAGCAGCGGCAGGAAACGACGCTGGAATTGATTGCGTCGGAAAACCATGTTTCCACCGCGGTGATGGAGGCGGCTGGGAGCTGTCTGACCAACAAATATGCTGAAGGTTATCCGGCTGCACGTTATTACGGTGGCTGCGAGTATTACGACCAGATCGAAAGTCTGGCCATTGCCCGTGCCAAGCAGATTTTCGGTTGTCAGTTCGCCAATGTTCAGCCTCATTCCGGCGCCAACGCCAATCTTGCCTCATTCATGGCAATGATGCAGCCGGGAGATCGCTATATCAGTCTGGCGCTTTCATCCGGCGGACATCTGTCGCACGGAATGAAGCTCAACACCTCCGCCATTTTCTGGCAACCCGACCACTACGAGCTGGACAGCAAAACCGAAACGATTGATTTCGATTCGGTTCGGCGCAAAGCACTGGAATTGAAACCCAAAATGATTCTCTGCGGATATAGCGCCTATCCACGCACGATTGATTTCAAGCGTTTCCGTGAGATTGCGGATGAAGTTGGAGCGCTACTTTTTGCTGATATCGCCCATATCGCCGGTCTGGTGGCCGGCGGAGCACATCCCTCGCCGTTCCCGCATGCCCATGTTGTTTCGACGACCACACACAAGACCTTGCGCGGGCCGCGCGGCGGGCTGATCATGACCAACGATGAAGCCCTGGCCAAGGCCATCAACCGCAGCGTCTTCCCCGGTAGCCAAGGTGGGCCGCTGATGCACATCATCGCCGCCAAGGCTGTCGCGTTTGGTGAAGCATTGCGGCCTGAATTCAAAACCTACGCCCAGCAGATCGTGCGCAACGCCGCCGCCCTGGCCAAGGCGCTGGCGGGCAAGGGTTATCGTCTGCAAAGCGGCGGCACGGACAACCATCTGATGCTGGTTGACCTGCGGGCACGTAATGCTGATTTCACCGGAGCCGATGCGGAAAAGGCCTTGGAAAAAGCGGGGATCATTTGCAACAAGAACGCCATTTTGAATGATCCGCGCCCGCCAAAACTCACCAGCGGCATCCGTTTGGGTACGCCTGCGGTGACCAGCCGCGGTCTCAAGGAACACGATCTGGAAGTCGTGGCAGAATTCATCGACCGGGCCATGAGCGCCAAGGATGATGATTCAGCCTTGAAGACAATCCGGGCGGAAGTGGCGAAATTTTGTCAGAAGTTCCCCATGCCGCATTGATGCGCTATTGTCCGGATAAGTCAACGCGAACCAGGATTGATAATTGCCTGCCGTTCAGCGCAGACCATAACCATTGGCACGGACAGTGGTGATGAGGCAGCGTCAAATGGGCAGGCTGCGCCTGGATGATGGTTCAGCAACGACAATTGTTTCTGATACAATTGGCTGACCTCGATGGGTTTTGAGTTTCTTTTCATCCACGCACTCTGGGCCTTGCCGCTGGCGGGGTTGCCGATTCTGCTGCATCTATTGTTTCGGCGCAAATCACCCGTGGTGATGTTCAGCACGTTGCGCTTCATTAAATCATCCATCCAGCACACGGCAGCGCGACGAAAAGTTCAACGATGGCTGCTGCTGGCCTGCCGGGCGCTCTTGCTGCTGCTGCTGATCTGGGCGGTCGCCCAGCCGGCGCGGATTCTGGCGCAGGGATGGTTCGCCGGTCAGTCAACCATTGCAGCAATCGTGGTGGACACCTCCTATTCCATGCTTTACCAGGAGCAGCAGGTGTCGCTGCTGGATCGCGCCAGCAGCACTGTCGAAGAATTACTGCGCGGCCAGTTGGCTGAAGCATCGGTGGCTATTTTCCGTTCACAACCAGCACCAGCCGATCAACCCGAACAATTGCAATCTGCCCGACAACTCCTGACCAACTGGACACCCCTGACTCCCCAGCCCGCCACCCAGCCGCTGGCGCAGCGCATCAATGCGGCCATCGAGCTGTTGAAAAATCAGGAGGCCAGCCAGAAATGGTTGATCATCATCAGTGACCTGCAGACACGGGAATTTCCCCAGCCTCTATCACGGTTGGAAGGTCTGCGGGTGGCGTTAATTGATCTGCAACCAACTCAGCCGCGCTGGGCGGGGATCACGCGCGTTGAGATGATCCCGCGCCAGCCGATTGCTGGAATCACCAGCGATGTGCTGATCGATGTCACCGGGCATGCCGACGATTCACGGGCGATCAGCCTCAGCGTCGAAAGCGTCGATGGTCAGGTGCTCAAACAGTTCCCGCCGACGGTTGTGCGCTTTGATGCCGGTGGCCACGCCCAGGAGCGCATCCCTGTTGTGTTGCCAGTGCAGCGCTGGATGAAACTCCGGGCTAGTTTGCAGAGCGATGACCCCATGTCGTGGGACAACACCCGATCATTGCTGGTGGAAATGGCGCCCCGCCAAAACGTTTTTATTGTTGATCCCGATCAGACATTGGCACTGCCGCGACGGTTCGTGCAGTTGGCGCTTGATCCCAATGAAGGCAGGCAGGCGGACTGGCCGCTGATGGTGCAATCCGGTTCCAAACCACAAGGTCAGGCGGATGTGATTGTGGAACTGTGGAACCAGTGGCCTGATCAGTCGCACACCGATAACGTGCGCAGCTTCGTCGATCGTGGCGGAACACTCATGCTGTTTCTTCAGCCCGGTCTGGAGCAAAGCTGGCCAGCCCTGGACGAACATCTCCGTCAGAGCCTGTTGGGACTGCTTCCCGGTGAACCGATCATCGCACCGATAAACTCCGCACCCTATTCCGCCCAGTCCGCCGCCAATAATGATCCACTGCTCCAGGGGATCAGTCTGGATGCAGGATCACTGGGACGATTGCTGGTTCGGCGCTGGGTTGCCATGATTCCCAACGACCCGAACGTAACCGTGCTGCTGCGATTAACCTCACCCCAGGCAGGCACATCCGATAGCCCGCCCCTGCTGGCGCGGCGCAATGTCGGGGCGGGGCGCGTTTTTACATGGAGTACACTGCCGCAAAATCAATTCACCAATCTCGCTCTGCATCCCGTATTCATGCAAATGCTGGTCAGCACCGCCCTTGCACCAGCCAATCAATCAACCGCACAGAACATCGAGATCGGCCAGCAGCTTCAACTTCCGCCGCGCCGTGCTGATGGCGCAACGCAACTCGATCTGGAAGGCCCGAACCAGCAGATCACCCGTGTGAACCTGGGCGAATCCAGCGGCGGACAGTTTTTTCGTTCCCAGCCAACGGTGCTGGCAGGGAGCTACCGCTGGCGACATGGTGAAAAAGTGGTCGCGATGGCACAGGTCGAGTTGCCGGCCGGCGAAGCGGAAATCGCATATCGCAATGCTGAACAAGTCACCAATCCAGCTGATAACGTTGTGGTGGCCGGGTCGTTGGCGGAGATGGCGACGAAACTAACGCAGATCAGCGAACCTTCGCCACGCTGGACCTGGGCGATTGCATCGGTGCTGCTGCTCATGTGCGCCGAAGCGCTGATGGGCAGTATCTCACACTTATGGAAACCGATCCGCCTTGGCCAATTTTTCTCCCCGCTGCCCAAAGCAAGCCGCTCAACCGAATCGAATTAAACGGGTTGAGGCATTCGGATCGTCAGGCAGCTGCGGATTGTTGCGCTGGAAGCGAGAAGATGCGGACGCAGTTCCGACCGGCGTGTTTGGCGGCATAGACAGCCAGATCCGCAGCCTTGATCAGGTGGGCTGGTTTACGCACCGGCCCGGTTGGTTCAAACGTCGCCACGCCTATGCTGGCGGAGACCGACAGACTGGCAGCGCCGGTATTCACGGGTTTGGCATTGATTGCACGACGAATCGCTTCGGCAATCATCGCGGCATTGGCACGATTGGTGCTGGGAAGTATCAGTGCCAGCTCCTCACCGCCATAGCGTGCCGCCAGATCCTGCTTACGCGCAGCCGACTGTAGCAGCTTGCCGACATATTTCAGAACTTTATCCCCAGCCAGATGCCCATGCTTGTCGTTGACACTCTTAAACCGATCCAGATCCATGATCAACAGCGACAAGTACTGATTTTTTTCCTGCGCCGCAGCAAGGTGTTCCGCTAGGAAAGAATCAAAACAGGCGCGGTTGGCCAGACCGGTCAGACCATCGGTAACGGCAGCGTGTTTCAGTTCGGTATTCTGCTGCTCCAGCGTGCTGACCTGCCGCTGGCTGTGCAGCATCAGCTTAACCAGCGCTTCATTGGCTTTTTTCAGAATCGCCTCGTACGAGATACTGGCAGCGATTCTGATTTCAAACAGTGGCGCCATTTCCTTGGTGCGTTTGCTGATCTCTTCCAGCAGCGCATCACAGGCCGCCTCATCCAGACCGTACGAATCGAGACAGATACGGCGCACATCAATAATCGCAGCAGCGGGGTTCTCCGTCACAAAGATGTCCGCACAGCGCCCGGCAAGGTTGGAAATTTCCGCCAGCTTGCGCGTGACCAGATCATCCAGTTGTTCCGGATTATGGTGATGAGCAATGGGGTCGCACAACAACGGTGGCAGTTTCCATTCCGACGCCAGAAGACCACCGACTTCAGCATGAGTCATACCCAGCACGCGGGTCTCTGCCTCAGCCAGTTTGGCATGATCCGTGACACTGCCATAGACAGCGCCATATTCGTCACCAAGAACCTGATCAAGCACCAGCATGCCAATGTCCATCAGCAGCGTCGATAAAAAACATTCCTCCTGCTGAACCAGATGAATCTTCTGGGAAATGGTACGCGCAGCGGTGGCAGCGTAGATACTGCGCCGCCAATAGTTCAGATGTTTGAAACCCTGGCTTTTACTGCAGGCAAGATTTGCAACCAATGAAAAACCCAATACCAGCGTCTTGACGCTCTGCAGACCAAGGATAACCAGGGCATGACTGATGGTGCTGATCGCCTGCCCCCGGCCATAAAAGCTGGAATTCACCGTACGCAGAATCTTGCTGGAAAGGGCCGGATCATTGGAAATAATGCGGGCGATTTCAGCAATATCGACCTTGTCTTTCTGCGCCAATTCCAGCACTTCAATCGCAATGCTGGGCAGTGACGGCAACGTCGAACACTGGTGAATTCGATCGATCAGCGACTGGTTCATATGGGTCTGATAACTAGTTAGGGTGTTGTTACTAATTACAAATCGAACGCGGTACAAAAAATATCGACAGCGCGTTTACCCAGCTTAAGTAATCAGGCTCACAAAATTTTGCCGCCTGCTTAATCGACCAACCAAGGTGCATTAGCTGCCACTCAGCCCGGTTATTGGTCACAATCAACATCGGATCAACCGACGGACTCCTGTACTTCAAAATTCATTTCGACTTGGAGTTTTCAGACTGATAGCGTCAAAACTGAATCACTTCCAAGGCAATCGCAAGTAGCCACGAGGATCGATGTATTAACGAGCCGCGACCGTCAGGGAGCGGGGATCGGCTCAAAAACCGCTCCCTGACGGTCGCGGCTCGTAAGAGATTGCCTATTGGACGCCTACTTGCGTTTGTCCTGGAATCACCCCCGCCCCGGTGGTACTGCCACTGGTGCATTGGAACCGCTACAATCAAAAATCGTGGATTTTTTCGGGCTACTCAGTCTGGGTTTGATTCTTCTGGT
>JADLCB010000016.1 GCA_020847375.1 Phycisphaerales bacterium | reverse complement strand
GCGAGACGGTGGCGACGTGGATACCCAGTTGATCGGCGACCTGAATCATGGGCAGGGGTTTGAGATATTCAGGCCCTTTTTCAAAGAACTCCTGCTGGGCATCGACGACGGCGCGGATGACCCGTTTTATGGTGCTGGCCCGTTGCTCGATGGCATCGATCAACCAACGGGCGTTGCGCATGTTGCTGGTCAGAAAATCGCGCGTCTTACGGTCGCCGGTTTTGTTTTTTATCATCCGCCGGTACAGCGCGCTGATGCTGATATCAGCCGAGGGATCGCGCGCCATCTCGATTTCATAGCGGTTGGTTTCAGGATCGAAATAGACGGTGGCGTCGGGGGTGATGGGGGCGGCATCGATGCTGCCAATGCGGCGACCTGGGAATGGATCAAGCCGGCCCAATCGTTTGACGGCAGCCTGGATATCTTCAATCGACCGCCCGAGCCGGCGGCTGATCCGCGGATAGCGGTTCATTTTCAGATCATCGATATACTGGGTGATGAGTTTGCGTTCCAGCTCGAAATCATGCACGTTCAGATCGGCTGGATCGCCGTGCTGCTCGATTTCATCGAGTTGTAAACGCAGACATTCTTCGAGGGAGCGCGCTCCGACACCCGTTGGATCGAGACTCTGGATCAGTTTCAGGGCGTTTTGCAGATCATCGGTGGTTAATGCGGTGTGCGATTCAGCCAGAATTGTCGGCAAGTCAGTACGGAGATAACCATCGTCCTCAATGTAGTTGATGAGGATGGTTCCGGCGGACAAAACAGTTGAAGGGGCTTGTGTGAATGCCCACTGGCTGAGCAGGTGTTCCTGCAACGTCTGGCTGCGGGCGGGGGTGTTGGCCATCGCGTCGAGTTTTTTGTCGCGCTCGCCGTCATAGCTGGAGATACGATTACCCGGCCCTGGTGGCGTGGAACTCCATTCTTCGTTGTCCAAGTATTCGCTGATTTTGTTCAGGCGGTCAAAATCCGCAGCGCTGTTTTCCTCCATCACCAGCGCGCGGTCGCCGTCGGCTTTTGGGGTGTCGTAGTCCAGATTATCGGAAGACCCGCTGTTTGGCTTGCCATCGTTGGGGTGTTCGTTCAGCTCCAGGACGGGGTTTTGCCGCATTTCCTCCTCGATACGCTGCTCGAGCATGGCCAGCGGCAGTTGCAGAATTTCCATGGATTGGATCATGCGCGGCGTCAAAAGCTGCCGCATGTCCTGTCGCATGGATGTTGACTGCGTTAACTGCATATAATTACTACATTTGCATATCGGCTAAATAAGGCACGCCGTTTGCTGTAATAAGTATAGCATCTTTTTTGCTATTGGGTGGTTTTACGTCTGACGGATTGGCGGGGAATGAATCGGGTCGGAAGCTATCGGCCGTTGCGTGTCAGCAGAAAAATGGCCACGTTCGCGTTGAGATTGGGGTTGTCCTGGACACGGATATGCAACTCGGTATCCAGAAAGATTTCATGTTCCACCACGATGTTGCGCGAGCGGCAAAAATCCTGAAAATCGATGATCGACGGGAAGCGGCGGTTGGGGGAATTATACCATTCGTAACCGAAGCTGCCGGGTGTCTTGGGGCTGCGTCCTTGCTCGTAAAGCATGGAGCGCATTTTGCGGTAGGCGAAATTGGGAAAACTGACAATGCAGCGCCGTCCGACGCGCAACATTTCACGAAGAACGCCTTCGGTATCAGCGATTGTTTGCAGCGTCTGCGACAGGACGACGACATCAAAACTCTGATCGGCGAAAGGGGTAAGCGGTTGTTCCAGATCAAAATGAACGACGTTCACACCACGACGCGCAGCAGCGACAACGTCCTGTTCGTTGAGTTCGACACCCAGAATGCGCGCCGGGTCGCGCTTTTCGCGCACCAGCGCCAGAAGCGAACCGCATCCGCAGCCCAGATCAAGTACGCTGGCGCGGGATGGGATCAGATCGAGGATCAGATCGTAATCCAGTCGATAGGCATCAAAAATGCTGGTGGGATCTGGTGCCGCAGCCGGCTGCTCCAACAGGGCGCTGGTGGCTGGTTGGGAGGTTGAATCAGCCAGTGATGTCGGGCTGCTGTCCAGGAATGATTCGACCAGTGCGCCGTACACATCAGCCTCATCCTGCAACAAAAACGAATCGTGCCCGCCGTTGGAGGAGATATTACAACTGAGAACGGGCTTGGCATCAGCCACCAGCGCTTCAACCATCTGACGGCTTTGTTCCGGCGGAAACAGCCAGTCGCTGGTGAAACTGAGAACCATCCAGCGGCAGGTTGTATCCTGCAGAGCCGCGCGCAGTTTGACGGGGTTGTCGCCCAGATCAAAGCGATCCATCGCCCGGGTGATGGTGATATAGCTGTTGGCGTCGAAACGCTCGACAAACTTATGGCCCTGATACGCCAGATACGATCCGACGGAATACTGCTTTTCAAATTCCGTCGGAATATCACGGGGGTCAAGGCGCGTCGGATCAAACTTGGCCTTCATGGCGTCGCGCGAAAGGTAGGTGATATGCCCCAGCATCCGCGCCAGGGCCAAACCGACCTCGGGTTTGGTTGGTTTGTCGTAATACTGTCCGCCGTGGAAGTGCGGATCGCGCAAAATGGCGTTGCGACCGATGATGTCAAAAGCCAGCGCCTGACTGGTCAACCGCGGCGAAGTTGCAATCAGACCCGTTGCAGCGACGCGATGCGGAAAACGCACTGCCCAGGTCAGCGCCTGATGGCCGCCCAGACTGCCACCAATTACCGCGTGCAGTTTTTGAATACCCAGGTGATCGATCAGCCGCGACTGGACATCCACCATGTCCGCCAGAGTGATTTCGGGGAAACGGGCTGCGTAAGCCCGGCCGGTATCGGGATTGATGGAATTAGGCCCGGTCGTGCCGCGACAACCGCCCAGGATGTTGGAACAAATGACAAAATATCGGTTGGTATCGATGGGTTTACCAGGCCCGACGATAATATCCCACCAGCCCGGCGTGTCGTGCTCATCATGCCGGGCAACATGCGAATCGCCCGAAAGCGCGTGGCAGATCAAAATGGCGTTGGAGGCGGTGTCATTCAGCCGGCCGTAGGTTTCATAGGCGATGGTCACCGAAGGCAACTGCTTACCCAGCTCCAATTGCAGAGGTTGGTCGAGCGTGAGTGTCTGCAAATGCAGCAGAGGCTCAAGCGCGCGGTTGGAATCACTGCTGGTAAAAAGATCAGTCATGGAAGTTCTAAATCAGCGCAACGAAGATCAACCTTATTTCGCTCACTATGATGCCCGTCATCGCGGTTTGTGAAAAGTCCTGCGACTCAAGACTTCTTTGCCTACGATTGACCAAAGGCGATTCTGGTGGTCATTGAACAGACTGTACCACACGTTAATCGGGCTGCCATGCCAGCAGCCTGGGAAAAAACAATTCCGGCGACTCGGTTTGGCGTTATTTTACGACAATTAGTGACGAAAATCATTGGCTACGAATTGGCTGCAGTCGTCGATTTTAGGCGTGAACAGCTGGCCGGCGGTGCTCGCGCGTAAAAAAATGTGATCCAACGTCGGATACGGGTTGTTGCGATACACCAAGCCCGGTGAATATGGTATTCTCTAAGCCTGTGGCGATACGCTGGGTTTTGCCGGTGACCGTCGCTGTTTATTTATTATTTTCGGAGCAGATAACGAATGGCAGAGTCAATGTCAGCACTGGTTGAACGAGCGAATGAAGTCATTATTGGCAACTATGGTCGGCTGCCGGTTGTCATGGAACGTGGTGAAGGAGCCTGGGTCTGGGACAGTGCTGGTACGCGGTATCTCGATTTGTTCGCGGGATTTGGTGGCGCGATCCTGGGGCATTGTCATCCCGCCTTGGTGGCGGCAGTGCAGAAACAGTCCGGCCGGTTGTGGCATGTGGGTAATACGTTTCATACCCTGCCGCAGATCGAACTGGCTGAACGATTGAATCAACATGCGTTCAAGGGGCAGGCGTTTTTCTGTCATAGCGGAGCTGAAGCCAATGAAGCGGCGGTTAAATTGGCGCGCCTGCGCGGAATGGCCGATGGTGGTAAACGCTGGAAAACCGTCAGCCTGCACAAGAGTTTTCATGGGCGCACGCTGGCGATGATCGCAGCGACTGGCAACCCGAAGGTGCGCGATGGGTTTGGCCCGGTCGTGCCCGGCTTTGTCAATGTTGATCCGCTGGATTTTTCAGCCATTAAAGCAGCTGCTGATGATGAAACCGCCTGCATCATCATGGAGCCGATCCAAGGCGAAGGTGGCGTGAACCTGTTCCCTGGCGACCATGTTCAGCAAATCCGACATTTATGTGATGAGAAGGGGATTTCACTGATTTTCGATGAAGTCTGGACAGGTTGTGGCCGCACGGGCAAATGGTTTGGTCATCAGTATTTTACTGATAGCGCGGGCCAGGTTATCGAACCGGACATCATGACACTGGGTAAGGCGATTGGTGGAGGTTTGCCGGTGGGGGTGATGTACGCCAAACCGCAAATCGCCAAATTGATGGTTCCCGGTAAGCATGGCTGCACGCTGGGGGGCAATCCAATTTGTGCCAGTGCCGCAGCAACGGTTCTGGACGTGATCCAGCAGGAAAATTTGACGGACAACGCGACAACCCTGGGAGAAAAGGCCATGACGCGCCTGCGGGAGGAAAAGCGAATCAGCCAAAAAGTGGCGCAGGTGCGCGGGCATGGGTTATTTTTAGGCATCGAGTTGCGCCAACCACCCCGACAGATTGTCGAACGGGCGATGGAAAAAGGTGTTATCATCAATCTGACAGCGCAGAAGGTGATCCGCCTTGCTCCGCCGATCAACATTTCCAGCGATGAGCTGGATAAAGGGCTGGAGCTGGTGATCCAGACGATTGCAGAAGTTGAACCAGCATGAAGCAGTTGCATCAGCGGTTGATACTCTGGAAGCAAGCCGGGCGCAAACGGATATGTGCTGCGCTCCATTTGGGGGCGTGTCAGCCGATTCAGTTGCGCCAAAAAACAGATCAATCATTTCAGAGTGTGGCGGTTTTGATTCTGCTGATGCTGGGCGGTCTGACGCTGCTTGGGTTGGGGGGATGCCAGGAGATCAGCGGTGGCGCTGCGCGTAACGGTACGGATGGGGCGTCACTTGCAGCAGCAGAGCCGGTGGAGGCGGCGGGCAGTTCGAGGGAGCAAGTTTCGTTGCGCAGCGAGCTGCCCGATGGCGCAGCGCCGGCTAATGCCTCTGCCAGTGCGCCGACCACGCCCGGTGAGCAAACGCACTCAATGCATTCAACGCAGTCAACGGCGCCAGCGCCGGAGGCAGCACCGCCGGTTGGTCAAGCTGTGCCACAGGATGCGCCGGCGGCAGTTGGAGTGGTCATCCAGTTTGAAATATGGGAGCTGCTCGTTCCGTATGGCACGGTCAGTCTCAACGAAGATTTTTGGAAGCGCATCGATGAACACGTGGTGGATCTGGAGACAGCGGACCGGCTGTGGCGCAATGGTGTGCGCGTCGGTGAGGCACCCGTGGGCGAATGGCCGTTTTTCAAGGCGATCATCGATGGAAAACCGGTTCGGGCACAGAAGCAAATTTATACAGCCCGCCAGGCTCGAACGATTGAAATTGCTGCCCGCGGGGAGCAACTCTGGCAGGACCTATTTTATTACAACGTCAGCAATCAGTTTGTGGGCCGCAGTTACGAGAAGTGTTATAACTTTTTTACGCTCAGCTTTGAACCAACACCCCGTCAACCGGGAACGGTGCGCATGGTGTTGTGTCCGGTGGTGCGCTCGACGCGGCGCCAGTTGGAGTTTGTCGGGCAGCGCGAGGGTAAGACGATTGATTATGTGCAGGCCGAACAGTTGTACGATGTGAACTTGAAGGCTGATATTGCGCTGGATCGTTTTCTGGTGGTAGCGCCATCGGCTGATTCGCGTCTGCCGACCAGCATCGGAGCTAATTTTCTGATTGAAAACGGCCTGGCTGAACGCCTGGAGCGTGTGCTTTTGTTTGTGCCGCGCCCCTTCGCCTTGTCGAAAGAAGCCGGGCAGGATGAGCAGAATCAAGCTCCGCCGTCACGCGATCAGCGCTGAATCGGGTGGTGACCGGTGCTTCAGCGGTGGTTCTTGGCGATCGCGCTGATCAAGAGTATCGTTGATTATTGAAGATGGCTAAACGCATGCGTATCTCTGATAGCCGCCGCCAGCTGCTTTTGCAGGTGGTTTTGGTGGTTGTATTGCTGGGGGCAACGGGGTTGGCGGGGTTGACGATACGGCAGATCGACCGGGCGACGGAAGTGCCGCTCGGTGCGCCGCTGCGAGCAGCGACTCTGGAGCTTCGTCTTCCCGAAGGCTGGCAGGTGCAATCCGATTCTGCCGATGAGGCTGCGGTTGTGATTGCCGGCAGCCCCCGATCCGAGCAACCCAAGCGGCTGCTTGAAGTTCAGCACGTTGCCAATCCACGCAATTTGACACCGGAAGAATTTTTGTCGGTCAATGGTGTTCTGCCGCGCGATTATCATCAGCAATTTGCATCAGGTTCGCCGGTGGCCCAGTTGAGTATGTTGCCTCCGATGACGGTTGATGGGGCGCCAGCCATGGCGGTGCAAGGGCGGCGGGTCATCACCACAGCCCAGGGCGCGATTTTTATTCATGAAGTTTTTATCTGCAGCCAGGCGGGGGGATCGCTGATTTTATTGAAGCTGCAAGCGCAACAGGCACAACCATTCAAATCTGACCAAAGCGACATCAGGCTGGCGCGCGAAGTGGCGCTGTCAATTCGTGTTGTACAGGGTTTTGCCAAACCTTAGCCTGCCAGGTGTGTCTATATGGAAAGTAACATCTTTTGATGGAAATGCAGCGAAAAGATTGAAAAACAAGATTGTCGATACAATATAAAATATCCGGATCATGGAGTTGATCCGAAAGTTTCCCTAAACTAATTGATTATGAGTCAGCCCAAAGTAATGATTTTGCGGACCGCTGGAACGAACTGCGACCAGGAGACGGCGCATGCTTTCGAGTGCGCCGGAGCCGTCGCGAGCTTCAGGCATATCAATGAGCTGCTGGAAAATAAGCGGTTGCTGAACGACTATCAGATTCTGGCGATTCCTGGCGGTTTCAGTTACGGCGACGACATCAGCTCCGGACGCATTCTGGCGAACCAGATTATGAATCACCTGCCCGAGGCGATGCGTGCGTTTGTCGATGCTGGCAAGCCGATCATCGGAATTTGCAACGGGTTTCAAGTGTTGATTAAAACCGGGTTGTTACCCGGTACGGTCGCGGATAACCACGGACAGAACTGTACTTTGACGCACAACACCAGCGGCAGTTTTGTTGATCGCTGGGTGCATCTGTCTCGTCGCAGTCAAAAATGTATCTGGACGCGCGGGCTGGCGGAGATTGAATTACCGGTGGCCCATGGAGAAGGGCGGTTTGTTGCGGACAGCGAAGCGGTGTTGCGTGGTTTGTGGGCTGACGATCGTGTGGCGCTGGTGTATGTGCGCGATGATGGCAGCCCGGCCAATCGAGAATATCCGTGGAATCCCAATGGCAGCGTTGATGATATTGCCGGTATTTGTGATCAGACCGGGCTGGTTTTTGGGTTAATGCCACACCCCGAGCGTTATGTCGATCCCACCCAGCATCCGGCGTGGACCAGCCAGTTTCCGCGGCCGACTCACGGTGCTGGCCAAGCGATTTTTAGCAATGCAGTAGAGCATGTTGGTGGAAATGTGATGAATTTGCTAAACGTGTGACAAGGTGTGATAATAAGTGCCTTCCAGGGTGAGAATGGCAGGTCAGGTCGATTGGAATCTGATTTTTGACTAAAAAATTATGGTTTTGGGCACTAAATAAGCGGGTTGACACTGAAAAATGTTAACCCTATTGTTGAACCAGTACCGATATTCGATATAGGTTAACTATTGTGAGTTTAGCGGTTTGCGGTTATCACAGTGTTAGCAAAATTACGGACTGAATCGAGAAATCGAGCAGATTCGTTTGACTGTCGTCACCGGATGGTCCGGTAGACGTTTTATGCGAGGCCTGAGAATATCTGGTACTCGCACGGGCTTAGCCGCACTAGCCCGGGGCATTTGCCCAACCGACCGGCGTTGTCCGGCGGGTTACGGAACTACCGAAGGAGGTTCTCATGTTGCGGAAGCTTCTGTTTGTTGGTGTTGTTGGTTTGCTGCCTTCACTGGCGATGGCTGTGCCTCAGGCCGGTGACTGGGAATTGCGTCTGGACGGCCACGGTGCCAGCGATAAGGATTTCGATAATAACAGCTTGGGCGCCAGCGCTCAGGTCGGTTATTTCTTTACCGATGCGCTGCAGGTCAACCTGCGTCAAGGTCTGTCTTGGGATAAGGTCCAAGGCATTGGCAGCGACTGGTCCGGTTCTACTGGCGTCGGGATCGACTATGAATTCCAGATCGGCGATCAGTGGCGTCCATTTGTCGGCGCTTCGCTGGGTTATACCTATGGCGATGACGTGGACGAGAGCTGGGTGGCCGGTGTCGAAGGTGGCGTGAAGTACTATGTCAACGCCTCCACCTTTGTTTTCGGTCAGATCGGCTATAATTGGCTGCTGGATGACAGCGCCAGTGATGGCGGGTTCGGCTATGGCTTGGGTATTGGTTTCAACTTCTAATTGTTGATTCCTTCTCCTTATGAATAGAAAGGGCTGTCCACGAAAGTGGGCAGCCCTTTGCCATTGATAAGAGAACATATTCAATCGTGGGCATGGAGGGCTGTTGATGATCGATGATCACCTGCTTGACGAATGGCGTGGTTGCTCTGATACCAACTGATGTTAGAGTGGAGATCTTATGAGTCCCATCCCTGCGATTAAAAAAGCTGCAGCCGAAGCGACAGAGCTGCGTCGGCAACTGCATCGCATCCCTGAATTGCAATATCAAGAACATCAAACCGCTTCTTTTATTCGTCAGCGCCTGGATGAACTGAAAATCCCGTATCTTGCCGGTGTCAACGAAGCGCCAACCGCCACCATCGCCACTATTGGCAATCTAGCCAAGCCGTGCATTGCCTTGCGAGCCGATATTGATGCCCTGCCGATTGAGGAGCAAACCGGTGCCGCATGGGCCAGCACACATCGGCATGTCATGCATGCCTGCGGACACGATGGTCATACCGCAGCCCTCTTAGGCGCTGCCGAGGTTTTGAAACAGCTTGAAAATGAGTTGGATGTCTGCGTTAAATTGATTTTTCAACCGGCGGAAGAAGGTGGCGGCGGGGGGCGGGTGCTGGTTCAGCAGGGTGTTTTGGACGGCCGTCTGGGGCCGAAAGTCGAAGCGATTTTTGGATTGCACGGCTGGCCGATATTGCCGATCGGCATGGTCAGCACCCGGGCCGGTGCATTGCTGGCGGCGATGGATCAGATACGCATTACGATCCGCGGCCAGGGTGGGCATGCAGCCTTTCCTCATCTGACGCACGATCCGGTGGTTGCCTCGGCCATGGCGATCCTGGGGCTGCAAAGCATTGTGTCGCGTCAGACCGATCCAACGGATTCGCTGGTGATCAGTATTGCCCAGATTCAGGCGGGCACCGCGCACAACGTCATTCCTGATGAATGTACATTTTCCGGGACAGTGCGAACCGTGGATCGGGATTTGCGGCGGTCTGTTCCCGCGATGATCCGTCAGCGGATGGAAGGTATCGCTGCGGCGCACGGATGTCAGGCCACACTCGACTGGATCGACGGTTATCCCATTGTGATGAATGACCCAGCCATGAGCGATCTGGTGGCTCGTGTTGCTGGTCAGTCTCTGGGGGAAGGTCAATTCATTCCTGCTGCCCGCCCGTCCATGGGTGGTGAGGATTTCGCCTTTTATCTGGAAAAAATCCCGGGATGTTTTTTCATGGTTGGGCTTTGTCCACCATCAGAAACAGCGCCCGCGTTATTGCATACCAACCGCTTTGATTTCAACGATCAGGCCCTGCCGGCGTGCATTGGCATGCATGTCGGGCTGGTGCTGGGTTATAAGCGATAGCAGTTGATATCACGCCAGCTTGCTAGAGTGACTGGCTGATTCGTTGGAAGCTCTGCAGCCGCCAGGGCGGGGCGGTATTGTCGGTGATATCGGGGAAAAAAGTTTCCAGGTTTTCGCAGGTCACATCCCACAGGCCAAAGAGTTTGACGCCCGGAGTGTCGATGATGGCTCCGTCACCGGCCAGTTCATAGCGTCGGGCTGACGTTGTGGTATGACGGCCCTTGAGATGAATTGACGACACATCGCCGGTGCGCAGGTTCAACCCTGGTTCAACGGCATTGGCTAGGCTGCTTTTGCCTACGCCACTGTGGCCGGCCAGTACGGTTACACGCCCCGCAAGCATTTGGCGCAATTCATCAAGCCCTGCCTGCTGCTGGACACTGGTGAGCAGACAGGTGATTCCCATCGTGCGGTAATGCCCCAGCGCCTGCTGGGCGATATCCCACTGCTGACGCGCCTGCTCATCGCTATCAGCCAGATCAATCTTATTCAGACAGACGACCGGCGTCAGACTCCCGGCTTGGGCAGCGATCAACATGCGATCGATCAAACCCCAGCGCGCAAATGGCGCCCACAAGCTGGCGACGATCAACATCTGTTGGGCATTGGCGACGATCGGATGGTTATCACGCTGCTTGAAGCTGTCCGCGCGCGTAAGAATGGTGTGACGCGGCAGGACCTGTTCGATGGTCGCCTCAGCCAGTCCGGTTTCGTGGGTTGTCCCGCTGGGGCGCAGGCGCACCAGATCACCGACAACAATCTGGCTGTCCGTCGTGCGGCTGAGTGTTTTGCGTGCGGTGCAGAGGTAGCGATTGTCGGGCGTCTGCACTTCCAAAAACAGGCTGAAGACTTGGATCACCTGCCCCACAGGGAGAGTGGCCAAATCCTGTTCCACGGCATCCCGGCCGGCACGCAATTGCGTGGTTTTCAGAATTTTATTCTGCTGGGCATGTTTGGAACGGGCGCCAAACCGCTCGGAGGTTTCGCTATCGACATGATCAAAACCGCCATCGAGATAGCGGCGGGTCAGGTCATTTTCACGTTGCGATTTTCGGCGGCGGCGCATCAGTTGGTTATCAAACGTCAAAAAGGGGATCAACGCAAGAAAATTATACCCTGGCAGCAGGCCCACAGTGTTTGTAACAGTTCAAGCCATTATCGACGCTCTCACCGGAACCGGCCTTGGGGCGGAGGGCATCAGACAGTCGCCGGGGTATCGCTGACGGTAAAAACCTGACGCTCATAAAGCTGGCGGTAAATGGGGCAGCTATTGATCAGATCATCATGCTTGCCGATACCCTCAATGCCGCCGCGCTCCATGACAACGATCTGGTCAGCCGACAGAATCGTGCTGAAACGATGGGCGATTACAAACGTGGTTCGTTCGTGCATGATCTGCTCGATTGCCTGCTGAATCAGATGTTCGCTTTCGGCGTCGATCTGGCTGGTGGCTTCGTCGAGGATCATGATCGGGCTTTGCCGGTAGATGGCGCGGGCGATACAGATGCGCTGCTTCTGCCCGC
The DNA here is from genome assembly GCA_020847375.1 of Phycisphaerales bacterium. Taxonomy (GTDB): domain Bacteria; phylum Planctomycetota; class Phycisphaerae; order Tepidisphaerales; family Tepidisphaeraceae; genus JADLCB01. Next base: position 2,504 of record JADLCB010000016.1, on the reverse strand, counting down.
CGGAGAGTTGCGCGCCATGTTCGCCAAGAACGGTGGCATAACCATCCGGTTTTTCCATGATGAAATCATGAGCGAACGCCTGGCGGGCGGATTCGATCACGCGCTGGCGGTCAAATAGCTCGGTTCCGTAGGCGATGTTCTGTTCGATGGTGCCGGGAAAAATCACCGCATCCTGGGTGACAATACCGATCTGACGACGAAGACTTTGCAGTGTGGCGTGGCGAATGTCGATGCCATCAATCAGAATCCGGCCGGAATCAACATCGTAAAACCGCGGCAGCAACGACAAGAGTGTTGTTTTACCCGAGCCATTGCGGCCAACAATGGCAACACTCATCCCTTTTTTCACCGTCAAATTAACCTTGTTGACAGCAGCCGAAGCCGCACCGGCGTAGGTGAAGGTAACATCCTCGAACGTAATGTCGTTCTGGATCGGTTTGAGCTGGATCGGCTGGGCGATATGTGCTGGGGCGACGATGGAACCCAGCCCTTCGATGGGCGCCACGTTGATCGCAGCGCTGCGTGACACAGCCAGCGGCTTGCGGCGACGTTCCACCGGGACGGCCAGCATTTCAAAGATGCGCAAAGCAGCAGCGTTGGATTTTTGCAGGGCGTTGTTAACCTTGGTTACCTTGCGCAAACTGTCCGCCATGCCCGCCAGGCACGCCATGACCATGATGAAATGCCCCGGATCGAGTGTGCCCGATTTGAGCACCATCCATGCTGCTGCCAGCATGATCGCCCCGACCATCAGCAGCATAAGCGACTCAATAATGGGGCTGCTCATGGCGTCGGTGCGGCTGAGCTTGATCTGCTGCCCCACGACTTGGCGCATCACCTGTTTGTAGCGCCGTCGTTCGTAGGGTTCAGCCGCAGCGCCTTTGACCACACGAATACCGATTAGCGATCCTTCCAATTGTCCCAACACCAGCGCGATGCCCTGCAGCATCTTGCGGTTGGCCCGTCGCATTTTTTTCCCGAAGGTATGAATCAACCAGACCATGACCGGCGCGAAGATGACGATCAACAGTGTCAACCGCCAGGAGAAGAACAGCGCCAGCCCGAAGCTGAATGCGGCCTTGATCGGCTCTTGCACAGCTTTGCCGAGAATCGCCTTGAAACCATCCTGCAACTGTCCGGCGTCCTGCACCAATCGGCTGGTGGCGTCGCTGGTCCCCTTGAGTGAAAAATAACCCAGCGGCATATGCAGAACGTGGTCATACAAATGACGGCGCATATCTTCCACTGCCAGGATGGCAGCCTTTTCGCCGTAGTATTCCTGAAAAAATCGCACAAAATTACCAAAAATCGCCAGTGAGGCCAGCACGCCGAAAACAATGGCGATTGAAGCAACCGGATCGGTTGGCAACAGGTAAGCAAGCCGCTGACCGGTGCGCAAATGCCAGCTTACTTCCCTGGCCAAGAGGTTAAGTTGCTGACCCGAACCCAATTGCAGTTGATAGTTCGTCAGTTGCAGATCAGCCAGCGTATGCAATTGTGGAATGATCGCAGTTGCCGATGGGGTAGGCGCCGCCGGGTCCGTGCTGGATGCCTGGATAATCTGATCACCGGATTTCAATCCTGCTTGTTGGGCAATACCCCCGCGTCGGGCGTCAACAATGCGAAGGGCTTCCTTATCCTCAGCCAGTTTGACATCGATCCGTTGTTCAACGATTTGTCGATCCACCCACCCCTGGATGCTGTCGCCGTAGATCAAAACTCGCAAAATCGGCAACATGGCGGACAGGCCGCTGGTGAAGGCAATCCCCACAACCAGGGCACAAATGAGCGAGATGATGACCAGTTTCCGGTGAGGGTACAGGTAGCGGCAGGCGCGCCAGAAGGCTGCGATGGAACGATCTTTCTTGCGGTCGGGGTTGCTCATGTGTTCAATATTGCTCAGTCGATACCATAAATTAGCTGTCTGTCGGCTTAATGGGCTGATTAGCCACGATTCGTCGGTTAATGGTACAGTGCCAGCGGCTGTTTTTCGATGCAAAGGCCGCCCGACGCCTGACTTTGGTCAATTTACCCGTGAGTTTTCATGTCCGAACCTATTCCGCTGTCCCAGCCTGATATCACTCAGCACGAAGTTGCTGCGGTTCTGGATGTGCTTCAATCCAGCACGCTTTCCATCGGCCCGAAGATCGAAGCCTTTGAACAGGCGTGCGCCCATATCGCCGGCCGCCAGTTTGGTGTCGGGGTTAATTCGGGAACCAGCGGTCTGCATCTGGCGGTTTTGGCGGCTGGCATTAAACCGGGCGATGAAGTGATTACCACGCCGTTTTCATTCGTCGCCAGCGCCAACTGCATTTTGTATGTCGGGGCCAAACCGGTGTTTGTCGATATTGACCCGCAGACACTCAACATCGACCTAAGCAAGGTCGAACAAGCCATCACACGACGCACGCGCGCCATTGTCGGGGTGGATTGTTTCGGACATCCCGGCGGCATGCGCGAACTGGAACAACTGGCGCAAAAGCATGATCTGATGTTGATCGAGG
>JADLCB010000015.1 GCA_020847375.1 Phycisphaerales bacterium | reverse complement strand
CTTCCTCCCGTTGCCAGATCGTGCCAAACACAAACAAAAAAAAGCCCGCAATTACGCGGGCTTAGCGGCATTTCATGCCATCAGGTGCCTGGCTGTGCCAGACGCGGAATCATTCCCACTCGATCGTCGCTGGTGGTTTGGTGCTGATGTCGTAAACGACGCGATTGACGCCGCGGACTTCATTGATGATGCGGTTGCTCATGGTCGCCAGGACATCGTAGGGGATTCTGGCCCAGTCGGCGGTCATGAAATCCTGACTTTCAACGGCGCGAATGGCGATTACGCTGTCGTAGCTGCGGGCATCGCCCATGACGCCGACCGTGCCGATGGGCAGCAGCACCGCAAAAACCTGCGCGGTCTTGCGATAAAGATGATTGGCGTATAGTTCTTCGATGACAATCTCATCGGCATCGCGCAGAATCTTCAGCCGCTCTTCGGTGATCTCACCGATGATCCGCACGGCCAGCCCCGGGCCGGGGAAGGGGTGACGCCAGACAATTTCTTCGGGCAAGCCGAGCATTTCACCGACTTTGCGCACTTCATCCTTGAACAGATTGCGCAAGGGTTCGACCAGCTCAAACCCGAGCTGTTCGGGCAGACCGCCGACATTGTGGTGTAGTTTGATGTTGGCAGCGGTACCGGCGTAACCATGACCTGATTCGATGACATCCGGATAAAGCGTGCCCTGTGCCAAAAAGCGCACGTCGTGAATGTTGGCGGCTTCACGCTTGAAGGCTTCGATGAACTGGGCGCCGATAATTTTGCGTTTCTCCTGCGGATCGGTCACACCGCGGAGATGTTGCAAAAACGCCTGGCTGGCGTCATGCAGGCGCAGATCGATCTTGAAATGCCCGCGGAAGGTGTTTTCGACGAGCTGTTGCTCATGTTTACGCAACAAGCCGTTATCAACAAAGATGCAGACCAGTTGTTCGCCGATGGCTTTGTGGATCAGTGCGGCGGCGACGGATGAATCAACCCCGCCAGACAGACCGCAGATCACTTTGTTGCTGCCGACCTGCTGGCGAATGGTGGCAACCGCCTGCTCGACGAAGTTGCCCATCGTCCACTTGCCGCTGCAGTGACAGATCTCATAGAGAAAATTACGGAAAATGGTTTCGCCGCGCGGTGTGTGGGTGACTTCAGGGTGAAACTGAACGCCGTAAAACGGGCGGGTGCGGTGACGGGCAGCGGCGTAGGGGCAGGTGGGCGTTTTGGCGATGGCGATAAAATCATCGGGCAGCTCATGAATCTGGTCGCCGTGGCTCATCCAGGCGGTGGTTTCCTGCGGCAGCGTTTTGACCAGCGCATCGTTTTCGATCACGGTCAGCTTGGTGCGGCCATATTCACGGGCACTGGCGGGTTTGACCTGTCCGCCCAGAAGCTGGGCACCGATCTGCATACCGTAGCAGATGCCCAGGACGGGCACGCCCAGTTCAAAAATGCGCGGATCACACTTGGGAGCACCCGGTTCATAAACACTGGCTGGCCCGCCGGAGAAGATCAGACCCTTGGGATTCAACTTGCGCAGTTGATCCAGCGTGATGTCAGGTCGGACCAATTCAGAATAGACGCCCGCTTCGCGCACGCGGCGCGCAATGAGCTGGGCGTACTGTGAACCGAAGTCGAGAATCGCGATGACTTCATTGTGGAGCATCGCGGAATGATAACGAGACCGTCGATGGACGCCAAATGTCGATTACGGGATGTCGATTTGCAGCACCGGCAGGGCGGTTATCGGACATTGGCGCTGATCCAATGGATTCGACGGCAGTGGATGTGAAAAAAATGATTCCAGCAGCGCAAAAATTGCCCGTCGGGGTTGGTCGCCGGCCAGCATCGTTATTATTGGAAGCATTGGCGGCGCAGTTGCTGCGCGGGCAGGATGTTCAAGTTTGCGCGATTGTTTGGCCGAATTGATCTTCGACAAGCATGTTCGTGCCCCATGCAGGCCATGGTGGACACGACCGACCAGCGAACGGATTCGTTGGCCGCGATACTCGAACAAGGAGGTTCGTCACCCCTTCAATCCACATCTTCGCGCCGGCGGAGCGCCGGCTTGTGTTTGGTAAAATATGTTTCATCCGGTTGACCAGCAGGCGATGACCGTCAGGAAGCGGTGATCGTATCCAGTTTTAATGTATTACATATGGAGCTGAGCCGGCAACCCAAGGTTTATCGGTAACAGTGGTTTTATGCACCCGGGCACGGATGTCCGAGGCAATTAATTTTCCGTATCACGGAGGATACTATGAGTCGAATCAATACCAATATCTCGTCGTTACAAGCCCGCAATCGTCTGGATCGCAACCAGGCTTCACTGGCCACCAGTCTGCAGCGCATGTCCAGCGGACTGCGGATCAACAGTGGCAAGGATGCACCGGCGGCCCTGATTGCCAGCGAAACGCTGCGCAGTGAAATCGGTGGCATTCGTCAGGCGATTGACAATTCGCAGCGCGCCAACAACGTCATCAGCACGGCTGAGGGAGCGCTGTCGGAAGTCAGCGCATTGCTCCTGGAAGTGCAGTCTTTGACCAATGAAGCAGCCAACGAAGGAGCGCTAAGCCCGCAGGAAATTCAGGCCAACCAGCTTCAGGTTGACGCGATTCTCAACAGCATCAACCGTATTTCCAACACCACGCAGTTCAACGGCGTGAAATTGCTCAATGGCTCGCTGGATTACACCACCAGTGGCGTTGCAGCCAGCGCCATCAGCACAGCCAAAATCTTCTCAGCCAAACTGCCCGACAAAGCAGCGATGAACGTCACGGTCACCGTGACGGCCTCAGCTGAGCTGGGCCAGATGCTGTTCAATGGAGCGACCGTGGGAACCAGTGCCGTGACGGTTTCAATCGCCGGCAATGCTGGTACCGAACAGTTGACGTTCGCGGCTGGAACCACGACCAGCTCGGTGGCCCTGGCGGTCACGGCGCTGCGCGATGCCACCGGTGTCAGCGCCTACGTGAGTGGTTCGGATCTGGTTTTCAACTCCACGGCGTTTGGATCGGATCAGTTTGTTTCCGTCAAGACGCTCAAGGGCAGTTTCCTCAATGGTCAGGATTCCGGCGTTGATGCCGAGGTGAATATCAACGGTTCCAAGGCTGATGTGCGCGGGACCGTCGCCACCTTGCGCACGGGCAACATGGATATCGAGTTGACCTTGTCCAACTCTTTTGCCCAGACGCTCAATACCGATCAGACCTTTGCCATCACCGGCGGCGGAGCCAAGTTCCAGCTTGGTTCGGAAGTCAACCGGCAGGGGCAGTATCACATTGGCGTTACCAGTGTGACGACAACCCAGCTGGGTGATGAAGTGACCGGTTACCTGTCGGAACTGGCCAGCGGCGGCGATTCTTCGCTGGTGTCGGGTAACACGGTTGCGGCCCAGAAGATTTTGACCAAGGCGATCAAACAGGTGGCTGATCTGCGCGGCCGTCTGGGTGCGTTCCAGAAGAACGTGCTGGACAGCAACGTCAACAGTCTCTCGATTGCCCTGGAAAATGTGGTGGCATCGGAGAGCAAGATTCGTGACACCGATTTCGCCCAGGAAACGTCGGAAATGACCCGCGCCCAGATTCTGGTGCAGGCCAATACTGCGGTTCTGGCGACGGCGAATCAGTTGCCCACGAGTGTTTTGAGTTTAGTGCAATAACCGCTGACAGCGGGATAAACCGGGAAGGGCGATTCTTAACCAGGGATCGCCCTTTCTTCGTTTAGACGCGGGCAGGAATTCGCAAAATACAGCAATTTGCACGAACAAATCCTTGACTCCAGTCGTAAATCGAGTGTAGTCTGAGCGGTTTGATTCAAGTTCACGATGTGTAAACGGCACCAGATAATTGCAGTGATCCTGCTGGCGGCAGCGCTGGCGGCGGATCGCATCGCCACGACGGCGGCACCGGTGCTGCGCCCACAGATCGCCCAGACCGCCCGGCGCTTGAGCAGCCGCCTGACCCGCAACTTGCGTCAGATTATTCCCGCCACGGCGCTGCGCCAGCAGCGTCACGAGTTTTCCGCCGGAGTTGAGCGTGATGAGGTGGCGGTGAACCAGGCGCATATTCATCGTATGCCCATGCCGTCGTACTGGTTCCGCCTGCCGCCACCACTGGTTTAAAGCCCTTTCTTACAACTGCCCTGCCCCAAACTGGATCAATCAAGCAGAACTGGCGCACCGGCAGTATCAATGCGTCTGTCAATTTCATTGTCGTCTGTTTTGAGCGGAATTTATCATGGCCGTTTTCGGTAAAGCACTCACCAAAGTTTTTGGTTCGCGTAATGAACGTTTGATCAAGCGCTATTCGCGCATCGTGCAGCAGGTCAATCAACTGGAACAAGAGGTTTCCAGCCGGACCGATGCTGAGCTGCGTCAGCGCACCCAGGAGCTGCGCGAGCAGATCCGCCAGGGCAAAATAACCCCACAGCAGGTTCAGCCGGAAGCCTTTGCCATTATCCGCGAGTCGATGGACCGCCATATCGGCATTCGGGAAATTTTTAATCCTGACCAGAACTTTGACCCGGATCAGTTCGATGATGCCACGCTGAACATTTATGACCAGGTGCAGCAGCGGATGATTCAGAATGGCGAAAGTTATCGCCAGGTGGCGATTCCGCAGGAGCTGTACGATGCGGTGCGCAAACTCTACCCGGACAGCCGCCCGCCGTTCCGTGCCCGCTGTTTTGATGTGCAGATCATCGGTGGATTGGTGTTGTATGAGGGCAAGATTGCGGAAATGGCGACCGGTGAGGGCAAGACGTTTGTTGCGCCGCTGGCGTGTTTCATGAAGGTGCTGGAAGGCCAGCATTGCCATGTGGTGACGGTGAATGATTATCTGGTGCGCCGCGATGCGCTGTGGGTGACGCCGGCGTTTGAAAATCTGGGGGTTACGGTTGGCTATATTCAGCAGCAGATGGATCCGGGCGGGCAGGGTCGCAAGGAGGCGTATCAGTGCGACATCACCTACGGGATCAACAGCGAGTTCGGGTTTGATTATCTGCGCGACAATATGAAAGAACGATTGGAGCTGCAGGTGCAGGGGCCGCTGGATTTTGCCATCGTGGACGAGGTGGACTCGATCCTGATCGACGAAGCGCGCACACCATTGATTATCAGCGGTGCGGCACATGATGATGCGCCAAAATATCGGGCAGCCGATGCCGTTGCGCGCAAGGTATTGGAGCTGAATCGTCCGTGGGATGCGGTGGAAAAAGAGGTCGATGCAGCCATGCGTGCCATCAAGGCCGCCCAGGGCGATGAGGAAAATGCCCGCAGCCGCGAAGACAAGGAGACCGCCCGCCAGCGCGTGAATAAAGCGCAGCAGCAACTGGCCGATGCCGAGGCGAAAAAGGAGGGATTGACCCAGTATTACGAAGTTGAGCTTGATCGTAAAAGCGTACAACTCACACACGAAGGCATTACCGCCGCGCAGGAAGCCGCCGGCGTGGGCAGCTTTTATGTCGGCGACAACATGGAATGGCCGCATTTGATGGAACAGTCGCTGCGCGCCCACGTGGTGTATGAGCGCGACAAGGATTACGTGGTGGAACCCGGTCAGCGCAGCGGCGAGATGGAAGTGGTGATCGTTGATGAATATACCGGCCGCAAGATGGTGGGTCGGCAGTGGTCTGATGGCCTGCACCAGGCGGTGGAAGCCAAGGAGCGCGTACCGATCAAGCAGGAGACGCAGACACTGGCCACCATCACGCTCCAGAACTTCTTCAAGTTGTACAAGGGCCTGGCGGGCATGACCGGTACCGCCATGACCGAGAGTGAAGAATTCATGAAGATTTACCACCTGGAGGTGGTCAACATCCCGACCAACCGTCCGGTGATCCGCCGCGACAGCGAAGACCTTGTTTATCGCACCGAGGCCGAAAAATGGAACGCGATTATCGAGGAGATCAAAACGTACAGCGAGGCTGGCCGACCGGTGCTGGTGGGTACAACCAGCGTGGAAAAAAGCGAAATGCTTTCGCAGATGCTCAAGCGCAAATACGGAATTGATCATGAAGTGCTCAACGCCAAGCAGCACGAGCGTGAGGCGCAGATCGTCACCCTGGCCGGTCAGCAGCATGTCAATGCGCACGGCGAGCTGGTGGGCAATGTGACCATCGCCACCAATATGGCCGGGCGCGGCACGGATATTAAACCAGCCCAGGAGGCGTTCTGGGAAATCCAGTCAGACAAGGACGGCGATAAGACGAAAATCAAGCAGCGCAAGAGCGGCAAGGTGACGGAGATCGGGAGGGATGATCCGCTGGATGGTGTGATGCAACTGACCAGCGGCGCGCCGGTGGTGGGCGGGCTGCATGTGATCGGAACGGAGCGGCATACTTCACGCCGCATCGACAACCAGTTGCGCGGTCGTTCAGGCCGGCAGGGCGATCCGGGTTCATCGCGCTTTTTTGTCAGTCTGAAGGACCCGCTGATGGCGATGTTCATGAACGACTGGACGATCAAGGTGCTGGGCTGGTTGGGTATGGAAGAAGGCCAGGCGATTGAAGACCGCCGGATCAGCAAGGGTATTTTGCGCGCCCAGAAGAAAGTGGAGGAACGTCATTATCTGGGCCGCCAGAGTCTGTTGGATTATGACGAGGTGATGGATCATCAGCGCACGCATTTTTACGGGTTGCGCCAGCAGGTTCTGGAAGGCCGCCAGGTGGATCAGATCATCTGGGACATGATCGGCGCATCGATTGCCGATGCGGTGGAGAAATACGTTACCCAGGATTATGTGGCGGCTTCGATTGCGGAGTGGGCGCGCACCAATTTTGATGTGAACATCGACACCGAAGATCTCAAGGGCATGCGTGAGCCGCTGGATCTGGAGGATTACATCAAGGGTCATGCCCGCAACGATGCCAAACAGAACATCACCTCCACGTTGGGCGAGTTTACCGGCGAAAGCGATGAGGATTCGACGGATTGGGATGTCAAAGGTTTGGTGGGCTGGGCGCAAAGCAAATATGGCGTGGAGATCAAAGCCAGCGAAATTCGCTCGATGACGCCCCAGCAGTTGCGTGATCCGTTGATCGATTCAGCGGTCGAAAAGATCAATCAGCGTGACTGTGGGGGGTTGATGCGATATCTGGAGCCGCTTTATGCCCAGCGGGAGCTGGCTGGATGGGCGCACGACAAATTCGGCATTGACATTGCGCCTGAGCAACTGGTGGTCGATCCTGGCCGCGGGATCAACAAACCCGCCGATCAGATTATTGCGCTGATCGAAGAAAAGGCGCGCCAGGTCTATCACGAACGTGAATTGAGTTACCCGATTGATCATGTTCTAGCGATGGTTTTTGGCGGAGTTGCCGCGGCGGATGATCCGTATGTGCTCAACCAACTGCGCGGCTGGATCAAAGCTAAATGGAATGTTGACCTGACGCTGGAGGAATTGCAGGGGCGCGATGCGCTAAGTCTGCGAGATCAATTGCTTGGTTATCAGCAGCAGTATCTGCGTCAGGGTAAACTGGAACAGGATATTGACACCATCGTGAGCGCGGCCGGGGCGGATCAGGCGCAGGCAGTCACGCTGTTCAATCAGCGTTTTGGCACGCGGTTCACCCTGGCTGATCTGCAAGGCGGACAGGATGGTGATGATCAGCAGGATCAGCAGCGCACCGGGCGGCATAAACCAGCGAAGGATGCTGCAGCAGAGGGTGCGAACCTGCGCGGGCTTTTACTGGCGCGCGGCCAGCAGGTGCTGCGCCTGGAGCTGACCAGTCTGGAGCAGGCGGTGCTGATTCAGATATTTGACCAGGCGTGGAAGGATCACCTGTATGCGATGGATGCGCTCAAGAGCGGTATCGGTCTGCAGGCCTTTGCGGAACGTGATCCGCGCATTGCCTACAAACAGGAAGGGTATAAATATTTCCAGCAGATGCTTTCGGGTATCCGTGACAAGGTGACGGACATCATCTTCAAGGTGCGGCTGAATGTTGCACAGCAGGAACCGGCGCGGCGCAGTGCTTATCAGGTGACATCGGCGACACATCAGGAAGTGGCGGGTTATGGTGTTGAAGGGCTGGCCACGCCGGGAGAAGCGCAGACGAATACATCCAGCGCCCAGGATCAGGAATCGGCGCCTGCGGTTGTCAAGACGATCGTTCGTCAAACGCCCAAGGTGGGCCGGAATGATCCATGCCCCTGCGGCAGCGGTAAGAAGTACAAGAAATGTCACGGGGCTGGTGTTGCCTGAGCGCATGGGCAAGTTGGTCAATCGGGTGCGACCGGCCGGTGTTTGTGCACGTTCGGCGCGTGATGCGGCGATGACTTGGCGCAATTGCGCGTAACTGCGTGTGCCGTTCGTATTCAGGCCTTACCGGCTGGCGGCGTCGGTCGGGGTTGTCGGGTCTTCCCAGGAGACGAGCTTGGCGTCGCCCCACAAACCTTCCAGGTCATAAAACTGGCGGGCCTCGGCGCTGAAAACGTGTACGATGACCTCGACATAATCCGCGACCACCCAGGATTCGCTGTCCAGACCGGCGTGATGGAGTAATTTGTAATTGTGCTGATGCGCCAGTTCGTCGATGTCGTCGCAGACGCTGCGCATCTGGCGGGGGCTGGTGCCGGTGGCGATGATGAAAAAATCAGCCACAGGCGAAAGCCCGCGCACATCCAGGACCATGACCTGGCGGCAGTGAGTGTGAGCAGCCATGCGGGCGGCGGCGATGGCAAAATTCATGGCCGCAGGGCGGGCGGGGTCAGATTTGTTTTTGGATGAGCTTTTACGAGTCCGCGGAGCGATGGTACACCTCCAAATCCACTTGTTTCCGGTCGATCCAGTTTACGCACTCAAAGGCTGATTGTCCCGCATCTGGCCGCAGATCAATTGTGTTGCGGCATCAGGGAATCGAGAATTTGTTCGACGCGGCTGAGTTTGTCTTCCAGCCGTGGCGTGGCAGCGACAAGATACAGACGGGGATGCTCACCCCATAGCCGCCGCAACAGATCACCGGTGACGATGGCGGTTTGCGCATCTTCATGGCGATGGGGGTTGGATTGTTCACCGTCATACGACCCCACCGCCGCGGCGCTCTCCAACCAGATCACCGCATCGTAGCGCGCGATTTCATCAGCCATCGTGGTGTTCAGGGCCGACCAGTAATCATCCGCACCGTTGGGCCAATAGGCAGCGCCATCGATCGTGCCACGATCATGCAGCAGGATTTTTTCGCCGGCGTTCATCGCCAGCTCAGCTTCCTGCTGGCGCTGGAGATCATAGATTTTACGTTGCACCAGACGACGCCCGGCGGGTTCGAGCTGATCCCAGCGCGTGCGCAAAAGTTCGTAGACCTGCGTTGCCGCTTCGGGTACACGAACAATGCGCTGCGGCTGATCGCTGGCGAGCTTGCTGGTAATGCAAGTCTTGCCGGCAGCCGGGCCACCGGTCACCACGATCCGTTTCATGGCATAACCCTCACCTCTGATCCGAACCAACCAATCGATCCGTCTGAGTGTACGGCAACAGTACTGTGGCAGTGCCGACGAAAGTGCAATCACCGCGTCGGATCGCTGCATCAGACGATACCACCGTGCGCGTGACGTGCGCTCATCAGCGCCGATTATTGCTCATGATCAGCCAGCGCACGGATCGACTGGAACGCTGAATCAACCATCAGCCTTCGTCGGACTCCTTCAGACGGGCAATCACGCTGAAATCCTCCAGCGTGGTCACATCGCCTTTGACATCGCCCGTGCCAGCCAGCTCCTTGAGCAGACGCCGCATGATTTTACCTGAGCGCGTCTTGGGCAGCGCCTCGGAAAAGCGAATCTGATCCGGCCGGGCAATAGCGCCAATGGCTTTGACGACGGTGTTTAGCAACTGCTTCTTCAAGTCGTCGCTGGCATGGTAGCCAGCTTTGAGGGTGACAAAGGCGGCCACGCCCTGCCCCTTCATTTCATGCGGTACGCCGACCACGGCTGCTTCAGCCACAGCCTCATGCGACACCAAGGCGCTTTCAATTTCAGCCGTGCCCAGGCGGTGGCCTGAGACGTTGAGCACGTCGTCCACGCGGCCCATGATCCAGAAGTAACCGTCCGAATCGCGGCGGGCGCCGTCACCGCTGAAATAGCATCCCGGTACGTCACTCCAGTACTGGCGGACGTAGCGATCCGGGTCATTGAAAATGCCACGGAGCATACTGGGCCAGGGTTTGCGCATCACCAGCAAGCCACCTTGATTGGGCGGCAATTCCTTGCCCGTGCGATCGACCACGGCGGCATCGATTCCGAAAAACGGCAGCGTTGCCGTGCCCGGTTTGGTGGCGGTGACACCGGGCAATGGCGTGATCATGATGCAACCGGTTTCGGTCTGCCACCAGGTATCGACAATCGGGCATTTGCCGTGGCCGATGACCTGCTGATACCAGATCCAGGCTTCGGGGTTGATCGGTTCGCCCACACTACCCAGTACGCGCAGGCTGGACAGATCGTGCTTGTCGACCAGTTCGCGGCCGGCTTTCATGAATGCGCGAATGGCGGTGGGGGCGGTGTAGAAAATCGTAATTTTGTGACGCTCGATGATGTCCCAGAAACGGCTGAAATCGGGGAAGTTTGGCGCTCCCTCGTACATGAAGGTGGTTGCGCCGTTACACAAAGGCCCGTAGACAACATAGGAGTGGCCCGTCACCCAGCCGATGTCAGCGGTGCACCAGTAAACATCATTGTCGTGCAGATCAAACGTGTATTTGGTGGTCAGATAGCAACCGACCATGTAACCGCCGGTGGTATGGATGATACCCTTGGGTTTTCCGGTTGATCCTGACGTATAGAGCACATAGAGCAGGTCTTCGCTGTCCATCGGTTCGGCCGCGCACTGATCCGATGCGCCATCAATGACATCCTTCCAGTCAACATCGCGACCTTCGATCCAGGGGATCTGCTGACCCGTATGTTTGAGAACGATCACTTTCTTGATGAGGTCGGTCTTGGTCAACGCCTCATCAACATTTTTCTTGAGTTCAACAACACTGCCGCGCCGCCAGCCGCCGTCGGATGTAATCAGATATTGCGACTGGGCATCGATCACACGGTCAGAAATCGCCTGGGAGGAAAAACCGCCGAAGATGACGCTGTGCGGTGCACCGATACGGGCACAGGCGAGCATGGCGACGGCAGCTTCGGGAACCATGGGCATGTAGATGGTGACGCGATCCCCCTTTTTTACGCCCAGCTTGCGCAGACCATTGGCAAAGCGATTGGTCATCTGATGAAGCTGACGATAGGTGATCCGGCGGATTTCGGGGGATTTGCCCTGGGCTAGCGGTTCGCCTTCCCAGAGAATGGCGACTTTATCACCCAAGCCGCGCTCAATGTTACGGTCGAGGCAGTTGACGGCCATGTTGGTCTGTCCGCCGACGAACCACTTGGCGTAGGGGCTTTTCCAGTCCAGCACCTTGTCCCATGGGCGCGACCAACTCAGCTCCTTGGCGACATTGCCCCAGAAGGTGTCGGGATCATCAATCGACTGACGATACATCTGCTCATACTGCTGACGCGATTTGATATGCGACTGAGCACTGAACTGCGCGGACGGGGGAAATAAACGGTTCTCCTGCAGAGACGATTCAATCGCAACATGATCGGACGACATAATCACACTCCCGTGCTGTGGAAATAGAGTTGAAAATTTAACAGCAGTTATTGTACGCGCTGATGAGGTGGTTTGTGAAGTTTTGGACATTTTCGTATCGCCATGATTTTCACGAGATGAGATTGATCGAATTCCTGCTCAGATAACAAGATATGAACTGAACGGACGCGGGGGCGACGAGGCATTTTTAATGCCCGATCAATTGGCAATAATTCAATAAATAGGGCGTGTAATGAAGGTGGTGGTTGAATCTGACTGAAAAGATGAGTACAGTGTTCTGCTTGATTCTGGCAGGATGATCTGGCGTTGTGCCCGTATTAGCGGGCGTGGTGTCGAGGATGATTCTGCCGTTGATCGATCAGATTGATAATCATCTTCCGGCTGACGACTGACGCTTGTGGCCAGGTCGCACGATCGGAAGCAAGGAGTAGTAAACGTGAAAACCAAGATTCATCCCCGCTATCAGACATGCACGGTTCGTTGCGCCTGTGGTAACACCTTTGTCACGCGCAGCACCAGTGCCAAAATTAATGTCGATATCTGTTCGGAATGCCATCCGTTTTTTACGGGTAAGCAGAAGTTTGTGGATACTGCCGGTCGTCTGGATAAGTTTGCCCGTAAGTTCGGGGGAACTTATTCGTTCCAGAAAACGGCAACCAAGTAATCATCGGCTGAGCGGGCAGAGGCGCGGCTGGTGGGTGTTTCCATGACGCGCTGCGGCAGTGAATCAGCGTGATGGGATTGATTGCGCGTGATTCCAGGTGGCGCGGTGCTTGCAGCGCAGGTGCTTGCCGTGACTTTGATGCGCGGGAGTAGCTCAATGGTAGAGCTCTAGCCTTCCAAGCTAGATGTTGCGGGTTCGAGTCCCGTCTCCCGCTGTTTCCCCCATTTATTTTTGAGAGCAGCGACCAATGGAGCTTGCCTCGATTGGCGATGGTTTGGCTGGATAGATGAAACGTTGCTTCATCCAGCGTCGGCGGCTGGTTCAGTGAATAAAGCGCATCTCGCCGAAGTTGGGTACAAGGGCAGGGCTGCCTTGTAGGAACGCATATCCCGCGGGCCAGTAGACAAAGAACGCGCGACCGAGCAGGAACCGCTGGGGAACCCGTCCGGCTTCGACCAGAGGCAAATCCTCAGCCGGCAGGCTGACCGGATCCGACCAGTAACGGGCGTCCCAACTGATGGGGGAATTATCGCCCAGCACAAAATATTCTTCGCGTCCGGGGGTGTCATTCAGATGAACGACATGGTTGGGGAACTGGCTGGGAACCGCCCACAACAGGCTGTGGGAATTGCTTTGGTTAATGTAAAAAATGTCGTGCCAGAGTGATAGATGTTGAATCTGCGCCTGCTGGTTGCTGGCGGCGATTTCCACCATCGGAGCCGGAGCCGTCAGGCCGGCGTGAAATTCGCTGAGCAGGCGGGCCGTGTCCGGGGCGTATTGGGCGGGCGTGGTTTGCAGCACCGTCTGGTCATCGATTTTAAGTTTGACGACGTAATCACAATTGCTGAACTGGAGATGAACCGTACGGTTGGCTGACAGGGGCTGGGAGGATTCAGAAAGGATCTGTTCGTGCCCCGGAGCACTGCGGCGCAGCAATCGCACGCCATCGGTGGTGATCTGCGCTACAAACGTGTCGTCGCGCTTGGTCAGGCGCAATTCCAACGGGCCTGATCCTGATTGGCGGGTGTAATAAAGATCGAGTTTCAAGTCGCTGACGTAAGGGCGAAGGGAGCGGCGATAGCCGGTATCGCTGAAGTCATACGCCAGCCAGTCGGTCAACGGATAATTGAACTCATCACGATCGTCAGGGCGGTTGGCGTCACGATCGAAATAGATGACGCCGGTCTGGTCAGCGCCATCGAAGGTGAACTGGCGGGCAGGTTTGGCGTCGTGAGTGAGCTGCCAGCTATCGCCGCTGCGTACTTTCCAGGGTTGATTGAAACCACGCGACGCCAGGCCAGCCGTCCGGCCTGATCCCAACCCGCGCGGCAGATGATCGTTGTCGTAAATAATGCGCCAAAGAGCGGTTTGCGCTTCCTCGGTTTTGGGCTGAATGTGAAATTGGTTGATGTCGGTCGCGTGGACTGGCGCGGTGTAAATATCGCCGTCCAGGATCAACACGCTTTCGCCGGGAAGGCCAACCAGCCGTTTGATGTAGTTTTGCTGATAAGGGGCTTTGAACGGTGCTTTGAAGACAATCACATCCCAGCGGTGTGGGTAGTCAATCAGACCAAAACTTCTAAGTGTATCCAGATATTTCAACACGAGAATACGGTCGCCGTAGCGTACGGGCGTGCCGCGCGGCGATTCGTTGATATAACCACAGTTGGGGCAGAGGCTTTGGGACGCCTGCGAGAGATAGGGGGGAACCTGGGGGTCGTCGCTGGTCTGGTTGGTGGGGCTGGAAACGTTGACATCGTAAACCCAACCACAGTCCTGACAGGTTTCGCGGACATGCGCCCCAAGCAGGGTTGGTGCCATTGATCCGGTGGGAATTACAAAGGCTTCAACAATGAAAGCACGGAAAATAAAGGCGAGGATAAAAGCGATTAGAATGGATTCGATCGTCTCCTTGACACCGCTGGAAGAAGCAGTCGGCGCGGAGGGGGCAGTTGTGGTGCTGGCGGTCGAATCGGACATGGTGGGCTATGGTAAAGTGTTGCACGAAAAGAGGCAAAACAGCGGGGTGTAATTATGTGTGTATGTACTTGCCAGCAGCAGGTGAAAAATCAGTGGGTGGCGATGGACGAGGCAGCCAGATGAACCGGCGGGGCATTGGGTTCGTGGCTGGGCTGAATGAACAGAGGCTGTGTTGCAATGGGGAGTTGGTCGTGGAGATTGTGGCGGTAGGTCTTGGCCGCAGCGCGGAGTTCATCCAATGAGAGCGCGTCGTCCGGATCATGGCCGACTAGGCAATACATTTGTTTTCCTTCGATAAATCCGACAACCGGGTGATGCTGAATCTGCTCCGCGAACATTTCATCCGCTTTTAGCGTATTGGGGTCGTTATAAGCGATGGAAATGACAGACAGGGTCTGCTGCTTGTGGTCGGGTTTGCAGAAAAGAAGGTGGCTGCACTGCTGGCGGTCGGCGCCGGCGTAGCATCGCGAAGCTCCGCAAAACTCCCAACCAGCCACCGGCGTTGACCAGATGGGATATCCCAGCTCGGCTTCCAGTTGTTGTTTGATCTGCCAGAAATCATCCTTGGGGCAATTTACGTTGTGATGTTGCTCCATCTTATACGTGCTGCAGTAGTCGTGGGTGCCGATGACATCCTGAATAAAGCTGACTGGAATGCCACCGGCGATCGTTGCCTTTTCTCCACCAAGGCTGGACAGGTTTTTATAAAACAGGGAACCCGTTACACCAATAAACAGCAGAACCGCTGCTGCAATCGCCCAGCCGCCCCAGCGTGGGAGACTGGCGCGAAGAGAATTTTTTGCATTTGTAACAGGTTGAGTTGCGGTGGTGGGTTGAAGCAGGCGAAGAGGGGCGGGGCTGATTTGTGCGGAATCGATCGATTTCATCGCCGCGCGACAGCGATCCGTCAGTCCGGCCGGCGCTTTTTCGCTGCCCCAAGCACTTTGTACGGCTTGTTGAAGCAGCGGATCGTGAAATTCAGAGGGTTGTGAGGCGTTCACAGTCAAAAAATCCTGAAAAACAATGAATTACTGGGTTAAATTGATCCACCGATATTGTTTTATAGTTCACTCATCGGGTGGAAATATCTGTGCTCCAACGGGTAAACAATCGTCACGGAGAAATTATTTCCGAATGATCCCCTCTGATTTAGCGTAGGTTTTGAGTTGGTCCGATAATTTCTGTCTGGCTCGGTGCAGGCGGCTCATGACGGTGCCGATGGGGATATCCACCGCCAGAGCGATTTCTTTATAGCTCAGGCCGTCAATCGCCCAGAGCATCAGCACGTTCTGATATTCCCCCGGCAGATCGTTCAGGGCACTGGCGACGTTCTGATCGAGCAAGTCGGGGTCAAATTGATCCAGGGCAGTCGATTCAACTGCGCTGGCAGCATCCAGATGATCGGGCTCGACTGCAACGGGATGACGCCGATCGCGCAAGGACTGGCTGTAATGCAGATTGTGCAAAATGCGCAGCAGCCACGGTTTAATTCCGTGCGCCTGAAGATCAAAACTTTCCCAAGCCCCGATGGCGCGAACATACGTTTCCTGCACCAGATCTTCAGCCCGATGAGGATCACGCGCCAAGCGGCGAGCCACGCGATAGAGCAGGTCGATCTGCTCCAGCGCCAGGGCCTCGAATTGTTGGCGGGTAACCTTCATATCCGGGTATCCGTCGCATCAGCAGCTCTGTTGCACCACACCATGACCGCACCACGGATGCACAGGGCCGATCAATGCCGCCGATGCGGAAAAGTTGCGCTGTTATTCGGTTACAGCGGCAACAAGACTCGATTCAGCCGCAACCAGGCTGCTGACTACCACAATTCACGCCGCTTCATCACCAGAGCGCCAAAGGAATAGTCGCGCGGATGTTTCACGTGCGCCTCCACCGGTGGCGAGAGATAGCGCAGACCGTTGTCAATGAACTCCTGATTGCCAACCAGATCGAACAAACCGTTGGCCAGAAACACTTCCTTGACGCGCTTGGGGTTATTGAGCTGATTGCGATAACGATCATCAAACGCCATGCAGTCAAAGACATAGGGAGCGGGGTTGTCATAATCAAACGTAATGCCCACCTGCCCTTCGGGTTTGAGCGTTCGATGGAATTCGACAAACGCGCGCTGCTTGAGGTAAAAATCCAGATGTTCAAAGACGCAGATGCTGAATGCGTGATCAAAAAACCCTTCGTTGAACTCCAGGCGACTGATATCCATGGCGTAGGCATGCAAGGACCAGCCCATTTTCTCAGCGACCTTGTTACTGTTCTTGATCAAGGTCGGGTTGATATCGATGGAGTGAACCTCACAGCCCAGGCTGGCCAGATAAAAGCTGAACAGCGACGAAGTTCCGCCTGCATCGAGCACGCGCACGCCTTTGCCCAGTTTTCCCTTGAATTGGCGGACGATCCACTCGATTTCCCAGTATAAAAACCAGGGGATGCGCTCATCATCCACCGCATCGGGCAGTTTCTGGTAGTCAGGTCCGCGATTATCCATGCCAACGCCGGTATTGGGTTTATCCAGAGAACCATACCAACTGGTCATCGTGACATCATTGGCGTACATATCGCGGATGAGCTGGTGAATCGCCTGCACCGTGGGGCGTGCTTCGGGCGCGAACAGATCATTACGATCCATGGATTTATTAACAGGGGTGGCTGGGTCTGACATTACACGGTCCTTCAAATAGATGAGTAGTTGAGCGATGCTGGGTTACCAGAATTTTCGATTGTCCGTTGAAATCAATCCGTAGTGACCAGCAGCCCCGTGGCATGCTGACCAATATACAGAAGCCGAAAGATTAACAAAATGTTGACGTGTTGGAAGTCATCGGTACGAGATTGTTCGTCAAACGTCAGCCATCCTCATTTCTGCCAGATGATTGCCTGAGCCTGTTCAAGGTTGGGGCGCGGTTGACGGGCTGTCAGTTGGCGCCGTTGTGGGCCTTTCGGTTTCCGCCGGTAATTCGACCGGCGCCGTTGCAGGAACATCGGTTGAATCATCGGTTGTCTCCGGTGCGGCAGCGGTTGGTTGGGTGGTCGCCAGCGGCTGAACCGCTTGCGCCGGTGTCTGCGGTGTTCTCTGTAAAATAATCAGGCCAACCATGGTTGTAACCGCCTGATGCAGTTGTGGATCAACCACGTCCTGCGTCGTTGCTGCGGTTGCCGGCTGGGTCGATGCCCCGTTGGCTACCGGGCGATGATACTGCTCCTGCTGAAATCGCTGACGCATCATCTCCTGTTCCTGCTGGTCGTCCATCGGGACGATAATTTGCGGTTCAACACCCCAGTCGGTGGCATCCTTCTTGCGATGCACCAGCCGCCCGCTGGGCAGATAGTAATAGGCCACGGTCAATTTCAGTTCGCCGTTGTCGCCATCCAGCGGGATCAGCTCCTGCACACTCCCCTTGCCATAGGTTCGCTCGCCGATCACCAGGGCACGGTGATTGTCCTTCAATGAACCGGCTACGATTTCAGCGGCGCTGGCGGAATGTTCATTAACCAGCACAATCAGCGGAAACGGCGGGAGGGTTCCTGGAACCGTGGCGCGTTCCACGCGCTCGGGACGATTGTGTCCGCGCGTGCTGACGATCACGCCATCCGTGATGAAATCGTCGATAATACGCACCGCCTGATCCAGCCGACCACCCGGATTGAAACGCAAATCCAGAATCAAACCTTCCATCCCCTGTCTCAGCACCTCATTAATGGCGGAGCGCAATTTGTCCCCCGTGTCGGAGGTGAACTGGGTGATACGCAGATAAGCGACCTTCGGCTGATCGTTGACGAAATAATCCCAGGCGTTTTCGCTATTACGTGCATAGCCTTTGACCGTGGGAACCATGATTTCCTGTCGTTTCATGGTCAAATCAACGATTTCCCCTGTTGTGTGACGAAGGGTCAAGGTGACGGTGCTATCCGTCTGGCCGGTGATTTTTTTTATAACGTCTTCCAGGCGCTGGCCGGCAATGGCTTCGCCGTTGACCTTGAGAATAACATCGCCAGCCATGACGCCGGCTTCAAAAGCGGGGCTGCCGTCGATCGGGCTGACAACTTCAATCGTCCCGTCGTTGAGTTGATCCAGTTGTATCCCCACGCCGCGGAAGGAACCGTCGAGCATCCGGTCAAAACTTTCCTGCTGGGCTGGCGGGACATAAACACTATAGGGATCCAGTTGCGAGAGCATGCCATTGATGGCTGCTTCGCGGAGTTGGTTGACATCGACAGTATCAACGTAGTTATTGGTGACCTGGCGCTGGATATCCACCAGGACGCGAACAAATGAATATTCATCATCGCGCTGCGCCAGCGTGCCGGGAAGATTAAAAGCCAACAGGCAGATTAAAGTCAGCGACGCAATCCAGGCAAAACGTTCTCGATTCATGCCGCGTATTGTATGCCGGATAAGCGGTGTTAACGATAGCCTGCACGGGGTGAAAATGGCGAAAATAGATGAAATTTGCGGCGTGATTCACTCTACCCGGCGGATGGAGACTGTGGAGAGGGGGGACCGGAGGAGCTGATCAAAAATCGGAGTTATCGACGGATTGAACATTAAAAGATAAAAAATTGTTGCAAAAAAAGATTATCGGTATATACTTAAGCACGTGTTGAGGCAATTGCTGCGAATTAATTAAGAAATGCAGCGGTTTCCTCGGGCAGGCGGTGGAAAATGCGAAATTTTTCTGCCCCAAGTGAATACTGCGTAGAGCGGTGAGAGGCTTTGCGTCAGTAGATTTTGAAATTAAGTGAATAGGCCTGATTGAAAATTGCGCGGTGCGATTTTCGATTATGTGGCTGCGTATTTGGTGACAAGTGCGCATGGCGTTTTGGCGTCAGACAGCCGAAGCGTGGTTGGTTGCGCTAATTTATAGCAGCGTGATGACCAAGCTGGCGGAGGTTGTCTGATGGAGATTGTGTTGCGAAATGTGATTGGGGTGAGAGCCAATCCGTTCGTCTGATCCTGAGGAGCGCAGGGTAGTTGTCTTCTCATGGCAGCGGGCGATGGCCGCCTTGGTTGGTGTTGGCGGCAGTTGGTGCTGTGCGCTGACAATGGGAAGAAAAATGACACCAGATGCTGAATCATCCTCCATCGATCTATCCGATCATACGACGGATCGATGGATTGGCTGCTCGCCTCCAATGCGGGCCTTGGCGCAAAGCGCCAAGCGGGCAGCGCCACGTCGCAGCACGGTGTTGATTACCGGGGAAACGGGAAGTGGCAAGGAAATGCTGGCCCGTTTCGTGCATACCTGGTCGGATCGTGCCAGTAACGCATTTATTCCCGTTGACTGTTCCACCCTCAGCGAAACGCTGTTTGAAAGCGAATTGTTCGGTCATGTGCGCGGTGCGTTTACCGGCGCGATGCGCGACACGCTCGGTTTTATCCGCTGCGGTGATGGCGGTACGGTTTTCCTGGATGAAATTGGTGAATTGCCGCTGTCCATGCAGGCCAAACTTCTGCGCGTGTTGCAGGAGCGGCTGGTTACACCGGTGGGTTCATCCAAGCGTTATCCGGTCAATGTTCGCTTTGTTGCTGCGACCAATCGCAGCCTGCTGGACATGGTTGACGCCGGCACGTTCCGTGCGGATCTGTTTTATCGTCTGAATGTTGTCTCGCTGCATGTACCGCCGCTGCGCCGCCGCCCGCAGGATATTATTCCCCTGGTTGAATACTTCATTGATCAACAGGCGCGATTGTACGATGAACGTCCGTGCATGTTGTCGCCCGAAGCATCCGAAGCGTTGTGCAACTGGCACTGGCCGGGCAATGTGCGTGAGCTGTCCAATACGATTGAACAGGTTCACATTCTGGCCAGCGGCCGCATGGTCACGATTGATGATCTTCCGCCGCATTTCCGGCAGGTCAGTCCATCGGCTCCGGTAGTGATCGAGCCGGCGGATACGTCGCTGTTCCTCGAAGAAATCGAGCGCAACACGATTACCCAAGCCCTTGAACGTACCGGCCATTGCAAGGCTGCCGCCAGTCGATTGCTGGGTATCAATGTCCAGCGACTCAACCGTCGAATTCACCGTCTTGGCATTTTGATGCGCTAGCACGCTTCGGACCACGCGCCCCATCTGAGCGCAACTCTTGTTGATCCAACCTTGCGCACCCCATCATTCTCAGGCATTGACGTTCGGACTCACCGGTTATTTCATTGCAGCCTCGCCCGATGGTGACCAGTGGTGGCAATAAAAAACCCAGGCTACAGCAGTGCCACAGCCTGGGTCGGAATTACGCATGATTCGCCGTATGAATTATTGATCAAACGGGTTGGGATTTCCCTGCCCCTGCCCCTGTGCTCGCTGCAAATTGTATGTAGACCGGCCGGTCTGGAAGACCAAACCATTGCCTTGGACAGCCAGGGTGAAATCGAATGAATTGTTGCCGATCATGAATTTACCCGCTGCCGGCGCGTTGGCACTGAGCTGAAGCTGCGAGAACTGCGCCTGCTGGCCACTCATTTGAATGTTGCCATCATACGCGCCATATCCAGACGGCGCGAGCGTCAGTGTCATGCCATCGCCGCTGTACTGACCAGCCAGCGAAGCAGCAGCCGGATTATTGGTTTGGCCGCCACCGAAGGGGTTGGCGGTGGGGGGCGGCCCAGCGGGCTGCTGATTGGGATCCATCGACAAACCACCACCCGTGCTGATCGTGGCCTGCTGGCTGAGATTGAGCTGACCGTTACCGTCAAAGGTAATCATCATGGGCGTTCCGTTTTGATCGGTTTGCTGCTGCTGACCACTGATTCTCATCGGTGCTTGAATCTGCCCCTCCACCATCTCGCTGGTCCGTACATCGAACCAACCCTGCCCGTTCAGTTGCAGGTTCATGTCCAGAGCACCCTCCAGTTTGGTCTGAATCGTTCCGGTTATACTGACCTGAGCCTGCTGGCGACCGCCCGCATCACGCACGGCCAGGATCCGCCCGCGGGCAGCGACCTGGCTGCTGGGGTCAAGTGAAAATGCGGTGCGCATTGCCTGCGTATCGGCTTCAAAGTCTTCACCAACCTGCAGCGGGCGCTTGGGGAACAGCGTCGGCCCCGGGTTGAGAAGTTCCTTGATTTCATTGGTTGTTGCATCATCCAGATTGCCATTGTGATCGATCGTCAATTCACCCATCGAGCCTTTGCTGGCGGTCAGGCTCTGGCCAGCCAGGGCGAACGGTACCTGTTGGCTCTGACCATTTGCTTCCATGGTTCCGCCGGTGCCGGGGTGGTAGGTAACGCGGATACGCGACGGCGTCCCGTTCTGCACTTCCAGCACCTGCATCACGCCGAGGCGCCGCTGGGTCATTTTCTGACTCATGTTCTGCAGGGTCTGACCTTGACTGGTGATGTTGATGTTCATCTGCGTGTTCATCTGCCGGTCAAACTGTATCTGTTCGCCAACCTGGTAGGTTTGCTGAAACGTGACGGACTGAGCCGCTGCCGTCGCCGCAGTTAAAGCGACAGTCATCAGCAAAACTCGTCCACACTTGTGCGCCCGTAGCCACGACAATGCCATATTCACTCCATTGTTAAAGGTTGCTTATTACTGTAAACCAGCCTGTGCTGTATTGCACGTTAAAAATGCGATTATTGATGTTTTTGAAAACGGGTAATATGACGTGGTCTGTCTGGAACGACCATTATTGATATTCAGCCAGTGCTGCGGCAATGCCATCGATTACGTCGCGTGCCAGAACGCTGCGTGGGCCGATGCGCCGACCAGCCGCCTGACCGGCCAGACCGTGCAAATAGGCGCCCAGCATCGCGGCCTGGAAATTGTCCATCCCCTGACCGATCAATGAGGCGATTATTCCTGTCAATACATCGCCGCTGCCGGCTTTGCTTAATGAATTATCTCCGCTGGTGTTGAGGCGATAGTGTGTGCCGTTGCTGATAACGGTGCGCGCCCCTTTGAGTACGATCACCTGTCTCAGCGCGGTGGCTGCCTGGCTTGCTACGGCAATGCGCCCCGTGTCGTCGCTGGGAATACAATCGCAATCAAACAAATGCGCTAATCGTTTCATCTCTCCCGGATGGGGCGTCAGTACCGCACGGGCCTTGAATGAACCGGGCCAATGTTTTTTTTGCGCCAAAAGATTCAGCCCATCGGCATCGATCACCATTGGCTTGTCCAGACCGATCAGCGCATCCAGCCACCGTTGCGCGCCGGGGCCAGTGCCCATGCCCGGGCCAATGGCGATGACATCCGCCTGCCCGGCAGCGTGTTGCAATGCGTCAACCGAATCCTCATCCAGTGCCAGACCGATCAGTTCGGGGACAACCGATAATCCTGCTGCCAGCACCTGATGCGGCATGGCGATCTGCACCAGCCCGCTGCCCATGCGCAGGGCTGCTGCCCCAGCCAGTACCGGTGCGCCGATCATCTGCTCCTGACCACCAACAATCAGCACGCGCCCGAACGTCCCCTTGTGGCTGTCAGCCGGTCGCGGGGGTAATTTCGGCAGGGTTATGACGGGTTCAATGTTCATGTTTTGCCAGCCTACGCATGACCATAATCAAATTGGACAGGCAATGGCCTTAACAACGCGCTGATCCACTTTCAGGGTTAATCGGTTCTCAGGTCTCATTCATTTCCGCATCCATTGTCTCAATGGCGTTATTTTCGCTGGAAAGGCTGTATGTACTGCCACTCTCGGCCGAATCATCCGCGAACAGCCGTGCCTGTTGTGCCTGCTGTGCCCGGCGCAAGCGTTTGGTCCCCACCCCGCATAGCGTGGCACTGCCGGAACCGACGATCTGCTCCAGATCCTGTCGCAGAACAATGCTCGGTCTTATTGACAACTGTGAATCAGCCCGCATCAGCACTTTGCGCGTTGGGCTGGTCATCAATTCGATATAGACCGGTGTTCCGCCGGTACTGGCAGCCAGTCGGGATTTGATCTGGGCGATGGTGGACGATGTATGCGTCGCGCCATCCAGTTGGATAAGCAGGCCTGTGGTCAGTTTCGCAGCAGCATCGTTAATGCTGATAATATCCTCGACCACCAGGCAGGGTGTCTCGCGTTTGCGATCCACCTTGCCGCGCACAAAAACAATGGATTCAGCACTGACCAGGGCCGGATCGCGCTGACTCAATTCGGCGAATTTTTCAGCAAAAAGCATTCCTTCGATGCTGCCTTCCAAATCTTCCAGTTGGATAATCGCCCATTTCTGGCCGGCGCTGCGCCCGCTTTTGGCGATGCGCGTTCGCACGGAACTGAGCATGCCGCCGATGGTGACCACGGTGTCGGCACTGCGGTTCATGGCCTGCCGGGTGGAATCGGTGCTGAAATGCTCGATCGAAGCCTGATGCTCAGTCAGCGGGTGGCTGGTGATGTAGAATCCCAGCACTTCCTTTTCCAGTTTGAGTTGATCGGCATTGGAAAAAGGGGGCACATCCGGCAGATTGCTGACGGCGCCAACGACTGTTTTACCCGTCGCCGCCGGTGTCAGGGCAGCAAACATATTGAGCTGGCCGTTGCGTTTGTCGGTCAGTGCCTGCTGGCCGATTTCAATGGCCTTGTCCAGGGCTGCCATCAACTGGGCGCGATGTCCGCCCGTGCCGTCAAACGCGCCGCACTTAATCAATGCTTCCAGGGTGGATCGATTGACCTGGCGCGAATCGATGCGCTCACAGAAGTCGTACAGGCTGGTGAAATCCCCCCCCTTTTGTCGTTCGGTGATAATGGCTTCGACGGCCTTGGAACCCACACCCTTTACTGCGCCCAGACCAAAACGAATATATCCCTGCACCTGTTTCTTTTTACGCTTGGAACCCGGTTCCATTTTATAAACGGGCGTGAAATCGACATTGGAGATATTGATGTCAGGCGGCATGACATGAATTCCCTGACCCCAGCTGGTTTGCATCTTGCGGCACTCGTCGATGTACTCGACCACCTTGTCGGTGCTGACGCTTTCGTAGCTCAGCAGGGCGGCCATGTACTCGATCGGGTGATAGGTTTTCATGTACGCCGTCTGGAACGCGACGATGGCGTAGCGCGTGCTGTGCGATTTGTTGAAACCATATCCGCCGAATTTCAGAATCAGATCGAAAATTTCCTCCGCTTCAGCTTTATCGACACCCTTGCTCTGGCAGCCGGAAATGAATTGTGGCTGGAATTTGGCGATAACCGCAACCGCTTTTTTGCTGATCGCCTTGATCAATTTGTACGCCGACGCCAGCTCAATTCCCCCGAGTTGGTTGAAGATTTTCATGACGTCTTCCTGATACGTCATAATGCCGTAGGTGTCCTTGAGAATCTCATCCATGATCGGATGAACCGAAGGAACTGGCTCGCGGCCGTGCTTGCGATTGCAGTAAAGCGGGATCAGTTCCATCGGCCCGGGACGATACAGCGCGTTGGCCGCGATCAGGTCTTCGATGCGATCAGGGGCCATCTTCATCAGCAGATCCTGCATGCCGCCGGATTCAAACTGGAAAATGCCGCGGGTTGCGCCCCGGCAGAACAGGTCCAGCACCTTGCGATCCGACAGATCGATCTTTTCAATATCGATCCACCCCTTTGAATCCAGCGGCGCAGTGCCTTGCTCCGGTTGGTCCACCTGGCGGGCGGAGCGCGTCTGATATTCCAGCTCCAGCGAGCGCGTCAGAATCGACAGCGTGCGCAAACCGAGAAAATCCATCTTCAACAGGCCGCATTTTTCGGCGATAGGCCCTTCAAACTGGGTCAGGATATTGCCGTCGGAATCGCGATAAAGCGGGACAATTTCATCCAGAGGTTGATCGGCAATGATCACCCCCGCAGCGTGACAGCCAGCATTGCGACACAGCCCTTCCAATCGTTTGGCAATGTCGATCACCTGCTGAATCTGCGCATCCTCCTTGTATTGCTTGACCAGATCAGGCACCTGATCCATCGCTTTTTTCAGCGTCATTCCCGGCACGCCCGGGATCAGTTTGGTCAGCGCGTCAACCTTGGCCAGCGGCACTCCCAGCACGCGCCCCACATCCTTGCATGCGGCTTTGGCGGCCAGCGTGCCGAAGGTGATGATTTGTGCGACATGACCATATTTGTTGCGGACATACTCAATCACCTTCTGGCGCCCATCCTGGCAGATATCAATATCGATATCGGGCATTTCATTACGGCTGGCGTCCATGAACCGCTCGAATAACAGTCCGTAGCGGATCGGATCGACATTGCACAGGCCCAGCAGATAACCCACCAGTGTTCCCACCCCTGAACCCCTGGCGCCCACGGGAATACCATGATCGCGGGCAAAATTGCAGAAATCCCAGACAATGAGAAAGTAGGAACAGAAATTTTTGCCGATGATGACGGTCAATTCTTTTTCCAGCCGCTGGCGAACTTCCGCGGCGACTTCGCGGCTGCCATAACGCCAGATCAGGCCCTCCTCGCAAAGCTGGCGCAAATAGCGCTCATCATCGGCCATTGGTGCAGCCGCTGGGTTATCGGTTTTGGCGGTGGCCTTGGTTCTGGTGGTTGGCGGATTGGCTGCGCTAACCGGCGTCAGTAAATCATCGCGCAGTTTTTCCTTCGGTACGCGGTAGACCGGGGCAAATCGGCGGGAAAAATCCAGCTCGATGTTGCACATATCCGCAATGCGCGCGGTGTTCTCAATCGCCTGATCAAATTCCCCCAGCGCCTGACGCATCTCCTGCGGACTTTTGAGATACAGCTCCGTGGGATACTTCAACCGGTTCTCGTCACTGACCAGCCGCCCCATACTGATGCAGCAGAGACAATCATGGGCGAAATGATCGTCCGCCTTGAGAAAGTGAACATCATTCGTGGCAACCAGACCAACCCCGCTTTTGCGGGCGATATCCGCCAGCTCAGGGTTTACCAGATCCTGATCCCTGACGTGTTTCTGCACTTCGATGTAAAAGCGGTCGGGGCCGAAAATATCCAGATAGGTTTCGGCGATTTCTTTGGCTTTTTTCGCGTCATGACGAAGAAAGGCGGAGGGGATCTCACCGCCCAGACAGGCGCTGGTGGCAATCAGGCCGCTGCTGAACTGGCGCAGAACCTCCTTGTCGATGCGCGGTTTGTAATAAAACCCTTCCCGATAGGCGATACTGGCCAGCTTCATGAGGTTTTTGTAACCATCAAGATTCTGAGCCAGCAGCAGCAGGTGGTAGGCGGCATCGCCGGCATTGCCCGAGGCCACCGAGCGTTCGCGCCGATCGCCCGGCGCCATATATGCTTCCATGCCTAGAATTGGTTTAATACCGCCGGCGACGCATTCATTATAAAATTCGATCGCGCCGAAAAGGCAACCATGGTCGGAGATGGCGATGGAGTTCATCCCCAGTTCCTTGGTCCGGGCGACAAGGTCCTTGATTTTGCACGCACCATCCAGCATGGAATAGTGCGTATGAACATGCAGATGAACAAAATCAGACGAGGTGGCTGCGGGCATATCGCGAAGGTACTTTTATCGGCGCATGTTGCAACCCCATCGGTGGACGACCGGAAATAGTTTGCCAGATGTATAATGGGCTTTAGTTCTTCCTTATCATAGTATGGAGTGTCGCAAATGCCTGATTTTGAGGTGGTTAGCCCGTTCAAACCGCAGGGAGATCAGCCACAGGCGATCAAGCAGTTGGTCGCGGGCTTGCACGAAGCAAAAAAGTTTCAAACGCTGATGGGCGTCACCGGTTCGGGCAAGACCTTCACCATGGCGCACACCATTGCCCAGGTCAACCGGCCGACGCTGGTCATCAGCCACAACAAAACCCTGGCCGCCCAGCTTTATGAGGAGTTCAAGGAGCTGTTCCCGCATAATGCGGTTGGCTATTTCGTCAGCTACTACGACTACTATCAGCCCGAAGCCTACATCCCCCAGCGCGACATCTACATCGAAAAAGATGCCAGCCGCAATGATGACCTGGATCGTCTGCGCCTCAGTGCCACCAGCAACCTTGTTTCGCGCCGCGATGTGCTGCTGGTGGCCAGTGTCTCGTGTATTTTCGGATTGGGTTCGCCCGCCGAATACAAAAAAAGTGTCATCCCGATGCAGAAGGGCATTCAGACCGATCGCGATGAACTGTTGCGCCGATTTATCGAACTGCAATATGCGCGCAATGACATTGACTTCAAACGAGGTGCGTTTCGTGTGCGCGGTGATGTGGTGGAAATCCGCCCCAGCTATGAAGAATTCGCCTATCGCATCGAATTTTTCGGTGATGAGATCACGGAAATTCTGGTCATCAACCCACTGACCGGAGAAATCCTGACCAGCCACGATCAAGTCTTTCTGTATCCCGCCGTGCATTATGTGATGCCCGAGGATCATCTGAATTCCGCAGTTGAACATATCCGGCAGGAGTTGGATATCCAGGTGATGAAACTGCGTGGTCAGGGAAAACTGCTCGAAGCCCAGCGCTTGCTGGCGCGAACGAAATACGATCTGGAGATGATGCTGGAAGTGGGATATTGCTCGGGCATTGAAAACTATTCGCGCCATCTGGATGGGCGTAAACCGGGGGAAAAGCCGTACACCCTGATCGATTATTTTCCCAGGGATTACCTGCTGATCATTGATGAATCGCATGTGACGCTGCCACAGATCAAGGCGATGTACAACGGCGACCGCCAGCGCAAGGAGGTGCTGGTGGATCATGGTTTCCGCCTGCCCAGCGCGCTGGATAACCGCCCGTTGAAGTATGAAGAATTTGAGCAGATGTGGAATCAGGTGATTTTTGTCTCAGCCACGCCGGGCAAGCTGGAACTGGAAAAAACCGAAGGTCAGGTGGTGGAGCAGATCATCCGCCCGACGGGTCTGGTTGACCCGGAAATCGCAGTACACAGCGCCCAGGGGCAGGTGCCGCACCTGCTGGAATCGATCAAGCAGCGTGTCGGCTGTAATGAGCGCGTGCTGGTGACCACGTTGACCAAGCGGCTGGCCGAAGACTTGAGCAGCTATATCCAGGAAGCGGGTTTCCGTGGTCGCTATCTGCACAGTGAGATTCAGACGATCGAGCGTGTGGAGATTCTCAACGATCTGCGCAAGGGGGAGTTTGATGTGCTCATCGGGGTGAACCTGCTGCGCGAAGGGTTGGATCTGCCGGAAGTGTCGATGGTCTGCATTCTTGACGCGGATAAGGCCGGGTTTTTGCGCAGTGAAACGTCGCTGATTCAGACGATTGGCCGGGCGGCGCGCAATATCAACGCCAAGGTCATCCTGTACGGCGACACTATTACACCGGCGATGCGCAAGGCGATGGACGAATCGGCCCGCCGCCGCGAATTGCAACTGGCGTACAACCGTCAGCACGGGATTACGGCGGCCACCGTCGTCAAAGCCATTCGCAGCGGCATTGAATCGGAAATCAAAGCGCGCAAAGCTGCGCAGGACGCAATTCACGCCGATGAAAGTCAGTTCGATCAGACTGAAACCGTGCGCCTGCTGGAGGAGGAAATGCTCGAAGCTGCCCGCAATCTGGAGTTTGAAAAGGCAGCGCGTCTGCGTGACAAAATTAACGAGATCAAAGGCGCGCCGATGATTTCCGGTTCGCCGGTTTTCAGCCCGACGGCAACGGGCAGCGATCAGGAACGTCAGCGCATCTGGCAGCCACGTTCCAAGGGTAAACCGCGCCGCAAACCGGCGCATTGATCACCCATCACAGTCACCATCAAACTTCCAGGCAGGCGCTTGTGCGCGCCGGTGGAACCTCTGCCGGGTTGTGGCGTACAATCACGGCGTGAACCAACTGGCCAATACTTTTCCACCTTTTGAAACACTGGCCAGCCTGATCGATCTGGCGTGGCGGGAAGATCTCAACGGAGACGATGTCACCTCCCGTTTTCTCGTGCCGCAGGATCAGGTTGGCGTGGGAACCCTCGTGCAGCGTGGCGCGGGGGTGAGTTGCGGTTTGCCAATGGTTCAAATGATCTGCAATCGCTACGATCAGCGCTTGATCGCCGAGCCGATTACCGGTTGGCCTGTCGATCAGATTGAAGGGCGGTTCAACTATCAACCGCGCACGCCGCTACTTCGCGTGCGCGGGCCAATGCGTTCATTGTTGTCGGCTGAGCGGGTGATTCTTAATTTCCTTCAGCACATGGGGGGGATTGCGACGCTGACCAATAAGTTTGTCCAAGCCACCCGTGGCACGCGCGCTAAAATCTTCGATACGCGCAAAACCATCCCTGGCCATCGCCTGCTGGAGAAGTACGCCGTTCGGGCTGGCGGTGGGATGAACCATCGAATTGGTTTGTACGATGGCCTGCTGGTTAAGGACAATCATCTGGCTGGCGTGCCGCTGGCGCAGTTGACGGACTATTTGCGTCCGATCGTGGAGCGTAGTCGCGCCGAAGCGCCCAACCGGCTGGTGGAAATTGAGGTCGATACGTTGGATCAACTCCGCCAGGTACTGAAAGTTGATCGGATAGACGTGATTTTGCTGGATAACATGGACTGCCCGACTATGCAGCAGGCGGTGCGTCTGCGTGATGAATCGGGTAATCATGCCCAGCTTGAGGCTTCAGGGGGCATTACGCTGGAGACAACGCCGGCCGTGGCACAAACCGGCGTCGAACGTATCGCTGTTGGCGCCATCACCCATTCAGCTCCTGCGCTGGATATTGGGCTGGACATTGAATTGACCACGTAGTCGGCCACCATCGGTTTGACTCACTATCTGCTGGCTGGCGGGCATATCGCCATTATAAATTATTGTTTATTGCGTAATGTCCGTAAATTTAATTTATCGGACTCAAAATTCGCGTTTTGACGATCTATTTCAAGTTGCAAAGGCGAGGGGCCGATGTTCAAATAGAGAAAATAGATAACCCTGCTAAACATTGAGGGTTATAATTTCGAGCGAGACTTCGCCGGGTGGCGAGCCGCGACAATGACCGTGGAGTAACCATCATGAAGAGTGTTTTTACCACAGGAGAAGCCGCGGATGTCTGCAAGGTTTCCCAGCAGACGATCATCCGCTGTTTTGACTCTGGTCGTTTGAAAGGATTTCGCGTACCGGGCAGCCGTTTTCGCCGGATACCGCGCGAGGCGTTAATCGCCTTCATGAAGGACAACGGTATTCCGTCCGATGCGCTGGATAGTGGGAAATCGCGCATTCTGGTGGTGGACGATGATCCGGAAATTGTGGAATTATTCGTGGATGTGCTGGAGCGTGATGGCCGCTTCGAGGTCAAGACCGCTGCCACCGGTTATGACGCCGGCATCATGACGCACGAGTTTATCCCGGATCTGATCATCCTGGATTACATGCTGCCGGACATCAACGGCAATGTGGTCTGCAAGACGATCCGTTCCAATCCTGCGTTTGAACGCACCAAGATCATTATTGTTTCCGGTGTGGTCAATCAGGATGAAATTGACGACCTGCTTCGCGCCGGTGCCGATGAATTTGTGAAGAAGCCCTTCAATATCGAAAAACTGATCGAACGTATCGGGCAGTTGCTGGGTGTATGAAGCAGCGCGCCGTTGCTGGGCGCTGCGCTGTTGATTGGCGGCGTCTGCCCTGGAGGTCTGTCAGGAAACCGTGATATCCGCTGCCGGATGATTTTGAAATGACAATCGCGCCCGAACAACTCGACCAGAAACGCACGGAATTGATCCTGCAGCAGTTGGAACAGCTTCCAACCCTGCCCACGATTGCCATGCAGCTTCTGGAAGTGACGGGCAATGATCAGTCTTCAGCCCGCGATGTGGTGAAATTGATTGAATCGGACATGGCGCTGACCACGCGCATCCTGCAACTGGTGCACCGGCCGGATATGAAAGTGCGCGGCGAGGTGAACAGCGTCGAACAGGCGGTGGTGCTGCTGGGTTTTGCCGCCGTACGCAGCACGGTCCTGGCGGTGAGCGTCTTTGAAACATTTGGCACGGGGCCGGCGCGTCGGTTTGGACATTTTGCCCGCGATGATTTCTGGAAACATTCGATTGCCGTTGCGTGCTGCGCCGAATTGCTGGCCGAACAATTAAGCACGGTATTCGGCAAGGACAGCGGCGTTGATCCGTCGCAGGCGTTCGTGGCAGGTCTGCTGCACGACCTGGGGAAAGTGGCACTGGATGCGTGTTTGCCCAAGAGTTTTGATCGTGTGGTCGAGGCCGTGGAGATGTTGCGGGGCAATATCGCTGATATCGAGCGCAAGGTGATTGGTCTGGATCATATGGTCGTGGGCAAGCGACTGGCCGAACGTTGGCAGTTGCCCGCCGTGCTGCGTGATGCGATCTGGCTGCATGGTCAATTACCGCAGGCCCTGCCGGCAACGGTGAAAAACCCGCGGCTGGTGAATCTGATCACATTGGCCGACCAACTGGTGCGCGGTCAGCACATTGGTTACAGCGGCAATTACACCTACACCGTTTCGCGTCAGAGTTTGCTCGACGCCGTTGGGTTGACGGATGAATATGTCAAAGAGGCGCTGTTGAAGCTGGTGGGGCGCATTGAACCGCGGGCTGCGTCGCTGGGTCTGAACCGCGCCAGCAGCAACGAGCTTTATCAGCAGGCGTTGACGCGGGCCAACAAGGAGCTGGGCCGGGTCAGCGAACAGTTGGTTTCCAAAAATCGTCGCCTGGCGATTCGGGCCAAGTTTTTCGATGCGCTGTCGGGATTTCAGGCGGAACTGCGTCCTGATGCGCCGCCGCAGGTTGTTCTGCAGGCGGTGGGGCAGACGGCGGTTGGCGTGCTGGGCGTGAAAAGTGTGTGTGCCTTTTCGCTGCCTCCCGGGCAGGCATTTGCTGAGGCGCTGCTGTTTGATGACCAGGGAACGGTCTTTGCCAATACGTTGATTGATTGTTCCAACCATCCGAACAAGCCCGAAGGCGGCGACGGGCCGGTGCTGGCCTGTGGCGATGAGATGGAATGGATCGTCAGTGCGGTCAGTCCGCGTCTTGAACATGATCAGCGTTACTGGATCTGCCTGGAAGCCGATGGTCAGTGCATCGGCGGAATTGTCTGGGGTGCGCCCAGCGGTGAAGCGCAGCGGCTGAGCAGCCAGGCGCAGGAATTGGTCGCCATCGCCGGTGGGTGGAGTCTGGCGCTGCGTACGGCTCAAATCCGCGAAGAAGCGCGCACCTTGTCGGAACAACTGGCTGAAGCCAATCGTCAGTTACACAATGCTCAAAATGAGATTCTGCGCAGCAAGATGTTGATCAGCATCGGTGAAATGGCGGCGGGTGCCGCTCATGAAATGAACAATCCGCTGGCGATTATCAGCGGTCGCTCGCAATTACTGGCCAGCAGCCTGCAGGATGAAAAACTCAAAGGCTCGGCCCGGCAGATTTATGAGCAGACCCATCGTTTGAGCGACCTGATCACCGAGCTGATGCATTATGCCAAACCAGTGCCCGCCCAGCCCGTTTCTAACGATTTTGCCGATTTAATCGATCGCGCCCTTGATGAGGCCCGCCAACAAGCCGATGTAGCTGATAGGAATATCGAGTTGACACTGGCGGATGTGCCGCCGGTCAATGTCGATGGGCAGCAGGTTGGTTCGGCACTGGCGGAGATTATCGCCAATGCCATCCATGCCACCGATCCAGCCAAGGGGCAGATCGAGATTCATGCTGCTTTTGACCCTTATTCCGCCCGGGTGGCTGTGACGGTCACCGATAATGGGTATGGGATGGATGAACGGACGCTGAAACAGGCTTTTGATCCGTTTTTCAGCAATCTCAAGGCGGGTCGCCGCCGTGGGATGGGTCTGGCCAAAGCCATGCGATGGGTGGAATCCAGCGGTGGATCGATCCGCCTGGAAAGCCAGCCCGAGCAGGGCACGCGGGTCATCATCCTGCTACCGGCGGCAACGCCGGAGAGGGTTGAAACGCCCGTGCCGCAGCGCAAGGCTGCCACCTGATTGCAGTTTGTTGTACCGCGCTGGCAGCGGGTTTTATTTGGAAGGGAGATCATAACGATGTCCACAGTTGTAACCAACAATATTTCGTCGGTTGGCGTTCGCCCCCAGGTTCTGGTGGTGGACGACGAACCTGATCTCATCGAGATGATCCGTGATCTGGTCGGCCCGCAGCTTCCGTGCCGCTTTGTCGCTGCGCGGAATCTGGATGAGGCACGTCAGGTGATGACTCAGCAGGCGGTCGAATTGCTGGTGGCCGACGTTCACCTGCCCGATGGTGACGGAACCAGCCTGGTCAATGAGTTGCGTCAGCGTCATCCCGGTGCCAGTGCCATTGTCATTACCGGCGACCCGACGATCGAGCGCGCGGTAACCGCGTTGCGAGCCGGGGCACTGGATTTCTTATCCAAACCATTTGATGTCCGCCAGCTCACCGACCATATGCGCAAAGCGCTGGAACATCAGGCGACGGGCGCCAAACGCGAAAAACGCATGCAGCGCCTGCAAAACGCGGTGAAACGTCTCAGCCAGGCCAGGCGGGTTGTCAGCCGCAAGGTTGACCTGCTTTGCAATGATCTGGTGACGGCGTACGGCGAGCTGACGCGCCAGTTGGAAGATGTGCGCGTGCAGGATTCGTTCCGCAAGTATCTGGCCCAGGCGCATGATCTGGAACAGGTGCTGTGTCATGTCATGGACTGGATGCTGCGGCAGTTCGGATACAGCAATATCGCGATCTGGCTGGCAGCGGACGACAATGATTTTCAACTTGGCGCGTACATGAAATACACCATCGCCGGTGAGCGTCAGTTGACCCAGGCGATGCGCAACAGCCTGATCCCCATGACCAATCGCAAGGGGCTGGTCCATCTGACCGCCGATGAAGCCGGTGAGCAGTTATCGCCGGCGGAACTGGAGTTCATGGCCGATCAATCGATCATGGCGATCAGTTGCACCTACCTGGGCGAGGCGCTGGGCGTGATTACCCTGTTCCGGCCCGACTCCCAGCCACTGACGGCGGAACATGCCGCCGCACTGCGTTCGATTGCGCCGATTTTCGCCGGAATATTGGCCAGCATCGTCAAGGATGGCGACAACTTCGCTGCCCAGACGCCCGACGAACAGGGCGACGATGCAGAATTTTCTGACGGCGACGATTCCACCGGCGAGCAGACAAAGAATCATCGTAAACGTAAAAAAGCGGATGATTCCGACTGGTGGAAACGTGGCGAACCACCACCGTTCTAAAACCAATTCCAAGATACGTGCGCAAATCGAAAGCGCACACGTCAAACCCATCAGCCCGTTGCCCGGTCTAGCGCAGGCGCGCCCGACGACCGAGATCCGGCTGCTTGTTGCTGGGTTTGACCTGTTTCAGAGTTTTGAGCGCTTTGGTTCGATCCGCCACTTTGAAAATGGCAGTGGTCTTGCCGCCCGGCGCACCGCCGGTGCTGTAGGCGTAATTGATATTGACATGGTTCGTGCCCAGAAGCTGGGCGACATCAGCCAGTGCGCCGGGGCGATTACTCAACTCCATCGCCAGGACATCGGTTTCAGTCATGGGCAGATTGAGTTTGGCCAGAACCTCGCGGGCCAGACCACTTTGCATACTCACCAACCGCAGGACACCGTGTTCCTGCGAATCGACAAGCGTCATGGCGACGATATTGACTTTGGCATCAGCCAGTGCCCGTGTCACTTGTGCCAGCACACCCGGTTTGTTGACCAGAAAGATGCTGAACTGTGTCTCGACGCGAATTTCAGACATGGCAGCTCCGGTTAAAACCTGTGGATCAGAGCGCGCAGACCGATTCAGGATGATAAACGGTTGCGCGCGGTCGATCGTCGTCGATCAGACAATGCTCATTGTCGAAAGTCGTGGGCGTTTGGGCAATGAAAAAAGTGTGACTTTGTTGGCCGGCGTCGTACCGAATCGCGTTGATGGCCGAAATTGTCAGGGCGGGCTTAAGAGATGCTTTTAACCGCTTCTCTCTGCGAGGGTTTGATTGTCAGCAGGCGATCGAGCTGGGTGATGCGCAACAGCTCGCGCAAGCGCTCCCCCACGCCGCAGAGAATGAATTTGGATCCCTTGAGCGTACGCAGTTTTTTGTGCAAGGCGAGCAAAATACCAATGGCCTGGGAGCTGAGGAATTCAACACGCTCGAAATCCAGGATGAGAATTCGTTTATCCTGCTCATCAACCAGCCGGTAGAGCGCCTCACCGATCATTTCCAGTTCCAGCGGATCCATCAACGACGAGATTGTGAACTCGATGACGGTCGCATTTTGAATTGTTTGTACATTAAAGGGGGCGTTTGACGGCATTATTGAACTCAGACTGATTCTTTTAAGTCGGCCAATTCTGACTGAACGCTCCGGCGAATGCAATAGTGCCGCCGAGTTTACACGCGATAATTCTGCAATAGATGAAGCATACGATTCCTCGCGTGTCTTTTTCAACTTTTGGTCACGGCAGGAACAAGTTTTTGATTATCGTCAGTGCTTCGGTGCGCAACTTCGGCATTGTGACGCAGTGCATTACATTTTCTTCATCTTTATTTCGTGTGGCAGCTCACCGAAGCGCTGATCCGTTCGTTCTGGTGCGAAGGTCCGATAGTCAACAAGTCCGATAAAAACCTTGCAGCCTATAATCCGTACGCTCTGAGGTAGTTCTCGTTGAATTATTTACAGGAGCACGATCGCTTTGGCTGTTCCATCCGAGGCAAGTCGGTCGATGGGGATGGAAGCTTCAGCACGAAGGGAAACGGTGTGCGCATGAGTTTACTCAACTCCAGGGGATTGTCGGAAGATTCTGTCCAACAGCCAGCCCCGGCGGGGATCATCAGTGGCTCTTGGAAGCAACTGACCGATCAACTGAATCGGGCGATGTGCACGATGCGTGCCATCCGCGACTTTCGCCATCAGGATCAGATTATTTTTCCGGGTCATCTTTCCCAGGGAACGGGTCGGGCAGCGGTTAAAATAACCAATGATCAGGAGCTGCTTCGTCTGCCTGTTTACGATGAGGACGCGCTGGTGCAGGCGGGCAAGAGCGGCGCTCCGCCCGTTCCGGCTCAGCAGGTGGCGATCCTGATCTCGCGGGCCTGCGATTCGCAAGGCTTGCCGCTGGATGATTATCATTCGCAGCCGACGGTTTTGTTCTTTTACGGGGCGGAAATGTATCTGGCGACCATGTTGCCAGTTGTTGAACACCTGAATCGTTGCGGCGTGAATGTCGTCGTGCCTGAATATATCGGATATGGTCAAAGCAGTGGTGATCCCAGTCAGCAGGGTTGTTATGCCACGGCCGAAGCGGCTTTGGAATATCTGTTGGATCGACCGGATATCGAACCGGGGCGCATTATTTTGATGGGTTGCGGGATGGGCGCTGCGGTGGCGGCGGAACTGGCGGCCAGTCATGAAGCGGCTGGGCTGATCGGCCTCAGCCCGATTACCAGCATGCCCGAATTGTTGCACTGGCGTTTACCGCAGCGGACGGTGGATATTCTGGTGCGCCATAAATTTGACGCCAGCCGCCACATCAAGTCTGTACGCTGTCCAATTCTACTGGTTCATGGCAGCGATGATCAGATTGTCCCGGCGTCGATGTCGCAGGAGCTGGCGATGAGCACGCGCTCGGTCTGCCGCACCATGCTTGTCGAGTCTTCGCAACGACATGGGGCGGAGCTTCTGGATGATCCGTCGGTGCTGGCTTCGATCAGTCAGTTCATGCACGATGCCCGTCCGCGCCTGGCCAGTACCGGTCATCGGCGTTCAGCCATGGTGATGACGCGACCGCTGGCGTTGCGCAATGTTCCTGCGGCGAGCGATGCTGGACAGGAAAGCGAGTCAGTGTCAGCGCCGCAATCTTCATCGGGCTGGCGGCTGCCGGCGGCGTCCGCCAGGCATTTTGCCCGCTATACCAAACCTGTGACCCGCGCCAGCTGATACAGTGGTTTGATCAGCACGGCGATTTTGTCTAGCTGACGCAAGTATCGGTCGGTTTTTCGGCCGCCAGATGACGCATCAGCACCAGTTTTCGGCTGAAGGTGTCGAACTGGTGATGCTCATAAAGACGCAATGCCGGCGTATTGATTGAATCGACAGCCAGTAACATCTGTTTCATTCCGGCCCGCGCCAGTTGCCCCAGTGCGTACTGAAGCAGAACATGACCCAAGCCTCGACCGCGCGCCGGCGCGGGCAGACCGATGTAAACCAGCTCGCCAGCGTTGCCGTCGTAAAGCCGGGAAATCAGCGCAACGCCGACCGCCTGTTGGCCATCCATCAATAATGTCCAGAGCTGCGGATCGAACGGGCCAACCGCCTTATGACCGGTCAGCACATCGTCGATCGGGCGGATTCCATCCATGGACGGGCAATCCAGCGTATTTTCATAACTAGCCAGCACGGTGGCGGCAAATAGATTGTGATTCTGGGGACTGTAATGAATCGCCTGCAGCCCGGGGGGCAGTTGGTAGCGGCGGTAGGTCTGGGGCGAGGAATGGCGATGATAAATCAATTCCGCCACCTTGGAAAAACCGCAGCAACTCAAACACTCGATCAACCGTTTGTCATCGGGACCAACCAGCCCCTGCGCCAGGATAATGCCCTGGCTGCGATAGTGGCTGCAGAGTCTCTGGATCAGTTTGTCCAGTACCTGGGGTTGACCGGCAGCGGCGGGTACAGCGGTGGGCAGCATCAGCTGTACCGTTCGGCCCGGCGAGACAATGGGCAGGGCGGCCGTGATAATCTGCTGGGATTGGTCGGTGGCCAGCCAGAGCTGACCAAGGTCAATATGGCGTTTGACCGTCAGGCGCAGGAAGCTCAGAACTTCATTATTATCAGCCAGTTGGCCATTATGTCCGAGGATAATCCGCAGCGCCGGTTGGGTTTCGTCAGGATGGGCAGGGCGAAAATCGTACATGGGTGTTCGTGGCTTGGTGGTCGTGACAAGCAGGCAAATTTGACACAGCCAATACCTGCATTGAGAATAACACAGCTGCGCCGCAGGGCAATTGGCCGACTGAACAGAAGCGGTCGGAAAAGTATTGTGGACGCCTGCTGCCCCGTAAGGCTGTAAGACGACACGCCAATGGCGATCAATCAGTTACTATCTCGGAGTTGCATCATGTTTCGTATTCTGCTTGCCTCTGGTTTGCTTGTTGTCAGTGCAGCGGTTGTCAGTGCTCAGGAGCAGCCTTCCGCGGCACCGGGACAGGGGCAGGCGCCGGCTTTTCCAACCCCCAGCGTTTTTCCGATTGCCTGGCAGTTTGATTTCACCCACGCTTCACCCAAACGTGTGATTGTCGAAGTGCCCGGTCAAGCCAACGCCGAGGCGTTCTGGTACATCACCTATACCGTGACCAACAACACCGACCGCGAGCGGATGTTCCTGCCGGTCTTTGAGATGCTCACAGATGCAGGTGCGGTGATCCGTTCGGACAATGCCATTCCCGATGCGGTTTTCCAAGCGATCAAGTTGCGCGAAGACTCCCGTTTTCTGCAAACATCGATCCAGATCGGCGGCCAGCTTCTGCTGGGCGATGATCAAGCCAAAGACGGCGTGGCGATCTGGCGCGAACCCTCGCCGACCATGGGGCAGTTCAGCATTTTTGTTACGGGTTTGAGCGGCGAATTCGCATCGTTCAAGGTGGGCGACAAGGAGTTTACGCTGCAGAAAACTTTGCAACTGAACTACCAGACCATCGGGGCCAGCAATGACCCAGCGAACAACCACATCAAAGCTATTGACGAGCATTGGGTGATGCGCTGAACCCGTCGTAGTGTCGCAATTTCATTAGTTGTGATTGTTATCCCAGTGGCCTAGAGCACGCGATCGGCCAGCGGTGTACCCGTTTCAAAGCGTCGCAGATTTTCCAGAAAATACTGGACAATGGCTTGGCCTTCGCCGCTGAAACCGCCGGCGTTGTGCGGGGTGATGTGGCAGTTTGATAGTGTCCACAGCGGGTTTTCCGGTGGCAGTGGTTCGGGTGTGGCGACATCCAGGTAGGCTGCTGCGAGTTTTCCGCGGGACAAGGCATCGTGCAAGGCTGCCTGATCGACCGTCGCCCCCCGACCAATATTGATGAACAGGGCAGTGGATTTCATTTTGCTGATTCGTTCAGCATTGAAAAACCCGTTGGAGTCAGCGTTGGCTGGTAAAAGATTGACGATAATATCCGCTTCGCCGATCAGGGTTTCGGCATCTGCGACGGTGATCGTTTTAACTGATTCCTGTCCGCTGGGCTGACGGCGCACACCAATGATGTCCAGTTGCAATGGCGCCAGCAGCTCAACCACGCGCTGGGCAATGGCACCAAAACCGTAAATCAGAACACGCTGACCGCCCAGCAGGGTGCAGCGCTGACGCAGGGGCAGGCTGTTCCAACTGCGCTCGGATAACTGAATACGAAAAGTCTCCCCCAACAACCGCGCCTGGGCGAAAATATACGCAACCACATGTTGAGCGCATGGTTCGGAGTAGATGCTGGAGCTGGTGGTTAAGACGAGGTTGCGCTTTTTGGCGAATTGACGAAATTCCGGCGTGTCAAAACGGGTGTAACCGGCGGTAGTCAGATGAATCCAGCGCAAATTTTCAGCTGCCATTGCACCGGCAACTTCGGGTTGACCAAAGACGATATTGGCATCAGCCAGTTTCGGATCGGCACTGACTTCGACGAGATTGGAAGCATGGCGCACTTGCGCCCACAATATTCGGTACGCCGAAATTCCCTGTTCAAATTGGGCGATGGCTTCGGGGTTGTAATGCACATTTGACCAGATGGCGGGCTGATTTGTGGGCATGGTCGCGAGTATAACACGAACCGTTATGTTGCAATACAATACCGGGCGGTAGTCGTATTGGCAGACAGGGCAAACGCAAGTAAGCGTCCGATCGGCTCAAAAACCGCTCCCTGACGGTCGCGGCTCGTTAATACATCGACCTTCGCGGGCTATTTGCGACTGCCCTGTATTGGCAGAACGATTTTTCGTCTTTGAGAATAGGGGATCAACTGCTGGGTTGGCGCTGGTCTTGACGCCGGCGGTCGATTCGTCTGGCTAGGGCATCGAAAAAATCAGTCAGGCGTTGGATGATCGTCGCTGCCAGCGGCGTTGCCACGGCCCAACTGACGGCAATCAGCGCAATTGCACCACCGCCGACCAGCGTATCGGTCAACCAATGCGCACCACCGACCAGTCGGGGCAGAATGAACAGCAGCGCCAAAACGGCTGCGGCCAGCCCGTAGCGCCAGTTGGCAATCGTCCAGAACAAACCGGCGAATACCGCGACGACGGTGGCATGATCGCCAGGGAAGGAATTTTTTGACGAAATTTTGTAGTTGATCCGCAGATCATCCAGCAGATCCGAAAGCAGATAAAAGGGTTCGAGCATCAAAGATGGGCTGTGCCGTCCGACGTTTTTGAAAAGAAATTTATGGCTGATCGTGACGACGACCAGCAGGTACATACCGATAAACGTGATCTGGGCAAGACGTTGATTGAACTGTTCGGCTGCACCGCCGCGCCAAAGATACAACAGCAGCAACCCCATCATGATGCCGGCAGCGACCAGATCAAAAATCCTGGCGTTGGTGATCGCCCAGAAAATCTGCCACCCGTGACCGTGCGCCAGCAACCCATTCAGGTTGATGGCGACCCATTCGTCGATGCTGTCCCAGATTTGGCGCGTCGGCGCCAGCCACCAACTGCCAATCAGCAGCCCGGCCAGCAGATGCGCAATCAACAAGCCGTTAAAGCGCCAGTTTGCAGGTTTAGGTTGTATCATGACAACAATGCTCCAGCGCATCGCGAGATACGCACTGTCGGGTAGCGAAAAAGGGTATTTATCGGGCAATCTTCACTGATTGGCGACGGCTGTCAACCTGTTGTGCGTTCTGGAGGTCGATGAGGATCATTAAAATAAAAATTCGGCAGAAATAAGACCAAAACAAGCATAAAATCGAATCGACAGCAAGGCGCATGCTGACGCACGATGAGGCGCAGGGGTGTATTATTTTCATTGAAGGGGAAATGGGAGTGACACCAGCCAATAATTATCACCTGCTGCTTTGTGCGCGTATCGAACTTGTTGCTAACATAGCCGGGGGAAACCCATGACCTCCACCTTGCAGGATATTCTCGGTCCACAAGGCGCTATTGCCCGGCGTCTGGGGGATCGCTACGAACAGCGCCCGCAGCAGTTGAAAATGGCCGGAGCGATTGAGGATGCGTTCAAGCACGGTCATCATTTGCTGGTGGAAGCAGGTACGGGCGTGGGTAAATCATTTGCCTACCTGTTGCCGGCGATTGATTTCGCGGTTCAGCATAAAAAACGCATCGTCATTTCGACGCATACCATCAGCCTGCAGGAGCAGTTGATCGAAAAGGATATTCCGCTGCTGCGCGCGGTTTATCCGCAGGAATTTACCGCAGTGCTGGCCAAGGGGCGGGGGAATTATCTCTGCCGGCGACGTTTGGCCAAGGCGATGGCTCGTCAGCAGACGCTGTTTGAAAACAATCGTCAGTTTGAATCCCTGCAGATGATTGCGCAGTGGGCCGAGCGTAACGATCATGATGGTTCGCTCTCCAGCCTTCCGGTTGTGCCCGAACCGGATGTCTGGGACAAGGTTTGTGCCGAGCAGAGTAATTGTCTGGGGAAAAAATGTCCGTTTTATGACCATTGTTACTGGCAGGCGGCGCGCCGACGGATGAACAGCGCCAATTTGCTGGTGGTCAATCATGCCCTGTTTTTCAGTGATCTGGCGCTGCGCATGGCGGGCGTGCAGTATCTGCCCAAGTATGATCTGGTCATTCTGGATGAGGCGCACACGATTGAGGATGTGGCAGGTCAGCATTTTGGA
The DNA here is from genome assembly GCA_020847375.1 of Phycisphaerales bacterium. Classification (GTDB taxonomy): domain Bacteria; phylum Planctomycetota; class Phycisphaerae; order Tepidisphaerales; family Tepidisphaeraceae; genus JADLCB01. Next base: position 108,847 of record JADLCB010000015.1, on the reverse strand, counting down.
CTCAAGTTGACCGAGGCGGGCCTGCGTTATCAGTTGCGGCAGCTATTTGATGTCAAACGAGGGCGCGGACTGTTGAGCGTGCATGGAAGTTGCGCTAATCGCGCCATCGAAGATGTGGAGGAGTTGCATCAGCGCAGCGAGGTATTTTTTGCGGATTGTCTGGCGTGGCACCAGGAGAATCGGTCGGGGGCTGGTCGTATTCACCGGCCGGGGGTGGTGGAAAATATCCTGACGCCCAAGTTGCGCGATCTGGCGATTCATCTCAAGGCAATGCTGACGGAAATCAGGGGAGATGAGGAAACAGCGGAAATTACCGCGCAAGCGGGCAAGATTGGTTTATTGGCTGATACGGCGGAGGCGATTTTATCGCAGGCGATGACGGACGCGGTTTACTGGATGGATGTGTCTGCCCGCACTCCGCGGCGGATCAGTCTGCATGCGGCGCCGATCGATATTGCTGTGGGACTCAAACGTCATTTGTTCGATAAACTGCCCAGTGTGGTGATGACCAGTGCCACCCTCTGCACAGGCGTATCAACCCGGCGGGCGCGCAAACGTCCGCGCCGGCGCGCAACGGATGTTGCTGATGCAGTTGAAATCGAAGCACCGGCCAATGAGGTGGTTAATGAAGCTGACGCGGCAACCGAACCGCCGCGCACTCCTTTCACCTATATCCAGTCGCGCCTGGGCTGCGCTGATGCCCGGACGCTGCAGCTTGGTTCGCCGTTTGATTATGCCCAGCAGGTGAGTTTGTTTATCGAGACCGATCTGCCTGATCCATCGGATACGATGCGGTTTATTCCGGCAGCAGCTCAAAAAGTCGTCAATTATCTGAAGCAGACGCACGGTGGGGCGTTTGTGCTGTTTACCAGTTACAACATGATGCTGGATATGGCCAGCCGGGTCAGTTCGGCGCTGGAGGAGCTTGCCTTGCCGTTATTGGTGCAAGGTCAGGGTAAATCGCGCAATGTACTGCTGGAGCAATTTCGCACGACACCCAATGCGGTGCTGTTTGGCACAGCCAGTTTCTGGCAGGGGATCGATGTGCAGGGCGAAGCGCTGCGCAATGTGATTATTGTCAAGCTTCCTTTTGCGGTTCCTGATGAACCACTGATCGAAGCGCGTTTGGAGGCGATAAAACAGGCGGGTGGCAATCCGTTCATGGACTATTCCGTGCCGGAGGCGATCATCAAATTGAAACAGGGTTTCGGGCGGTTGATTCGTTCGCACCGCGACACGGGAATCGTTGTCATTCTGGATGGACGGATTAAAACGAAATACTACGGACGATTGTTTCTTGAGGCATTGCCGCCATGTCGGACGATCGTGGTGGGGCATCATCCGTAACGCGGGGACAAACCTGATTTGGTGAAAATAGCGCAGGGTTTTGCGTTTTGGCCCGCGCCGGTCTACAAAAGCCCAGCCATGAAGCAGCAGTCAGTGACATACGAACAAGCTGGAGTGGATTACGGACCTCTGGATACGTTCAAGCGGATCTGCCAGAAAGCCGCCGCCGGTACTGCCGATGCGCTCTTTGCCCACGGTTTGGCTGAACCGGCGTCCATCCGCGGCGAAAGCGCTTATCTGATCGAAGGGGCCGATGCCTACTGGGCGCATGTGGAGGAAGGGCTGGGCACGAAGAATCTGATCGCCGATGCGATGTTCAAACTGACCGGCCGGTCATATTACCGCAACATCGGTATTGATACGGTCGCGACCATCGTCAACGACCTGGTGACCACCGGAGCCATGCCGATCAGTGTGGCGATGCACGCTGCCGTTGGTGATGGCGCGTGGTTTGCTGACAACCAGCGGGCGCAGGACCTGGCCGATGGTTTTGCCCAGGGTTGCCGTCTGGCTGGCGCGGTCTGGGGTGGTGGTGAGACGCCGGCGCTGAAAGGAATTGTGGAGCCTGATACGATCGTGCTGGCGGGCAGTGCTTTTGGTCGGATTACACCAAAATCAAACCGCATCACCGGGCGGGTGGCCGATGGCGATGCGATTATCATGCTGGCCAGCAGCGGTGTGCAGACCAACGGGTTGACGCTGTGTCGCAGTATCGCCCAGCACCTGCCGCAGGGGTATTTGACCCCAATGCCCGATGGACGCAGCTACGGCGAAGCGCTGCTCGATGCCAGTGTCATTTATGTCGATTACATTGCCGCCTGTCAGCAGGCGGGCATTGATCTGCATTACGCGGCACATTTGACCGGTCACGGCTGGCGAAAGGTGATGCGTCTGGATGAACCGTTTGTTTATCATCTGGATCAACTGGCACCTCCTCTGCCTATTTTCGCGTTTTTGCAGCAGGCCGGGCCGATTGAAACGCGCGAGATGTACGCGACGTTCAACATGGGCGCGGGGTGGGCGGTTTATGTCCGCCCCGACGACGCCCAACGCTGCCTGGAAATCGCCCGACAGACAAACCATATTGCCTGGCAGGCGGGAACCGTGCGAAAGGAAGGCGATCGTAAGGCGGTGATCATCGAACCGTTGGGGATCGTCTTTGAAGGCGGTACACTCCAGGTGCGGTGAATACGCAGCCGTGTGTCGTGTTGGATTACCAGCCAAAACCCTGATGGCGAGAATCTGGTTGGGCTGGTCATGGGTGAAATAATCGGGCAACAAACTCATCGATGGAATCATCTTTACGCAAACGTCTGACGTTCGGGCCGATCATGCTGGCGGTGCTGGCAGGGATGCTGTGGCTGGACCATGCCATCGAGATTTGGACCTATGACTGGGCGATAACCACCATCCGGGGGATGACCCATGGTATTGGCGGGGCGGGGCTTTTGATCATCCTGCTGGTGGTGTTGCCGATGGGGGTGGCGGAGCTGGCCCAGCTTTTTACCGCGGAAAATGTCAGACCCTACCGATCAATCGCGTCGATTGGCTGTGCCTGTCTGATGATCCATGCGTTCATGACGCAGTTTCCCGCCTTCAAACCGCTGGCGGCTTCGACGCTGGCGTTCATCATCGTTTTTGTGATGCTTTTTGCGGCGCTGCGCCGGGCGATGCAGCGGCAATCCAGCGACGCGATTGTGCGCATGGCCGGTACGATTCTAGCCACGTTGTATCTCGGCGGGCTGGGTTGGTTTCTGTTGGCGATTCGTGTCAAGCAATCCGCTTTTTTTGAAGGTCAGGCGATGAAAGTGGTCTTCATCCTGCTGACGGTGAAGTTCACGGACATCGGGGCATTTTTCGGCGGTCGATTACTGGGCCGACACAAGCTGATTGCCTGGTTGTCGCCGGGGAAAACATGGGAAGGTTTGATTATTGGCGTGTTGACCGCCGGGCTGGTTGGTATTGCCCTGGCGCCGACGATCAGCCGCATTCACACAACACCTCATGCGCTCTACTGGTATCAAGGCTTCATTTTCGGCGCCGTCCTGGGCGCGATCGGGCAACTGGGCGATCTGCTGGAAAGTCTGATGAAGCGCGACGCGGGGGTCAAGGATTCCAGCGGGTTGATCCCTGGTTTTGGCGGCATTCTGGATGTGATGGACTCACCCCTGCTGGCCTCTCCCTTTGCCTACCTGCTTTTCAGTCTGGCCTGATTGACGCGGATGTTTTCCAGCGGTTCTGACGCCGGTTCGATTCTTGGACGCCACCGGCGCGCCCTGGTCGTGCGCCGACGCCTTTAATTGGCGCAGCTCGACGGAGGTCAGCGGACGAAATTCGCCCGGTTGCAACCGACCAAGAACCAGCGGCCCGAAACGGATGCGCGTCAGCTCGCGTACCTTGTGCCCGACCTTGGCCAGCATGCGCCGAACCTGGCGGTTGCGTCCTTCACGGATGGTGATTTCCAGCACGCTGAACTGGCGTGAACGCTTGATCAGTTTGATCTGGCTGCGACCGGTCTTGAACCCGACGCCGGTTTTGGGATTAGCCAGCCACAATCCTTTGATCAAGGTCTGGGTCTGCTCGGGAGCGATATACCCATCGACGACCGCGCGGTATGTTTTGGCTACTCCGAAACGCGGATGGGTCAGTTGATTGGTCAATTCACCGTCATTGGTCAAAAGCAGAAGGCCGCGCGATTCAGCATCAAGCCGGCCAACCGGGTAGAGTCGCGGCAGATGCGGCGGCAGCAGATCGATGGCGCGGCGCTGCTCGCCCTGGGCGACGTTGGTGCTGTAAACCCCAGTCGGTTTGTTCATGATGAAATACAACCGGCCAGCCGTAGGCGTGGGGCTGAGTTTGATACGCCGGTCGTCGATGGAAATTTTATCAAATTCAGGATCAACCAGAATTGGCAGTTCGGTCTGTACCGTGCCGTTTACGCTGATGCGCCCTTGCTGCACCATTTGTTCAATGTTGCGACGCGATGCGATGCCTTCATTGGCCAGCACCTTCTGAATACGCTGCTTCATAGAAGAACTACTGTACCGCAGTTGCCGCGCAAGAGCGACGTACGCCCGTGAGAATTGGCGAATTGATCGCAGCCAACGCTGCAGCGCAATCAATCGTACGCCATGATGGTGCGACCGTAGTCCAGCCCTTATCCGGCCATTCGCTATGGCGGTTGTTGTCCAAAGGCGGTGGCTGGATTCGATCGTTATTCCACCGTCACACTCTTGGCCAGATTGCGCGGTTTATCCACGTTGCAGCCACGATGCAGCGCCGCGTGATAGGCGATCAACTGCAACGGCACGACCGTCAACAGGGGCTGAAGACTTTCGTGAATATCCGGCACGTAGATGACGTGCTGACTATAACGCTTGATATTTTCATCGCCTTCGGTGGCAACAGCGATGATCTTGCCGCCGCGGGCGCGGACTTCCTCGATGTTGCTGATGACCTTGTCGTACTGATAACCCCGTGTTGCCAGGAAGACCACGGGCATGCCGTCGCTGATCAGGGCGATGGGGCCATGTTTCATTTCCGCAGCCGGCATGCCTTCGGCGTGGATGTAGCTGATTTCCTTGAGTTTCAAGGCGCCTTCCAGGGCGACGGGATATTGATAACCGCGGCCTAGGAACAGCCAGTTTTCACGTTCGCAGTATTCCTCGGTGATTTGCCGAACCAGGTCGCTTTGCTGCAGGACGCGGTTCATCAGCTCGGGGATACTGGCCAGACCGTCGATCAATTCCTGATGGATTTGTGGACTCATGAAGCGGCGGCGCCCGAGATACAACGCCAGCATGGTCAGCACGACACACTGGCAGGTGAAGGCTTTGGTGCTGGCCACGCCGATTTCCGGGCCGGCGTGCAGGTAGACACCGCCATCGACTTCGCGGGCGATGGTGCTGCCGACGGCGTTGACAATACCCAGACTCAGTGCGCCCTTTTCCTTGGCTTCGCGCATGGCGGCCAGGGTGTCGGCTGTTTCACCGGACTGGCTGATGGCGATGACGACCGTGTTGTCTTCGACCAGTGGATTGCGATAACGAAATTCGCTGGCGTAGGTTGCTTCGGTGACAATTTTGGCCAGATCTTCCAGAAGGTAATCACCGACCAGCCCCGCGTGCCAGGCGGTTCCCTGACCGGTCAGGATGATGCGCCGGGCGTGCAACAGCTCTTTGGTGAAATTGGCCAGACCACCGAGAACAACGCGATTCTCGCGCAGCTCCAGTCGGCCGCGCGTGCAGTTTTCAATGGCATGGGGCTGCTCGAAAATTTCCTTGAGCATGTAGTGGGGATAGTCGCCCAGTTCGTATTCTTCGAGCTTGTTTTCCAGTTGGGTGACAACCGGATGCACATCGACATCATCAATGGTGGTGGTGCGGAAACTGTCCGGCCGCAACACAGCCATTTCGTTATCATTGAGGTAGATCACCTGGGCGGTGTGGCCAACAATGGCGCTGGCGTCGGAAGCGACGATGTATTCATCCTGACCCACACCGATGATCAGGGGGCTGCCCTTGCGGGCGACGATGAGCGTGTCAGGTTCATCCTTGCAGATGACAGCGATGCCGTACGTGCCTTCGACTTCATGCAAGGCAGCCTGAACCGCCTTTTGCAACAGCGATGTACCAGCGGCCAGGTGATTGCGCGCTTTGATGTCGTTGTAGACATCGCCGATGAGCATGGCGAGCACTTCGGTGTCGGTCTGGCTGCGGAAGGTATGCCCTTTTTCCGTCAGAAACTTTTTCAACGCGGCGTAGTTTTCAATAATGCCGTTGTGAACCAGGGCGATGTGGCCGCTGTCATCGGTATGCGGGTGGGCGTTGAGTTCCGTCACCGTACCGTGGGTGGCCCAGCGGGTATGACCCATGCCGATGGAGGCCTGACATTGAACCTTGTCCTGCTGAAGAACCGATTCCAGCACGCTGATGCGTCCAACGGCCCGACGGATGAACAAATCGCCGGATTGGTCGATGACCGCGATGCCGGCTGAGTCATAACCGCGATATTCCAGGCGCTTGAGTCCTTCAATGAGCAGAGGCTGGGCAATTTTTCGACCCACATAGGCAACGATTCCGCACATAGTCTGGCTCCTTTGACAAGTGATGAAATAGGGACGATCCCGACAGGTTCAGGTCTAATCTATATATTGTTCTTCGACGGAAACAAAACCAAAATTCAGATAGAAACATTAGTTGCTTATGGGGCGTAAAATGGCCGATCAGGTTCGGGTTATAGGGATTATGTGGCTGACGAGTGCAAACAGCTCCATTACGACACGCAGCAGGGGGGATTCTATCGCCGGATTGCAGATAAGAGAAGGAAAAATAAAACCCGACGCTGGGCTGCGCCGGGTTTATGAGATATTTCGATGTTGGCCGCCTCGGGCTGCCCCAACTTGGTGGGTGAATGAGCGCGCCAGAGCGGAATTAGTTGCTGGCGGTCTGAGCTGTGCGGACATGTACTTTGCGGCCTTGGAATTCAACCTGGCCGTCGGTCAGGGCGAAAATCGTGTAATCCTTGCCCAATCCGACATTAAAACCCGGGTGAAACTGTGTTCCACGCTGACGGATGATAATTCCGCCGGCGGGTACGAACTGGCCACCGTAAACCTTGACACCGCGGTACTGCGGATTGCTATCGCGACCGTTACGGGTTGAACCTTGACCTTTCTTATGTGCCATGACAAATCCTGCCTGCAAAAACCAAAAGAATAAACTCACTCAAAAACAATACGTCTGTCGGAACAATCCCGTTCAGTCGAGCGACACAATCTAATCGATTGACGAATGCAAAACAAGGGCGGAATGGCATATAATTTTGACAAAACTGACCAGTGGACAGTTCCGCAAAGGGTTGGCCGGGTGTTTGACCGCATCGGTCTTGGTGCGTAACATCGCCCAAACTGTGGATTTAACGTTTGTTTTGTATTTTTGAGAACCCGACGAAAACCGTATCGACCCGACGAGGTAGTGCATGCACGAAATTGATCTGAATAAACTTGATCCGCGAACAGTGGCGCGGGTGGCTGAGTATGTGGGACCGAAATTTGACCAGATGGCTGGTCAAACTGCGGCGACGCTCCAGTCGCCCAGCCCGCAGTTCATCCCCGGTCGCGGCCCGGTTTCCATGCCGATGAGCGCCCCGGGACCCAGCTCCTCCGGCGGTTACAACCGTTATCGTGAGATGACGCTGGAAGAGATGTTGCTGGAGAACCGTGTCGTTTTCCTCATCGGCGAGATCAATCACGTTTCGGCGTCGCGCGTCATCATGCAGATGCTGTACCTGCAGAGTGTCAAACGCGATCAGGAGATCAATTTTTATATCAACAGTCCCGGTGGTGTGGTGGATGATACGCTGGCGATGTATGACATCATGCGGTTCATGAACTGCACGATTGCCACCTACTGTATTGGCCGGGCTGAAAGCGGCGGGGCGATTGTGTTCATGGCCGGGACCAAGGGCAAACGGTTTATCCTGCCTCATGCCAAGGTGATGATCCATCAACCCTACGGCGGGGTTTATGGTCAGACTGCGGATATTGAAATCCAAGCGGAAGAAATCCTGAAAACCAAGCGCACCCTGATCAACATCATGGCGCATCATACCGGCAAAACGGCGGATCAGGTGCGTCAGGACAGCGAGCGTGATCGCTTTTTCGATGCCAAAGAGGCTGTTGCCTATGGGATCTGTGATGAAGTGATTGGCGAAGATGCCCACAACGATAAGGCCGGCGCCGAAAAATCCGAATAATTTTGGTGAGCGCCAGCAGATAATTTCCGTGCCTGACTTATGACTGTCTATAGAGAACTGATATGACTGCCATCAACCAACTTGTCCCCATCGTCATTGAAAAAACCGGCCGCGGTGAACGGGCTTACGATATCTATTCGCGCCTGCTCAAGGATCGCGTGATCATGCTGACCGGCCCGGTGACGGATGATTCAGCGAACCTGATTCTGGCGCAGATGCTGTTTCTCAGCAGCGAAGACCCGGAAGCGGACATCAATTTTTACATCAACTCCCCCGGTGGCAGTGTCAGCGCCGGGATGGGGATTATGGACACGATGCGGTTTTTGCGCTGTGATGTGGCGACCTATTGCGTGGGTATGGCGGCGAGCATGGGCGCCTGTCTGCTGGCGGCGGGGACCAAGGGTAAGCGTTTCGCCCTGCCTAATGCACAGGTGATGTTGCATCAGCCGTTGATCGGCGGGGTGCTGCAGGGGCCAGCGACGGATTTGGAAATTGAAGCGCGCCATATGCTGCGTCTGCGTGATCGGTTGTACAAATTGATGGCGGAATTTACCGGCAAACCGGCGGAAACCATTCATCGTGATTTCGACCGCAATAAATGGTTGTTCTCGGAAGAAGCGGTGGAGTACGGCTGTGTGGACAAGGTGCTGGATGCGGTTCCGCAGTCGCAGGTGCGCCCCGCCAAGGAAACCGAAAAAGAATAACTGTGTTTGGCGTGCAGCCGGGAAAAATCGAGGCCGATCGTGAGTCAGTGCGTCAGTGAGCAACATCATCGATCTCGTCGAGCTTGGATGCTGCTCGGCCTGTTGCCGATGCTGGTCGTGGGGGCGTGCCAAGGCCCTTCCCGTGCCAATATTGAGCTGCGCAAGCGCAATGCGGAACTGACAGAACAGATCGATCTGCTTCAGCGACAACGAACCGGAGATCAAGCGACGATCAAGACGCTGGAGGCGCAGCGCGACACGGTTTCCTATCTGCCGGATCAGCGATTGGAAAAGCTGTTTACAGTTCACGGGATTGCACTGAGCCGTTTGTGTGGTGGCAGTGATACGGATTCGGATCACGGTGGCGATGAGGCGTTGCGGGTTGTCTTTACGCCGCAGGATCAGTTCCAGCAGAATCTTAAGGCGGCGGGATCCGTGCAGATCGAGCTGTTTGATCTGTCCTTACAGGGTGATCAGCGCATTGGCCGGTGGGAATTTTCCACGACGGATGCGATGAACCGCTGGATTGATTCGGGTTTGATCAGCGCCTATGCCTTTGAGCTTCCCTGGCAGCAAGCACCGGCTCATACGCAATTGACTCTGAAGATAAGTTTTGTTGACGAACTGACCGGGCGCACGTTCAGTGCGCAAACACCGGTCAATATCCGTCTACCCGACGCTCCGGCAGCGGAGAATCAGCCGCCGAACCAGCCTTAAACCAACACTGGCGTGAGAAGACCAGTCTGGAGCGATGATCGGCTCAAAAACCGCTCCCTGACGGTCGCGGCTCGTAAGAGATTGCCTGTCGGACGCCTACTTGCGTTTGCCCTGACATCGGTGGTGGAGCTGATCGATTTGAATTGCAAGTCAAGGTGATCGGGATATGATTCACTGAGGAGGGGAGCGGGAAAAGGCTGATTGGAGATCAGCACCAAAGTTGAAATACCAAGGATGGTATCATGCGTTCACACCTTCTTTTATTCGCAGCGACAGGGCTGACATTGACTGTGGCGGGTTGTCAGAATCAGCAACCGCCGACGACCCAGCCATCGGATCAGGCGGGCCAGTTGGCCCAACCGGCGGCGGAAAAACCGGATGAATCAGCCCAGAGTCAGACGGATCCCTCCGTGCCGGATGATCTGGAGCTGCTGGTCCGCAAGGCTGAGTCGCATGCCCAGCGTGTCACCAACGAAATGGAGCGCAGTGGTACGCTGGAAGAAGCCGCCAAGCATCCGCCGTCGCCTTCAGTGAACGACTGGATGCAGCCGCAGGCGTATCAGATGGGCCAGTCTCAATCTTCACCAACGACGGCACCATCGTCCGATGTCAGTGCCTCCGCAGCTGATTCGGCGGATACGGACGAACAGACCAGCACCGCCAATACGCCGATCAGCATCGATGATAAACCAGCAACCCAATCCCAAACGGTTGTGCGTGTGCCCCCACGGGCGGGGCAGCAGGCTGCGGCTGAACCGAATTTTGATCAGCAGATTGATAAAAGATCGATGGATTATCCCAAGGATCTGGCCGCCCAGCTTGATTACCAGTTGCTGCAGTTTATCGCGAACAAGCCAGCGCCGGATTTGGCGCGTCTGGCAGCACTGGCGGATGAAGATCAGGAAATTATCACAGCGGTGATTGACGGACTGACGAATTTTCGCAATGCCATCAGCATTGATCCAAATCTGCTGCTCAGTCGCAAGGTCAAACCACTGATCGATGCGGGCGAGCGGCTGCGGTCGCGGGCTGACCTGGAGTTGCCGATTGTCGAGCTATGCCGGCGGGTTGATGGGTATGGGAGGTATGAACCGGTCGAACACCAGTTTGTTTCCGGACAGGAGCGTGATGTGGTTATTTACTGCGAAGTGGAAAATTTCATGTCGCAGTATCTGGACAACAATCAGTGGCAGACCAAGCTGAGCGCAGAAGTGGTGATTTATACTGATAGCGATGGCCTGCCCATCCTGCGGGATAAACCGCCGATCTATACGGATTTGTGTCGCAATCGACGGCATGATTTTTTCTTTGTTCGCAAATTGCGCCTGCCGGGCAACATACCGGTGGGGCGGTACTGGCTGAAGGTGACGGTTGTCGATCAGCAGGCGAATCGGGTCGCGGAACATTCCATCCCGATCATATTCGTGGCCAAGTAAGCATGAAATCGGGGCGAGCGGGTGGCCGGCGTTATCCCGGCATGATGTGTAGCGGACGATAGGCGATGTCCATGGCGTTGAGTACGAACCCCAGCACCAGCCAGAAGGCTGCAGCCATTGATTCGCCGACGATCAGACCAAAGAAAAAAGATTTGGCGCGAACGTACAATGACGCTCCGCCCCAGCGCAGAATCGCCACCTTGGCCAGCCAGCCGATGAGAAAACTGAACCACAGATAACCGCCGGGCGCGGTGGAGAGCATCAAATAACCGACCGGATGAAATGGCCAGCCGGCAAAACGCAAGCGCAACAGGCTCAGGGCGGCGGTGATCCCAAATCCCATGCTCAGCGAGATGGCCGGGTTGTGGGGCGACTGGTAATACCCAGCCTCATATTGCACGGTCGATTCGATAATCATCCAGCGCGGCACGCTGTCAGCCCCCCAGGCGTTGACACGGCTTTCGGAAATATCTTCGGTGTAGGCGTAGCGATACTCCATCCAGAGGGTGGAACCAAGGCTGACGACATACGCCAGGACAATCGCCAGCGCCAGCGCCATGACAAACCGCCTGCCTGTCCGCCGATTTTCCGGGGTGTCATCGGAGGCGTTGTGGTAAATCGTGCTGTCGGCCACTTTGAAGGTATGCGAAGCATAAACGCTCAGCGGCTCGCGGAAGTCGTAGTGATGGGCGTTGACCAGCGTGACCAGGTAGTAGCTCTGGTTGGTGATGGGGTGGCTGAAACCGGCCTGATCCAGCAGTTGCCACGGGCGATACAGTGGCGCCTGCAACTGACCGTGGACAATGCCCGTTTCGGCAATGATCCGGCTGATGACCAGAAACAGCAGCAGCAACAACATGACGGTGGTGAAGCTGGTCAGCACGTCAGCCCCGGCGTAGGTCATCCATCCGGTCATGACCATGACGCACAGACACAAACCCCAGAAAGCCCAGCGGAAGGAAAGATAACGGCCGGTCGGTTCGCCGGGTTTGGCGCCGCGAAATGCCTGGGCGACCACGATTCCCCAGTGGTGGCGACCGATGTACAAAATGGCCAGCGCGTAGGCGAGAATGCCACCGAAATGCTGGTCCCCCTGGCCGTAGATGATTGGGTCGCCGGTCAGCGAGCCTTTCCACATTTTGACGATCTGAAACAGAATGAAAAAGAACCACAGACTGAACGCCACGCTGGTGGTCAGAAAATAGGTGACTCCGACCACGGTGAAGTAGACCGCAGCCTGCTTGAAGTGGAAATCGACATAACTCAGCGGCGGATCAGCCAGCAGATTTTCAAAATTATACTCGACGGGGATGCGCTGGAAGAACTGTGGTTGATAATTGGCCAGACCGTTCCACAGGTGCAAAAGAAAAATCCCAGCAAAGGCAACCCAGAAAGAGCGTGCCCGCATGACAGAATTGAGCCAGCGCCCGGGTTTGGGTTCGTCGATCAACGCCAGGTGGATCTGGGCCAGCGGGAAGGGCAGGCGCTCGTTTTCGTTCCACTGACGGCGGACGATTGTCATCATGCAGATGATCGCGCCGTAAAGTGCCATCAGAAAAACCCCCCATGCAATGGCGGGTGTGACCCAGGCGCGATAAGGAGGAGGGCCATCCTGCAGCCAGCGGTTTTCGTAACCGGTGACGACAGGGTCGTTCATCCAGGAATAAATATCGCGGCCTTCAAACGTGGGGAACAGCCATTTGGGCAGCGTGAACTGGAAAAACTCCCAGGCGAACTGGTTTTGTTCGCGGGCATGATAAAACGGCATGACCAGCGAGCTGGGGAAATAGCGCATCAGTCCGCTGGAAGGCAGGGCACAGGCGACCAGGGTCATGGAAAAAGCGACGGTGATTTCGCCGGCAGAAAAGGCGCGACGGGGGAAAAATCGGTGCAACGGGCCGTTGATAAAAACGACAAATACGAACGTCAACAACACCACCCCCAGGGGCAGGTTGTTACCGATCAGAAAGGTATTGTTCAGGGCGTAATCGTTATACGGCGTCAGGGCGCAAATGAACACCACTCCAATGATGCCCAGGAGCACGCTGCGCAGATTAACCGGATCGGGCCGCCGATCTGAAAGCACGCGGGCAAATTGTAGCGACAAACAGCCGTTGCGAAAGTCGCGCAGCCATATTGCCAGCGAGCAAGACAGGCTGAAACAGGCGCAACCGGGCGATTAAAAAATTATTGGCGTAATTTTTGGCATTGTGGGCAGAAATGCGTTGATCGACCGCCCAGGATCATACGCTGGATGGGGGTGGAACATTTGATACAAGCGGCGCCGGTTCGGCCGTAAACACGGTGTAGATTCTGATATTCACCTGCTCGGCCATGGCCATCACGATAATCGCGCACGCTGCTGCCGCGATGACGGATGGCGCTGCGCAGAATACGTTTGATACAGCTTAAAAGTTCGGTGATCTGCGCGAGGCTGAGCCTATTGGCGCAATCACGGGGGTGTATATGGGAGGCAAACAGGGACTCATCGACGTAGATATTGCCCAGCCCGGCGATGAGTTTTTGATCCATGAGGGCATTTTTGATCGGACGAGCGGTTTGATGCAGGCGTTTGGCCAGTTGCCGGGCAGTCATGGTCAGCGGTTCCGGGCCAAGATCGCCGGTATCCGGCTGACCCCCCAGCCAGAACAATCCGCCAAACCGGCGCGGATCACAAAAGCGCAGCTGGGCGGGCTTTTCGGAACGTCGTCGCGATTTCGGCGCCAGATCAATCATCAGATGGGTATGTTTCAGAACGGGAGCGTCGCTGTTTTGCACCGATAAATGTCCGGTCATTCCCAGATGAATATAAAAATATCGATTATCATTCAGCTCGAATATGATGCGCTTGGCGCGGCGGTGGACGCTTTGGATGCGTGCCCCGACCAGATGGCCGGCAAGATTGAAGTTGCGTGGATGAATGATTGTCTGACGGTGATGCGCAATACCAGCGATCCGGCGACCAATCAGTTGCCCGGCGATGGTGTTTACGACCGTCTGGACTTCCGGCAGTTCAGGCATGATCTTATTCCTTCAGACTGGGCATTGTATGTTTTAGTTGCTGCCACAAGTCAACCATGATGGCAGCGCAAGACGTTATACTACTTTGAAAATAGCCGCCAACCGGAGTCGAAATCGTATGTCAACCAATCCTGACGTGGACAACCGTGCTGGTGATTTGGCCGAGGATGAGCTGGCGGCGGCCGATCAGTTGCAGCAAGGGTATCAAAAAATAAAATCCGAGTTGCATAAGCGGATCATTGGGCAGGATGCGGTGATAGATGAATTGTTGATCGCGCTGTTTTGCCGTGGTCATGCGCTGCTGGTGGGCGTGCCGGGGCTGGCCAAGACGCTGCTGATCTCGACCCTGAGCCGTTGTCTGGGATTAAGTTTCAGCCGGGTTCAATTCACCCCCGATCTCATGCCATCAGACATTACCGGTACGGAGGTGATTCAGGAGGATAAAACCACCGGTCAGCGGCAGTTGCGGTTTGTGCGCGGACCGATTTTTGCCAATGTTGTTCTGGCGGATGAGATCAACCGCACGCCTCCCAAGACGCAGGCAGCGCTATTGGAGGCGATGCAGGAACATCAGGTGACCGCCGGTGGTGAGCAACATCGACTGCCTGAGCCGTTTTTTGTTCTGGCAACCCAGAACCCGATCGAACAGGAGGGAACCTACCCGCTGCCTGAAGCCCAGCTCGATCGGTTTATGTTTAACATCAACGTTGATTATCCCACCGAGGATGAGGAGTTTGATATTGTCCGGCGCACAACCGCGCCGACCCAGGCGCAGCTCAATGAGGTTCTCAGTGCCCAGGCGATTCTGCATCTGCAGGAGCTGGTTCGCAAAGTTCCGGTGGCGGATCATGTGATCCGCTATGCGCTGCAACTGACGCGATTGACGCGCGTCAATGAGGATCGCGCGCCGGACTTCGTGAAGCAGTTTATCGCGTGGGGGGCGGGGCCGCGGGCCAGCCAGTATTTGATTCTGGCCGGCAAGGCACGGGCGCTGCTCAAGGGGCGCTATCACGTCAGCACGGAAGACATCCGCAGCGTGGCAGCGCCGGTTTTGCGCCACCGCATTGTCACGAATTTCAACGCTGAAGCTGAGGGAATCACCAGTCAGCGGATCATCCAGCAACTGATCGATCATATTCCCGACCGGCAGGACGCGGCGCAGGACCGCATGGCGGCGCGGTTTATCAAGGAGAATCTGAAAAAATAACAGGGAGGCTGGCTCTGACGGGCGGGGATGGAAAATAACTGCAATGGATACTGATGCGGTTGATTATCGTCGTTATCTCGATCCAGCGACCCTGGCGCGAATCACCTCGCTGGATCTGCGCGCGCGGTTGATTGTTGAGGGTCTGGTCAGTGGTATGCACCGCTCGCCATATCAGGGGATTTCGGTTGAATTTGCCCAGCATCGTCAATATGTGGCTGGTGATGACATTCGTCATGTTGATTGGAAAGTGTATGGCAAGACCGACAAGGTGTATCTCAAGCAGTATCTCCAGGAGACGAATCTGCAGTTGATCTGCGTTGTCGATGCCAGCCAGTCGATGGGTTTTGGCACGGTTGGTCGCGGCGGCATCGCCAGCGTGCAGGAGACATCGGTTGGGCCGGGCTGGAGCAAGTATGATCACGCCACCGCAGTGGCGACGGCGCTGTCTTATCTGGCAATCAGTCAGCAGGATGCTGCCGGGGTGGCGATATTTGACGATCAACTTCGGCGCTATTGTCGGCCGGGCAATTCGCCGGGGCATTGGAAAGCGGTTGTCCATGAATTGCAGATGCAGCCGCGACGTAGCAAGACTGATATGGGGCGTATTCTTGAGCAATTGGGGCAGACGGTCAGCCATCGCAGTCTGATCGTCATCCTGTCGGATTTTTTTGATGATCTGACCAGCATCGCCCGCGGGCTGAGTTTTCTGAGTTACAAGAAGCACGAGATTATTGCCCTGCAGGTTCTGGATCCGGCGGAGATCGAATTTCCATTTGAAGATGTTCAGATGTTTCAAGGTCTGGAAGAGACGGGCGAGCTTCTGATAGACCCGCGCAGCGTGCGGGCGGGGTATCTGCAGGAGCTGACGCGGGCGACCGAACAGTTGAAACGTACCTGCCGCGGATTGGGCATTGATTGTGAACGGGTCAACACCAGCCAGGGTCTGGATATACCCCTGCGCAATTTGCTGACCCGTCGGGCCAGCGGCGTGAAATAATCGGTGCGGATAATTGTGGTGGGTTGATCGTCATGATGATGAATGTTCTGGCCATTTCGTTGATAAACCCCTGGCTGGCGGTGGCAGGCGCGGGGCTGATGGCGCTGCCGGTTGTGATTCACTGGTTCAATCGGCGCCGTTTTACGGTCATGCCGTGGGCAGCGATGGACTATCTGCTGGCGGCGATGCACCAGAACCGCCGACGGTTGAAATTTGAGCAGTGGTTGTTGCTGATTGTGCGCTGTTGTGTGCTGGGGTTGCTGGGGTTGGCGCTGGCACGACCGCTGGGTTGCGGGGGCGGTGTGGCGGGCAGTATCGGTCAGCGCACCGGCCTGCAGGTGCTGATTATCGACAATAGTTATTCGATGGCGTATGAGGCGAATCGCCCGTCAGCGCGCACGCATCTGGATCAGGCTAAACTCATCGCCAGACGGTTGATCGATCAGTTAAGCGGGCAGGAAGCGGTGGTTGTTATCACGGCGGCTGCGCCCAGTCAGGCGATCATCAGAATCCCGACGTACGATCGACAGGCGGCGCGACTGGCCATTGATCGTATTGGGCAAAGTTATGGCAACACAGACCTGGCCGGGGCGCTGCGGCTGGCGAAGACGATCGCTGATGAATCATCTTTGCCGCGTCGTGATCTTCACCTGATCACCGATGCAACGCGCAGCGCACTGATGGGCCGTCAGGCCAGTGAACTGCCGGCACTGGCGCAGAAGCTGGCCAGTGAATTTTCGTTGGTCTTGCATAATGTTTCTGTTGCCGGTCAGTGGAATCAGGCGGTGCTGGAATTACAGCCAGCGACAAACGTCTTAACCACGCGGCAGGAGTGTGATTTCTGGGCGGTTATCAAAGGATTCGCGACTGAAAAGCAGGCGTCGGCGCAGTGGAAACTGGACGGACAGATTCTCGGGGCATCCGCGTCCAACGGCGACGATTCAGCAGCGTCGGCGCAATGGCGCAAAATTCTGATTCACGAACCCGGGGTGCATATGGTTGAAGTGACAATCGATCCACTTGATCCGTTGAAGCTGGATGACACGCGGCGCTGCGTGGTGTCGGTCGATTCGCAGCTCAAGACACTGATTGTCCAGGGGTATAACCAGGGCGATCAGTCGGGGGAAAGATTGGATGGCTCGGCGGGATTTTTGCAACTTGCGCTAGCGCCACCAGCGCCAGTTGATCGTGAGGGCAGCCGGCGTTCTATCAGCGAGTTTCAGACAGAACTGATCAACGATCTGCAACTGGGCAACCAGGTGCTGAGTGATTATCGCGCGGTGGTTCTGGTCAATGTGGCGC
This sequence comes from Phycisphaerales bacterium, assembly GCA_020847375.1. GTDB lineage: Bacteria > Planctomycetota > Phycisphaerae > Tepidisphaerales > Tepidisphaeraceae > JADLCB01. Next base: position 91,360 of record JADLCB010000015.1, on the reverse strand, counting down.
AACTGCCACCGACGATTGCCGATCAACTTCAGCGTTATGTGCGCAGCGGCGGGGCGCTGATGATTGTCATGGGGGATCAGGTGCAGATGCAGGCGTATAATCAGGTGCTGTGGCCGCGCCAGTTGATGCCGGGGAAATTGGTGCAACAGATGAACGCGGATGGCGGACGGCCAGCATTCCGATTTGATTTCGACGCTGCTCACATTACCTCGCATTTTCTGAAGGTGTTTGCCAATCAACCCGCCAGCGGTCTGGAGACGGCGCAGATTTACAGTTATCTGAAACTGGATTTGCCGGAGAACAGCCCAGTCGAGCGGGTGTTGAATTTTCGCGCAAAGCAGGCGTCGGATGATCAGATGACGCACGTGGTTGATCCAGCCATCACAGCGCATCAGTTGGGGCAGGGGCAGGTTATTGTTCTGGCTACTTCCGTCGATGCCCGCTGGAGTACGTTGCCAGCCAAGCCAGCGTATGTGGTACTCATGCACGAGCTGCTGAAGGGGAGTATTAAAAGTGAAGATGGCTGGATGAACTTGGAGGCAGGTCAGCAATTGACGGTTCCGCGTCGAATCGCTGTCACCGCCGAGCCGCAGTTGCTCGATGGCGCGGGAGGGCAAATCGCCCTGACGGCAACGGCCGATGATGCAGCAATCGCGTTCATCAGTGATCCGATCAGGCAGCCGGGGATTTATCAGCTCGATACCGGCGCCAATAAACGTGCAATCGCCGTGAATGTTTCGCCGGATGAAGCGGATGTGCGCAGCCTTGACGCCAGCGCCATTCGATCCGCCCTGGGCGATGCCGAGATGCGGATACTGGGTGACACGATCGAGTCACCTTTGCTTGCTCAACAGGAACAGCGGGATTATGGCCGGGTAATTCTGGTGGTTGTGCTGCTGGTCGCCGGACTGGAAAGTTATCTGGCGATGCGGTTTGGTTATGGTCGTCGGTAGCAGTCCCTGGTTGCAATCGCAGGTGACGGTTGCTGGCGAAATTCGCCGCATTGGAAGTCAAAGCAGGGGAAAGATCGCAGAATTGTCGGAATTATGCAGCATTTATGGGAAACCATCCTCGGATTGAACAAAGGCTTTCTGGCTGGGGAAGGACGATTTTCGCTGCGCTTTCATCCGTCGTTTCCCGGTCAGGAGTGGATTGGCGCTGGGTTGTATAACGTGTTGCTGATCGCAGCCAGTATCGCGCTGGTGGTTTATGTGTATCGCCAGGCGGGAGGCGCCAGATCATGGCGCTGGGCGGCAGCGGGTTTACGGCTGATGCTTTTCCTGTTGTTGATTGCTGCACTGAATCAGCCGGTGATCCACCTGCAACAGATCCGCGAACAGCCTTCAGTGCTGGCGGTGATGATCGACGACAGCCAGTCGATGCAGGTGGCGGATCAGCCTGTGGCAGGAGTGGAACAGCCGCGTCTCGATGCAGTGAAATATCTGCTTACCGATCCAGCGTCGGCGCTGTTGGCGAATCTGGGCCGCGATCATGAACTGCGCCTGTATCATTTTGGATCCCAAGCCCTTCCGCTGGCACAGACAGGATCAGTTGCGGCTGATCAGGATGAAACCCACGGAAGCGCGGGTGATTGGCCGGAGATCAAAAATCTTACAGCCCAATCGACCCGCACGCAGATTACGGCGTCAATCAAGACGGTTTTGCAGGATTTGCAGGGGCAGAGTCTGGCCGGCGTGGTGTTATTGAGCGATGGCCGTCAAATACCCGCTGCAGCGCGCCATGATGATGCCGACAACCGGAATGATTGGCAGACGAAGATTTTTGCCGTACCGGTGGGATCGACTCAGGCACCGCGGAATATTGAAATTGGTTCGATCAATCTGCAGGAGAGCGCATTCAAGGGGGATGTGGTGAATCTGCGCGTGCACGTGCGGGCCAGCGGGTTTCCCGCAGGACAATTACTGCCGCTGCGATTGATGGACGAACAAACCGATGCACCGTTGACAGGGGCTGATGGTCAATCTGTCCAGCAGATGTTTGCAGCCGGTGACGGACAATGGCAGGACGTGGAGCTGCCGTTTCGTGCTGATCGGGCGGGGGAGTTGAATCTGGCGGTGCAGGCGCAAGCCCAGCCGGGTGAGATTGATACGGAAGATAATGCGCGCAGCGCCAGGATCGACGTGCTGGAGGGGCAGATCAATGTACTGGCGGTGGATGGTTATCCACGATGGGATTTTCGGTATTTGCGAACACAGATGATGCGCGAACCGACGGTCAATATTTCAGCGCTGCTCTTGAGCGCGGATCCCGCAGCGCTGCAAGAGTCAGACCGACCGATCAATCGGTTTCCGGAAACGATTCAGGAGATGCTGGAATATGACGTGGTGCTGATCGGTGATGTTGATCCGCGTTATTTCAGCGACCAGCAGTTGGAATTGATGCGCGATTTTGTGGCCAATCGCGGCGGGGGGCTGGCGATGGTGGCCGGGCCATATTACGCGCCAGGGCAGTACCGCGATACGGCGCTTGCTGCGATTCTGCCGGTGCGGATCGACCAAGCCTCGACGGATAACGGTCAGCCAATTACCAGCGGGTTTCGGCCGGTTGTCACTGTTCAGGGTCAGCAAAGTTCGATCTTCCGATTTTTTGCCGACCGCCAGCGTAATCAGCAATTTTTGGATCAACAGTGGCAGCCGATTTTCTGGTATCAAAAGGGGATCAGCGTCAAACCCGCAGCAGGTGAAGTCTACGCCCGGCATCCAAGTGAAATTGGCCCGGATGGTCATCCGGCGCCGTTATTGGTGCTGGGGCGGTACGGAGCTGGGCGCACGCTTTTCAGCGCGATCGACGATTCGTGGCGCTGGCGTTTTTATACGGGGGAGTCGATTTTCAATACGTACTGGATTCAGCAGTTTCGTTATCTGGCGCGAGGCCGAAAACTGGGCCAGCGCAAGCTGCTGTTCAGTGCATCACAGCCGACGTACGAGCTGGGCCAGCAGATTCAACTCACGTTGCGTGTGCTCGATCCGGTCATGAGTCAGCAATTACCGCAACAATTGCCGGTGGAGATCGTTGACGAGCACGGACAGGTGATTCGACGCGAAACGCTTGCGCGCCAACAGAATCAGGATGAATATCGCGCGAGTTGGATCGCCGATGGCAATGGGCGGTTTCGCGCGCATCTGAATCAAGTTCTGCCGCAGACGACGGCGATGAATCTGCCGATCCAGGTACTGGCGCCGCGGCTGGAGTTGCAGCAATCGGAGGCGGATCGAAGTTTTTTGAATGAGCTGGCCCGACGCAGCGGCGGAGCGGTGGTTGAGTTCAATGACGCCGCCAGGACATTGCCGCAGCTGATTCCCAGTGCTGCTTTGAATATCGGTTTGGAGAGTGAGCAACCGGTTGGCAGCGCGCCGCTGGTCATGATTCTGTTCGCGGTTTTGATCATGGCGGAATGGGTGATCCGTAAAAAAATAAGAATGGTGTGAAGGCGTTCGCCGTTGCAGGGGCATCAACCATCCATTGTGTAATGAGGGGAATTATGACGCGACGGGCTAATTCATGGGCGAATTCATGTTTGAGGGCTTAACTGTCAGGAGCTAAGGCGCTACAATCGTCGTTCTTATGCAGAGCATGACACCGAGACAAATTGTTGCGGAGCTGGATAAATACATCATTGGTCAGGGCGATGCCAAGCGCGCCGTCGCGGTTGCGGTGCGCAATCGCTGGCGTCGTCAGCAACTGCCCGAGCAGATGCGTCAGGATATCTGGCCGAAAAACATCATCATGAGTGGTCCGACCGGTGTGGGGAAGACCGAAATTGCCCGGCGGCTGGCCAATCTGACCGGCGCGCCGTTTATCAAGGTCGAAGCCACCAAGTACACCGAGGTGGGGTATCACGGCCGCGATGTGGAAAGCATTATTCGTGATCTGGTTGACCTGGCGATTGGCCTGGTGCGCGGCGAGATGATCGAACAGGTCAAGGAACCTGCGGAGAAACAGGTCGAGCAGCGCCTGCTGGATTATCTGCTGCCATCGGCTGATATGCAGTCAATTGGCACGATTGATGATGAGGCTGCGGAGAAGCGCAAGCGTACGCGCGAAAAAATGCTCGAGCAGTTGCGCGCCGGCGAGTTGGAGGATCGGTCGATCGAGATTGCCGTGGAAGAGCGCGGCAATGTGGTGGGGGTGCTGGGGCAGGCGGGGATGGAGATGGATATCGAGTTTCAGACCATGTTCGAGAAGATGCTGCCGACACGGCGGGAGACGCGCCGGTTGACCGTGGCTGAGGCGCGCAAGGTGTTGCTGCAGCAGGAGGCTGACAAGCTGATCGACCGCAACAAAATTACCGATGAAGCGATCAAGCGGGTTGAGCAGGGGGGAATCGTTTTTCTGGATGAGATTGACAAGGTGACGGCGGCTGATTCCAAACACGGTGCCGATGTCAGTCGCCAGGGGGTGCAGCGCGACCTGTTGCCCATTGTTGAAGGCAGCACGGTCATCACCAAGCACGGGCCGGTAAAAACCGATCATATTCTGTTCATTGCTGCCGGCGCGTTTCATACGAGCAAACCCAGCGATCTGATGCCCGAGTTGCAGGGGCGTTTCCCGATTCGGGTTGAACTCAGCGACCTGACGCGCGCTGATTTTGTGCGCATCCTGAAGGAACCGGAAAATGCGCTGACCAAGCAGACAATCGCCTTGCTGGGCACGGAAGGGATCACCGTGAAATTTACGGCGGATGCGATTGAGACCATGGCCCAGCTTGCCTACGATGTGAACCGGCGGACGCAGAATATCGGTGCGCGACGCCTTTACACCATCATCGAGCGTGTTTTTGAGCAGCTTAGTTTTGAAGCACCCGATATCAGCCCTGCCAAGGTGCGAATTGATGCGGCGTACGTGCAGGAAAAGCTGGGGGATATCGCCAAGGACGAGGATTTGAGCAAATTTATCCTGTAATTGCCTTGTTTCGCCTTGATCGACACAGCCGGAGTCTGTTGAAATAAGTTGTAAAAACCAGCACTTGAATCTGCGTGGGTTGTTGCCATTCGGTCGGGCAGGTTGTTGTGCTAGAATCGGAACATCATGGACAGTTTTCATATTCACAATTTTGAGTTGAGCAATCGTCTTTTTGTTGGAACGGGTCGTTATCAAACCTATGACCTGATGCGCCAGGCGCTGGATGCCAGCGGTTGTCAGGTGGTGACTGTGGCGGTCCGACGCGAACGGTTGATCGATGCCCAGGGTAAATCGCTGCTCGATTTTCTCGACCTGAATCGCTACACCATTCTGCCCAATACGGCTGGTTGTTTTACGGCCGAGGACACGATCCGCATTGCCCTGCTGGGCCGTGAGCTTTTAAGCAAACAGGGCAACAAAGGGGCGGGCTGGGTTAAACTGGAAGTGCTGGGGGATAAAAAAACACTATTGCCTGATCCGATCGGCACGATCGAAGCGACGCGCGAGCTGGTCAAGGAAGGGTTCACCGTCCTGGCCTATTCCAGCGATGATCCACGCACCGCAATGCGCATCAAGGAAGCTGGCGCAGCGGCTGTCATGCCGGCGGGCAGCCCGATTGGGTCAGGCCAGGGGGTGCTCAATCAACTCAATATCAGTTTGTGTGTGGAACTGCTGAAAGAAAATGATCCCGATTATCCGGTGATTGTTGATGCGGGTGTGGGGACCGCTTCGGATGTGAGCATTGCGATGGAACTGGGCGCCGACGGGGTGCTGCTCAATACCGGTATCGCCCACGCCAAAGACCCGGTGATGATGGCAACCGCGATGAAGCACGCGCTGGAGGCGGGGCGGTTGGCTTATCAAGCGGGGCGCATTGCCAAAAAACGTTACGCCACCGCCAGCAGTCCGTTTGATGGCGTGATCAGCCATATTCCCGGCGAATGAAACATTCCCGCGAAAAACACTGCAACAGGCGAAACATTCACGGCGCGAGAGATTCTCTGTGAATCGCGCGATTGCCATGCCGATACCGCACTATTCATGGCGCGGGGACTGGCACGCTGACTGCCGCGCGGGCAACATCAGCTTTTGATCCGTGCCAGCTCCTCCAGCCGCTGCACCAGCTCGGCCGCTTCTTCTTCACGGTCGCCGACACTGCTGGTCCAGACAAGTTTCTCGTTATCGGTGACCGCTTTTTCAATCCGTCGACAGGCGCTGATGACCGTGCTGTGATTGCGCTTGCCCATGCGCGCCCCGATTTCGGGGAAACTGAGCTTGGCGGTCTTGCGAACCAGGTGCATCGCCACGCTGCGCGCCAGGCTGATCGTGCGCTGGCGGCGGCCGGACATCAGGTCCTTCGGCGCCAGACCGAAATACTCGCAGATGCTTTCGAGGATGGCTTCGGGGCGGATTGGCTGAATCAGGTGCTTATCCAGATCGCCCAGCGATTCAACCGCGACCGCCATGTCGGGCTTGCGACCGGTCAGTTTGACATGGGCGGCGATGCGCGTAATTGCGCCTTCCAGCTCACGAACATTCTGAGTGACGCGGCGGGCGATCCAATTGACAACCGATTCATCCAGATTCAGGCGGCTGCGCAATGACAGGGCGCGAAGAATATCGCAGCGGGTGGTGAAATTCGGCGGATCGATCCGCACGACCATTCCACTGACGAAGCGGTTGATCAGTGATTCGCCGAACTCCTCGATCAGTTTGGGGTGATTGTCGCTGGCCAGAACGACCTGCCGACCCATTGCTTCGATGGAGTTGAAGGTGTGAAGAAATTCCTCCTGCGTCGCCTTTTTGCCGCCGAGAAAATGCACATCGTCAATCACCAGCAGATCAAGATCACGCACGCGACGGCGGAATGTATCCAGTTTGTTATTGCGCAAAGCGGTGAGAAATTCATTGGTGAACTCCTCGCCGGTGAGATACATCCAGCGCTTGGCGGGATGAAACTCGGCAAATTTTCGGCACAGACCCTGGAGCAGATGCGTCTTACCCAGACCGCAATTGCCGTGAATGAACAGCGGGTTGTACTGGACGCCGGGAAATTCGCTGACGTAGAGCGCTGTATTGTACGCCAGTTGATTGCTTGGCCCGACAATATAGGTGTCGATCTCGTGGCGCAGGCGCGGCCGACTGGCAATATTTTCGCGACCCACAGCCAGGATATTGGCGCGGGCGGTGGTTGCATGGGCTGAATTGTGATGAGCCGGTCTGGAGGCGGGAATGACCGTCTTGGGATCCAGCAGCGATGCTGCACCGGCAATACCGGCCTTGTTGTCTTCCAGTGCGCGGTTATCGCTGGTCGGCCCCGATGTTTTTCGTTCGCGGGAACCCAGCTCAAACAACTGGGGCACAACATTAAAATGAACCGGCAGCGAACAACCCAGCACTTCATGGGCGGCATCCTGGATTGGTTTCTTGAAATGAGTGCCGATCCACTCGCTGATAAAATCATTGGGAACGGCGATCTCCAGCCCATCCTGCTTGAGATTCAACCGTGTGGAATTATTGAACCATACATGGAACCGCTGTGCTCCCACCCTTTGGGCAATTGCATCCGCCAATCGAACCAGTTGCGGATCCTCAATGCTCATGCAGCTCATGCCGGACTCCTTTCAGACACATCCGTGCAGGATGGTCGTGCTCCCTGAATACCCGCCGTCCTCAAGACACCGCAGTGCCTCAATCAAACAGCGCAACAAAACCGCATGCCTGCTGGCAGTACGACCCATGGCCCCTGTGCCATGGTTCCTACCCGTCAAGCGTTCGGCGTCCTGCCGTGAGTTTTCATCCGTGAGTGATTTGCATCCGTGCCAGTTACGAAAAGCTCCTGATGAACCAGCCTGGCCGGGCCTGTTACAGGCGTGTACCCGGTTGTGCCCGAAGGCAACGAGCTGGCAATCCTTCCTGAGCTTTAGTTGGCCATCCGTGGGTTGACGATGGGCAATGTAGTCGCGCACGCCTGTACAAGCAAGAACGATTTTATGGGATTTTCCATCCACAACGACGTAAACGTCTGTCCTGCCGAAGGCCGGATAAACAATAAAAATCTTTTGAACGGATCATGCACATATTTACCGGACGTGTGGGTAACCTGTGGATGAATTGATACGCATGATTTTATCGGAACGACGAGGATACGATGCGTAGCACGAGCGGGCAGTCGTTGATACAACCTGTTGTCCAGGACACGGGAGAAAAAAATTTTCATGGACCTGAAAATGATCTGCCGCTGTGGCCACATCAATGAGTTTCAACCAGCCAGCGATTCTGGTCAGACGCCACACTGTCAAAAGTGCGGGTGTGTTTTGCCTGCTCATCAACAACCGCCACCCATTGCGGTGGCGCAACACGTTTTTACCGCCGATCGATTTCTGCTTCATCAAAAGCATCTGGCGATTGACGAAAAATATTATCTTTATGATGAGACGGGGCGGGAATTGCTTTTTGTGCGCCGACCAGCGCAGTGGCAGCGAAGATTGCTGGCGTTTTGGCTGGGTATTGGTGTGGTGACGTTGGTCGTCTACGCGGATTATCTTTTGACGACGCAACTGGTGGGGAAAAAATATCTTCCCGTGTCACTGGTGCTCGGTGCATTGATCGGCTCAGCCGCTGGCTTGGCTTTGGCCCTGATCATCATGCCCTTGCGCCATATTTATTTTTATCAGGCTGACACGCGCCAAAATTTGGTATTGGAAATTCTTCAGCTCAATAAGTGGCCGATTTTATACGCGCATTTTGTACTATGCGATCATGCCGGGCAGGTATTGGCGCAATATAGAAGGCACATGCTGGTCAGTTTGTACCGACGCTACTGGGACTGCTTCAGCCCTGATGGCCGGTTGATCTGTCGGGCAATGGAAGATTCGGTTCCATTGTCGATTTTGCGGCGATTTTTCGGTCCGTTGTATGGCCTGTTACGCACGAATTTTATTTTTGTCAGTCCGGTCGATGGAACGGTGATCGGCATGTTGAATCGCAAATGGACGATTTTGGATCGTTATGTGCTGGATTTAGCCGCAGGTTCGCAGAATTATCTGGATCGACGGATTGCCGTGGGGCTGGCGGTGCTGCTGGATACGGGGGAGCGGCGATAAAATAGTCAAATCAGTCAAATCGGGCATACAATTTATCGGTTAAACAGCAGGTGTTCGATGGACGTGACAAGGCAATAACGGTAAATTAACAACCCCGTCGATCCGGTATGAAGCGGGTTATCGGTTGGCTGGATTTATGGTTCATTACATCGTTATGCTTGGTTGAATGTAAGATTAAATCGAGGCAGCACGGAAGCTGCTGACAGAAAGCGCACGGGAGGTCGTGATATGTCCCTGCTGGATCGAATCCAAACGCCTGAAATGATTAAGAGCTTGTCGCTGGATGAACTGACCCAGCTCGCCGGGGAGCTGCGCCAGCGTATTATTGCGGCCGTCAGTGCCAACGGGGGGCACCTGGCATCGAATTTGGGTGTTGTCGAATTGACGCTGGCGCTGCATTACGTTTATGACTTCGGTCCTTATCCTGCTGGCCCGGACCGCCTGCTGTTCGATGTTGGCCACCAGTGTTATTCGCATAAATTGCTCACCGGTCGGGCGGGTGATTTTGCCCAGTTGCGCAAGAAGGGGCATGTTGGCGGCTTTCCACTGCCCGATGAAAGTCCGTATGACCTGTTTGCCGTCGGGCACGCGGGTACGGCGATTTCAACCGCAGTCGGCATGGCGCGCGGTGATGAAACACTGGGCCGGAAAAATCGGGTTGTGGCGCTGGTGGGTGATGCCAGCATCGTCAATGGTCTGTCGTTTGAAGGGCTGAATAACGCCGGTACGCTCAAACGCCAGCTTCTGGTGATTCTCAATGACAACGGAATGAGCATTTCCCAGCCCCAGGGCGCCTTGGCGCACTATCTGGAGCGCGTGCGTGTCAGCAGCACCTACGACGAAGCCAAGAAAATTGCGCAGACCATTGTTGGCAAACTGCCGCAGACGGTGGGCAATACCATTGAACAGGTCTGGCAATTTACGCGCGAAACGCTCAAACACAGCGTCTGGCCGGGGCAGATTTTCGAGACGCTGGGCATGAAATATATGGGGCCGATCAATGGCCATGATCTGCCGGCGTTGATCGAACAGCTCAGCGAAATCAAGGACCACGATCATCCGGTGCTGCTGCATGTGCGCACAATCAAAGGGTGCGGTTACGAGCATGCTGCCAATGAGCCGACGCGCTTTCATTCACCGGCGTCGTTCAAGGAGATCAACAACGACACGGAAGACTGTAATTGCCGGATCGAGATCAAATCCAGTGCGCGCAACTGGACAACCGCCTTTGCTCAGGCGTGTATCGACTTGGCGCGGAAGAATGACAAGATCGTCGCGCTCAATGCGGGCATGCCTGATGGAACGGGGCTGAGTAAATTTGAGAAGGTTTTTCCTGACCGTTATTACGACACCGGCATTTGCGAGTCGCACATGGTGGCGATGGCGGCCGGCATGGCCAAGGCGGGGTTGAGGCCGGTGGTTGCGGTTTATTCCACCTTCGTGCAGCGGGCGTTTGATCAGATCTGGCAGGAAGTGGTGCTGAATCATCAGCCGGTCATTTTTGCCCTGGATCGCGCCGGATATGTTGGTGACGATGGGGCGGTTCATCATGGTTTTTGTGATTTGAGCTTCCTGCGCGCGATGCCAGAGATGGTGCTGATGGCACCAAGCGACGAGGCGGAACTGAATCGCTGCCTGACGCTGGCGGCCTCTCTGGATACAGCCAGTTCGCTCCGCTATCCGCGCGATGCTGTGCCGGCGACCAATTTTGAAGACCGTATCGAGGACGCCGCACTGCGCGCCAGTGCAGCCAGGCCCTGGGTGCTGGGACAATCGCGCACGTTGCGCACTGGCGAAGATGCCACCATCATCGCCTATGGCGCAATGCTCACCAATGCCTTTGAGGCGGCGGAATTACTGCAACAAAACGATGGTTTGAGTGTTGGCATTGTCGATGCGCGTTTTTGCAAGCCAGTGGATGGCGCGATGCTTGGGCGCGTATTGTTGGCTGGCCATGCCGTGCTGACCGTCGAGGATCATGCCCTGACCAATGGTTTTGGCAGTGCGGTGCTGGAGTATGCTCAGGCGCATCGCCTGCCAACTCAGCACATCACGCGGCTGGGTATGCCTGATCGCCTGGTTCAGCACGCCACCCGCGCTCAGCAGTTGGCTGAGGTGGGGCTTGATGCCCTGGGCATTGCCCGCAGCCTGCGCGATGCCATCCGGGTGGTAAAGGTTTCTGCTGTCAGCAAACCCAAGGTATCGTCAGTTTTCACCGTTTGATCATCACATCGCACTGCAGGGGAATTACGCATCTACCGGGGTGCATTGCTAAAAATAATTTGACACATAGATGAATTCTATCTAAGGTGATTGCTGAGTATTCAGGGCAATATGCCCGTGTCAGGCGCGTCGCTTCGCGGGTGTTTGCTGAGTTTCGTGGAAGGAAAACTGCCATGTCACAGACTCCAGGCGATCAGTTTTCATCGTCGCAGCAGCAACAACAACCGCAATACAATCCTCCCCCCGCCGAGAGCAAGCGTCTGATTGCCGGGATTCTGGGAATCTTGTTTGGGGGATTGGGGGTTCATCGATTTATTCTGGGTGATGTCACGGGTGGGATTCTGCGGATTGTCATTACCGTTGTGACTTGCGGGTTTGGCAGCATTATCGGCCTTATCGAAGGCATTATTTATTTGACCAAGACCGACCCGCAGTTTGAGCAGGAATACATCATCAATAAAAAAGCCTGGTTCTAAAAGAGCCCATAGAAAATTGATACGAACCGCGCGACTGGCAGACAGCCAGTCGCTTTTTTTATTAGCCCAGCCAAAGCGTGTATTCGTCTTGATCCGCGTAATAATTGGTTATCGCCTCTTTTCACGCCCCATAACCATTATCGCACTCAAATCATGCCTGATAAACGTCGATGAACCGTGGGTTGGTGTGACAAAACGTCAGCTGGCGCGCATCGACGCTTGGGGCTACCCGTCGTTATTCAGCGCCTGGTCATGCCATAAATCGGATCAACCTTCTAAAGCGAGCAATCGTCACAGACGAAACAGATTGTAGTCAATTTTGTGGAGATGCTTAATGAACGCGAAAACATGGATACCTCTGCTCGTTGCCATCGTTCTGGGAATTGTGGCAGCTTATTTTGCAACGAACATGACTGCGCCTTCGCAAACGAAGGGGCCTGCATCGGGGCCGCAGGTTCAGGTGGCCAGTGCGGTACGAACGCTGGCTCCGGGGGATGAAATTCGCCCGGACGACATCGTGCTGATGTCGATCAGTGCTGGACAGGCGCCGCAGGGGACGTTTTCCAATACCGACAATGTTGTCGGTCGGGTCGTGATGTTGCCTATGGTGCAAGGTCAGCCTGTTCTGGAAGGGTGTCTGGCACCGACAGGTGCTGGCGGCGGCATTCAGGCACTGGTTCCCGCCGGTATGCGTGCGATTTCGATTGAAGTCAGCGAATTCAGCGGGCTGTCAGGGATGTTGATGCCCGGCAGTTTTGTTGACGTTATTTCAACCATTCATGCTGCGGATCAGGATATTGTTGCGCGGACGATCGTGCAGAATGTTCAGGTCAAGGCGGTCGGTCAGCGTATCAATGCCGGCGAAAAGGAAGATGACGCCCAGCCCATGAGCCGCGCGGTCACCTTGCTGGTAACACCGCAGCAGGCTGAAAAGCTCGAACTGGCGGTCGTGACCATGCGCAGCGCCGGTGCCGGCCTGCCCTGGCTGGTTCTGCGTGCTCCACTGGATAAGGAAGAAAAGGGGACGCTGGGTGTAACCGTGGCGGATCTGCGCGGCGAGTCGCGCTCGAACGATCGCGACGTGTATGAGACTCGTCCGGTCATGCAGACCACGACCACGCCACCGGCCAATCTTTCCCAGCTCAATCAGGATTCAAATGTTGCCCATCAGGGGTTCACCAGCGCCCAGCGCGAGGTGACGATCATCCGTGGCGGAGTGGAAAGCAAAGTGATCGTGAAGGCTTCGGTTGACCGCAATTCGATGCTGAGCAACAGCGAAACCGACTACATCAATAAATAACGAGTAACCGCGGATGGATTGCCGGGGCCATCCGGCGACCATCCCGGCTGATTTACAGTGCAAGTGCAAGCGAAACAAGGAACGATCAATGACACAGCAAAAACATAATTCAACCCAGATGAATCGCCCGGGTGTTTACAAGGCGCTGGCGATTATCGGCGGGGCCTCGCTGGCGATTTTGTTGTCCGTGCGTGCCTCGACCGGTCAGGATGCAGCCATCAACGCCAGTGGGTCAGCCGACAGCGGTCTGGTTCACAAGGGTGCCGATGCCAATGGCGCCGTGCGTGTCATGCTCAATAAAAGTCAGGTTCTGCAGACCCGTGTTCCCTACAAACGTATCAGCGTCGCCCAGCCGGAAATTGCAGACGTAAATCCGCTGGGGCCGACGACCCTGCTGGTCACGGGCAAGAAAGTCGGGGCGACCCAGATCATTGTCTGGGATGACCAGGATCGTAATCAGGTCATGGATGTTGTGATTGGATTTGATCTGGCTGAGTTGCAGGAGCAGCTCAACAAGAGTTTCCCCGGCGCCAAGATCGAAGCCAGCACCACCGGTGACAACGTGCTGCTCAAGGGCCGGGTGCCCAATCTGCAGGTTTCCGAGCAGGCCAAGATGCTGGCTTCAGGTTACAGCGACAAGGTGATGGATTTCACCGAGATCAGCGGCGGCCAGCAGGTCATGCTGCAGGTCAAGTTCGCCGAAGTTTCCAAGAGCGCCGCCGATGCCCTGGGTGTCAATCTGGGTTTCAGCGACGGCACGGCGATTTTCGGTATGAACAACGGCGCCGGCACGGGCATGGGCTTTAATAGTACCGGCAATGGCATTACTACGCCGGAAGCTGTTGGACCGGCCAATATCTTTGGTCGCGCTGTCAGCGGCAACTCCGCGTTTTTGTTCATGGTTCAGGCTTTGCGGCAGAATAATCTGTTGCGCGTTCTGGCTGAACCGAATCTGGTGACGCTGAGCGGTAAAAAGGCCAGTTTTCTGGCCGGTGGTGAGTTCCCCATTCCCGTCCCGCAGGATGGCGGCAATGGCAGCACCACGATCACGATCGAATACAAGGAGTTTGGCGTCCGGCTGAACTTTATCCCGACTGTTCTGGGCAATGGTCGCATCCGGCTTGAAGTGGCTCCGGAAGTGTCCGAGCTGGATTTCACCAACGCCGTCTTCTTCAACGGGTTTCGCATTCCCGCTTTGACCACTCGCAATGTCAATACGACGGTTGAACTGGTTGAAGGTCAGACACTGGCCATTGCCGGGTTGATGAACAACCGCGTGACAGCCAACAAGGATTCCGTACCGCTTCTGGGCGAATTGCCGGTTCTGGGTGCGCTCTTCCGTTCGACGCGCTACGAACGGCGCGAAACCGAGCTGGTGGTTCTGGTCAGCCCGGTGCTGGTGGAAGGAATGAATCCGTCGCAGGTTGGTAAGCTGCCCGGACAGGACTGGCGGCATCCCGATCTGGCCAGCCAGTTTCTGCTGGCTGACATTGGAGGCGAGCAGCCGGATCCCGCCAAGGGGCAACCAGCTCCACGCTACCAGGGTCAAAGCGGTTTTGTGCCGGCGGAAGAATCCGTGGATCAACCCTAGACCAGCCAGCCGTATTCCTGCTGGGAGCAATTGTCAGGGGTTACGCAGGTGTTGAGGACGAATGATATGTATCTGCAAATGAACTGCATTATTGTTGACGCCGACGCCAACAACCGCCAGGAGCTGGTGGGCGTACTCCAGCACTACGGCATGCAGGTGGTTGCGCAACTGTCTTCAGTTGATACCTTGCCGCCGCTGCTGCAACGCGGAGATGCCCCGCATCTGGTCATCATCAATCTTGATCCGTCGCCGCAGGAAAGCCTGAAAAAGGCTGGCTATTTGCCGCGACAGTTTGGGGCAGTGAATTTTTTCATGATGAGCAGTGTGGTCGATGCCAACCTGCTGATGGATGCCATGCACCTGGGGGTCAAGGAATTTATTCCGCTGCCCATTGCCGAGGAAAAATTCGCCGCCGCCATCGAGCGTGTGGCTCAGCAGCATGGCATGGGCAAACGAGCGAAGGTGATTCATGTGATCCCAACCATCGGCGGTTGCGGTTCGACCACGGTGGCCTGTAACGTCGCCACCAGTTTGTCGCAGACCAACCGGACCGCTCTGATCGATCTGGATCTGGTGCGCGGTGGCGCCGCCAGCCAATTCGACCTGCGTCCGCGTTACACCATCGCCGATGTGATGGGTACGGAAAAGCTCGATCGTCATCTGCTGGATAACGCCCTGAGCGTTCACCCGGGCAGCAAGCTGGCCATCTTGGCGCGGCCGGAACTGCCGGAAGATACGCAGCGCGTCACCCAACCGGGTATGGCTCGGTTACTGGGGCTGATGGCGCGCACGTTTGATTTTGTGGTGATCGATTCACTGATGAGCATTGATCCGATCTATACCGTGGCGGTGCAGAATGCGGATGTCAACCTGATCGTGATGCAGCTCAACGTTCCCAGTGCCAAAAATGCCGAGCGTTTTGTCGGGGCGCTGCGTCGAATGGGTATCGAAAGCAGCAAGATCAAGATTGCGGTGAATCGATTTGAAAAGAAAAACCGCGATATCGAGCCGCGCGAAATTGAACGCGCCCTGGGTCTGGAGATCGCCTGGACGATCCCGAATGATTTTAAGAGCGCCATCGGCGCGATTAATTTTGGCGAGCCAGTGGTTTTACGCGCCCCCAAATCGGAGATGAGCCAGAGTCTGAACGGTTTGGCCCTGGAACTCAAAGGCAATCACGCCAAGGCCAATGCCGCGTGAATGACAGACGAGCAGACTCAAGCCTCGGCGTGACGTGTCGCAGGTTGATTTGTGTGAAGTTTAGATAAAGCGAGATAAAGATGGGACTATTTACGCGAAATAATCAGGGTTCGACAGTGGTCAAGATTCCACCGGAACCCAAACCGGTCGATGCCAGCGACATTGTGACCCCGCCCACACTGACGGCTGTTGCGCCGGTGATGGCTGCGCCTGCGCCGGCGATACCGGCTCCGGTGGTCATGCCGCCCACGCCGCAATTGTCTGAACGCCAGATCTACATGCAGTCGCTGAAGACGAAATTGCATCAGCAACTGGTTGAACGGCTGGATGTGCAGAATCTCAAAAGCGTGCCGCCGGATGTTTTGCGGGTGGAAGTGCGCAATCTGGTACGCGATCTGTGCAATAGCGAAAAAAGCCTCATCAGCTCAGCCGATCAGGATAAGCTGATGGACGACATTCTGGACGAGACGTTCGGTCTTGGCCCGCTGGAGCAATTACTGAAAGATTCAGCCGTTACGGACATTCTGGTCAATAAGTGGGATCGGATTTATTGCGAGCGTCGTGGCCGGCTGGAGCTGAGCGACGTACGCTTCCGCGACAACGGGCATTTACGCCAGATTATCGACCGCATTGTGGGTATGGTCGGTCGGCGTATTGATGAGACCAGCCCCATGGTCGATGCCCGCCTGGCTGACGGCAGCCGCGTCAATGCGATTATTCCGCCGCTGGCGTTGGATGGGCCGGCGGTGAGTATTCGCCGCTTTGGTGCCCGGCCTCTGCAACTGGAAGACCTGATCCGCAGCGGGGCCTTTCCTGCCTGTGTCATGGATTTCCTCTCCGCAGCCGTGCAGGCTCGCTGCAATATCCTGATCTCCGGCGGCACCGGTTCGGGTAAGACCACCCTCTTGAACTGTCTTTCACGCTACATTCCGACCGATGAGCGCGTCATCACGATCGAGGATGCGGCCGAATTGCAGTTGCAGCAGCCGCATGTGGTGCGGCTGGAGACACGCCCGGCCAACATTGAAGGCAAGGGCGAAATCGCCCAGCGCGATTTGGTCAAGAACTGTCTGCGTATGCGGCCGGATCGAATCGTGATTGGTGAGGTGCGCGGCGGCGAAGCGCTGGACATGCTGCAGGCGATGAATACCGGCCATGAAGGTTCCATGACCACGATCCATGCCAACAGCAGCCGCGATGCCCTGGGCCGTCTGGAAGTCATGATCGCCATGGCGGGTTATGACATTCCCATCCGGGCGCTGCGCCATCAGATCAGCAGTGCGATTCAGATTGTCGTGCAAGGTGCGCGACTGTCCGGCGGCAAGCGCAAGGTGGTCCGTGTCAGCGAAATTACGGGCATGGAAGGTGACAACATCATGATGCACGACTTGTTCATGTTCGAGCAGAGCGGTGTTGACAGCGAAGGCCATGCCGTGGGTGAATTCAAGGTGACGGGGATACGTCCCCAGTGTCTGAGTCGTATCGAAAGTCGTGGAATCCGCCTGCCGGCTGACCTGTTCGCCCGGCGAAGCGTGGCGACGGAATAAGTGCGCGCGTTTGATCCGGAAACAGGCCATGCGGAGTAGGTTATGACCAGTATTTTGTTACCATCCATCATTGCCCTGGCGGTCGCTCTGGCGACGTATGCCGTGGCACAGCTCATGACAGCCGGCGCCGACGATAAGCGCAAGCTCAAACAGCGCCTGGTGACGCAGACGCGCTCGGAAAGCGTTTATTCGCGCCAGAGCGTTGTCCTGCAGACCGATGAACGTGGTCTGGCGAGCTGGCCGATGTTCGTCAACCTGAATCGGCAACTCAGCATCGCCTATCCCAATATGTCGATGGAACGATTTATCCTGCAGGCGATAGGTCTGGGGATTCTCCTGGCGCTGTTGATTGGTGGTTTGTCGGCTTCGCTCATGGTCATGGTCGTTGCACTGGGGTTTGGTTTTTATGTCCCCTTTTTCATTCTGGGAACCAAGCGTGCCAAACGCCAGCGGATGATGGCCAACCAATTGCCGGAAGCTCTGGATTTTCTCTCGCGCGTGCTGCGCGCCGGGCATTCGCTGAGCACCGGATTGCAGATGATGGGCGAAGAATTACCCCAGCCCATCGCTGCGGAGTTCACGCGCTGCTACCACCAGCACAGCCTGGGTCAGCCGATGGAAGAATGTCTCAAGGAGATGAGCCGGCGCGTTGATTCGACCGATTTCGCCTTCTTTGTCACGGCGGTGTTGATTCAGCGTCAAACCGGTGGCGATTTGTGCGAAGTGCTGGACAACATCAGCGGGATGATTCGTCAGCGCATCCGCCTGCAGGCCAATGTCAAAGCCAAGACCGCTGAAGGCCGGTTCACCGGTTACATTCTGGTGGCGTTTCCGTTGGTCATGTTCCTGGTCAGCAACGCGCTGAATCCTGAATATGCCGGTGTTCTGACCCGCACGCCGACCGGTCTGATGATGTTGGGCGTGACGGCGGTCATGCTGATCCTCGGCTTGTTCATGATCAAAAAAATCACGGTGGTTCGAGTGTAGGCACAGACGCATTGCCTGGAATTATTACGCTTGCTCGACCCAAGCGAAGTGATCCGAAACGATGAGCGCTGGTCAAGAATCGCGGAAGTCATCATGAATCAATACATTGTCATCATCTGTATCTTTGGTGCGGTCGGCGTTCTGGCCTACTGGGTCATGCGCCTGCTTCTGGACGATACCGGCGAAAAACTGCGTCAGCGCTTGTCGGGTCAGGGTTATGAGGACAGCCCCGATGTGACGCGCAGCGCCGAAGCATCAGCGCCGCTGTTGAACCGTCTGGGCGAGGCCGCGGCTGAACCCTTCATGCCCAAGGATGGATCGCGCGTTTCGACGCTGCGCCGCAGCCTGGCGCGGGCGGGAATTTATTCCCCTTCAGCGGCGCGAATCATGATCGGTTTCAAGTTTATTCTGCTGATGGTCGGGTTGATCGGCGGCTATGCGGTCGGGTTGGCCTTTGCCATGCCAGTACTGGGTTTGTCATTGGGCGGTCTGGTGGGATATCTGGCTCCGCAGCTCTGGTTGAAACTGCAGACCAGCGCCCATCAGAAGGAACTGAATTACAGCCTGCCCGATGCGCTTGATTTAATGGTGGTGTGCATTGAGGCGGGGTTGACCATTGATTCAGCGATGCAGCGGGTGGGTGAGGAGTTGTCGCTGGCGCACCCGCGTCTCAGTCGTGAACTGGAAATTGCGCACATGGAAACGCGCGTCGGCTTGTCGCGATCGGAATCGCTGAAGAACCTGGCCACGCGCACCAATAACGCAGCCGTGACGTCGCTGGTCGCGATGATGGTCCAGGCCGAGCGCTTCGGCACCAGCATCGCTCAGGCGCTGCGCGTTCATGCCGATTGTCTGCGCACCGCCCGTCAGCAGGCCGCCGAGGAAATTGCCGGTCGGGCGTCGGTGAAAATGAGTTTTCCGCTGGTGCTGTTCATCTTCCCGGCCACTTTTATTGTGTTGGCCGGACCAGCGGTCTTGAATATGTTGCCGTTCCTCAAGTGAGAGTGAATTGAAAGGATAAAAGTGCCGAAACAAAGGGTATCAATTATGAAGTTTACAACGACAACGACGACACTGTTGATCAGCCTGGCGGGTATCGCCACCACGATCGGATGCAGCAGCAACAAAGCGCACGAGCAACAAACTCAGTGCCCGACGGCGGAATCTTTTTTCCAGGATGAGCAGGAGCAGCGCTCAACAGCCCATGTACTGCTCAGCCAGCAGAACCGCGGTGCCGCCGCCGACGCCATGCTGTACGCAGCCCATTTTGACGGCGACCAGCTTAATTCGCTGGGTCAGGACAAGCTGGATAAAATCATCGCCGGTACGTCGATCCATAGTCCGGTGACGGTCTATCTGAATCTGCCCGAGGCGGACCAGTACGCCGACGCCCGCCAGCAAAGCGTCAGTGCTTATCTGGGCGATCATGGCGTTGCCAGCGATCGCATCGCGGTCAATCCCGGCGTCAACGAATCCAATACACATCTGGCGTCATTTGGTACAGCATCGATTTACCAGAGCGAAGGTGGTCATATCGGTTCGACTGAATCCAAACTGACCAGCAGCACCAGCGGCGCTGATTCAACGGGAATCTCGCGGAACATTCAGCCCACGCTGGGCCAGCCGTAATCTGTCTTCCGGAGAGGGATGCAAAAGTGAAGCCGCAGGTTGGGTCGCCACGGCCTGAACCTGCGGCTCGCTTCAATTCCATTCCCCGCCTGTTTCACGGACGACTGCAACGTTATGAATCGAACAGCCCGGGCTGATTGGGATCGCCGGCGGTCGATTCGATCTGGCCGTCAGCCAGTCGCGTGATGATCTGGTCGCCGGGTTTGATCTGGCTGGCGCTGCGGATCACCGCCCGCGTCTTTTTCAAAGTGGTGATGGAATAACCACGTTTCAGAACCTGCTGTGGGCCAATCGCGTGCAGGTGCGTCGCAGCAGCCTCAATTTGATGGCGATAACGGCGAAGCTGGTTGCGCGTGGCGGTGGCGATACGGGCTTGAAAGGCAGTCAGCCGTTCATGCAGACGTGTTGCGACAACGACCGGCCGATGACGGTCCAGCCGGCCGGCAAGGTTGTCGAGGTAACGGCGCTTATTCGCCAGGTGCTGGCGTTGCACCAGCAATAGCGCCCGTTCATTCTCATCCAGCGTCTGGCGATATTGGATGATACGATCTAGCGGGCGCCGAAAAACCTCATGTTGCTGAATTGATCCGAGGCGCTGGCGCGCGTCGCGCAGATGCTGACTGATGCCACGGCGCAGGCGCAGCTCATAATTCCCCACATTGTCGCGGGCAAGACGCCATTGACCGACAATCACCTGCGCCGCTTCGGTGGGGGTGTGGGCGTGATAATCAGCAACCAGATCCGCCACCGACACATCCACTTCATGTCCAATGCCGGTCACCACCGGCAGACGGCATTGGGCAATGGCGCGGGCGACCGCTTCCTCATTGAAAGCCCAGCGATCCTCAAGTGAGCCACCACCGCGCGCCAGCACGATGACCTCGATTTTGGCGGCCGGGCCGCTCTGCGATAAATGTCGGATGGCAGCAGCAATTTTATCTCCGCTGCCTTCGCCTTGAACCGGTACGGGATAGACGCCCAGTTGCAGCCAGGGGTAGCGGCGCAACACCTTGAGCATGTCGGCCAGGGCTGCGGTGCTGGCTCCGGTAACCAGTGCGATGCGCATCGGGTAGGCCGGCACGGGTTTTTTACGCTGGGGATCAAACAGACCTTCAGCCTGCAGCTTGTGGCACATCTGCTGAAAGGCAATCTCCAACGCCCCCTGGCCAAGTGGTTGAAGCGAGGTGGCGTATAGCTGATGCGCGCCGCGCTGGGGGAAAATCTTGATGCTGCCGCTGGCAACGACTTCCAGCCCGTCTGTCGGTTGAAATTTCAAACGGGCGCAGTCGCTTTTCCACATCACGCCACTGAGGGCGGCCCCCTCGTCCTTGAGGGTAAAATAAAGATGCCCCGACGAGGTATGTAACCGGGTATTGGAGAGCTGACCACGAACATAAACGCGCGCCGGCAGGGCGCTGCGAATCGCCTGATCGATCTGCCGCGTCAGGGCGGAGACGCTCAGCGGCTCGGGGGGCTTGCCTTTGGCGGAAGACCCAGCCGGTCGGCGCGATTCGCGCGTTATTTTTTCGTGAAAATCAAAAAACGAAGTCATCAGGTCCGTTCATCATAACACGAACAACAATCCACTGCTGCCAGCAAGGTGGCATCATCCAACACTGGATTGAGCATCTGATCTCAGCGGGCAGAGTCTTGATGCAGTAACCGCTGCTTCAAGATGATTATGGTTTGAGCGTTTCCATCATCTTGCGATAGCACCGCTCGGTGTCTTCGTAAATGACTTCATGTTTATGAAAGGGGTAAATCTCCATCTGTTTGACACAGCTCATATGGTTGTAGGCCGAAAAGACCGTACTGGGCGGGCAGATATCGTCGCACAGGCAGTTGGAGACATAGATCTCGCATTTGATCCAGGGTGCGAGGTTCATGCAGTCAACGTAGCTGAGGGTGCGATACGTTATCTCCTCCAGGTCGGGGCGATACCGAAGATAATTGGTAATGTCCGGATAAGGTCCGGCTGGGGTAATCGCCAGCGATCGGGGGAAATTGCATAGGAACGGAATACGAGGCAGCGCCAGAAGCGGTCGATCGGACAAGGCCGCCGTTGCCAGCGTAATGCCGCCACCCTGGCTGATACCGGTAATCGCCAGCCGCTGCGGATCAATTTCAGATCGACGCGCCAGAACTTCAAGCGCGCGAACAGCGTCAGCGTAGACATATCGATAGTAATATTCCTTGGGATTGCGCACTCCCGAAGTCATCCACCCGGGATGCTGGCCACCTTCGATCGTGCGCACATCCTGTGAGTCGCCTAATTGCCCGCGGCAATCCATGGATAGGCTGGCGATACCCTGGCTGGCCAGCGGCAACATATCCAGCGGGCGCGGGCCGCGACCACAATAACCATGATACTGACAGACACCGGGGAACGGGCCTTCCCCCTTGGGCCGGAGATACCAGCCGGCGATCCTGCCACCACCAAAACCATCGAAACGAACTGCAAAAACGTCCACATCGCGGGCAGGGAACGGATAAGGGATCAGCTCCGCATTGAGCGGTTGAGCCAGTGCTTCAGCGATGGTCTTTTCCCAGAAGGATTCAAAATCGGCCTGGCGCGTCAGGGCGGGTTTGTACTTGCGAAGCTCTTCCAGCGGCATGTCAATTGAAGGCATGGGGGTTTATCCATTGGTCAGTAGTCGGCATCGGGTTCGGATCGTCCGAATCATCAGATCGCGATAATATGCCGCTCATAAATTCGTTTTGCAAATCATCGTTTGACGCCAGGGTATATTCCGATGATAATGAGGCGATATTGCTTGGGGAGTAGCCCCCGCTATTGCGGGAGATGAGGTCGTCAACACGGAGTGGCGTATCAATGCCCTCCCGGCCTCTTTCTCAAACGGCCGACCGTGCCGTCATGAGGGCAAGACCACGCCAACGACGCCTGTTTATACACCAATTTGATGTATAGCGATGGCGCATGGAGTGGCACATGCTCTGGATCTGGCTGGGTTTCATCGCACTGGTTCTGTTTTTTCTGATTCTTGACCTTGGGGTTTTTCATCGCAAGGCCCACGCGGTTACGTTGACTGAAGCATTGGTCTGGACCGGTATCTGGATTACCGTCGGGCTGACGTTCGGGGTGTTTGTCTATTTTGGCTATGAGCATCACTGGTTGGGGCTGGGATCGCATATTGACGCGGTGGATGGGCAGATCAACGGCGGCGGTGCGGCGCTGATGAAATATCTGACCGGGTATGTGGTCGAGAAAAGTCTGAGCGTCGATAACATTTTCATCATTGCCATGTTGTTTGGTTCGTTTGCCGTACCGGCGATTTATCAGCATCGGGTGCTGTTCTGGGGGATCATCGGCGCCCTTGTGCTGCGCGGGCTGATGATTGCGGTTGGTGCGAAGCTGATCGCTCAATTCAACTGGATTTTATATGTTTTTGGTGCCTTTCTGATTCTGACCGCCATCAAGATGCTGTTCAGCAAGGAGAAACAGACCGAATCGCTGAGCATGCGCGTGATCAACTGGATGCGACGTATCGTGCCGATTTGCCAGCAATATTACGGTCAGCATTTTTTTGTGCGGGCTGGGAGCGATGCCTGCCGTCAGCCCGTCAAGGTCGGCGATGAGATCATCCACGACAGTGTTGTCACCCAGGCCCGTCACGGAGCGCTTCTGGCGACGCCCTTGCTGGCAGCCCTGATCGCCATCGAGTTCACCGACCTCATTTTTGCCGTTGACTCCATTCCCGCGATTTTCGCCATTACCGCCGATCCGTTTCTGGTTTTTACAAGTAATGTTTTTGCCATTCTTGGTTTGCGCAGCCTCTACTTTGCCCTGGCTGGGTTGATGGATCGTTTCCGATATCTGAAGGTATCGTTGGCACTGGTGCTGGGGCTGGTGGGTTTCAAGATGTTGGCGCATCACTGGTTGAAGGAATTGCTGGGCGCCAATTTCAATGTTTATCTGCTGGTCGTGGTACTGTTGATTCTGGGGGCGGGCATTGGCGTTTCGTTGATTACAACCCGGCCGGGTAAGGAACAGGCAGCGTAACTCCGCGGCATTGATTATTGACTGCGATTACTGGCAAAAGCGCAGGTGAATAGTCTGATCAACAGGGCAAACGGCAGCCTGTTTTCGTTCAGTGCTCGGTGACACGCAACACCAGGCCTTTTAATTCATCCAGCGCCGCTGCAACCAGCGGATCCTGACGAATCTGGTCGAGCAGCTCAGGTGTTACCGGAATGGATGTTACCGCCGGTTCAGCGGCAGATTGGTGTTCCGGCGGATCCGATGGATTGGGCGCATCGGGTTGAGCTGACTGGCCATGCTCATTGGCAGCAGGGGGATGAAATGATGGGCTGATTGCATCACGCGCCACGGCCGCGGATTCATCCCGGGCTTCGGGGTTTTCGTCAACTTCAAAAGTAACGCCGGTGGAAGCATTACGCAGCGCCGTCAGTGCATCGGCGATGAGATTGCGCTTGCCGTTATGTTGCCACTGCTGGGCAAAGGTCGCGCCGTTGGGACTGAAACGGATAAACGCCACATTATTTTCGATCCGATCCAGCCGCGCCAGGCTCAGGGCGTTGGTCGCATGCGATTTTTTCTGCAGGTGCGCCAACAGCAGCGGCCAGATTTTCTGTACATCATCGGTTGCCAGCGGGGTGATGTTGGCATCACCCGTGCCCGGCGGGACGCTGCCCTGATCAGCCGGTGATGTTGGTGATTTCGGCGCAGTTGATTCATCGGCCGTGTGCTGCTTAAGCAGTTCCGAAAGGTCAGGCCCGCCATCACTTTGCCAGACCTTGCCCACCGCCGGCAGGTCATCATCGTCATCGATTTGTTCTGCGTGATGAGTCGCGGTCGCGCTGACGAAAGCAGCCGGCGGTTGCCCGATGGGCGGTTCAATCAACTGTTTTTTTTTTGCTGCAATCCCGTCAGACGGCGGGTCAATCGCTGCCAGCGCCTGATTCACCGCGATGAACTGATCCGCCATCGCCAGGCGCACCAGCACTGCATCGATCAGCGCCCGGCTGGCATGGGCGCTGCGAATCTGGCGGCGCAACTCCTCGAGAATGGTAATGTCCTGGGTCAGCGCCACCACGTCGAATTGCTGCGCCTGCCGATGCAGATCGCGCGGGTTGGTTCCCGGTGTTTCGATCAGCCTGCTTTCCACGCCGCAGACTCGAAGAATCAGCAGGTTGCGAAAATGCTCGATCAGCGCGACAACCAGTGCTTCGTTGGACAGTCCGTTCTGGATCAACTGGTCCGCCTGTTGCAGCACACTGGCAGCGTTACCCGTTGCGATTGCCGCCACCAGTTCAAGAATATGCTTGCTGCGCGGCATGCCCAGCAGTTGCTCGAGCATCTCCACGGTGAGTTTTTTTTCACCAATGCTCAGCAGGCGGTCCAATAGGGACAAGGCATCGCGCATTGAACCAGCCCCCGCCCGGGCGACCAGATTCAGCGCGTCGTCATCCGCCTGGATTCCCTCCTGTTGGGCGATATGGCGTAAATGCCCGGCGATTTCGCCCGTGGGGATATTACGGAAATCAAACCGCTGGCACCGTGACTGGATCGTCGGCAGCACTTTTTCCGGTTCGGTGGTCGCGAGAATGAACTTGACGTGCGCCGGCGGCTCCTCGATCAATTTGAGCAGCGCGTTGAACGCATTTTTCGTCAGCATGTGCACTTCGTCGATGATGTAAATCTTGTAGCGCGATCGCGCCGGCATGAAGCTGGCCTTTTCGATCAGATCACGCACATGATCAACACCGGTGTTGGATGCTGCGTCAATTTCGATGACATCCATGTCCTCACCACGCGCCACCGCCAGACAGGAATTGCATTCGTTGCACGGTTCGGCACTTTGCGCCGAGGCCTTTTCGCAGTTCAATGCCTTGGCGAAAATGCGCGCGATGGATGTCTTGCCCGTGCCGCGTGTCCCGCAGAAGAGGTAGGCATGGGCGACGCGATTGGACAAAATCGCCTTTTTCAGCGTCTGGGCAATATGTGCTTGTCCAACGACTTCATCGAAGGTTTTCGATCGATATTTTCGGGCCAGGACTTCGTATTGCATGGCAGAACGGATGAGTTTAGCACAGCGCG
The DNA here is from genome assembly GCA_020847375.1 of Phycisphaerales bacterium. Taxonomy (GTDB): domain Bacteria; phylum Planctomycetota; class Phycisphaerae; order Tepidisphaerales; family Tepidisphaeraceae; genus JADLCB01. The sequence goes on along the minus strand of JADLCB010000015.1, from coordinate 65,299 downwards.
TCGGCGCGTAAAGTTTTCCGGGTCGATTGCAACGGATATTTATCCGTGCCAATCTTCTAAACCGATGACAATTCGCCAGTTGCGGCTGACGACAATAAACCCCGTTATCAGGGGTATCGCGCGGCTCTGTCGCGAGATCGTCGCGAAATCAACCTGCTTCGGCGGTTCAATCGGACTCATTGAGACGATCCCAGACCGTTGGTCGGCGCGCGGGAGTGGCTGGAGAAGCTGCTCCCGTCGGCGCATTCGACGATGATGACGACGACGAGGATGTCTGTGCCGATGGGTCAGAACCAGCCGCTGCGCCAACTGCTCCTGTTGTCGATGCTCCAGATGAACTGCCTTGCAGCGCCGACACTTTGGCAGCGTCGCGCGGTAGTTCCAGCTCACCAACACCTGGTCGTTGAATCTTGAGATTCTGATGACGTTGATAGGCTTCGAGTACAAGTGCGGCAGCCGTATCGGGATCATTGCCTGACAAAAATCCCAGGTCCGGCAATTCCTTGACCTGCGTCACCACATCGCCTGGTAATAAACCAAAATACTGGTGCATCGGCCCGTCCATCATCACACTGTCCACTTTGATCCCGCGAAGCTGCGAACCACTCATGACGCCGCTGAATTGAATCGATTCGGTCGTTCGGATCCCCTTGTCGTTGACACCCGCCAGTTGCATCGCCTCCTGCCGCGCCTGCTTGCTGCTGGTCAGCATCGGCGCGGTATACGTTCCCTGCAACAGGGCTAAAATGCCCACCACCACCAAAAGACCAACCAGCGAAAAACCTGCAGCGCGCATGATAACTCCACATTCGAATCCGCTACTGATTATACGTCAAAATGATCGGCAAGATCGACGATTCAACAAAAATGATCCCAATTCGCACGGAGAAACGATTAAATTGAGGGCAGTCCACGAATCATCATGCGAAATTGGATTCGTGGATTCCGTGCGCTCAACGCGGCTATTCCTTGGCACTGATCAGTTGCAGCGATGGCTCTTTCTCGAGGTCTTCGCCCAGTTTGTCGAGCTGGGCCAGCAGTCGAAATGTAATGCCCAGCGAAATATCGACCAGCTCCAGATTCTGCTCCAGACGCTCGTAGGTAACGCTGTGAACCCTGAATCCCAACGCCTTGAATCGTTCGATCATCTGCGGCACGCACTGCGCATGCCAGGGGCAGCGAACCGTGATCGAACGAAATCGTTTCTTGGGCATGATGGCTTCCGCGTAGTCCAGAAACCAGAGCGCGATGACCACCATGAGCGTGGCCAGAATCGCCAGCAGATACAACCCCAACCCGATTCCCAGACCAATGGCAGCCACGCACCACATCGCGGCAGCGGTTGTCAGCCCGCGCACCGTGCCGCGCGTCTGGATAATCGTGCCCGCCCCCAGAAAACCAATGCCCCCCATGACACCATAAGCAATACGGGCTGGGTCCAGCCGGATCACATAGTCAGCCGTCGGTGCCCAAGGCGCGCTGGCAATTTCCCCTGAGACAACCATCGCCATGGCGCTGCCCAGACAAACCAGCATATGCGTGCGGAATCCCGCCATGCGCCCGCGCAACTCCCGCTCCAGCCCAACCATGGAACCTGCCAGCATCGCCAGCAGCAATCTCAGTGCCAGCTCCCCAACGTTCCCGAACGACGCAGCCCACAATGCGATGTCGTGATTGAACGTATCAAGAAAAGCAGCGAGCATCATGAAAACCATCATAGTTGTGCAGCCGGTGATCAACAATACATTCGCTGACCCGCCACAGGTGGCGACGCTCAGCCCGAACTGGCCTACAATGCAACCTATGGAGACGACTGCCCACAACCCGCTGCACCATCTGCACCAGCAACCGGAAACAGAATTCCAGGCGTTTGGCCCGATTGAAATTGTCAGTACGTTCGGCCAACCCCAGGCGGAATACGCAGCGATACACAAATCCTGTGGCATGATCGACCTGCCCCAGCGGGCGGTGATCGAACTGACCGGCCGCGACCGCGCCACGTTTCTCAATAATCTCATCACGAATGAGATCGCGAACAAAAAAACCAAAACAGCACTGGCCCCGGGACAGGTCGTCTATGCTTTTTTGCTCAACAGCAAGGGGCGGATTGTTCTGGACATGAACATTACCGAGCTGGGTGAGCAACTTTGGCTGGACCTCGATGCCCGGTTGATGGATTCGACGGTGGCAGCGCTGGATCGCTATTTGTTTGCCGATCAGGTCAAGATCACTGCGCGCACCGATCTGCATGCCATTGCCCTGCATGGCCCGGGTTCGTTTTCGATCCTGCGCGATCTCAGCAACAATACGTTGACCGATCTGCAACCGATGCAAGCGGCGCAAACCCGGTTGCTGGGGCGCAGCGTCACGTTGTGGCGTGACGATGAGTGCGGGGTTGCTGGATATCATTTGATCGCCGGTCGTGAGGATATGGTCGTCCTCTGGACGAGCCTGCAGGCCAATTTCGGTCAACAACCGGAGCAGGAACCAGGCAAGCGTCGTTTGCGTCCGGTTGGTTGGGCTGCCTACAACGCCTGCCGGATCGAAGCAGGTCGGCCGATCCTTGGGGTGGACTTTGATGAATCTGTCCTGCCGGCGGAAACCGGGCAGATGGCCCGGGCGGTCAACATGAACAAGGGTTGTTACATCGGGCAGGAAATTGTCCTGCGCATGTTTGCCCGCGGAAAGCAGGCGCGTCAGTTTGTGGGTATTCGCATGGATGATGATCGCCTCCCGCTGGCCGGCGCCAAGGTTCTTAATGACGAAGGTGACGAGATCGGCGGTATTACCAGCAGCACACTTTCGCCGGTGCTGTCTAATATCGCCTTGTGCATGGGTTACGTGCGCAAACCCTACTACGCCGAGGGCAGCCGATTGACCATTCCCGCAGAAGGGGCCATGCGCCACGGCACGGTTGTTGCGTTGCCTTTTGATCGATCGGCATCTTCAAACAGTTAGTGGCTTCGGGCGCAGGGATTGTTTGGTCCCCATCGGCGCCAAGCATTCTATAAATACCCCGGTGATTGCGCGGCAGCGCAACCAATCGCGCAGAAAAAGGAGAAAATTTTTATTTGGTCACTATGCCAGCCCTGCTGGTGGCGCGGGCGAGGTGGATGAGGATCAGAAGCGGGACAAAACGGCCGACCAGCATGATTGCGCCCAGCACAAAAATACCCGGGCTGGTGATCGTGACCGGCCCGAAGGATAGACCCACATTGCCGATGGCGCTGATGGTTTCAAACAATAGCCGATCTGCGGGAATCTGTGGTTCAGTCAAGGTCAAAAGAACCTGGGCTGCGGCGATGCACAAAAAATAAATTCCCGCCCACAGCAGCGCCAGACCAAAACTGCGCCCCGCCGTAATTCCTTTCAAGGATCGGCGGCAACCCAGCCAAAGTTCGCCCACGGTGTCCAGGCTCAATCCGCCGCTGGTGCTTCCAGAAGCACTGCCCATGAGCATTAACCCCATTACCAGCCACTGTACATAGCGGGGGAAGGCATCGGCATAATGAAACGATAATCCACCACTGCGCGTGTTGATTGCCAGGATCGAGGCTGTCAACGCGGTGAGCTGCGATGGATCAACGATGAGTGCCCCCAACACGCAGATCAAATACAACCCAGCCGTCAGGGTCAAAACCACCGAGCTGAAGTGGCTCAGGCAGGCGCGGCGACCCAGAATACGATCACGTACGTCGATCAACACCGCAATCCCCAGACTACCGGCCAGCGCCAGCGGTAGCAGCACCAGATGCGTTTTCCAACTGTCCTGCGCCGGCAAATGCCCCAGGATCAAACCAACATTCCCGATCGTGCTGCACGCCAGAAAAACTGCATCAAACGTGCTGTGCTCATCATCCAGCAACAGAAGTGAAACGATCACGACCGCGCCGATATAAAAGATCAGTGTCATACGCACGATCTGCCGCGGCGCGTAGGGCAACGCCATGATGCTCGATACGGCAATGCCGCCAATGATCAGGCTCATCAGCGCGCCGCCGATCATCAACCCCAGCACGATGAGTTGTCCGGGCAGAAGATACTGTGTTACAGGAATGTTGTGATCAAGCCCGCTCAGCGTGGCAGCGTTGATCGACATGAAGATGGCGCTGGAAGGCGGCAGCTCATTTCCGCCAGCCATGATCCCGGGCAGTAGCAGACCAGCGGCGCCCAATACAATCAGCATGGCGTACGCGACCAGCCACAGCAGCAGATGCTCCGCCAGTTTTCCACCCGGATCACTACGAGGCCAACCGCACGAATTCGGTGGTTTTTCGCGTAAGAGCATGAGTAAAAACGGCTGGTTTGCCAGCCCAGGGATTGAGGAGATCGATCAGTGCCCAACCGCTGACAGACCGGCTATTTTTTATAGACCTTCTGCGGATCAAATAATTTATCGCCCACAATTTTCCAGTCGCTGGTTTCACCTTGATACTGACGATAAAAGCAACTGTAATAACCATCGTGACACGCTGCACCGGCCTGTTGCACCTTGATCAGCAGCACATCCTGATCGCAGTCGGTCGCGATGCTCCTGACCTGCTGGATATGGCCGCTGGATTCACCCTTAAGCCACAATTTGTTACGACTGCGGCTGAAGAAATGCGTTTTTCCGGTTTTAATCGTCTGTTCCAGCGAGTCGCGATTCATCCAGGCCATCATCAGAACCTGACCGGTGGCATGATCCTGAATAATTGCTGGGATCAGACCGTTGGCATCAAACTTCAGTGAATCAAGCTGCGTATTCATAGCGATAGTTTCGATCTGGCGTTGGGGTTGTCAAATATTCCAGGCTGGTCATGCCGCCAGCACATCGGCTCGATGATATGCCCGGGGTTGACAACCATCGAGGATGAGCAATCCTAGTACACCTTATAAAAGCCGATGTTTTTTGATGGAGTCGTAACATGCAGAGTGTGATTGGATTGTTGGTATTGATCGGATCGGTGCTTGCTCCGCAGCGTCAGTGGATGGCCCCGCAGGCTCCGGTGATGGTCAACGTGCAAAGTGAAGAACCGGTGAAACTGATGCTGACGGATTTTACCGGTCGGATCATCAGCGCGGAAAATCCGGAGCTGGCCAGGCTCAGCAGCACGCAGTCGGTCGATGTCCGCCAGATTTTTCCCGATGTCCTGTCGCGCCCGGGAACCTATGTTCTGTGGATGGTTCCCCCTGCCGCGGAGGATGTCAGCCAGTTCGGGTCAACTCCGCTGGTGATTGAAGTTCGTCGTGATACGCGCCCCGGCGCGCCCGAAGGGCCGATGGTGATCCACGTTTCGCCGCTGAGCCTGGTATCGATGCAGACCAATTTCGGGCCGATGGAGATGGTGTTTTATTACGATGTTGCGCCCAACACCGTGGCCAATTTCTTAACGCTGGTGAATCAGGGTTTTTATGACGGACTGACATTTCACCGGGTCATCAAAGGGTTTGTCATTCAAGGTGGCGACCCGCGCGGCGATGGCAGCGGCAGTCCGGGTTATACCATTCCCGCGGAGTTCAATGACCGGCCTCATCATGAGGGTGTGTTGTCGATGGCGCGGCAGGGTGATCCCAACGAGCGTACCGGCGCCATGCCGCGACCCGAATATGCTGACTCGGCCAGCAGCCAGTTTTTCATCTGTCTGGATTACGCCAAAACGCGCAATCTCGACCGCCGCTACACCGCCTTCGGGCAGATCGCCACCGGAATGGACAGCGTACATAAAATCGCGGACACGCCGGTTCAGGCCAGCCGCCCGGAACAACCTGTCATCATCGAATCGGCCAAGGTCATACCCGTCACGCAGGATCACAACCCCTATGTCGAGTTGATGCACCAGTTGACGGCCGCTCAGCAAAAGTTGTCCGAACCAACCGACTGAATGGTAATGCAATGGCGGTTGATCGGCACAACCAATTGATGATGTTGCCATCGACGTAACCAACCGAGTCTGCAAAACCCCGGTCGGTTGGGCCGATTGAATCGGAAATAATTCGCAACCTTCATCGCAACTGCTCAAAAGGGACCGCAGGGTTTTTGAACTGTTCCTCCCGACCGGTTACATCGACATGCTGCCGGACCAGCCAGGACAGATCCGGTTCGTCGCCGCCGGTGCGCAGCGCCAGAACCTGTACAACCCGATTGTGATCGTCCAGCCCGATTTCAAACCAACTGGTGATGCCATTGGTCGTCGAAGTGCGGATCAAACGGTGATGCACCTGCCGCGCTTCGCCCCATGCTGCCAGTGCGATCTCGAAAATGTCGCTGAAAAAATAATTGACCGCATCATAGGTTTCGTGACCGCCAGCCATGTTGGCCCCAGCCAGCTTGCCCACGCGCTGGGCATGATCCCAGTGTTCGATCAACCGATATTTTCCGAACAGCGGGTCAAAAATAGCAGCGCAATCGCCAGCGGCGTAAACATCGGCGACATTGGTGCGCGTGCTGGCGTCTGTCAAAATCGCCCGATCGCTCTTGATGCTGGTGTTGTGTACCAGCTCCAGATTGACCTGCATTCCGGCTGCGGCCACCACCAGATCGGTTTCGATTTTTTCCCCGGTGTTCAGAACAACGCGCTGAATCTGTCCGCTTCCCTCCAGGGCGGTGGCGCGGGCATTGGGATGGATTTTAATCTGATGGGCTTGCAGGTGGCGCGCTAAAAATGCACCGGTTTCAGCCCCGGCGATGTTGTTCCATGGATGCGCGTGGGGCGCAACCAGATGCACCGCCAGCCCCAGTTGTGTCAATGTCACCGCCAGTTCCACGCCCAGTAGCTCTGCGCCGATGACGACCGCGATCCCGCGTCCGCGTTCATGCTGATGGCCACTTGCCTTGACCCGGGCAACATCTTTCTGCAGGCGCTCCATATCACGCAACTGACGCACATAGTGCAGATTCGGCAGGTTTGATCCGGGGATGTTCAGTTGCCGGGCTGCTCCGCCGGTGGCGATTAACAGCTTATCGAAGATGACCGTCTGACCATCATCCAGCCGGACAGACTTACGGTTGGTGTCGATCGCCACCGCGCGGCGGCCGCGGCGCAGATCAATGTTCGATTGGCTGTACCACTGCTCCGGATGCGTGAACAGCTCCTCGCGCGGCGACTGACCCGCCAGAAGCGACTTGCTCAGCGGCGGCCGATGATACGGATGTTCAGATTCCTGGCTGATAACAATGATCGAGCCAGCCGGATCGCGCTGACGAATCTCCTCGGCTGCTGAACTACTGGTCAAACCACCACCGATTAAAACATATTTGGCATGCGAATTCATGATCTGCTCTTTCTCTTGTGGGCAAACAAACCCAACCATTGGATTATTGGATCGCTACGGATGTACGGCAACTGTTAAAATGAGATTGTCCGCTTGCGCCGGGGAAAAGCGGCGGATTTCGATTGAAAAGGCCGATGTTTCGGCGTTCAGTTGATGGCGATTTTGATCATGGCTGCAGTTGTACGGTGCTAAAATAAGGCAATTTCTCATCGCAAAACCGGTGCCTCGCCGGTAGTATTGGCGCATCGGGCCTATGCGATGGAACTAACTGCTAAACGATACGTTCGGTGGGTTTTAATCATTCACCTGCTGCTGCTGGTGGGGGTGCTGGTATTGGTTTTCGCTGCCGTTCGCGAAACCTATTATCGTGCCCGCGATCAAGTTCTGGTTCAGGTGCAGGATCGGCAGCAACTGCTGGGTTCGCAGATGGCCCAGGCGATTCAGGATTATTACGCCGCCATCCATGCGAATCTGCAACTCATCAAACAGGCTCAGGAGATTCAGTCCGGTTCGCAAGCGACGGATTTCGCCGCCAGGCAAATGGCGCAAATTCTGTGGGATCAATTGCGCCAGCGCTGCGATTTGCTGATGATCATCAAACGTTCGGATCGGCACATCGATTTTGTACTGCCCCAGGCTTCCACCGGACAGGCAACTCAAATTACCGCTCAGGCTGATGCGTGGTTGGCACAGGTGCATCAGCCATCGGTCAGCCCGTACATGGCGTTGCCCTCCGGCGGGGCCAACCTGGTGGCAATTCCACTGGGTCAGGATGATCTTGTCGTGGTGAATGTACCGATTCAACTGGTTTCCGCCCGATTTCTGGACATGGTCAACGCTGAAGCCGCCATGTCCGCCACCTTGCTGGATTCGACCGGCCGCACCATGGCGACTTCTGATCCGTCGCTCGTCGGTGCCAGTATTTACGAACACCTTAATGACCAGAATCTGCGCCAGTTGTTCCAGCAATATATGGCCGACCCCAAATTGACCAGCGTGCGGATCGAACATCCGTTGCATGTGGGTAATCTGGTCATGCCGGCGCGGCTGGTTACCGCCGTGCCAATCGTGGTTCAACCGGGCGGATTGCCGACTTCATCGCTCCTTCCCGGTGTGATGTTCCCCGGCCAGCGTCCGTGGACATTGTTCATGTCCTCCCATCTTTCGGTGGTTGACAATATGGTGCGCGCCACGTTTGGCCGCGCGATGATCTGGGCAGCAGTGGTTGGTTTGGTGCTGACGGTCATCCTCGTTTCAACCGCGATCCAGATGATCCGCGCCCGTCTGCGTCTCGAGCGCCAACGCAATCAGGCGATTCGCACGGAGCTGGATCAGGCACGCAAGATTCAACTGGCGTGGTTGCCCCTGATCGCCCGCCACTACGGGCCTATCCGCATCGCTGCGGTCAATCAGGCAGCCAATCATATCTCCGGCGATTTTTATGACTGGTTTGATCTGCCTGACGATCGCACAGTGGTGACGATCGGCGATGTGACCGGTCATGGCATGTCGGCGGCTTTTCTCATGGCGACAACCCAGTTGATGGTGCGCAACACCATGCCGCGCCTCCTGGATCCCGGTGCCTGTCTTACGGAAGTCAACCACCAGTTGTGCAATCAGGTTTTCAGCGGGCAGTTCGTAACCATGCTGATCATGGTGCTTGATCGTGCCAACCGGAGTCTGCAGGTGGCGACCGCCGGCCATTTCCCGCCGTTGCTCAGCCATGGCGATGAATATACGGAACTGAAAATGGAGGCCCATCTGGTGCTGGGCGTCGAACCGGACGAACTATACACCACGGAAACTTTTAACCTGCCTGAGCGTTGCCGCATCCTGCTGTACACCGATGGCGTTCCCGATGCCGCCAACCCCAAGGGCGAGCGTTTTGGTTTTGAGAATCTGATCAAGGCGCTGGCCGGCCGAGCCAATACGGTTCAGGCGTGCATCGACCAGGTGCTGGGCGCGGTGGCTGCTTTCCGTGGTCAGCGTGAAATTGTTGATGATCTGACCATCGTGGCCACCAGTGTCCATGCTGCCACAGATCCCGATCAGACAGCCGTTGCCGTGGCAGCAGGAATCTGAAGCCGTCAGAGAGGCGGGGAAAAGTTGACGGAAACAGCCGTGTTCATGCGCCTATAATCAGCCACCAGAATGGAATACTACTACGGTCAGTTCAATGGTCAGCAATTTCCCACCGGCGATAAACTGTTTATCTCCGGCGGGCTGGCTGATTTTATTCTGGAGTACGGTGATCAAGCGTTGCGCGCTCTGGAAGAAATGTTGAAAAATCCGAAGAACGCTGATCAGGAGCAATTGCTGCAGAGATTGCTGGACGAAGGCCTGCTTGATAAGGATGGTCAGGGCAGGCTGCGGTTGACTCCGCGGGCCATCACGCACATGCAGCACAAGGCGCTGATGGAGATATTTGCTGATCTGCGTCGCGGTCAGCGCGAAGGGCATCAGCGCGTTACGCCAGGCTGGGGTGGCGAGCGTATTGAAGGGACCAAACCGTACGAATTCGGCGACCCGGTGTCGGAGTTGGATGTGAATGCGACATTGCGCAATGCCCTGTCACGGGTTGCAACACAGACGATGAAACAAGCGGCACAGGCGTGGTCGGATTCAGCGCCATGGCCTGGGCAATCACAACCAAATCAGGCGAAAATTGCGCCAGCCAATCAGCCTGTAAAATCGCCGCCGCTGTCCGGTGGGGCGATTAAATTTCACGAGCGGGATTTTGAACTGCATCAACATGAGGGGACCACGAGCTGCTCAACCGTGGTGCTGCTGGATATGTCCGGTTCGATGATGCGCCATGGCCGTTTTGCCTCAGCCAAGCGCGTGGCACTGGCGATGCAGGCGCTGGTGCGCAGCCGGTTTTCCCAGGATACCATCGACTTCGTGGGATTTTATTCCGGCGCCAAGCACATTGCGGAAAGTCAGCTTCCCCTGGCCATGCCCAAACCGGTGACGGTTCATGACTATCAGGTGCGGACCAAAGTGCCGATCGATCAGCTTGCCAACGCGCCTCAGCATTTTACGAATCTGCACATGGGGTTGCAGTTGGCGCGGCGGATATTGCGCCGTCGCGGGGGAGAGAACAAACAGATTTTTATCATCACCGATGGTCAGCCCACAGCCCATGTCGAAGGGGATATGGTTTATCTGCTCTATCCGCCGGACCCGCGCAGCACCGTGGCGACCCTGAAAGAAGCAGCCATGGCGGTGCGCGAAGGCTGTCGTTTCAGCACCTTTGCCTTGATCGAAGATTACTGGGGAATGGAATGGGTCGGGTTTGTCGATCAACTGGCGCGACTGACGCGCGGAATTTCCTTCTACACCAGCAGCGGTGATCTGGCCAGTTGCGTCATGGAAAGTTATCTGTCGGGGCGCAAGAAAAAATCATATATCGCCTGAGATCGTCGCCCGATTGCAGCGCCGTCAGTCTACGGACAGATCCAGATCTCCCCGATCTGTTTAGCGACCAGACGCTGTTCATCCGTGACGGCCTGCAGCAGCCGTGTCAATGGTTCATCAAGTGGCTCATGACTGAGACGGAAGGTGGAATGGTGCATGGGCAGGATGAATTGCGCCCGGCAGTGATCAGCCATCGCCAGCGCCTGCTCGGGTGTGGCATGGCCATTGATCCAGGGGTTATAGGCGCCGATGCCCATGATCGCCAGATCAACACCGGTTCGGCCGAGATCGGCATGAAGCTGCTGATAGGCGCTATCACCGCCGAATAAAATTCGCCTGCCTGCTGCCTCAATCAGATAAGCATTGTATCCGCGATGGTCATCAATAAATGTTCGCGCGCCCCAGTGTCGCACGGGCCGGGCGGTCACGCTTAAACCGGGTAAGGGTTGATGCCGTTGTCCCCAGGCCAGCTCGACAATTGACTTGAAACCCAGATCCATCAGCAGATCATGGGTGGCGCTGGCAGTGATAATGGGGATGGATTTGTCCAGACGGTTCAGCGTCGGGCGGTCAAGATGATCGAAATGCGCGTGGGAGATCAGCAGCAGATCGATGAGCGGTAATTGCGTTATCGGGATCGCCGGCGCGACCAGCCGCTGCGGGCCAGCCGTAAACAACCCCAGCCCCAGACCAATGCGCGGGCTGAAAACCGGATCGGTCAGAATGGTGTAAGGACCGAGCCGCAGCAGAACGGTGGCATGCCCGATCCAGAGTGCTGCAAATTGATGATCGTTCCAGTTGCGCAGATTTGGCTGAACCGGCGCAGCAGCGATGGCCGGCAGGTCATCCAGCCAGCGCAAGCGGCCACGGCCGCGCCCCAGTTGCGCCGCAATGCGCAGCGGGAGGGTGCGCTGTTTGCTCCAGTCAGCGATTCGTTTCCATTTGACCGGCATGGACGGGATTGTAGGTGAACAATTGCGTCTTGGCGCGGATTAACAGGTTGCAGACAGCGCCAGACCCCAGGGCAATCGCAAGTAGCCCGCGAGGGTCGATGTATTAACGAGCCGCGACCGTCAGGGAGCGGTGATCGGCTCAAAAACCGCTCCCTGACGGTAGAGATTGCCTATCGGACGCCTACTTGCGTTTGCTCTGGCACCACATCCCAGCCAAACCGCTGGTCGTTGGAGAATGAGAGAAAGCTTATTGTTCGGTCAGCCAGTCGGTTTGATCCATCAGGCGCTTCATGGCGCGCAATGCCTTGCCCCGATGACTGATGGCGTGCTTTTCATCGGGCGAAAGCTCGGCAGCGGTGCGCGCCAGCGATTCAATATAAAAAAGTGGATCGTAACCAAAACCGTTTTTGCCCTTCGGAGCACGAAGAATCCGGCCTTCGATGTTGTTGTGGGTGGCGACAACAATTTCCCCCGATGGCCGGGCCAATGATAAAGCGCAGACAAAACGGGCGTTGCGCTGCTCATCAGGCACATCGGCCAGTTGCTTGAGCAGGAGGGCGTTGTTGGCCGCATCGCCTTGTCCAGCGGAATGACGCAAAGCCCATCGCGCACTGTACACACCCGGCTGGCCATTCAGCGCTTCGACTTCCAATCCGCTGTCATCAGCCAGTGTCCACAAACCATAATGGCGGGCATACGCGGCGGCTTTCAGATTGGCGTTGTCCAGAAAAGTCTGGCCTGTTTCCTCCACCGGCGGGGCGGGATCAAGTTGAGACAGATCGATCCAGTCCAGACGGTCATGCTTGAGCATGTGGCGAAACTCCGCTGCCTTGCCGGCGTTGCTGGTCGCAATGAGGATTTTCAGATTCATAGGCAGCGGATCGGTTGTTGTTGGGTCATCCGGTTGTTTAATCGCCCAGTGATTTCAGTTTGCCTTGTTGCTGGTTCGGAGATGAAGTGGCCGGCGTCTGCTGTTGTGGCTGGCCATAGACGGCTTGACCAAAGTTGCCCTGGGGTTGTTGCGCCGTGTTTTCCTGGGTCAAAATGCTCTGCGGTTTGCGGGGAATGACCACAATAAACGAGGGGTCAGGCATTAGACTCGGTTGGTGTGTCTTGGGATCAACGACTCGCGTGCTGTAAAGCTCGCCATCGACATACCGATAGGGGAATTTTTTGAGTGCCGCGATCATGGAGGGATCACGCGGGACAAAACGCGGCGCGACGTGAATCGGCTTTTCGATATTATCGATGCCTTTGCGCTGCGCCGCTGCCTGCAGCATGGTTTGTTCGACCGAATCATTGCGCGGGCCGGTGGAGACGATGATGGTATGATCGGCGCCTTCATTGACGACTGGCGCGGCTTCCTCGGCCGCCTGGCGTGGCCACGAGCCGATGCAGACGGAGCTGGAGGTGTCGCCGTGATAGTAATACGCTTCAACACCCTGGGCACGGGCTTCGCGCACGCTGTCCACGGCTGCCTGCTTCCGACCAGGCCCACCGGAATACGTGGCGATTTCCAAGGTGTAATAACCACCGCTGTTAAGCAGATCCCACGCCTCGGGCGCCTGTGGGTTGGAAGCATTGATGGCGACCGTCATCACCTGGGCAAACAGGCGCCGGGCGGAAACCGGATCGCGCATCGCCTTGATCTTTTCCAGGTCGGCGCTTTGGTCGCCGATGGATTTGTAATAGCCGTAATAGAGTGTGCTGGACGAATTATCGTGTACGAGATACCACTGCTTCATTCCCGTGGTGCTGATCAGTTGATCGCGCAGGCGTTTAGCCTGGGCGACATGGCTGGGGCCTTGCACCTGTTGGACATAAATTGTCCATTGCGCCCCGGCGGGAATGGCGCTGGTGGAGGCTGAATCAACCGCCGCAGCCTCCGCGGCTGGCGTCAGCGTGCCGGTTGACGAAGAAGTCGGGGGAGGGTTGTTGCCCCCGCATGAAGCGCAACCCAACGCGACGAATAACAACAGAATTTTTTTGATGGGCATCATGATGGTTCTCCAACAAAACGGCTGGATTGTAGCACGATGAACTGAAATATCAGCCCGTTGAAGCGATCAACGCCTCGGCGTCGCGGGTTCGGTCTGATGGTCAAGTTTCCTGCGCGCCCGATTGGCGATCAGGCTCTTTTGGCGTTATACTCCATCGCTTGCCACAATGTGGCTGATTTCTCACAAACATCAGCGCAGGATTTCATCGAATGGCCAAGACCGCTACGTTAACATACGGAAACCAGAAAATCGAACTTCCGATCATCGAAGGTTCGGAGGGAGAGCTGGGAATTGACATCACGGAGCTGCGCGCCAAGACCGGATTGATTACGCTGGATCCTGCCTTTGGCAACACCGGAGCCTGCCGCAGCGCCATCACCTATATCGACGGTGATAAGGGAATTCTCCGCTATCGTGGTATCCCCATCGAGCAACTGGCGGAGAACTCGACGTTTATTGAGACGGCGTGGCTTTTGATTTTCGGCGAGTTGCCCCAGCGTGATCAGTTGCGGCGTTTCAGCCAGCGCCTGACAGTCAACGCCCACCTGCATGAGGATTTCAAGCATCATTTCCAGGGATTCCCTGTCAATGCCCCGCCGATGGCCATGCTGTCGGCGATGATCGGGACGCTGGCCTGTTTTCACACCAATCTGCTGCATGTTGAAGATGCTGCCGTTCTGGAAGAGACCGCTGCCCGCATTATTTCCAAGGTCAGGACCATCGCAGCCTACTCGTATCGCCAGTCGTCAGGGCTGCCATTTATTTATCCCGATCCCAAGTTGCGCTATGTGGCCAATTTCCTGCACATGATGTTCTCGATGCCGTATGATCAGTACGTCGTCGATCCCGACATCGAGCATGCCTTGAACATGATCCTGATCCTGCACGCCGACCACGAGCAGAACTGCTCGACCTCGACCGTGCGCGTGGTTGGTTCCAGCCAGGCGAATCTGTTCGCCTCCGCCTCGGCGGGCGTTTCGGCCCTGTGGGGGCCGTTGCATGGCGGGGCCAACGTGGCCGTGCTGGAACAACTGGAACAGATTCATCACGGCGGTCTGACGCCCCAGCAGGTGATTGCCAAAGCCAAGGACAAAAACGACCCATTCCGCCTGATGGGCTTTGGGCATCGGGTCTATAAAAATTTCGATCCGCGCGCCCGTATTCTCAAGACATCAGCCGATAAGGTGCTGGCCAAGCTGGGCGTGAAAGATCCGCTGCTCGATATCGCAATGAAGCTGGAAGAGCTGGCGCTGAAGGATTCCTACTTTGTCGAGCGCAAACTCTATCCCAACGTCGATTTCTACAGCGGCATTATCATGAAGGCGATTGGCATTCCCGTGAATATGTTCACGGTGATGTTTGCCATTGGCCGCATGCCGGGATGGATCGCCAACTGGAAGGAACAGTTCGACGACAAGACATCGCGCATCGCCCGACCGCGGCAAATCTACACCGGGCCAAAATTGCGCGATTATCTGCCCATGGATAAACGCAACTAGACTGTCAGCGTCCCCAGGGCGAGATTCTCCGGCAGCGTCGTTGCGCGATGACGTCAGCAAGAAACGGAGCTTTGCCCATGCGCCCCGGTGTTCTTCATGCCCCTGATGCTCCCGGAATTATTGCGGTGGTTGCCGCAGCTTTGGTTCTTCTGGTCTGTCCACCGGTGCTGGCGGCCACACCGCAGCAAATACAGGATACGATCGATCGGACCAAGCAGTACATCTACAGCCAGCAGCAAAACGGCACCTGGGAAAAATCCCCGCGCGATCCGGAGAACCGTGCCAATTTAAGCAGTGGGGGGCAATGGGGCGGTACCACCGCCCTGGCGGTCTATGCCCTGCTGGCCAGTGGCGAAAATCCGCAGGATCCGCGCCTTAAACCAGCCATTGAATTTCTCATGCAAGAAAAGATGGTTGGCGTCTATGCCCTGGGCGTGCGCTGTCAGGTGTGGTATTTCCTTCCGCAGTCGCCACAGATCAAGGCGCTCATGGCGCAAGACGCCCAGTTTTTGCTGAACATGATCAACGGGCCTGACACCAAAATAGTTGGCGGGATCGGACAGTATGGTTATGTGCCCGGAACTTCAAGTTACAGCCATAGCCGCAGCCAGTACGCGGTGTTGGGCATCTGGGCCGCAGCACAGACAGGCGTGCCGATACCGATCCAGTACTGGAAATTTGTCGAACAATCGTGGCTGAATAACCAGGACCCCAGCGGCGGATGGAGTTACATGCATCCCCAGGTGACTACGCAACCGGTGACGCCGGGCATGACAGCGGCGGGGGTGGCATCGCTGTATATCATGCAGGACTACCTGTACGCCAATCGCGGTCTGGATTGTCGCCCTTCAGCACCTGTTCCCAGCGATCTGGCGATCGAGGCGGGGATGAAATGGCTGGCGGACAACATGGATAAAATCGCCTCGAATCAGCGGTTTTATCAAAGGCGCGATTTTCCCATCGTCACGCTTTATGGAATCGAGCGCATCGGGGTGGCCAGCGGGCGCAAATATATCGGTTCGGTGGATTGGTTCAGCAAAGGGGCTGACTGGCTGGTCACCCAGCAGAATCGCAACGGTTCATTTCCGGCGGATTATGCTGGCTGGATTCCAGCCCTGCCCAGCTCATGTTTTGCGCTGCTGTTCCTGGCGCGCGGCGGCGCGCCGATTCTGATGAATAAGCTCGAATACGCCAATGAAGGCCAGCCCGATGCGGTATGGAATCATCGTCGGCGCGATCTGGCCAATGTCGCCCGTTGGGTCAGTCTGCAATCAGAAAAAGAATACAACTGGCAAATTGTGCAGATGGAGTCTCCCGAAGCGGATTGGCATGATGCACCAATCCTGTATATCGCCGGTAACGAAGCGCTCAAACTGCCGGATGAGCACAAGCAGAAACTCAAGAACTTTGTCGAACAGGGCGGATTGATTCTGGCCATGGCGGATTGTAATTCGCGGCCGTTTACGGAATCGTTCCGAAAGCTGCTGGAGGAATTGTTTCCCGATTATCAATTGCGCGTTTTACCGGAAGACCACCTCATCTACACCAGCCGGTTTCAGCGTTCACGCTGGCGCAGCAAACCACAGGTCATGGGGTTGAGCAATGGCGTGCGCGAACTGGCGCTGATTGTCGCCAGTGGTGATCCCGCCCGTGACTGGCAGACCGGAACCATTAAAGGCAGGGAATCCAGTTGGGAACTGGCTGCCAATATCCATCAGTACGCAGTCGTTGGAGCGGGTCGGCATTATCGCGGATTTTCCTCCTGGGTGCACAAGGATGATGCAATCAAGCCGACCCAGACGATCACCCTGGCACGGGTTCAGACCGCGGGCAACTGGAATCCTGAACCGGGAGGTTGGCAGCGCTTGGCGGCGCAGTTGCATAACCGTTACGCGGTGGAACTGGTCAGCCGGGTGGTGAAACTGGATCAACCGCTGACCGATGTGAAGGTGGCGCATCTGACGGGAACGGATGATTTGTCATTAACCGCACAAGAGCAGGCGCATCTGAAAAAATTTGTCGAAGATGGCGGCACGCTGGTGATCGATGCAGCCGGTGGGCAAGGCGCCTTTGCCAGCGCGGCGGAAAAAATCCTGGCGGAGATGTTTCCGCAGAAAAAGTTGGAAACCATTGATGAAAATGATGCGCTTTACAAAACTGGGGATGAATCACAGACCGCCATTGCCTGGCGATTCTACACGCGCCATGCACGAGGCAGCGCATTGCACGGGCCACATTTGCAAGGGATCAGGATTGACGATCGCTGGGGTGTGATCTACAGCCGTGAGGATTTAAGTTCTGGATTGGTTGGCAATGAAACGGATGGCATCGCTGGGTATACGCCAGCCACCGCCACCCGCCTGATGACGCAAATTCTGTTCCATGCCACCAATATCCAGGCAAAAGGGATTACCCCCGTGGTTCAGCCGATAAAGAAGAGGAAGGCGAAATAGCCTGCAACAGCGGCCAGGATCGGTTACTGGCAGCAGGCACGGAAAACTTGTTCACGAGGCCAGCCACCATGAAGGGCGTTATTCTTGCCGGCGGCAGGGGCAGCCGGTTACATCTGCTGACCCGCGTCACCAATAAACATCTCCTGCCGGTCTATGACCGGCCGATGATCTGCTATCCGGTGCAGTGCATGGCGCTGGCGGGTATTACGGAAGTTCTGCTTGTGGCTGGGGGAAATAATGCCGGTGACTTTATCCGCCTTCTGGGCAACGGGCGCGAATATGGCCTGCGCGAATTAAGTTATATCTATCAGCCCGAAGCCGGTGGCATCGCACAGGCCCTGAGCCTGGCGGAACATTTTGCTGCGGGCAGCCCGCTGATGCTGATCCTGGGGGACAACATCCTGGAACGCTCGCTGGCTGGGGCGCGCCAGCGTTATGAAGCCCAGGGTGGCGGTGCGCGCATTCTGCTGTCGCAGGTGCAAAATCCTTCCGCCTACGGTGTGGCTGAACTTGATGAGCACGGTCGCGTGATGCGTATTCACGAAAAGCCCGCGCAACCTCCGGGCAATTGGGCGGTCACCGGCGTCTATTTTTACGATCATCAGGTTTTTGACATGATTCGCTCGCTCGTACCGTCAGCCCGCAATGAGCTGGAAATTACCGATGTCAATAACGCCTATCTGGCGCGCGGACAGCTTATGGCGGAAAAAATCAACGGCTACTGGGCCGATGCGGGGGAGAATATCGACTTTTATCTGCGCGCCTGTAATCTGGTAGCCCAGCGTGGAGCGAATCTGGACTCATCACAATGAATACATGGCTGATCACAGGCGCTGCCGGTTTTATCGGTGGCCACTTTACTCATCTGCTGGCCAGAACACTGCCTGGCGCACGGGTCATCGCGCTGGATTGCCTGAACTACGCGGGTGATCTCGTCCATATTCAGCCGCTCATCGACGCAGGGCGCATTGTTTTTATTCGGGGCGATATTTCCGACCGACCACTGGTTGATTCCGTGTTGAGGCAACACGCGGTTGACCTCATCATCAATTTTGCAGCCCAGACGCATGTTGATCGCAGCATCGATGCCGGTGTGCCATTTATTCATTCCAACATGCTGGGCACACAGGTCCTGCTGGATGCGGCGCGCCAGCGAAGTGTTGAACGGTTTGTACAGGTCAGCACGGATGAGGTGTATGGTTCGCTGCCGCTGGACCAGCCGCAAGCCCGTTTCACGGAATCATCGCCGCTGGCACCCAACAGCCCATACAGCGCCAGCAAGGCCGGGGCCGATTTTCTGGTGCGGGCGGCGTCAATCACGCACGGCCTGCCGGTCATGATCGCCCGGCCCAGCAATAATTTTGGTCCATATCAATATCCTGAAAAACTGATTCCTTATTTTGTGATGCGCCTGATGCAGGGTCAGCGCGTTCCGCTGTATGGCGATGGTCTGAATGTACGCGACTGGTTGCATGTGCAAGACAATTGCCGCGCGTTGCTGATGATCGCGCAACATGGGCAAATCGGTGAAACCTACAACATCGGGGCGGATAATCAGATTACCAATCGCCAGATCACCCAGGTCATTCTCGATGAAATGCACCGAAGCTGGGACGAGAGTGTTGAACTGGTGGCGGATCGACCCGGCCATGACCGCCGCTACGCGATTGACAGTTCCAAATTGCGTCAGACGCTTGGCTGGCAGCCGCAACATGATTTCGACACGGCGCTGCGGCAGACAATCCGTTGGTATCGCGCCAATCAGTCGTGGTGCCAGAACACGCAAAGCCAGGGCGGATGACCTCTGTTTTGTATTTTTAGGTTTCACAGGCCTGTCTCGGCCGGGCGAACTGCAAAAAAGTCTTATTGGCCGGGGAAAAACTACATCTCCTCACGGGCAAAGTATTCAGCTTCAAGCTGCTCGAGCTTTTTGGTCAAGGTTTCATATTCGGCTGACAGGGCCTTGGATTGGGCGGGGTCTTTCATCGTCTGACTGGCGAACGCCATCTGCGCCTGAGCCACCGCGATTTCCGTCTCGGTGATCTGATGTTCCAGTTCCACCAGCGATAATTTCCCGAAGGGGCGGGCGTAGGGGTTGTCTTTGCGCTTGGAGGTTGAACGGGCGGAGGCCGTCGTCGATTTGGTGTTGATGGAGCCGGCGGATTTGGCATTGTTGGCTGGGATCGGAACTTCAACCGGTTGCTGTTGTTGCAGGCGCCGCTGCCAGTCGTCAAAACTGCCGGTAAAATCCACCAGATGAGGCGGTTGAAGAATCAACAACCGCTGGGCGATGCGGTTCAGAAAATAACGGTCGTGGCTGACACATAAAATAGTGCCCGGGAACGTGCGCAACGTATTTTCCAGTGCTTCGCACGACGCGATATCCAGATGATTGGTCGGTTCATCCAGCAGCAGAACGTTGGGCTGATCCAGCAACAACTCAGCCAGTTGCACGCGCGCCCGTTCGCCACCGGAAAGGAGGTGAATGGGTTTGTGAATGTCGTCGCCACGAAACAGCAGCATCGCCAGCAGGTCGCGCACACTCTGGGGGGCCAGCAAGCGATCCCCCATCACTTGTTCAAAAACGGTTGACTGCTCATCCAGATCGGCCTGATGCTGATCGTAATAACCGATGTTCAGATTGGCGCCCCAACGGATATCGCCGCTGTCGGCATCACGGTTGCCCAGCAGTATTTCCAACAGGGTCGTCTTGCCCGATCCATTGGGGCCGATGATTCCGACGCGCTGTCCGCGGGTGAGATCGAATTTGACCGCCTGCCAGAGCTGATGACGGCCGTAGCGTTTGGACAGATTTCTGACGCGCAGAACCTGATCACCCGCCCGTTGATCGGTGTTGAGTGACAGATGAATATGTTTTTGCGTACCGACGGCGGAAATAATCTGATCACTGGCCATCAGGCGCGTCAGGCGCTTGCTGCGCCCCTTGGCCTGACGGGCGCGCTGGCCGGCACTGAACCGGCGGATATATTCCTGCTGCTTGTCGATATCGGCCTGTTGCTGTTCAAAGGCGCGTTGCTGGCTGAGTTCCTGCAACTGGCGCTGCTGGGTAAAGGCGGTGTAATTGCCGGGGTAACTGCGGATGATTCCCTGATTCAACCAGGCGATGCGCGTGCACAGTCGGTCGAGTAGGTAGCGGTCGTGGCTGATCAGAATGACCGCGCCGCTGAAATTGCCCAGATAATTTTCCAGCCATTCAATGGCGGCCAGATCCAGATGGTTGGTCGGTTCGTCCAGCAGAAGAAGATCGGGCTGACCGATCAGCAACTTGGCCAGCGCCAGCCGCGAGCGCTGCCCACCGGACAACGTGCCAACGGGTTGCTGCCAGATGGTCGGTTCCAGACCAACGCCATTGAGCGTGGCTTCCAGGCGATGCCGCCAGGCGTAACCACCGGCGATGTCGAAATCATGCTGGGTTTTCTGGTAGCGCTCCAGCGTGCGTTCCAACTCATCGCCTTGCTGGCTGGCCATCGCCAGTTCCAGATCGCGCAATTGCTGCGATAAGGCGTGTAGTTGCTCGAAGGCTTTCTCCGCTTCGTCAATGACGGTATTGTCATGATCAAAGACCGGGTCTTGCTGCAGGTAGCCGACTTTGACCGAACGACTGACCGCGACAACGCCGCTGTCAGGTTGCATCTGACCGCTGAGCATGCGAAACAACGTGCTTTTGCCCGCGCCGTTGTCGCCAATAAGCCCGACGCGCTCGCCACGGTCGATTTGCAGCGACAGACGATTGAAGATCGTCCGGTCGCCGAATATTTTTACGAGATTTTCCAGTGTTGCTACTGCCACGGGGAAAAGGGTTATAGACTTACTACGCCTAAAGGCAATGCCTTGCATTCACCTGGGCGAAAAAATTGTTAGCGAATCACCAATGCGCCAGCCCCTTTCATCTGTCAAAATGGAGACTTTATCCCCGTCATTGCCGCACGCCAGCCAGGGATCAGCCTCCGGTGATGCGGTCTGGTGGTTTGTTTTGGCGGTTGTTTCGCTGGCGGTGGCGGGGGCGTTTTCGCTGGTGCTGGTCATCGGGCGGATACCCAATATCGGTGCGATCATCATTCCCGATGCTGAACTGGCCCGCCGCAGCCTGGTGGTGCATGTCAATCTGGCGATCAGTGTTTGGTTCTTCTCCAGCCTGGCGGGATTTTTCTGTCTGTTGCCCGGTCGGCGCTGCTGGAACTGGTCACGGCTGGCGGTTGTGGTGGCGGCGGTCGGGGTGGTTCTGCAGGTGATTCCGGTTTTTTCCAGGTCAGCCACGCCCATTCTTTCCAATTATGTGCCGGTGCTGGATCATCCGGTTTTCCTGGCGGGCTGGATCATTTTTATCAGCGGCGTCCTGTTGCAGTTTCTGGATTTACGCCTGATTGGGGCAGGCCGGTTCGATTCACCCTTATCGCCTGGCGTGCGCGTTGCGCTACGGTCTGGCGCGGTGGTGTTCATGCTTGCGCTGGTGACGATGGTTGGCGCACTGGTCAATCATGTACCGAACATGAATCCGGTTGCCTATTACGAATATATTTTCTGGGGCGGCGGTCATGTGCTGCAGGCTGCCAGTGCCCTGGGCATGCTGGGGGCATGGATGATTCTGCTGGAGCATTTAACAGACCAGCCGGTTCTGGGGCGCATCGGCGCGCTGATCTTGTGCGCGCTGATCGTGTTGCCGGTGTTGCCGGCGCCATGGTTGACGTTTGGCGGTTACCCGGAAATCTGGTTCACGCGCATGATGCAGTATGGTTTGTTTCCAGCCGCGCTCATTCTGATCGGGCTGGGAATCATGGCAGTACGACATCGCATGCCGATGGTGCGATGGCATCTGCAAAGCCCCGCGCTGGGCGGGCTGATCAGCAGCGTGATCCTGACCCTGGTCGGGTTTGTCCTGGGGGCGATGATTGTGGCCGATACAACCCTCACGCCGGCCCATTATCACGCCAATATCGGGGCGGTGACCATCGCCTATATGACAGTGATGATGATCCTGCTGCCGCGACTGGGTCTGACCATTGCCTGGCCGCGCTTGGCGCGCTGGCAGCCGCTGATTTACGCAATCGGGCAGATGCTGTTTGTGCTGGGGCTGGCGGTGGCGGGCACATTGGGTAACGCGCCGCGCAAGACCTATGGTTCGGAGCAACGGGTGCTGGATACGGCAGAACGCATTGGTCTGGCGATTGTCGGCGTGGGCGGATTGCTGGCGCTGGTGGGGGGGATTTTGTTTATCGTGATCATGATAAACGCTTTTTGGCACAGCCAGCGCAATAAAACGCCAGCCACCACGTTGCCGCGCCCCTGAGTGCTGCTGCGGGATTTCTATTGTTTGACCTGCTGCCAGAGTTTGTTCTCGACCGTGTTGAACTGGTTGAAACTATGGTCGAGCTGCTCGAGCATCGTCTTGAGTTGATCCGGGTCGATCTGACCGCTTTGCAACGCATCGCGCAGCGCTTGCGTGGCATCGGACAATTCACCAGCCCCTTCCGCAAAGGCGCGGGCGGAATCAAACAGATTCAGGTTGGCCATTTCTCCAGCAGCGGGTTTATACAACAGGCGCCACGGGCTGCGACGAATTTCAGCGCTGGCGTTTTTCAGATTATCGCCGGTTTTTCTCAGGGCGATAATCATGTTGTCGATCCGGCTGCGATTGCTTGTCAACAACTCACGGGCAGCGGCGGTCAGCTCGCGGGTATTGACGACCGTTTTCTGAATATCATCCAGCGAGGCGTTCACGCCATCGACCGTCTTTTGCACACCGGCGAGCAATTGATCGAAATGTTCGAGAATTTCGGGCGTTTTCTGCCGCAGGGCATCGGTGGCGGCCGCGATATTGGCGATGCTGGTGCGCAAATCGCCCTTGCTTTGACCAATCACATCCTCAATCTCCTGCATCATGCCCCGGGCGGCATGGCCGATCGTGGCTGGAAGATCAGGGTTGATCTGTTTGCCGGCCAGAACCGCCAGGGCTGATCCTTCATCGGCCAGAGTCGCGATTTTATCGATCGTTGTTTCGGTTTTATCCAAGGTGCTGGAGGCGAACCGGCTGGTCGCCTGTTCCAGATTGGCGGCGATGGATTTGAAACGTGGTGTCACGTCGCTGACCATCACAGCCAGTTGGGTCAGGGTGCTGGCTTGGCCACGGATACTGCCATTATTGTCCAGCAGCGCGCCGGTTCCCAGCGATTCAAAGTTCAACACACTGACACCGGTGACGCTCGATTGAATACGCACGTCGGCATTGGCGTGAATCTCATAGCGCGCTGGCAGCCCGATCAATACCTGCAGATGTGGCGTGGTTTGTTCGGTATCCAGGGTGATGTTTTTGACCATACCCACCATGTAGCCGCCGATGCGGACTTCATCGCCGATTCTTAATCCGCCGATGTCATCAGCCAGATCGAACGTGACGATCAGATGACGCTGGCGATCGAGCAACTGCCCGACGCCACGGATCGAGAAGATCACCGCCAGAATCAGCCCCAGGCTGGCGATGATGAAAAGACCGGCTTTAAGGGCGTTGCGCTCGTTGTTCATGGTGATTACACAGGTTTAATTTCAAATGGTTTCGATGCAGCCTGTCAGGCGATTACCGTAATTCGCTCCAGGTGATTGATCTAACTGTCCAGCAGATCATGTTCATACCCATCGTCACGGCGACGGTCAGTCAGTGGCCCCTCAGTCAAGCCATAAACGAATTGGTGAACCAGCGGATCGGTGCTTTCGCGCAGCTCCTGGGCGGTTCCGGAAACAATGAACTTGCCGCGATCCAGCAGAACCATGCGGTCGCCGATACGAAACGCTGAATCCATTTCGTGCGTGACGACCACGCTGGTGACACCCAGCTTGCGATTCAGATCGATAATGAGCTGATCGATCTGGGCACTGGTGACCGGATCAAGCCCGGCGGATGGTTCATCGTAAAACAATATCTTGGGATCCAGCGCAATGGCACGGGCCAGACCAGCCCTTTTTTTCATGCCGCCGGATAATTCAGCCGGCATTTTGTCGGCGTGTTCGCGCAGGCCCATCAATTCCAACTTGATCTTGACCATGATCGCAATGGTATGCTCGGGCAGATCCGTATGCTGGCGCAGCGGCAGGGCGACGTTGTCAGCAATGGTCATCGAATTGAACAAGGCCCCGCTTTGAAACAGGACGCCGATGTTATTGCGATAGCGGGTCAGCTCCGCCTCATTCATCGCGCGCAGGTCTTTGCCGCCAATCATGATTCTCCCGCTGTCGGCTTGTTCATTGCCGATCATCAATCGCAGCAGGGTGCTCTTGCCGGAACCTGATCCTCCCAGAATCACCAGCGTCTGGCCGCGAATCACATCCAGCCGGATGGCGTCCAGCACGACCCGACCGTTGAATCGTTTGGTCACATCCAGAACTTTGATGGCGATGTTATCAGGCATGACGTTTCAGCATGGACAAAATCATCGGCTTACAGACCCAGACCGTAGAACACCGCGGTAAACAGCAGATCGACGGCGATCAACGCGACGATGGTGAGTACGACGGTTCGCGTCGTCGCCAGCCCGACACCCTGGGCGCCGCCGCGCACGCTCAAGCCCAGATAACACGCCAGGGCGCTGATCAACACGCCGAAGACGCCGGCCTTGATCAGTCCGGTCATAAAATCGCGCAACTGAAGAATATCGAATGTGCGTGTCTGGTACTGCTTGTATCCGACACCCAGAAAAATCTGCGAGACGGTCAGCCCGCCAAAAATTCCCATCAAATCGCCGACGACGGTAATGCAGATCATCATGATGGTGGTCGCCAGTACGCGCGGCACGACCAGGAAGCGGATCGGGCTGATCGCCTGTGCCTCCAGCGCTTCGACTTCTTCGCTGACAACCATTGTTCCCAGCTCGGCGGCGATGGAAGCCCCGGCAAAGCCGGTCAGGACGATCGCGCTGACCAGAGGCCCCAGCTCGCGAAAAATCGCCACGGAGATAATGTCGGCGACGCTGGAGATCATGCCGAATGTTTCCAGAATCGGCGCCATTTGCAAAGCCAGAATCGCGCCGATGCAGAACAGCACCAAGGAAACGATGGGGATGCTTTTAATGCCCACGCGGTTCATCTGGGCCCAGAGGTTGGACCAGCTTAATCGACGGCCGCGACGGGCGATGAGGGTGCGCCGCAGTTGGCGCATCGCGTCAAACAGCAGGAAACCGACGCCGCCGACGAGCTGTAGAAACTCGATGGCAGCCTGTCCAATCGCCAGAAACGGAAGCCGCGCCGCGCGCATGGTTTATTTATCGGACGCGCGCGCCGCTGTTATACAGTTTTTGTTGGCGGGCAGTCGGCTGCGAATCATCACCCGTGCGAGACAGAGCTTTCGGGCGATGACGCGGGGTAATGGGGCCGGAATGGGCGTCAGGCGGCAATGTCGGATTCGCTGGCGACAATTTTGAAAAGCTTGTCCAGCCGAACGATTTCCAGCAGCCCACGCACGCGAGGTTGTATTCCGATCAGATAGACCAGGCCACCGGCTTTACGGGTTTTTTGCAAAAGTTCGACGAATATCGCGATGGCACTGCTATCCACATACGCGACATGCGAAAGATTCAAGGCCAGATTTTTGATCGGATGTTGCTGCATCAGGTGCAGCAGGATGGTTCGCATATCGGGTGTGTTGTAGAGATTGATTTCCCCATTGATGCTGGCAAACAAAGTGCCGTTCTCGAGCCGAGCGGAGGGGATCAGATCGCTGCCGGTTTTGAGTTGAGTCATAAAGTAGCGCCCTCAGTTGTCGCTATCGTACCATGTTCATCAGTTTTGGGCATTGAAAAAGGGGCGTAAAACAGGCGCAACCGGTGGCGATGCTAAAAGATGGAGGTAATCAATTCGCGATATTCCGCCGAAAAATGGATTCGCCTGAACATCAGTTGTTTCTCCAGTACCCGGCCCAGCGGGGAGAGCGAGTCAAAGTCGGATTGTTGTCCGTTGGGTAGAAGGATGAAAATCGGCTGGGCGTCGTTGTCGTTGCGGTCTGGGTATGGCGTGTAGGGGGTGTCGGCGGGTTCGTCGTAGAACATGGCGTAGGTGGGGTCGCCGCCAGCCACGAGAATGGCTTCAGCCGCTGCTTGGCGCAGTT
Organism: Phycisphaerales bacterium; assembly: GCA_020847375.1. Classification (GTDB taxonomy): domain Bacteria; phylum Planctomycetota; class Phycisphaerae; order Tepidisphaerales; family Tepidisphaeraceae; genus JADLCB01. Next base: position 38,611 of record JADLCB010000015.1, on the reverse strand, counting down.
CCGTGGCTTGAGCCTGATCTTCCAGATGAGTCAGGTCGTGGCTTTTGAACAGATGACGGTAGAGCAGCCCATGGCAAAGATCAGCCAGAATGGCATCGTCGCTGTCGGCCCAGAGTTTGAAACAGTGCATGATGGCAATGTCGTCAAGGTCGATAAATTCATCAATCGTTAATTGCTGGCCCAGAAGGGCTTTATAGACCGGCTCTTCACGGCGCGGCCAGGCGAGTCGTTCCTGCACCGCCAGCAGTCGCGCCCGTTGCAGGGTTAATTGCACCATACCTTCAGCACTGCGCACAACCTTATGAAAATAGACGTTTCGGTACATGTGGTAACGCGCCTGAAGATACGTTTCGACGGCGCTGATCCCCTTGTGGGTGACGGCCAGGCGATTGGTGGATGGGTCGATCACCAGATGCTGCACCAGCCAGCGCAGATCGAAGTGACCATAGCGGCTGCCGCTCATGAGGTTGTCACGCAGAAGATAGTCGAAGCGGTCGGCATCGAGCTGACTGTTCAAGAGATCGTGCATCCAAGAGGACTGATGATCGCGCTGCAGCAGCGATTGGACCAGTTGCGGCAGGTCGGGATCAAAAGTCTGGAGTAACTGATGAACTTCACTTTGCTGATCCAGAATGATACGCCGAGTGAAGCTTTCGTGATGGACGCCGCTGATACGTTCAAAAACATGGCTGAATGGCCCGTGCCCCAGATCATGGAGCAATGCTGCGGCCAGGCAGGCGATACGCTGATAGGGGTCGATGCGCACCTGACGGCTCAGGCGGTTGAGAATGCGACGGGCGGTCTGCATCACGCCCAGCGAGTGACTGTAGCGGGTATGTTCAGCGCCCGGATAGGTCAGGCAGGCCAGCCCAAGTTGGCGGATTCGGCGCAGACGCTGGAATTCGCGGGCGTTGATCAGATTAAACAGCAGCGCCTCGCCCGGGTCATCCAGACGCAGAACAATGACATCATGCACAGGGTCGCGGATGAGTTTTTCTTTCATAGTGCGGGGTCCTGTGATAATTTTTTATCCAGCATCAGTCATGAACAGCGGCTAAAATATCTTTAGTTCAAGTCACCGCCAGACGAATGAGTTAGGACAGTGGATCGTCGGATCGGCCGGCATTATTGACACAAGGTACTGTAAAACCGTGGACAAGATGAAGCAAAAAAGTTTATTGGTCGCCGCCGGATTGATGCTCGGGGGGGTGGGGCTTTACCTGGCTGTCGGGGCCGCCCGGGTACACAGCGTCAGTATTGCGGACATGAGCTTTACACCAGCTGCGCTGACGATCGCAGTGGATGATACGGTGGTCTGGACCAACCGCGATGAACGCGACCACAATGTGGTCAGCACGGACGGGACGTTCAAATCGGGGAATTTATCAGCCGGTGGCACTTATTCATATCGCTTTAGCCGCAGCGGGAAATATGAGTATGGCTGCTCTTATCATCCCCGCGAAAAAGGCACGATCGTGGTGAGCGGTCAATAAGGGTCTCCTGGGGATCAGTGATGATCCTGCGGTCGTCAGGCAGGTCGTTGGGCGGTCGAAACCAGCACGAAGATTATCGGGCGATGGCTTGGGGGCATCGACACCAAATCACGTCAATTGTTTAGCCGATGACACATCACAGGTACGCCTGATTGACGGCGTGCCTCACGAGGTGTTCTATGATGATGGATCAGGATCAACCGATCACAATTCTGCTGGTGGATGACGATCCGGATTGCCGCATGATCTTGCGCGACGCCATTAATGAATTAAAAATTCATAATCATGTGCTCGAAGCCGCCAACGGTCGTGAGGCGATGGAAATCCTTCAACAGCACGGGCCGTGGTCGGATGTGGCGCGTCCGGGGTTGATCTATCTGGATATTGAAATGCCGGAGATGAATGGTCAGCAGACTTTGCGGGCGATTCGGTCTGATCCGGATTTGCAGGATATTCCGGTGGTGATGATGACCGGGGTTGTTGATGAAGGGCAGATGCAGATGGCCCGGGCCAACGGCGCCAATAGTTACACGGTCAAACCGTCCAATGCCGAGCAGATGCTGCGCACGGTTCTGACCAGCACGAACTACTGGTTGACGATTCATCAATATCCGTCGCATCACCTGCCCTCGCACTCAGCCCGACGCTAACGCGCCGGGCGTGATGGGGTCAGGCCAATCGCCGCAGCGAGAATTATTTCTTGACCAGGCAGGGCAATGAATCGTAGGTCATGAACAGGATGAGTATCCGAGGCCGGAACAGGGTGAGAGAAACGTGCAGAACCTCAGATTGTTAATCATCGAAGACGACATCGATCAACGCCAGTTGATGGGTGAGATGCTGGAAGATCATTTTGGCGCGGGGGTCGTGAGCGGGGCGGGAACCGGCCGCGATGCCTTGAAGCTGGATCTGTCCAACTTTGACCTGATTCTGGCGGATTATAATTTACCTGACTGCAACGGTCTGGAGTTGCTGGAATCGCTGCAGGCGGTTTGCCGCACGCCGATCATCATGGTGACGGGTGAAAACGTCGGGCATATCGCCGCTCAGTCGATCAACAAAGGGGCGACGGACTACATTGTCAAATCAGGCGATTACCTCCAGACCATTGCCCTGGTGGTTGAAAAAAACCTGATCGTTGCCCGCATCAAGCGTGAAAACGATCTATTGCGCCAGGAGCTGGAAGCGGCGCTGTTTGAAGTGCGGTCCAAAAACACCCAATTGGAAAGTTCGTTGCAACTGCTGGAGGAAATGGCAGCGACGGATCCCCTGACCAAGTTGCACAATCGGCGTTATTTCAGCCAGGTGATCGACCAGCTCTTTGCCGAGGCGGATCGTTACGATAAGGATTTGAGTTGCGTGATGATCGATCTGGACGGTTATAAACAGCTCAATGATGGTTACGGGCATCAGGTGGGGGATCAGCTGCTGCAGATGGCGGGCAAGGCGATCAGTGCCAACATGCGTAAGATGGACGTGGCAGCCCGTTATGGTGGTGATGAGTTTGTATTGTTGCTGCCGGTGGCTGACACCGAACAGGCGACGGCGGTGGCGCAGCGTATCAGCAGCGAGTTTGCCCAAAGCACGGCTCGATTTCTTAATCGCAGTTCGGGTGTGACCATGTCCATCGGGATCAGTTCGATGCGCACCATTCGACCTGCGCACGCGGATGAATTAATCGCCAGTGCCGATGCCGCGTTGTACACCGCCAAGGAGCGCGGGCGCAATTGCATCAGTCATGCCGAAACGGTAACGACGTGCATGGCCCGACCGTAAGACCAAGCCCGCTCTGCGGACGCGGGGGAAATCGCGCAGATGCCGGCCAGCCTCGCGGGTACGGCCAACTTTGCCAGCCAGCCAGCCAGCCAACCAACGGTTCGGTGCGTTCAGGGAAAAGCCGGACATGCTTAATCCAGCAGCGCCAACTGATTGCGCAGTATCGATTCGTCCAGACCTGAAATACGGAATGTTTTCAGCGGGTTGGTCTGCCCACGGATCAACTTCACCTGCGCCGGTTTGACCCCCAGCCACTGAGCTAATATCTGGATGACCGCCTGGTTCGCCCGGCCCTTGTCCGGCGGTGCGGCGACGCGCACCTTGATCCCTTCGCCCCAGCGTCCAGCGACTTGATCGCGGGAAGAACCCGGCACGACTTTCACTTGCAGCATGAAAAAAGTGTCAGCCATCGGTTGATCTGCCGTGGGCACATAGTCAGGAGTTATAGCGCGGGCCAATGGCCCAGTGCAGCTTCTGGGCCAGCGTATGAAAACCGCGCACGTCGGGGTTTTCGATCAACGTCACAGTGTGCGGGTCACGGCGAACAACAATGGTGTCGCCACGCTGCAGTTTGGACGTAACCTGGCCGTCACAGAAAAGTGTCGTGCCTTTGTTAGCTGCCAGCACGGTGATCAGAATGGTGCTTTGCGAACTGACGACGACCGGCCGGAATGACAGACTGTGCGGGCAGATGGGCGTGATGCAAAACCCATCGACCCCCGGTTGAATGATCGGGCCACCGGCGCTGATGTTGTACGCGGTCGAACCCGAGGGGGTGGCCACGATCACACCATCACCAAAAAAGCGCACACTGGTCTGGCCATCGGCGCTGAGGTTCATTTCAATCATATGAAACGGTGAGCCAGCCGTGATAACCGCATCATTCAAGGCGGTGGCGGTGAATCGGCGTTGGGCAGCGACATCCTGCGGATCGGTATAGCGGCAGGTCACATCAGCCGAGATGACCGAAGCCTCCAGCATCAGCCGCGCTCGCATAGGCAGCTCGCCGGTCAGCAGTTTGTCGAAGTGTCGTTGAAAGTCCGAGACACTGAAGCTGGAAAGAAATCCCAGTTTGCCGAAGTTGACACCCAACAGGGGAATCGGCCTACCCTGCAGGCGACGCGCGGCTGAGAGCAGGGTTCCATCGCCCCCCATGACCAGAATCACATCGGCATCGACGGTGGACAGGTCCTTGTCGGTCTGACCATCAATATCGATCACGTCCGCGTGTTTTTTAATCCAGGGCAACATTTCATCAAGGGCAGCCCGCACCTGGGGTTTGTCATGATTGACGACGATAAACAGTCGCATAGACCGGGATTGTAGCATGATTAGCCCGGTGATGCCGCAGGGGTCAAATTGAATTACAGGATCGGAAGATGGTTGAACAGATCAGCGCCGGTTGATTTTGATGCCGGTGCGCCAAATTTGACGGAATAAACGGAATTGCTTTGCAGGGTTGAACTATTGGCAGCAGCCTCGTTGGCAACCAACAAAAATTGATAATTTTCCAGCATGAAATCGTATGAAAATAATCAAAATTTAATTGACTTTTTGCAAATATGAGCAATACTGCTTTAGTGCTTGGCACGTCGTGTGGTTTTCCGCGAGGAAGCCCCGATCAAGTCTTACCGTAAGGTCAATCCTGGGCGTTTCACGCCAGTCTGCATTACTCACCAGCTCTTAAGTTTTTCTCTCTCTTTATTTCTTTTTTTCGGAGGTCAGTATGAATCTCTCTTCTCATTTCGTTGCGCTGGCGCTGGGTGTTTCCGGCGCATTGTTTTCCGCGGGCGCTGCCAGCGGCGCGACGGTTTTGATCGATTTCAGCGATGATCAAAACTACACCGGCACTGATAGCTGGGGGCGGTCGTGGAATAATGTCAACCACTACAATTCGGCTGGCCCTGTTAACGGCATGGGCCTGAAGGATACAACGGGCAGCAGTACCGGCATTGATCTGTTTATCAGCAATGATGCTTCGGTTACGGATAAAGTTGGTTTTTCGGGCAGGAATATTGACGGCGCGACATCGCCTGATGGCCAGGCGGCTGCCCGGGGTTATCCAGTTTCAGCAACGCGCGATTCGCTTTTTGGCAGTACAGCGCAATTCGGCGGTCTTACCGTTGAATCTGTCCGGCTGACGCTGAAAGGTTTGGATTCATCCCAGGCGTATGATCTGTACTTTTTTGCCAGTCGAATGGGCGTCAGTGATAACCGGGAGACGGAGTATGAAGTGGCAGGGGCTACGACAACCAGCGCCTATCTGAATGCGGCCAACAACAGTGGCAATATCACTTCCTTGACCAATTTTTTCAGTGACGCCAACGGAGAGATCACGATCAAGATCGATCCCGGGCCGAATAACACCAATGGATCAGGGTTTTACTATCTTGGTGTCATGGAGCTTGTGGCAGTTCCCGAACCCGTCAGCCTGAGTTTGCTCAGTCTGGGCGGGCTGGCGCTGTTGTCCCGCCGCCGTGCGTCCCGATAAACAGCCAATCTTCATTGATTGAGTGCGTGGTGATTTTCAGGCCATTTCTTCAGTGCAATGGCCTGCGATACCCAGCTTGCGCCCTGAATCGATCATGCAACGCGAGCTTAGCAAACATCTTTTAAGACAATATAGGAGTGACGATGCGTTTTTTCTCACACTTCATGGCGGTGATGGTTTTGTTTGGAATGTTCTCTGCCAATAATGCCCAGGCGGAGGAGGCGCTGAATCTGCTGTTCTTCGGCAACAGCTTTACCAAGGGGAATGATGGAGAAGATGTTCCATCGATCGTTGGCAAAATTGCGGAAGCTGCCGGACACCCCGCCCCGACGGTGGTCAGGCAGGCCAATGATGGTTGGAGCTTGAATGACCAGATCAACAAAGTGAACAACGATGGGAGCAGCAGCGTGATTCAAGGCTCGCTGGCGCCAGGGCAGAATTGGGATGCGTTTGTAATTCAGGGATACAGCACTGAAGCGACGCATCTGGGCAATGTCAGCGGCTTTCGCAATAACGCGGTGACGCTGAGCGGTCTGGTGCGCAATCATAGTTCAGGCGCAGTGCCGGTGTTGTTTGAAACCTGGGCGCGGGCGCAGGGGCATTCGTTTTACCCCGATTCATTTGCCAATCCCCTAGCCATGCAGCAGGAAGTGGCTGAGGGTTATTCCTTGGCGCAAGGCGACATCAACACAGCCATCGGGCAGGCCATTGCGCGTTTTGCGCCAGTGGGGGATGGTTTTGCCAGCGGAAACTGGACGTCGGATTTGTATAACGGTGATTTGTATCACGCTAACAATCGCGGTTCGTTGCTGGCCGGTCTGGTGTTGTACTCGACGATCTATCGTGGTTCGCCGCTGCCGGGGATCGATGAGCTTGGTTCGGTGCTGAGTTATTTGAATCTGGATAACAATGATGGTCTGGCGATGCTGGAACTGGCCGGCACGGTTGTACCCGAACCATCGTCACTGATGGTTCTGCTGGTTGGCGCTGGGGTCTTGTTGGCCGGGCGACGGCAGGGCTGAGCCGCAACAGAGGTATTCGTGCAGGCAGGATTATCCCTGCGGTGCGGCTGCGCGCCGATTGCAGCGGGCGCGCACATGCCAGCGGTTGTCCATCAGTTGCAAGAGTGGATGCAAGGGAGGGGGAATTATTTCTGCCGGAAGACGATACGTCCCTTGGTCAGATCGTAGGGGGAAAGTTCCACGCGGACGCGGTCGCCGGGCAGGATGCGGATGAAATGTTTGCGCATCTTGCCGGAGACGATGCCCAGGATTTCGCGCTCGCTGTTGTCCAGGCGAAGCTTGAACATCGCGTTGGGCAGTGCCAACGTGACAGTCGCTTCAACCTCAATTGGTTCGCTCTTGGCCAAATGCTTCTCCACTGAAAATCAAGAATCAAGACCGGTCAGTGTACACGTTGCGGCAGCGAGGATCAAACCGGAGGCAAATCTTCAACTACTGAGTTGCCGTCATGCGGCGATTGCCACAGCGTTGCGCGGTGATAATCTGCAGGCTGAGTGTACCACGGAAAATAAGCTAGTCTATCCTTGGTTAAAACGTTAAAATAAAGCAATGACTATCACGGCAGACATGCCTCAAACATCGATTATCCCGATCCCGCGGGAGATTTGTCTTCGCGCCGGTGTCTTTCGTCTGGACGCGAGTGTTTGTATCACCTTTGCCCCGTCAACGGGTGCCCTGGCCAGAATGCTGGCTGATCGTTTGAAACAGTTTGCGGGTCTGGTGCTGGCGGTCAAGCCAACCGGTGCAGCAGAGGGCCGTCAAATTATGCTGAGTATTGCCGATGACGATGCGCGTCTGGGGCGGGAGGGGTACAAGCTGGAAGTGACTTGCGAGCGTGTCAGTCTGTCCGCTCCGACCGAAGCGGGGCTTTTTTATGCGCTTCAGAGTCTGGTGCAATTATTGCCGGTTCAGTCTCTGCAGGGCAGGCATCAGACACCAGCGGCCGGCGCGACAGGCGCGATGCTGGAAATTGCCAATCAGACGATTGTGGATTGGCCGCGTTTTTCGTGGCGCGGGGCGATGCTTGATGTCAGTCGGCATTTTTTCAATGTTGAGCAGATCAAGCAGTTTCTCGATGTTATGGCGCTGCATAAGTTGAACGTGTTTCACTGGCATTTGACGGATGATGCTGGCTGGCGGATTCAGATTTATCGCTATCCACGTCTGACCGAAGACGGAGCCTGGCGGGCTGGTGTGGGGTTTGGTCTGGTTGCCGATGCAACCACCGCGTACGACCAGCGCGGACGTTACGGCGGATACTACACTCAGCAGCAGATCCGGGACGTTGTTGATTATGCCCGTCAGCGGCAAATTACGATTGTCCCCGAAATTGAAATGCCGGGGCACGCCCTGGCGGTTCTGCATGTCTACCCGGAATATGGCTGTACGGACGGGCCGTTTGATATTCAGATGTTCAGTGGAATTGCGGAAGACGTATTTTGTGCCGGCAATGAAGCGACGTTCGAGTTGCTGGAGCAGGTGCTGGATGAAGTTGCGCAGTTGTTCCCCGGGCCGTACATCCATATCGGTGGCGACGAATGTCCCAAAAAGCGTTGGAAAGCCTGTCCGAAATGTCAGGCGCGTATCACCAGCCAAGGTCTGAAAGACGAAGATGAATTACAAAGCTATTTCATCAAACGCATCGAGCGTCATCTGGATGGTTTGGGCAAACGACTGATTGGATGGGATGAAATACTCGAAGGTGGTCTGGCGGCCAATGCCACGGTCATGAGCTGGCGTGGCGTTGAAGGTGGGATCGAGGCGGCGCAGATGGGCCATGACGTGGTGATGACGCCCCACAAACGTTGTTATCTGAATTTCCACCAGAGTCAGGATAAAAAGTTTGAGCCGATGGCCGTTTGGGAGGATGTTCTGACTTTGGAGCAGACTTATACATTTGAACCTGTGCCAGCCGAGCTGAACGAGCAGCAGCGCAAGCATGTGCTGGGTTTGCAAGGCAATATCTGGACGGAATGTATCGCTGATCCGAAACATCTGCAGTACATGATGTTTCCACGGCTGAGCGCCTTGTCTGAAGTGGCGTGGTCGCAGGACCAGCGGCGCAATCTGGCCGATTTTTGTCAGCGGATGCGGCAGATGCAATTCCGGCTGGATGTTCTGGACATAAGATACCGCGCGATCGATACAGGTAAACAAATGTGAAAATCAGTGAAAAGGGGAGATACCGTAAACGGTCAAAGCCGGACTAGCTGCCTATTTTGACAGGCTATGGCGACGAAATTAGGAAGAATAAACAATTTTGTTGTATTTCGTTTCAATAAGTGTGTATATTAAATCACAATCTATCTGAGCGTTGTGAGAGGCGCTTAGCGTTAGAGAGATTTCATTCTGCCTGAATGCTGTGAGAGGCGCTCAGTCGCAGAGAACGTTAAAAAGCAGAGTCTGCTTTTGCGAGAGGAGAGGCTCATGAGTTCCGGTAAAGGGTATGAAGCCCATCGTGGCTTGTCGTTGATGGCATTGGCTGGTGCGGCGGTTTCAGTTGCAGCCCAGGCTGCCTTGGCATCACCGACGCCGATTCCCACGGACACGGTCATCGGCGACGCCATTTTTACGGGCCGCAATTTTGTTGACACGCCGCGCGACGGGGAAAAGACGCACAAGCAGATTCTGGATTTGCTGTACGGCGGCGATTTCACACCGGTGGGGCTGGACTTTACCAACGGCAGCTACTACATCCAGCGCATTCCTGATGCACTGGCTCCAAGTGCCGGTGTTGCTGCTGCCCGAATTGGCGAAGCGTCGTTCTCCTCAACCCCGTCGATCTATGACTATGCCGACCAGGAATGGTATGGCAATTTCTCCAACGTGACGGCGCGTTATCGGTTTGCCGATTATGAGCAGTCGTTTGGTTACAGCCTGACCGGCAGCGGGTTGATCGATGACCCGGACTACAACAAGCTGCTGGATGTCACCTGGCAGAACTACGGGCCGGGGTATTCGCCACTGAACGAAGTTGCGGTCATGCCCAATCTGGATGGGGAAGTTTTCAACTGGGTACGCGGGCGTGACAATGGTCTGTTCAGCTCCGATCCCAGCCGTAACCGCGATGGACTGGATCATCTGATCACCTATAAGGTTATTCAGCTGGATCAAGGCCCGAAAAAGGTGGCGTTCAGCATGGCGTCTTCCATCACCGATGGTGAAGGCGGAGGCAATGCCAAGGAAGTTCCCATCAGTGAAGTGCCCCCACCGACCGGGGAGGAAAAGACGTTCCTGCTGTTCTGGGAAGACCAGATGGAAGATGGCAACGTCCACTGGTATGACGATGGCGACTGGGACTACAACGACCTGGTCGTTGAGATCCGGGGCATTTACAACTCCAACGAGGTGCCGGAACCGTCATCCCTAGCCTTGGCGGGCTTGGGCGGGCTGGCATTGCTCAGGCGTCGCCGCCGGGCGTAAAAGCGTGCCCTTGGCTTACCGTGAACCCACATAAACCCGGAATGGAATGATTCCGGGTTTTTTCATGGGCAGGTCAGCATCACTAAGATGACATGGCCGGCAGGGGTCGGTGCGATAAAAATCGAAGAATATCTGCTTCCAATCCCGAGCGGGCGGACGTATTTTATACGGGTTGGTTCAGTAGTCCGTAGTGGAAAATTAGATCATGCAGGAAGCCAGTACTAAAAAAATCTACGATATTCATTCGTTGTTTTATGACGCGACCTTTGGCCGGTTGGTTCGTCGCCGCATCGCCCGGGCGATCGAGCATATGAACATCAAAGCGACCGATCGGGTGCTGGACCTTGGAATCGGGACGGGTGTATCGCTGAACTATTACCCCAACCGCGGGCGGATCATCGGTCTGGATTTATCGACGGGGATGCTGCGCCAGGCGCGCAAGAAGATTCTTGAACGCGGGTTGGAACATGCTGATGTATTTCAGTCCGATGCCTTGTGGCTGCCCTTCGCCGACAACACATTTGACCATATTTTCATCAGCCACGTGATCAGCGTGGTCAGCGACCCGTTCCGCCTGATCCATGAAGCGCGCCGGGTTGCCAAACCCGATGCGCGAATTGTCATGGTCAACCACTTCCAGAGCACCAATCGTTTTATCGCTATGGTGGAAAAATGGCTGTGCCCTCTGTGTACCCAGCTTGGCTGGCGCAGCGACCTGGCATTGAACGATCTGGTCAATCGGACCGGGGTTCAGATCGACTATCGCTTCAAGCTTGAGAGTATTGACCTGTGGGAAACCGTGGTCATCAGCAACAATAAAAGCGACGTTTCTGTAACGAATCCCAAGGCCATTGTCGCTGCCTGAATCAATTGCCCACCATGCTCAGCGGTCATTCAGCCTTGATTGAATTGCACGTCTGAGATTGTCAGAAAAAAAATCCGCAGCCCGCCGGGAATATCACGCGCCCGTCACGCAGTTTACATGTGCGGATCTTGTCTGCGCTGATTGACAAAATATTTTATGCTCGACGCGATTGTCGGCTGTTGCAGCACTTTGTCGTCGCAATATTTCGTTTACGCGCAGCTCAAGCCCGTGGTACTTTGCATGATTCAGCAGGAATACTCAATGATTGAGTTGCGCCCACCAACCGGATACGGCATTGAACCGCCGTCAGCAGAGGATCAGGATGATTCATCGGATCAATCGGTGCTGGTGCGCGCGTGTCAGGATGATGATGGGCCGGCGATGGAACAGCTTTTCCATGATGGCCGCCTGCCGGGGCATATTGAACCCACCCCGCAGGAGTTTGAGCGTCTGCGCCAGTTGATCAGCGCGAACCGTCAGCAGTTCTGGGTGGCTGTGAAGGATCAGCAGATTGTCGGGACGATTGCGGTCGTTGAGATCATGCGTGAGGTCGGACAAATCTGCTGGTTGCGGGTTGATCCATCGTGGCAGGGGGCCTACGGCGTTGAAGGTCGGTTGATCGCAGCTGCTGCCAGTTTTGCCCGCGAAATTGGCCTGTTGAAGCTGGTCTTGCAGGCGCCATTGCACTTGGAAGACCGGATTGCGTTTTACTATCAGCGTGCAGGTTTCCGGCTGTCGCGCATACACCCGCGCGGCGGGCGACGAATGGCCGAACTTTATCTCGATCTCTACGAACAGACGCGTCGTCGGGTTGATTAATGCCCGAAGTTGATTAACGCCCGAAAAAGAGTGGCGCTGACGGCGCAAAAAGAAAAGCCTGCGAGCATGCGCAGGCTTTGCGTTCTATTTCCCGATCCGTTGCGTGCCAGGTCTGTCGCCGGCGCACCGCACTTTAATCGTGGAATTAAATCGATGTTGTGATGTACGGCAGCAGCGACATATAGCGGGCGCGTTTGATCGCGCTGGCCAGATCACGCTGCTCCATCGCGGTGGCGCCGGTGCGCTTGCGGCTGAGAATTTTGCCATTGTTGCTGACAATCTTTCGGAGCGATTCGGTGTCTTTATAATCGATGTACACCTTGCCGCTGGCGCTGATGCGCGTGACCTTCACCTTGGGGCGGTTGAAGTTCTGAAATTTCTCGTCTCTGTCTTCAAAGCGTGCCATAACTGATGCTCATTTCCAATGCAAAAAGTCTCAAATTAAGTCGAGCTGCGTATTATATGATTTCTTCAGACCAATACAACATCGTGCTCAGCTCCGACCAAAATTAAAAGTTGACGCCAAAGCCATTGATTCGATCGATTGAAAAATAATCGAACAAAAAAATAACAAAAAATGAACGTAAGTAGTTTTTAAGTAATCAGTTAGGACATATTTTGTTTCTTCGTCTCAATCTGGTCGATGCTGTTGCCATTTTCATCGGGTCAGACCATTGTATTGGCTGCCATGATCATTCTTCCGGATACCGGCGGTATTGCCGGCACGAATTGCTACCTGATCGCTGATGAGCAAACCGCGCAGGCGGTTTTGTTTGATGCGCCTGATCATACCGTTGCGGCGCTATTGGATGCTGCGGTTCAGCGTAACTGGGAGGTGGTTGGCCTCTGGTTGACGCACGGGCATTTTGACCACATCGCCGATCATGCCCTGGTTACCCGCCGCTTTCCTGGCGCCCGTGTTCTAATTCACCGGCTGGATGAATCCAAGCTGCTGCGCCCTGGTGCTCAGTCGTTCATGCTGCCGTTTGATATTCCGCCGCGCGCAGCTGATGCCCATGTTGAAGATGGCCAACTCCTGATGTTGGGCAATCTACAGGTGCAGGTCATCCATACGCCGGGCCATGCTCCCGGGCATGTGATGTATCATTTTCCCCAGCAGAAAGTGCTGGTCGGTGGTGATTTGATCATCGCCAATTCCATCGGGCGAACCGATCTGCCCGATTCCAACCATGATGATCTGGAAGCGTCGATCCGCCGCGTAATGCAGCTTCCTGAAGATACTCAGCTCCTGCCCGGCCACGGCGATATCACCACGCTGGGCGAGCAGCTGCGCATCAATCCCTTTGTTCGGATGGCCATCGAACACGGAAAATAATTCGCCGTGCGCCGGCGAAAGCAGGGTTGGCGCGCCGGCTAAATCATCGTTGCTGCGGCGCTGCCAACTGGCTGTAGCGGCGCTGGGGCTATATGCTGTCGGGCGGAATCAGATTGTGAAGTTGTACCAATTATTCACCAAAGCGGATCATGAAACCTCCGGTTATCGCCATTATTGGCCGGCCTAATGTCGGCAAGTCATCCCTGCTCAACGCACTGATGGGTAAGCGGATCAGCATTGTCCAGGACATGCCTGGCGTGACGCGCGACCAGATCAGCTCATACCTGCCCATTGCCATGGGCGCCGGGCAGGGTGATCGATTTGTTGAGATTGTGGATACCGGCGGCTATGGGTTTGTTGATCCTGATGCGCTGACCGACCACATCAAACGGCAGATCGAGCTGGCGATGATGCGGGCGAATTTGTGCCTTTTCATTGTCGATGCCCAGACGGGTCTGACCAGTGCCGATGAGGAAATAGCAGGCTTATTGCGCCGGCGCGGACTGACGACATTGATCGTTGCCAACAAGGCGGATTCACCAGCGGCGGACGTGATTCTGGGTGATTTTGCCCGTCTTGGTCTGGGCACGCCCATCGGTTTGTCCGCCCTGCATGGCCGGGGGCTTGATCAATTGCTGGCCAGTGTTCGCCGGACGATTGACCTGTCCAATGCGCCGACGCAAATGCCAGCCCCGCAGTTGCTGATGGCGATTGTTGGCAAGCGCAATGCGGGTAAAAGCACGCTGGTGAACCGCATTGCCGAGATTTATGAAGGTAGCGGTGATCGGGTGATTGTTTCGCAAGTGCCGGGAACCACGCGCGACAGTGTTGATGTGCGCTTTGAAAAAGATGGCAAGACGCTGGTGGTGATCGACACGGCGGGCGTGCGTAAAAAGCGTCATATGGTGACCAACGACATCGAGTTTTATTCGTTTCACCGCGCCCAGCGTTCCGTGCGAAGGGCTGATGTGGTGGTGATGATGCTCGATGGTGTGGAGCATATCAGCGAGCCGGATAAAAAACTGGCGCAGTATATCAGTGAGCAGCACAAGCCGGTGATGATCGTGGTCAATAAATGGGATCTGGTGCTGGACAATGCGCAGAAGCAGGCGGTTCAGCGCAAGACCACGTTTGAAAGTCAGCGTTTGATGGATGAGTTCAGCCAGTACATCGATCAGGAGTTGCCCTGGCTGGATTATGCGCCGGTCGTTTTTATCACCGCTCAGGATGGCCGCAATGTGCAGGCGATGATCGATCTGGCTCAGCATCTGGATAAACAGGCGCATCTGCGTGTCGGAACCGGGCAGTTGAATCAGGCCATCAAGCAGATCTTTTCCGAGCACGCCCCCAGCACTTCGGTGGGGCACCGCATCAAGGTGCTGTATGCGACCCAGGTGGAGAGCGCGCCGCCGACGATTGTGCTGTTTGTCAACAAACCGGATCTGGTCATTGACAGCTATCAGCGCTTTATCGTCAACCGGTTCCGTGAACTGTTGCCATTTGCCGAAGTACCGATCCGGTTGTTGCTGCGCGGTCGTGGCGACAAGCGTGATACGCCATCAATTGCGGAAGCGGGCGCTCACGGACAACCCGCCAAATCGCGCCCAGCCGGCAAAGCCGCGCAGCGCCGCGCTGGCAAAACCGCTTCACGCCGAGCTGGATCGGTTGCGACGCGCCGACCGGCCAAAGCGAAAACAGGCAAACCGCGACGCCAGGGCAAGGGGCAATAATTTTCTTCAATTCCTGCGATAATTGAAGTATTATGGGCGCTATGACGACCCGTGATGATGATCACGACCACAGGATTGAACTCGAGCCTTCGCGTACGGTTCGGATGAATGAAGAGGTGGATCGTCGGCCTCGTATTCCCGAACCGCTGCCCGTGCGTTTAATCGCCATTTCTGATGTTGATCTGCCCGCGGCGCAGGGCCAGGAATCCCACCTTGATCAGTTTTATGTCGAACTGCTGGAATTTGCCCGTTGTCAGCAGCCGAATGCAAGTGAACCCATTCGGGTTTATCAGTCGGACTCCCATTGTTTGCGTCTGCGCCTGCAGGAACCGGTGATTCATCGGCAGGACTATCGGCCGGCGGTGATTCAGATCCGGTCGCTGGATGAAATGCAGCGCAAACTGGTTGATCGCCAGATCGAGCATGTGCGCCAGAAGTCGGTGGCGGTGGGGTATGAAAGCCTGTCGCTGCAGGATCCTGCGGGCAATTGGCTGGAATTGGTGGAAGCGCGCGAAGTAGGCTGAGCCGTCAGCGATGTTACATACGGATCAGGCTCGTCACACCGATGACCATGAGCAGGATCGTCATCGCCAGACGCAAATGCCCGCGCGACATATACCCGCCCAGATACATCCCCACGGATGATCCGATGATGATGACCGGTGCGAACATCGCGCCGATCGCCATGGGTGTCAGGATGGCATTACCGAATTTCATCCACAGTAGCGCAATGGCAAACGGGCATTGCAGCAAAGAGGTGGTCCAGAGAAAGCAGCGCGACCGAATCGTGGTCCAGTCGTGCGCCATGACCCACATCGCTTGAGGCGTGCCGCCCATGTTAATCAAACCCGTGAGAAACCCGCTCAATGATCCAGACAGCCACATCCATCCGCTGGCCAGTTGCGGGCGTGGTTTGATCCGAAAAGCCCATTGCCCCAATAGAATCGCGATGATGATTCCACCAACAAACTGCTTGATCGAGTGCTGCTGCTGCGCACTCAAGATGCCGAGTACGAGAATGCCCAGAGGCAGGAACAAAACGCGAATGCCAGCCATGGGCAGTACCTGACGCCACTGGCAATGTTCGCGCGTATTCAGCCAGCTCCAGAGGGTGTGAAACCCTGCTGCTGCAATCAGCATCGCTACGGTCATCTGAACCGGCATTCCCAGCCAGATGAGGACAGAAACGCTGAACGTACCCATCCCAAACCCCGCCGCCCCTTGCAGCACGCTGCCGAGGAAGATCACAATACCAGCCTGAAGAATCATGTATTCGGTCATTTAATTCCTATATAACCAGTAGATTTCATCGATAATACAGTTTGGTTGATATTTGTCAAATGATCGTGATTCGATTGTCAGTTTTCTCATAGTCTATCGAAATGCTCGGTAATTGCAGTTGCGACACTTGCGCAGACCGGTCGGGCAGGTGTTGCCGGCGTAGTTCGCCATCACTTTGGGGAGTTGGCAGTATTGCTGGGTGGTTGCGCCTATGATCAGTGCGTGTCGTCGAGTCATTTGCTTCGATCAACCAAACAACCGTTGACAAAACAGCCGTTTCGTCCCACCAAACAGCAACTGGCGACGGCAGCCGGGAAAATCGTTCCCGATTTGATTGCCATGAATTTGCGCGTTTTGTTTTGTGGGATCAATCCCGGGTTATATTCCGGGGCGACGGGACATCATTTTGCCCGACCGGGTAATCGATTTTGGCCGGCGCTGCATCTGGGCGGGTTTACGCCACGTGTTTTTTCGGCGTTTGAAAAGGAGGAATTACTGCAATTCGGCCTGGGAATCACTAATTTTGTCCGCCGTCCGACGACAGCGGCAGCGGAACTGAAAGCCGATGAGATCATCGCCGGTGCCAGGCAACTTCGACGAAAAGTGTTGAAATGGCAGCCGCGCGTGCTGGCGGTGCTGGGGATCAGCGCCTATCGTACGGGTTTTAATCAGGCGCAAGCCAAGGTTGGTTTATCTGAGCTGATGATCGGAACGACGCGCATCTGGGTTCTACCCAACCCGTCAGGTTTGAATGCCCATTATACACCGCATGCCCTGGGGCTTTTATTTGCCGAGCTGCGCCAGTTCGTTGATTCGATGGCTTGAACTGGCGTAAATTGAGGCCACGAACAGGCCGGATTGGGGCTGCGGCGGAGTGCGGGAATCGCCTGTTTTTACGAAGCCATACGCATCTTGCGGCGCTGGCGCACCCATCCGGAAATGTGAATCCGATTTTCCTGGGCCGCAATCAGATGATCGAGATATTGTTGCAGCGCCTGGTCATCGAACTGCGACAAAAATTTCTCCGTAGCCGACCGGTTGATTTCCTGAATTTTGGCAATCAGTTGACGTCGATCCATGGCAAACTTACTTTCGGTTTCAAAAGATGTACTTTGTCTGGCATAATTTGCTGCTTCAGTGCCAGATGCGTAAAACAGGACGATAAAACCCTATCTCTACTTTGATCGGGAAACTGGTAGCCAGAACTTAAAAAAGCGGAATCATCATGACCGAACCTTCCAAGATCAGCCCCAAACCGGCTTCAGACGAGTCGCTTTCCCACCTGTACCATATGTCTACGACGGCTGGGGTCGGTGCTCAGGAATATGTCGCCATCAATACCTTTGCGGTTCTGGCGGTGATCCTGGGGTTGGCCAGTACGCTGCTGCTGATGGGGTGGGATAATCTGACTCTTTTTTTTGTGCTGCTGGTTGTACCGCTGGCGGGGATTATTTCCGCCCTGATTGCCCTGGTGCAAATTCGCGGTTCCAACGGAACGCAGGCGGGCATTGGCTGGGCGTCGGTTGGGGTGCTTCTGGCGTTGCTGCTGGTCGGGAGTGTCGGTTGGCATCATGTTCAGTACCAGAAGGTGGTGCAGCAGGAACAGAAGGTTATTGGCGCGCTGGTGGCGCAATTTGCAACAGACCTTCAGACCAAAGACTACGCAGCAGCTCGTGGTCTATTTACCGCTGAGTTTCAACATGACTGGCCGTTGCCGAAATTTACCAGCCAGGTCACCAATGTGCTGAATAATGAGCGATTGGGCAAAATGGTCTCGGTACGCATGGGAGAACGGCTGGCGATGCTGGAGGGCAGTTCCTCAAAACGAGCAGCCGGTCAGATTTTTATTGATTTTGAAAAACAGAAGGATGCGCCCATTATCGTTCAGTATGAAAAAGTGGACGATGCCTGGCGCATGGCATCATGCGACCTGTGGCCGGCGCCCCGCGCCGCCGGTGGCGCAGACGAACACGGTCACGCCCACTGATCCGGGCGCATTGGGCAGGGACAAACACGATTACGCGGGATCGCGACGATTATTTGAAACCGCGCCGACGCTGCCGTGAATAGCGGTGCAGGGCGTCTTCGATGATTGGGAACGCCGCCATGGATGGCTGGATGTCATCAACCTCGACCGCCTTGCCTTCCAGTTGTTTGTAATCCTGGAAAAAGCGTTTGAGCATCGTCAGGCGATGCGGCGGCATTTCATGAGCTTCGCGGTAGCTGTTGAACTCGGGATCATCCGTGCAGACGGCGATAATCTTGTGATCCTTTTTGCCGCCGTCGATCATCGTCATCAGACCAATCGTACGGGCATGGATCAGCGTCAACGGCACCACCGCTTCCTGACTGAGCACCAGCACATCCAGCGGGTCATCATCCTCCGCCAGCGTCTGCGGAATGAAACCGTAGTTGGCCGGATAATAGACCGCTGAGAAAAGAATGCGATCGAGTTTGATCAAACCTGATTGCTTATCCAGCTCATACTTCACACTCGATCCGAAAGGGATCTCGATGATGGCTGAAAATTCTTCAGGAATACATTCGCCGGGAGTTACATCATGCCACGGATGAATCATATTAGTCAGTTTCTTCAATTGAACCGCAGCCTAAAATGTCCGCGGTTCATAGCCTCAAACGATGATTAACGTTCATTACTCTACCCGATGAAGGATGCGAAGTCAGATTTACCGGCGTAATTCACATGGTTCCCATAATCATGGCGTCCTGGCGCCAGTTACAGGGATAGAATGAGGCGTGCGTGTCGATAGGTCAGATGAATGACCACCGATCAAGCCAGCGGATTATCATGAAAATATTGATTATTCTTCTTCGCGTTCTCCTGACGGTGGTTTTTGTTGTTGCGGCGATGGGCAAACTCCTAAGCCCAGCCGATGGGCCACCGACGTTATACGACCAGTGGCTGGCGCGTGGATCGATCGGGCATTACGCCTTTATCGGGTTTGAGTTATTGCTGGGGCTATGGCTGCTTCTGGGTTGGCGGCCGCGCGCTTCGGCGCTGGTTGCCCTGGTCGTACTGGGGGTTTTTTCGGGTTTGATCTGGCATGAATCGCGTCAATATGCGCCTCATCCGTGCGGGTGTCTGGGAGGTGGGACGACCGCGGAAATAATCCCCGATGTCGAGCAGGTTCGCAGTGCGCTGAAGGTGGATTTATTGCGCAACATCGCGTTGATGGTGGTGGCGGGGTGGTTGTTGCTGGTTTCGGGTGAAAGCAAAAATGCCCAGCCAATCGCAAAAACAACTGCCGGTACGGATTTGGCAACGGGTTCGGATGAACCAGACGACGCCCCGGGACGTGAAGCTTAAAACCAGAAAAACAGGCGAATGATACGGCTGATTCACGCCGCCTGCGCAACATATTCGGCGGTGTGGATCAATTCAATCCAGCCGACGAGATCGCGACGAAAGTGAATCGCCATTGCGGTGCGCTGCGCGGTGTCGAACGGGTAGTACCAGGTTGTGGCGCACCAGAATAAGGCACTATTGGGGTTATTCGGACAAATGGCGTGCTCGGCGGTGGCGCTCCGCGGAATACCGAGTTTCTGCAGCACTTCCTGTTTGCTTTGTCCGATGAGGCTGCGCGCGATGGTGGTATTGGTGCGCGGACGCCTGTGGGTTCGGCGTGTTCGTCCGGGCAATCGCCGGAGAATGTTCTGAATGAAGCCGATCATCGCCATGATAAGTCCTGTTTATTATCGACCACCGATGCGATGTTCCAACGGTCAAAAGCCGGGACCAACGGGTGGAAACAGGTTATCGGGCGTCGATGAACCCGGTTTTATCCCCAATAACGGTCAATTTTGACGGAAAATCATCCGGTGGTCATTTCGCACAAGTGCGCGCGGTCACTTACAATGTTTGTTCGATGTCGCGGGATGCAGAAGCAAATTCCTCCGGTCGGCGGGTGCATCTTGTTCCCTTGCCCATGCAGCAGCCGCAGATTGTGCTGATCTGGCTGACGCGCCTGCGCTGGTTGGCGGTGGTGGGGCAGGTCATGGCGGTCTTGCTGACGCTCTGGCCGCTGGGACTGCATCCGCCACTGTTGCCCGTGGGTGTCATCATCGGGATTACGATCCTGACGAACATCGTAATCAAGGTGCGAATTCGCCTGGGGCGGATTCTGCCCCATGCTGTGCCGGCGCTTTTGGTGCTGGATGTCTGTCTGCTCAGTGGTCTGCTTTATTTTACCGGCGGGGCGGATAATCCGTTCAGTATCCTGCTGCTGGTTCATGTGGCGCTGGCGGTCACGGTTTTGGAACCGGGTTATACCTGGGCGGTGGTGGCCGTCGCGATTCTCTCGTATAGCGTTCTGGTTCATTGGCGCTGGCCGCTTATCACTCAGCAGGCACTGGCGCCGTGGGTGTTGCGCATTGGCCACTGGGCTGCGGTACTGATCGTTGCGATACTGACGGCTTACTTCATCGGGCGCATCGCCCGATCGCTGCGCCAGCGCGAGCGTGAGCTGGCAGCCATTCGTGATCGTGCCCGTCGTAACGAACAACTGGCCACCCTGACAACACTGGCCGCCGGTGCTGCCCACGAACTGGGTACGCCGCTGGGCACGATTGCGATTGTCGCCAAGGAGCTGGAGCTGGAGGCGGTGCGCCATCAGGCCCCGGATGCCATGATTGAAGATGCCCGGTTGATCCGCCAGGAGGTGGATCGCTGCCGTGTCATTCTTGAGCGGATGCGCGTTGATATTCTTGAAGACCGGCCACAGACCGCAGCCCTGCCAATACAGGAACTGGTGCAGCAGATTCAACAGGATCTCAAACCGGAATTGCAGCAGCGTCTGGATGTAACGATTTCGCCCACGGTCGGCGAAATTCATGCCCCCGTGCGGGCAATCCAGCAGTCGATGGGTGTGCTTTTGCGTAATGCCTTTGATGCCAGTGATCAATTCAACCGGGTTTCGCTTACGATTGAACGGGACAAAGGGCATATCATTTTCACGGTGCGGGATACGGGCAGTGGTATGAGTGATGATGTGCTGCGTCGTGCGGGAGAACCGTTTTTCACGACCAAAGCGCCGGGTGCGGGCATGGGTTTGGGATTGTTCCTTGTCCGTCTGGTCGCGGAAAATTATCGTGGGCGTCTGACGCTGGATTCCCAACCGGGCTGCGGAACGACTGCGGTGTTGTCGCTGTCCGATGAAGTGCCCTGACGCGGGGCAATGAAGCAGGGCTGCCAGAGGGACTGACGATGGATAGAATTGAATGGAATGTAATGGGTTGAAAGGCAGGTGACATGATGCGGGTACTGGTGGTCGATGATGATGCAATTTTTCGAACGCGCTTGACCAGGGCGTTGTCTGCCCGTGGTTTTGAAACCCACGAGTCAGCCAGTGGCGATGAAGGCGTGGAGCTGGCCCGGCGGATCAAACCCGATCGCGCGGTCGTTGATCTGCGCATGCCGGGGATGAGCGGGCTGGAGCTGGTTTCCCAACTGCACGCGATCAATGAGACGATGAAAGTGCTGGTATTGACCGGTTATGGTTCAATTGCCACGGCCGTGGAAGCGGTGCATCGTGGTGCGATTGATTATTTGACCAAACCCGTCGATACCGAGCAGATCGTGGCGGCGTTCGCCCGCGACGACGATCAGCCATCCGCGACAAGCCCGGCTGGCAACGACACCGCCGAACCGGTTCCGTCGCTGGCCCGGGTGGAGTATGAACACATTCAGCGCATTCTCAGCGACTGTCACGGCAATATCTCCGCAGCCGCCCGCAAGCTGGGCATTCATCGGCGCAGTTTGCAGCGCAAACTCAGTAAATTGCCGCCGTTGTCGTAGCCTGCCGTACTTGTAGATGCGTCGTCATCGTCACATCGCACCGAGGTGGTGATGCAAACTCGCTTCACCACCAGGGATCAGCCGAAGCGACGCTGGATCAGGCCGGCAATACGGGGAAGAAATCCGCTCCGCCGATGATCCGGCCGATGTCCTGATCGGGCGGGCCGTCCAATTCAAGGTGAATAACGGTCAGCACCTCATCCGGTGATCGCTCTGGCAGACCGGTGAGAATCGTCTGTGTGGGGCGGCGCTGAATGGTCAGCTCCTGACCGGTCGACAGGATCGACGCCCGTCGCACCTGCGGAATCAACCCGCCGATGGTTATTTTATTTTGATAGGTTTTCAGGTGCAGGTACATGTTGAACCCATCAATCGTCGTTGGCCCCCATTGATTGAATGAAATCGTAAAGCGCGGCCCGGGATAAACCGCCTGAGCGTTTCGTTTCAGCCACTGACCAACGGATTGGAGGATTTTCTGGCTCTCCTCGGGAATGCGGCCAGTTCCATCCGGCCCGACATTGAGCAGCAGGTTTCCGCCACCAGCCGATGCTGTCGCCAGCGTCAGCGCCACTTCGCGTGGCGTTTTATAATTGAGATCAGCCGGACAATAACCCCAGTTGTCATTGAGTGTCATGCAGATTTCCCACGGGCGGTTGACTGGGATGGCCGTCAGGTGCTGCTCGGGGGTGGCGAAGTCTTCCGTGGTGTAGGCGCGGTTGTTGATCAGAATCTGCGGCTGAAGTTGGCGCACCATGGCGTTGAGTTCCACCGAGCGCCACTGCATCGGTGTGTAATTCTGGGGCAGGTCATACCAGAGAATGTCGATCTGACCGTAGTTGCTCATCAGCTCGCGCACGATGTCATGCGTCCAGTCCATGAAACGCTCGCGGGCAGCGTCGTCTCCCTGCCAGCCGGCGAACCAGTCCGGATGACGCCAGTCTCCCAGGGAATAGTACAGGCCGACTTTCAGACCTTCAGCCCGAACCGCCTCGACGTATTCAGCCAGCAGGTCGCGTTTGGCAGCACTGTTGACCGCGTTGAACTTGCATATCTTGGAATCCCACAGGCAAAAACCCTCATGGTGTTTGCTGGTCAAGACCATGTATTTCATGCCCGCCTGACGCGCCAGTTTGGCCCATTCACGCGGGCGATAATTTTCAGCTTTGAACTGATCGGCCAGCGGCAGATATTCATCCAGCGGTATTCGTTGACGATTCATCGCCCACTCCCCCTGGCCGAGCAGAGCGTACAAACCCCAGTGAATGAACATGCCAAAGCGTGCCTTGAGAAACCAGTCCAGCCGATTCGCATGTCCCTGGGCAGAGCGCGGATTATTTGTCGGGTCAGCCATACATAACCTCACAGTTCGCTTTGAGTAATGGATTCGAGAATCGATCTACTGGTTCGGAGAATCGCTTGTCCTCAGCAGCAGATTCGCCAGAGGTGACATTAACACGTTGCAATCGAAAAGCAACTACTGCCGGACTCAAGCGCAGATCCAGGGCAAGCGCAAGCAGGCGTCCGACAGGCAATCTCTTACGAGCCGCGACCGTCAGGGAGCGGTTTTTGAGCCGATCACCGCTCCCTGACGGTCGCGGCTCGTTAATACATCGACCCTCGCGGGCTACTTGCGATTGCCCTGAGCGCAGATCAGTGGTCGTTTGACGATTTCGGGTTGGTCGATCGGTTGCCGCGGTGCGGAGGCGGCGCGGTGGTTGGTTGAGCGGTCAAGCCGTTCTCGTTGGCTTCGATGATAAATCCGCTGGAACCATTATCCAGCGGGATATCCAGCCGGTCGCGGCTGCCCGGACTGATGGCCAGCAGATCGTCCACCGGCAGATCGCCGCGATAGACCCGAAGCACCGCGACAACATTTTTAGAGAATTCACCTGGCTGCGGACCGATGACCACCGCCTGTCCCGGCGGGACAAGCGTGCCCCATTTCTGCTGGGTCAGATTGGGTTGAGACAGACTGATGTCCAGCGGGCTGGCCCAGTCGGGCTGCAGCGGCGGCCCATTTTTGACCAGACCCACGGACAGCGGTTGATCCGTTTTATTGACCACGCCCACCGTAAACTGACCGGAATAGGTACAGCCAACGCACAAACAGGCGGCGAAAAACGAAGCGATGATTCGAGTCAGCATCATAAGTAGACCTGTCAATCATCAATCAACCGATGGCTGAGTAGCCGGAGTTGTTGTCGGGGTGGCGGGTGACGCGCTACGTTCGTCAGCAGCGCCGACATCCGCAGCAGGCGCTTCGGTTGTCGCGGCACTGTTTTCCTGATGAACAGAAACCGTTGTCGGCGCGGTGGTCGGCGCCAACACCATCGGTTCGGGAGGTTGCACCAGCAGAACCGGTTTACGCAATTCATCCAGTGATTCCAGCCGCTCTTTGGCTTGTTGCTGGAAGATGGAGGCATATTGAGCACCATCGGCCACAGCTTGGTACTGTTTTTTCGCCTCATCCCAGTTGGCGGTATTTTCATCAATCGCCGCCAGCCCCATGTGGGCGCTTAGACTAGCCATTGTCACCTGCGGATAATTATCCAGAACGCGCTGATACGCCTGGCGGGCATCATCCATGGCTTTGGTGCGCTCGTCAGCAGCCGGAACCGCCGCTGCGCCTGCGCCGCCGGCGGGCAACTGCGGATAAGTGGCGATGGTCCAGTTGAGATCACCCTGGGCGACCAATGCCTCAGCCAGTTGCTCGGGCTGATCAAATTGCTTGACAGCGCCGTCGAGATTTTCGCGCGATAGATTGACCAGATCATGAAAACGGTCAGCCTGCTTATCGGCTGGAACCGACTGAGCCAGCGGCTCATAATTGCCCAGTCGCTGAATACCCTGGCGCGCCGCTGCCAGTTGATCCAAGGCGGCACTGGCTTCAGCCTTGCGACTTTGCGAACGATTGTAAATTAAAACGATGACCAGGATGACCAGCGCCAACGCCAGAAGAATCCGGCTGCCGTACTGATACAGAAGATGAGGAAGGCGCGCCAGCCAGTCGGCCAGTTGATTCGTTTCCAGTTCATGTCGCCGCTCAGATTTCATAGGTCGTGGCAGTGTACGGGTGGGAATGTTGACTGGCAAATCTTCAGACAATTTTAAGGCTGGTGATCCATGCCCCGATTCATCGGCTCGATTGGCTTTCCAACTCGCTGATGGCTTGGGCGACGCACTCCAGATGAGGGTTGATCGCCAGTGCCTGACGATAGGCGCTGAGCGCTTCGGGCAGGTTGGCCAGATGGGCGTAACAGTGGCCCAGACCGGCCCACGCGCCGAAGTGGCAGGGCATACGCGCAATCGCCTGTTTGCAGTCGTCGATGGAACGAACGAAATCATCCTTGAAATACCACGCCAGAGCGCGTTGGTTATAGGCTTCGGCGAATTGGGGGTTCAGTTCAAGGGCTTGGTTGAAATGTTCGATGGCGTGGTCAAATTCGCGCTTATCCAGCGCCTGGACACCGCGACAAAGCTGGTGATTGGCTGGCTCGCACGTGCTGCGAAACCAGATCGACCAGAGGGCATGTTCCGCCATTTTGTTGACCATGGTGTCAGGATCAGCCAGCAACCGCGTCAAACTGGTGCAGCAATGCGTTTCACCCACCAGCCCTAACGCCAGTGCAGCCACTTTTTTGGCGTCGGTCGTACCATCTTTGACCAGGGCCTCAAGCTGGGCACAAGGCCATTGCTGTTTGAGAACCTGCAACAAGCCCGTTACGTCGCGACGCTCCAGCAGAGGCTGGACCGCTTGGACAAATTTTTGGGACTCATTGAACAAAACAGGCATATCTCCGCCATTTTAGGCCGCTTATCGTCGGCTATTCCATTGTTAATCGGTAAAAAGGAAAAATGAGATTGCGAGTCAATCTTAGTTAATGGCGGTTGGTGCAAGACCACTTCCAGCCGGGCGTGGATAGAAAAAATCCGAGAACCGTTCTGGCAGCGGCCCTCGGATCGCATATTCAAACGTATGATTGGGGCTGGATCGAAAAAACTTCAATCCGCGCCATGGGCCTCCTCGAGCATACGCCGCAGGTAGCCGTTTTCACGCCGTGTTGCCTCCAGATCGAACACCAGATACTTGATGCTCAGACGCAGGTAATCAAGACTTTCCTGCAGGCTGCTGACGGTCTGGCGCAGGCGCTCATGGCGCTGGCGCGTTTCGTCAGCCAGTTGCTGCAATTTCTGACGTTCGGTGGCGGGCAGGGTTGAAATCTCCCCCATCAATTCAGCCAGTTTGGTTTGAAATTCCTTTTCGTTCATGATCACACTTTCTCCTTCACTGTTACTTATTCGGGTCAACATCAGGTCGACCGCTTGTACTGAAACATCATGGCAACCAGCGTGCCAATCGGATCCGACCCCCGGCTGGAGCATTAAAACGGTTGTCAACACCGCAAACCAGCCGAAAATCAGCGTTGCGTGGCATTCGGTTTACTCGCAATATGCCAGATGATGCCCAAGCGGAACATCCGCATCGCCGGTTCGTTGACACCAGACAACCAGGCTGGGATCCATCACCACAGTCAACTATAATCCTGATAGCGCAGGCAGAGGTGAAAAATTGAGGTTCACGACAGATTTATTTGATTTATGTCCGATAATCCGGGTAGTTTCGGACGGTTGTGCAGACGAAGGAATCCATAATGGCGAAAAATAAAAATGACGACCTTGCTCGTGCGCTGGAAGCGATGATGAGTGGCCAAGCTCCACAAGCTGATCCTGTCGATGCGCAGCCGGCTGAAAAAATGGTGAAGAATCCGTCGATCGCCAAACCTGTTCAAGCGAATCATCCCGCACCAGCCTCAACCACACGTCCGTCAGTGCCGAACAAACGCCCTGTTTCGGGTAAACCGGCTGGGCAAAATCCGCAGCCGACCCGCCCGACAGCTCCAAAGCCGGTAACAACTTTAGCGCCGGCCAAAACACCGGCAATGACGAAAACTCCCGAGCGGGCGCTGTCATCGGGTTCGCGCCCAACCCAAACGGCAGTGCCGCTGTTCAGGCGTCTGAGTTTCCGTCGTACGATTATTCCGCCGATGTTGACGCTGGCGTTCATTCTCCCCTTGTTCGGCCTCATGCCGCTGATTGCCTCGGACGAGTCCCCCTGGGCAGCCATCAGTTCCTGGGTCAGTTATTGTTTTATTCTGCTCGGTTTGGTCATGGCAGCACTGACGATCATGAATATCCTGTTGGTCAGGCAACAATTACGCTTGTCAACTTGACAGAGCCATATACTCCTGCCACCATACGACCCCCTTGGCTGGAGCAGTTTTTAGTGCTGCACCTGTCAAAGTGGCTGCGGGCAGCTTTAGCTCAATTGGATAGAGCGTCGGTCTACGGAACCGAAGGTTGCAGGTTCGAGTCCTGCAAGCTGCATTTCACTTAAACTGCGCCAGAAGCATCAATTACAAAAACAGTCCAGGGATTATTTGTAGCCCGGGAGATATTCCTTGGTTGCTTCGTACATCTCCAGCGTCATCTGTTTAATCTGAGCCGGAGTACAGACAGCAGCGCTAAGCGGATCAAGCATCAGCGCATGAATCGCCAGCTCGATACTGCGTTCCACGCAGGCTTGAGCGCCCAGGTCGAACATGCGCATGTTCCAGTCGCAGACGGCTGCCATCTGGGGCGGAAGGTTTCCGTACACGGTCGGAAGAATACCGTTGCGATCGACCATGCACGCCACTTCAACACAGCCATCGCCCATCAGGTTGCCGATCAGCGGCCCCCAGTTTTTAACGGGATGAACATTCATCACGTTGCCATGAATGCGCTGGGGCACATCCTTTTCGCGCGCTTCGATAATCCAGCTTGCGTATTCCCAGGAGCGCTCCATCGGAGGCAGTGCTTTTTCACCCAGGACCATCGCATCCCGGTCGGCATCAGCGCTTTTGCGCCATGACGGCCAGTTGGTGGCATAAAAGCTGCTACCACCTTCGTAACCGCGGCGCAGCAACTGCCGGCCAGCCTCGCTTTTACGATAGTACGGAAGATATTCGCTGAGATGCCCCGAGCTTTCCGTGATGAACGCGCCGAAATTGACGCACATATCCTTGCGAACCAAATCGCCTTGTTCCCACGTCTTTTCCTCCAGGATCAGACGCTCGTCATGGTCATCCACCGGTGCCAGACCGGCTTTGGATTCAGCAATTCCCGCCGCAATTTCCTGGGCGAATTTCTTCAGCAGAACCTTTTGGTAAAGGTCCTGTCCCTTGTGCTGCAATTTGGTAAACCACGCCAGGTGATTGATGCCGGCGCACTCCCATTCCATCTCGCTGTAGGGCACATCGGCATATCGCGCCAGTTGATGGCTGGTCCCCTGGACGCTGTGACAAAGCCCCACGAGCTGCATTTCCGGAACCGCGCGTGCAGCAGCCAGACAGAGCATGTTCATGGGGTTGGTGTAGTTGAGCACAATCGCATCCGGGCACAGATCGCGCGCATCGCGTAGAATATCAAGAAAAACAGGAATCGTGCGCATGGATTTGAACAACCCGCCCGGGCCGATCGTATCACCGATGCACTGATCGATGCCGTATTTTTGGGGGATGTCGTAATCGTGGCGTACACAATCCAGACCTGATACTTCAATGCAGTTGACGATGTAGTGGCTGCCCGGCAGCGCTGTGCGCCGATCTTTATGAGCCGTGACGCGCCAGTTTTTGGATCGGCCTGTCTCGGTGATCCGTGTGACAATCTGGTGCATGGTGCTGAGGCGATGTTCATCAATATCGACCAGCGCGATTTCGCCCCCCTGGCTGTCAGGGATGCAGACGATGTCGCGCATCAGGGTTGGGGTGAATCCCGAACCAGCGCCGAGCATTGTGATTTTAATCGGGCGCTGCATTTTGCCCGGCAAACCGTTCTGTTGATCCGCCTTGATGGAATGAGCAGCATGCCCCAGTTTTTTTTCACCGCCTTTGACCTCAACCGCCTTTTTTGTCGCACTCATGAATCAAGCTCCACAAAAATAAATACTCATCGCACGAATAATTCAGTATAGACCAAGCGAGTTGTTCCGCAATATGACACAATCATTTCGACATTCAAAAAGGTTGATTTACGGGTGATGAAACGATACAACTGGATTGGTATACGATGCTGCTCGCGCAAGATTGTTCTATGGCGGTCTGCCATGTTACCTGCGATCGTGTCCCACGAAGTGAACGTATTGGTTTTATGAATTATTTGCCATGCGTATTGTTCAAATTACTGACCTTCACTGGCGCCATCATCTGTACGGATCGTCAGCCGGGAACCGGAATCGGTCGCGGTCGATGCCTGAGCTTCTGGCTGAGGCGCTGAGGCGCATTACCCATCAAAAACCAGACTTACTGGTCGTTACCGGCGATATTCTGGATGTGCCGTATTGGTTGATGTATCCCCCGCGGGTTTTTGCCATCGACCAGCCGACGCTTTGGCGACAGGCCGTTGAAAAAGATTATCGCATGGTCAAGCAGTTGCTCGATGACAGCGGGTTGCGCTATACCGTGCTGGGTGGCAACCACGATCTCTCCGAAATCATGTGGCAGATTTTTGATCCCGATGAAAACATTTTTGATCTGGCCGGACATCGGATCGTGCGTTTTTGTGATGAGGAGTTCGATGCGCACGTCCCGCGCCGTTTTCTCAAAGAGCGTTGCCGCTTCGACCAGGTGCTGGCCGATCCATCCTCACCCCCGCAGGTTCATCTGCAGCATTATCTGCTGACGCCCATGATGAACGAAAGCTGGCCATTTACCTATGGCGAGGGAGACGAACTGACCCGTCGCGTCGTCGAGTCAGGACGGGTGCGGTTGTGCCTCAGTGGGCATCTGCATCCCGGGCTGGAAATGGCCCGCCATGGGAATACGTTTTTCAGCGTAGCCCGGGGATTTACGGTTTATCCGCACCCGTGGAGCATCTACGACATCAGCCCCGACGGGCAGGTGAGCAGGCACGAGCAGACCCTGAGTGACCTGCTGACGCCACCAAGTCGCGTGGTTTTTCTTGACCGCGATGGGGTCATCAATGATCTGGCCAGTTATCAAACCGGCCCGGAAGAAATGCGCCTGATCCCCGGATCAGCCCAGGCGATTCGCCAGCTCAACCAGGCGGGCTGGAAGACGGTCGTGATTACTTCCCAGTCTGCTGTTGGTTACGGTTATGTTTCCGAAGAAACAGTCCTGAGCGTGCATGACAAAATGTGCCGTCTGTTGGCTGAACAAGGTGCCTGCCTGGACGGTATTTATTTCTCAACCGCTGCCGGTGATCGGGCCGTTTTGCCACAATACCGTGATCAAAGCGGTGCCAAACCAAACCCGACCCAGCTCTACAGCGCGCAAGAGGAATTGAACTTGACGCTGGATGGGGCGTGGATGGTTGGCGATCATCGTGGCGACATTGTCACCGCCTGTGCCGCTGGCGTTCAACCGATCCTTGTGCGCAGCGGCGCGGGTAGGCAGACCGAACAATGCAGCACTGATTTGCCATCCGGTCTTGTGATTGTTGAGGATCTGGCCGCTGCCGTGCAGCATATTCTTAAATAATTTCCCCACATAAAAAGGTGGACGATCAACGATGCTCGAAACATTGAAAACCCCTGGCGATACATCCTGGTTCACGCACGACCGTTTTGGTTTGTTCATCCACTGGGGCCTGTATGCCATGCCCTCCAGGCATGAGTGGCTCAGGAGCATCAACCAGATCAACAACGAAGATTACGAAAAATATTTCAAATACTTTGATCCGGATCTATATGATCCCCGCCAGTGGGCGCAGGCAGCCGCGGATGCGGGCATGAAGTATTTTGTCATTACCACCAAGCATCACGAAGGTTTTTGCCTGTGGGATACCAAGCAGACCGATTATAAGGCGACCAACACGCCAGCCGGCCGCGACTTGCTTCGCCCGATGATCGAGGCGTTTCGGGAAAAAGGGATTCGAGTCGGGTTGTATCATTCACTGCTGGATTGGCATCATCCGCAGTATGTGATTGATGCGCAAAATCATCCGCTGCGCAATCATCCCGATCGCCTCAAACTCAATGCCCAGCGCGATCAGCAGAAATATGCTGATTATCTGCATGCCCAGACGCAGGAACTGCTCAGCCAGTACGGCCAGATCGATATTCTCTGGTACGATTTTTCATTCCCAAACGAAGATGGAACAGGCAAGGGACATAAAGACTGGCGCAGCCCGGAACTGGTCAAACTGATTCGCAAGCTGCAACCCAATGTGATTCTGAATGACCGGCTGGATTTACCGGCCGAGCCACCGACGTGGGATGTCAAGACACCGGAGCAGCTCCAGCCGCGCACCTGGCCGCGCGTGAATGGCAAACCCGTGGTCTGGGAAGCCTGCCAGACGTTTTCGACGCACAATGGATCGTGGGGATATCATCGTGATGATCAGAGTTGGCGATCGGTTGAGCAACTGGTGCAGACGCTGATCGACTGTGTAAGTAAAGGGGGCAATCTGCTGCTGAATGTCGGCCCGACGGCGCGAGGTGAGTTTGATGCCCGGTCACTGGATCGGCTGGCTGGGATCGGCCGCTGGATGAAGTATCACAACCGTTCGATTTATGGCTGTACGCAGGCACCGCCCGAATTCATCACCCCGCAGGATTGTCGTTTGACATACAACCCCGAAAGGAAACGGTTGTACATCCATCTGTTTGTCTGGCCGTACAAGCATATCCATCTGGAAGGCAATGCCTTCGCCGAGCGCCTGGCCTATGCGCAACTGCTGAATGACGGCAGCGAAATTGCGATGGGTGTCGATGCCTGGCAACAAAAACATCTTGAAGGTCGCGAGAAACTGATCACGCTCAATATGCCGCAGGTCAAACCGGATGTGGCCGTACCAGTCATTGAATTGATATTGAAATGACTGTCGGCTGATATCGGCGCAAAGTTACCTGCTAACCAAAGCAATCTGGTGGGCAAAGCGACGTGCCGAGCAAAGTGGACCAACGGCTGGTCAGCCCTGTGATTTCAATGTTATCGGACGACGCCTTGCCGGTAAGTCAATCGGATTATTAGTCCATTTCAGGGTAAGTCGACGTTAGCAGAAGCTGTTTCATATTGTTGCGAGCGACAACAAACAAAGTTAAAATCGGTTGCAACAATATTGACCCAGTTCAGTTTTCAAATAAATCTTGACACTCGTTATTGATAAGATACAGTTCTTTACAACGGTCTAATTCGTGCAGGTAACAACAATGGTCACAGCCGAAAAAGTCGCGCAGTTAAGTGGTGTCTCGCTTTCAACCGTCAGCCAGGTTCTGGGTGATCGCGCCCATTTGTTCCGCGCGGAAACGCGCGAAAAAGTCGTGCGCGCTGCCCAGAAGCTGGGGTATCGTCCTAATTCATCGGCGCGAGCGATGCGCAGCGGCCGACTGGGTGCTATCGGTCTGCTGCTCAGCACCGAGGAACATCGCAGCAGCCTTTTTGAAAAGATGCTCGTCGGCATCTACGACGAGCTGGTTCGTCAGAATCTACGCCTCAACGTCGCGCGGTTTCCAGACAAAGCGCTGACCGATGAAGGCTTTGTTCCGCAGATTCTGCGTGAATGGTCATGTGATGGTTTGTTGATCAACTACAACGCCCTGATTCCACCGCGGATGGTCGAACTGATTCAGAATTACAAAATTCCGTCGGTCTGGATCAATTCCCAGCGTGATACTGACGCGATTCGCCCCGATGATTTCGGTGCCGGTGTTATTGCGACGGAATACTTGCTGAAGCTCGGTCACCGCCGTATTGCGTATGCGAGCTATTCCGGCGGGGGGCATTACAGCACCACCGATCGCCGCGATGGTTATGCCCATGCCATGAAACAAGCTGGTTTGGCGCCTCAGATTATCGGGGCGCAGACCGGATCATCATTTGAGCGCAGCCAGCGGATTCAGGCGTCGCGTCAGTGGCTTGAGCAATCGGATCGTCCCACCGCCGTGATCACTTACGCCGGTTCGACAGCCCTGCCGATTATAATGGCGGCCATTGGCGAGTTGGGTATGCGCGTCCCGCGCGATCTATCGCTGGTGACATTTGACGACAGTCTGTTCGATGATTGTGGTCTGGCGGTCAGCACCATGGTGATCCCTGAATATGAACTGGGTCAGACAGCCGCCCGGATGCTGGAACAAAAAATCAAAACGTCGGGTCAATCATTACCATCCCAGGTGCTGACCATGCAGTTGGTGCAGGGAAATAGTTGCCAATCAATCATTTAGCGCTCACTCCAGCGCGCATGACGAGCGGGCGTGAGTTGCTGAAATCGGGCAAGGGGCTTGAGAAATGAAAAAAACAACGTTGCAACGGATAGTGATGCTGGGCATCACGGGTGTGGCAGGGCTGATGGCCACAGCGCAGGCTGGCGCAGCCG
This sequence comes from Phycisphaerales bacterium, assembly GCA_020847375.1. Lineage (GTDB taxonomy): Bacteria > Planctomycetota > Phycisphaerae > Tepidisphaerales > Tepidisphaeraceae > JADLCB01. Next base: position 5,184 of record JADLCB010000015.1, on the reverse strand, counting down.
AAGTGGTCTACCGCGAAATCTTTTCAACCGCCGATGGCGGTGCAAGGGTTGGCTGGAAAGCCTACAATGGTTCTGAAGGTAAAAAGGTGGAATTCGGCGGCAGTGTTGGCGTTGACAGCAATGCCAACGGTGGCCGACCTGGTAATGTGACAGCGGTCAATTCAACCAAAGAGGATGATCTGAAAGATTCGCGATCTGATAATTTGAAAGTGGGTCTGTTCACCAATTTCGACAATAAGAGTAACGATAAGAGTTTTTTTGTGTGGACAGACGAATATCTCATCGTTCGCGGGCAAAACAATCTGTCACAGATCAGTTGGTATCAGGGCAATGCTGCTAAAGATGATGTTGTGCGTTTTGCGGTCAAGATTGGCGGCCAGTGGTATGTGACCAGTCAGGAGTTCACTCAAGACAATCAGATAAGCAGCACCAGCGGTTTTGCGAACAATGCCGAGTTGATGACGTTTACCTTTACGTCCGATGCCAGCGCCTGGCGTGAGCTTAGCTTTACGGCAGGCAGCAACCTGTCGCTGAATAGTTCATCGCTCAGCAGTGATTTACCCTTAGGGGATATCACAGCTTTTGGTCTTTATGTCGACAATAAAAGTGGGACGCTGCGTTTTGATACCTACGAGATCCAGGCAACGGCGATCACCAGCGAGCAGTGATTGCAGCATCGTGGCAACATCGGATTCGCCCATGAAGTTGTAGAAGTGGCTGACGACAAGCGAGGATAACGATGATCGCGCCTCAAAATTACGACGACACAATAAGGAAATCAGCTGGTTTCACACTGGTTGAGCTGCTGGTCGTGATTGGGATCATTGCCCTGCTGATCTCGATTTTGCTTCCCGCGCTGAACAAGGCGCGTCAGTCGGCCATTAAAGTGGCTTGTGCTTCAAACATGCGGCAGATCGGTTTGGCCCTGCGGATGTACGCGCAGGATAACCGGGATCGCTTCCCACCGCGTACCGTGGTGCAGAGTGAGGGGCCACCGACGGTACTGCAATATGGTTCGGTCAGTTGGCCGGTGCAGCTTGCGCCCTATGTAGGCTTCCCGCGCCCCAGCAATATTCCTGATGACTATCGCTATCGCAATTATGTCGTTGGTCGGGGCAGTATTTTTCTATGCCCGGGAAAGTATGACCGGCCTGGTATTTCTGAGGTGGGTAATCCATCTGGAGCCGGTTTAAGTTACAGCTACACCCTCAGTGCCGAGCAGGCGGGTTGGTCGCTGAAAGGGGATGACAATAATTATCGCGAGCCGAATCGCTGGGTGCGCGTTCCTCCAGCGTCCGTGGTGCTCTGGGAGAAGCTTCGCATCGATTCTGGCGGGCTGACAGATACCAGCGACTGGCCGAATTATTACACCTTTACCAATGTCTCATCTGCCGGGCATGAGATTGACAACTTCACCCACGGGCGAACATCAAACGCCTTGTTCGGAGATTTACATGTTGGCCCTTTAAGACAAGGCCAGCAGTTTGATCGCAACTGGATCCCCGTTACAGACTGATAGGAGAATATCTTGCCTAAATATCAGCTCGTCGCCGTATTGTTCGTCGGTATTTTGTTGACATTGACCAATCTGCTCAGGGCGAATCTCGTGATCAAGGTCAAGCCTACTACAACGTATGGTCTGTTTACTCCTGATCAGCCCGTCGATGTGCACGTTGAAGTGATTAATGATCAATCGACTCCGTGGCAAGGGTCGATTCAGATCGATTGTTTTGATTTGCTGTCCGAACAGACGATCACGCAGCATATTGCGATTGTGGTACCCGGGTCAAACACTGCAACCTATCACTATAAACCGCAATTGCCAAACGGTGTCTACCGACTGGATACAGCGCTCGTTGGCGATGCTTCTGACCCGTTGGTGAATACCGCAAAAAAAGTGCGGACGTTCATCGCCTATGCACCGGGGGTTATGGCGCGTGAACTGCCGGATGATTGGCCGATCGGTATGCACATTTCAACGAACTGGGCCGCGGATCGTCCGTTGATCATGCTGCCGGGGTTTAAGTGGTGCCGGGTGTTCAATAACTGGTCACAGGCGAATCCGGCTTTGGGTAAATATGATTGGTCGCGCCTTGATCCTGTCGTGGCAGCGGTGAAAGACGCTGGCGGGAGAGTAGTGATTGCCAACGACCACACGCCGGCATGGACGGTCACATCCGACAACCCGCATGTCATTACACGTTCGGTTGATGCTGTCGGCGATCCACCGGACGACATGGGGAATTTTCGGACTTATATTCGCGCGCTGTTGGAACGATACGATGCCGATGGTTCGGGAATCATCGGTGCATTGGAAAATTGGAACGAAGCCAACGCCTGGCCGCACTGGGCTACTGCTTTTAAGGAACTGACCGAAGCCGCCAAAGTGATGAAGGAGGAAGCGGATCGTTCGCCGAGTCACCCCAAGGTAATCGGGATATCACTCAGCGCCGGCCAGCACGCTGGATATGTTAATGGCTCTGTGCAAGCTGGGCAGCTTCAGTACGTTGATATCGTTTCCGGTCACTGGTATGGCGAGATGCATACCTATTCGACCGATCATCTGAGCATCTACACCCACTGGCTGATCCTGCACAAGCCGATGGTTGATGCTGGTTACGACCTGCCCATATGGAATACCGAGAGCGGAATCAAGTCGGTTGAGCGCGAAAATGGACGATTGGTACCGCAGGATGAGTTGAACCGCCGCGCCAGGGCTGATGAAGAATTTAACCCCGCTGAACCGTGGAAAATCGGTAAGTCATGGCGCGCGGTGAGTGAGCAGCGAGCCGCCAGTGAATATGTCGCAGGGATTGTCCGGTTGATGAGCTTGGGGGTCTCCAAGACATTTATCTGGCATTATGGAATGTATCGTGATGGTTCAACATCGCTGCAATGGGTTACCACCTCTGTCCTTGGTGAAGCTTTACGCCGGGTTGACTACCACAAAATCGCTGCGGTCGAGGCCAAACCTGTCAACGCGCCGGAAGATATCAAGGCGATGGCATTTCGCCTTGGCGGTGAGGATGAACCACGCTTTACACTCGTCTGGGCCTACCAAAGTAATGAAAAAGTGGGTGTCTGGAAGGCGTGGATGCCGTGGCTGACGCCGCAACAAGTTCAGGTATCGGTCAACAGCCCGTCGGTTGTTGTCAAAGATCTGTATGGGCGAACCAGCCAGACGATTACCGCCGAAAATGGTCACGTGACGATCGCGGTTGGCGAAGAGCCTGTCTATCTGTGGGAGCGCGAATAATTATGATTGTCGGTTCAGCAAGAACAATCGTTGCGGCCCTGTTTTTTTTCGGCTTCATGGTCTCGCAGGCGCTGGCGTGGGGCACTGGGCACGAGATTCAGACCAAGATAATTCTTGATCGCCTGCCGGAAGAAATTGCCAGCCATCTTACACCGAAGCTGTCCAGGCAGGCCATGTCGTGGAGTCACTACCCCGACAGCTTTGATCCGCTTAATGCTGATCTGATGGGGGAAGAGGCCATCAAAGTTTTGCAGGACAACGGTATTAAAAACCGCTACGGTTTGCATTTTGACAAAGGCCGTGCCATTGCCTTCACGTTGCTGGTGCAGGCGCTGCGCGCGAAGGAGTACGAGCGCGCTATTTTCTGGATATGCTGTCTCAGCCACAGCACCGGTGATATGGGCGGAGCGAATCACGCAACCTTGATGCACATCGCCATTTATGACTGGCCGAAGATGACGGTCCTGTCCGATGGTCAGCCGGTGAAGTTTCGGTCGCTGGATTTGTCGGTCTTGAGTAAGTGGCCGCAGGCAGTGCAGATGCTGAATCAAACCGTTGACGACCAGCGTATCGCCGATGACGGTTCATCGGTTGATGAGGTGCTGACGCGGATCATGATGTACGGCCCGGAAGGAGGGCGGTTTATCGCCTCCAAGGGTGTCGGGTTGCTGCGTTCATCCATCGAACCAGCTGGCCAACCTTCGTTTGACGTATCGTTCAGCCAGCGCATGAGCGAGTTTGGCGCGTGGGGGGCGGTGCGCGTGCTGCGTGATGTGAATGCAGCCTTACGTCTGGCGCAATCCCCCGAAGCCGTTCAGTATGCCGATCGAATCAATTCGGAATATCAGACGCGCCGCCAGGCGCTGACCCGCTCAGCCAAGCTCTCGGAGGATGGGGTTTTCAACGAAGTCTTTCAGGAACAAAAAGAAACAGACGGGCCGAAAATTGGTGTGTTGATGGAACCGCTGTGGCGCATGAATGATGCGATACTCGGTTTTGATTCACGCTATATTTCAGCCGCCATTGGTAGAACGCTGAACCGGGAAAACAGACCTTGGATTGGCGTTAACGTGGTTGAAGCAGCCCAGCATGGGCTGGCGACGCCAGATCAAATGCCGATTCTGATTGTCGTCGCCGAACGTGTCGCTTCGCTGGATGGATTGCGCTCGGATGTGCTCAACGGGCAGTTCAAAACCTATCTCGATGCAGGCGGAAAAATTCTCTGGATTGGCGGTGACCAACTGCCGGTGGCGCTGCGCCAGCGATTTTCAGCAGCGCAGACTAAATTGCCCGAACCTGCCAATATCCACTGGCCGCCGCCGATTCAGGCGTCAATGCCGGATAAACCATTGGATGTCGCGATGGTGCTGGCGGACGGTACATCCTGGCCGCTGGGTCGTAATCCGCAAACGCCAGCCGGTTGGCAACGACCGTACAACCCCTGGTGGTTTGAGAATGCTTCGGGTCAGGAACTGAACGATCAACTGAGTGATCAGTCGATTTTGCTCAAACTCACCGATTCAAACAAGCAGCAGTGGGCTATCGGCATGATCGCCGGCCGCATGGCCTATCTTCCGCTCTACGCGGTGCATCCGTTTTTGTGGGGTACGGATATTGTCGTAACCGATCCAACCCATCCAGCGCTGGATGCTGCCGGCCGGACGGTGTTGCTTCATGCCCTTGATGGGTTGGCGCAATGAGCGTTCTGGCGATGACTGTTGCCGTGCCCGAAATAGTGTTGGCAGTGGTGATTGCACCGCGCACATCTGAATTATTCCCTGAAACGTTGTGTTGCCAGAGGAGGGAAGTCCCCAGACATCGTACCCCCTTTGGGTTGGGGAATGAAGGATTGAATCATAAAGTTCGTCGAGGTATTGAACGCTGAGCAGGGGTAGCATGGGATTGGGGTTTGGGATTTTTTCCTTGAT
>JADLCB010000014.1 GCA_020847375.1 Phycisphaerales bacterium | reverse complement strand
CTTCATGCGTCCTTTTTTCTTGGTTCTCGACCCAGTTCTTTCAACAGTCGATCCAGCGTTCGTCCATCAGCCCCCCGGCAGACGCTCAACAGCCCGGAGGGGATACGATGTCTGGGGTCCTTTCTAAAATTTGGCGTGGTATTCCTTGCAAAAATCAGCCCCTACGGCTAGTCTTTCAAGCGTATCTTCCGGCTGAAACCGTTTATGGCGGCTGGGAGCGGCAGGATGCTAATGGCAGTCACGCTACAGGAGGTAGCACTATGGTCATGTCGATCGTTGGATCACTGGGTCGCAAAGCACTGATGATGAGTCTGGTATCGCTGGCAGCAGGTCTTGCAGGCTGCGCGGATATCGTGACCTATTCGCGCGATGCGCAGGAACAGGGTTTGCAATACTACGACGCGGGGCAATACACCGACGCCGCTGGCGCGTTCAATAACGCGATCAAGCAGGCTCCGGACAACTATCAGGCGCGATACTATCTGGGCAGCAGCTACGCCCGGCTGGGTAATTATGAAAAGGCGATTCTGGCCTATCGTACCGCGCTGGATGCGATGAAAGTGACCTACGGTGGTCAGCGCGATACCGATTTCCGCAACAAGATCATTGACGGTCTGGCGTTGGCGGTGGCGCAAAGCCCCAACCGTCTGGTGGAGATGGACAAGATTCAAGCCGATGCCGGCAGCCGTGCCAATGCGGAAAATTACATCATTCTGGCTAAAGCCTGCCAGTATGCTGGCGACCCGGATGGCGCGATGGAGAGTTACAATCGGGCAGCGATGCTGGCCCCGAATGATTTTGAAGTGCAGAAACAGAGCGGGTTGTATCTGGATTCACTGGGTCAGCCGGGAGCAGTCGGGGCGCTGAGCCGTGCCAATGCACTGAACCCGGAGGATCAGGTGGTGGCTGATGCGCTGCGTCGGCACAACATTATTCCGGGACCCAGCTTGAAAGAGCCACACGAGCTGGCCAAGCCCATTATGCCCAATGGGCCTATCCCTGATCTGGGGCTGGGTGGCAACAAACTCGCCCAACCGGCTGGCAGCGATCAGAGTTCAGCACCGGCGCCGGCGCCTTCAGCCACCTATCCACGCGACTGAATCTTTCGCCTCATTGCCACCACAGACTTGGTGCGCTGGGGCACAGTTATTCCATAGCTACCTCCTTACGATGATCTTGATCCCCGTGATCAAAATCATCGTTTTTTATTCCCGCATCGTGGAATAACGCACCAACGAGGCGACGGCGGGACAAAATGATTTTCCGGCGTGTTTGTTCCCGTAACGGCTGGCAATGTCGCGCGGCAGCCGTAAGATATGATGGGGAACAACTCCATTCGATCGAATAATCTGATGAGCGACAGCACGTATTCAATTTCCGGTTCAGAATCAGCATTTCTCAAGGCCCGGCAGATCATGCCCGGCGGTGTCAATTCACCGGCGCGTGCATTTGGCGCGGTGGGTGGCACGCCGATCTTCATCAAACAGGGGCAGGGATGCACGCTGACGGATATCGATGGCAATAACTACATCGATTATGTGGGCAGTTTTGGCCCGATGATCGCTGGTCACGCCCATGAACAGGTGGTGGCAGCCCTCTCCAAGGCGATCGGGCGCGGCACGAGCTACGGGATGCCAACCGAGGCAGAATCGCAACTGGCCAGCCTCATCCTCAGCGCACTGCCGGGGATGGAGATGATCCGTTTTGTCAACAGCGGCACGGAAGCGACGATGAGCGCGGTGCGTCTGGCGCGCGGGGCGACCGGTCGGAAATACATTGTCAAATGTATCGGTGGTTATCACGGGCATGTAGACAGCCTGCTGGTGCGCTCGGGCAGCGGCGTATTGACGCTGGCGGACCCTGCCCAGCGCAATGATGATTCAGCCCAGCCCGATACGCCAGGTGTGCTGACGGAAACGGCAGCCTGCACATTCCTGGTGCATTACAATGATCTGGATGGCGCCCGGACATTGTTTGAGCGGCATGGGGGGGATATTGCTGCGTTTATCGTTGAACCGGTAGCGGGAAATATGGGTGTCGTTCCGCCGGTTGACGGTTATCTGGCGGGGTTGCGCGAGCTTTGCACAAAGCAGGGCGCGTTGTTGATTTTTGATGAGGTGATGACGGGATTCCGCGTCGCCTGGGGCGGGGCACAGGTACGCTACGATGTGCAGCCGGATATTACCTGCCTGGGCAAGGTGATCGGCGGCGGTTTGCCGGTGGGTGCGTATTGCGGCGGGCGTAAATTAATGCAGCAGATCAGCCCGGTCGGGCCGATCTATCAGGCGGGAACCCTCAGCGGTAATCCCATCGCGATGGCGGCAGGTCAAGCGACGCTGGATTTGCTTAAGGAAGAAAACGCCTATCAGCAGCTCGACACGCTGGCCAGCGATTTGACTGAAGGGTTGCTCGATGCTGCCAGCCAGGAGCAGGTGCCGGTCACGATCAATCGTGTCGGCAGCATGTTGACGGTATTTTTCACGGATGAAACCGGCGCGGTGGTGGATAATTACGCGCGGGTCACGTCCTGCAACACGGCTGCGTTCAGCCGGTTTTTCCATGCCCTGCTGAAGGGAGGTGTGGTTATACCGCCGTCTCAATATGAAGCGTGGTTCGTGAGTCTGGCGCATGACAACCAAGCGATCGAGCAGACGATCAAGGCAGCGCGCAACGCTTTTGCGGCGACCAAAAAAGGACAATAGATTCATCCCGCCTGGCAGCGACATCTGATTGGGCGCGGCGCTGCGCTGGCGTAGAATCAGGCTATGACGGAGCCGGCAGCTCGATCAAGAGCGGATATTTTCAATTGCCCCTCCTGCGGCCAGGAAATCGGCGTAACGCTGCTGAACCAACCGCGGGTGGAAACATGCCCGCATTGCCATCAGCCCTATATTGTCCCCTCGATCGACGGCGATACAGCCTTGCCGGATGTTTCGGCAAGTATCAAGACAGCGGATGGTTTTGAGATCATCGACGATACCGCATCGACAGAAAATGATGAGGAGACAGCCCGACGAAAAGCGGAAGATCGTGAAAATCATCTGGATGGCCGGCATGTGGCGCTGGTGGCTGGTCAGCGTCGGGCACTGAACCGCGCGCGGCTGTTCAGTCTTGGTTTTGCCATTGCCTGTATCGCCGGGCTGATTCAGATCGGTCTGCTGGTTGGACGCAATCCATCCATTTTTCAGCACCGTCAGCGTATGATGTGGTTGGCGCTGATGACGGTCGGTCTGCTCTATTTTGTTTTATGGTTGTTGCGGCGCTACGCGCGGATCACCCGCCAATTGCGTCAACCGCCGGCCCCCCCGCCGCTGCGCTGCCCCGAATTTTCCACCCTGCAGGATGGCAGCCAGTACTGGAAAAATCTGGACAAAATGTAGTTGTTAACCGCCTGTTATCGCGCGTTATTTTTGCGCTGACTGGCTGGCCAGTTGAATCGCCTGATGCAGATCAAGCGTGCGCTCATGCAGGCTGCGCCCGACGATCACGCCCCAGACGCCGATATTGAGCAGGCTGGCGATATGGTCAAGATCGCGCACACCGCCGGAGGCAATAACCGGAATATCACCCACCTTGGCCAGCTCAACGGTATTTGAAATGTTCGGACCTTGCATCATCCCGTCGCGGGCGACATCGGTGTAAAGAATCGCGCCCAGTGGCCAGTGGCTGACCAGCTTAGCCACATCGACAGCCCGCTGGCTGGTGGTCTGAGTCCAGCCACGGGTGGCGACCAGCCCCGCTTTGGCATCCAGCGCCAGCACCAGACGATTTTCAAAGGGCTGGGAGTGGGCCAGCTCCTGGAACCATGACCAGTTTTCCATGGCGGCGGTTCCCACCACCACACGCTGCGCGCCGCGATCCAGCAAATTTTGAATGTCCTGCGTCTGGCGAATTCCGCCCCCCACCTGCACCTTCATTTTGGTGCTGGCGATGATTCGGGCGATCAAATCAAGTTGCTGCGGCTGACCTTGTTTGGCGCCATCCAGATCAACGATGTGCATCCACTGAGCGCCGGCGCGTTCAAAGCCGAGGGTGGTCTGGACGGGATCCAGATCATAGTCCAACTGGCGGGCGTAATCCCCCTGCTGAAGACGGACAACTTTACCGGCGCGCAGATCAATGCTGGGTACGACTTGGAACATGGAATCAAACGTAGTCGTTCGGCCAGTATGCTTCAATGGCTGGCAGGTTGACTTGACCAACTATCTGTTGCCGCAGTGATTAAGGAAATAATTGTTGTCAGGCGCAACGCCGGGAATTTTTGCCACGTTTAGCGATATTTTCTAGCTGATGAACGTTTGCCACCCTTCAAAATATCGTTTATTTGCTATGCGAATGGTTCTGTAACGTCATTCACACTGCATTGCTGCTGGTTGATGGCCAAACCAGCGAGAATAATCAAAATTTCATTAACCAAAGTCCGATAAAATTGTCATATTGGTAGTATAGGCGGTACAAACCGATTAAGCGGGGGTGCTACCGTGTCGATATGAGGCAAAGAGATATACGGTTCGAGTGCATCGAACCGACGAGTTTAACATTGGGCTGTTCAGGCAGCACAGGGAAGACCAGACTATGAAAGTTGTCATTCTAGCCGGGGGTTTAGGAACCCGACTCTCCGAGGAGACTGCCATCAAACCCAAACCGATGGTGGAGGTGGGTGGCAAGCCAATTCTCTGGCACATCATGAAGATCTATCAGGCGCATGGCGTCAATGATGTGATTATCTGCTGCGGGTATAAGGGGTATGTCATCAAGGAATACTTCGCCAATTACGCGCTGCACAATTCTGACATCACGTTTGATCTGACCAATAACAAAATGGAAGTGCATAACCGCCGAACCGAACCCTGGCGGGTGACACTGATCGACACCGGTGACCAGACCATGACCGGTGGCCGGTTAAAGCGGGTTAAATCCTATCTGGGCAATGAGGCTTTTGCCCTGACATACGGCGATGGTGTTTCCACTGTCAACATCACGGAAGAAATTGCGTTTCACAAGCAGCACAAGGCGCTGTGCACGCTGACGGCGGTGCGCCCGCCCGGTCGTTTCGGCGCCATCAATCTGAAAGAAGGCGACCCGCGCATCACCGCGTTTCACGAAAAACCCAAGGGGGACAATGCCTACGTCAACGGCGGGTTTTTTATCTGTCAGCCGGAAGTGCTGGACTATATCGACGGTGATTCCACCAGTTGGGAAGCCCAGCCGCTGGAACGCCTGAGCCAGGAAGGCAAGTTGATCGCCTATCGCCATGATGGTTTCTGGCAGCCGATGGATACGCTGCGCGATCGTCAGTATCTGGACAATTTGTGGGTCAATGGTCAGGCTCCGTGGAAGGTGTGGTAATCATGGTTTACGACTATATCATCGCCGGCGGCGGTATCGTGGGTTTATCGGTGGGAATGGCGCTGATGCAGCGGTATCCCGGTGCGCGGTTGCTGTTGCTGGAAAAAGAGAGCGGTTGCGCTTTCCACCAGACGGGTAATAATTCCGGGGTCATCCATTCGGGAATCTATTACAAACCGGGCAGCCTCAAGGCACGATACGCGGTGGAGGGCAGCCGGGTAATGGCGGAGTTCTGTCAGGAACATGGGATTCGCCATGATCTATGTGGCAAGGTGATTGTCGCCAGTCTGGAGGAAGAACTGCCGCGCCTGGAAAATCTTTATCAGCGTGGTCTGCAAAACGGGCTGAAGATCGACAAACTCAGCCCCGAACAATTGCGCGAAATCGAACCGCACTGCGCCGGGCTGGCGGCGCTGCGTGTCTACTCCACGGGCATTGCCGACTACAAAGCCGTCGCGTGGAAGTATGCGGATATCATCCGGGAAAATGGTGGGGAAACGCGCTTTAATACCGCCGTCACTGGTCTGAAAAGCCACGAAAACGGGCATGTTGTCCAGAGCACGGCTGGCGATTTTCAGGCGCGTATTTTCATCAACTGCGGCGGTTTGCATTCGGATCGGTTGGCGCGGATGGATGGCGTCAATCCGCAGGCGCGGATCGTGCCGTTCCGCGGCGAGTATTACGAACTCAAACCGGAAAAGCGTTATCTGGTCAAGCATCTGATTTATCCCGTGCCTGATCCGCAATTCCCCTTCCTGGGCGTGCACTACACGCGTATGGTGGATGGGGCGATTCACTGCGGGCCTAACGCGGTGCTGGCTTTGAAGCGCGAAGGTTATACCTGGAGTGATATTTCCCTGCGCGACACGCTGGAAACACTGACCTATAAAGGTTTCTGGAAACTGGCGAAAAAGAACTGGCGTGAGGGTTTCCGCGAAATGTATCGCTCGCTGAGCAAGGCTGCCTTCACGCGCAGCCTGCAATTGCTGATTCCAGAAGTGCGGGAAGATGATCTGGTTCCATCACATGCTGGTGTGCGGGCGCAGGCGCTGATGGACGACGGGAAGATGATCGACGATTTCCTGATTGTCCGCGGTCAGGGCAGCGTGCATGTGTGCAACGCCCCCAGCCCAGCGGCGACAGCGAGTATTCCGATCGGTCAGGCGGTTGTGGAAGCAGTCCCGGCGCCGACGGCAGTTAAGGCAGCGTTAAGTGCGGCGTGATGGAATTACGGCGATCACGGGCAACCAGCGGTCAACAACGGATTATGTTATCTGGCTAACGGATTTTTCCGATCAAATTGGCAGTATTTCAACGCATTACTCGGAGCAGATTTCTCATGGCAAAGGTTTTTGTAACAGGCATTGACGGATACATCGGCACGGTTTTCGGTCCTTATTTGATGGATCGAGGGCACGAAGTGACGGGTTGCGATACGGGGTTTCATCGCATTGGTTGGTTGTATAACGGCGTCAAGGCGATGCCCAAGGTATTGAGCAAGGACATTCGTCGCATTACGGTTGACGATCTCAAGGGGCATGATGCGGTGATTCATCTGGCTGAGTTGAGCAATGATCCGGTTGGCCAACTTGCGCCCAATATCACCTATGACATCAACCATAAAGGATCGGTGCAACTGGCTAAACTGGCCCAGCAGGCGGGTATCCAGCGATTCATCTATTTCAGCTCATGTTCGGTTTACGGCGCCAGTGCGGACAAAGCCCAGGATGAACACGGCGACACTTCGCCTCAGACGGCCTATGCTGAATGTAAATTATTGGTGGAAGGTGACTTGAAGAAAATGGCCAGCGACCATTTCAGCCCTTCGTTCCTTCGCAATTCCACGGCATACGGCGCCAGCCCACGGCAGCGTTTTGACCTGGTGGTGAATAACCTGGCGGGTCGGGCATGGACAACGCACGAAATCAAGATGGACTCCGACGGAACACCCTGGCGACCGCTGGTTCATATTCTGGATATTGCCCAGGCAGCAGCCTGTGTGCTGGAAGCTCCGCGCGAAGTGATTCACAACCAGACGTTTAATGTCGGCGCCAACAGCGAAAATTATCAGGTGCGCGACGTGGCCAACATCATCGGACGGGTTTTCCCCGGTTGTCAGGTGATTTTTGGTGATCGCAGCGGTGATAAACGTGACTACAAGGTCAATTTCGACAAGATCACAAATAAATTGCCTGGCTATAAGGTTAAATGGACGGTCGAAAAAGGCGCCCAGCAACTGCTCGATGTCTTTGAGCGCATCAAGATGCCCAAGGATATCTTTGAGGGTCGCGCCCACACACGACTGAAGCAGATTCAGTATCTGCTGGAAACTCAGCAGATCGACAAGGATTTTTACTGGAAAGAGTAAATATCGATTTATTGTGCTTGGAGGTGGGCAGTGATCAAGATTACCGCTCAACCTTCAGGTCGCTACATCCGATAATATAGGCTATAGACGTGCTGTGTACGTCAGACAGGCCAATTTTTCATGCGATTTACGGAAACAAAACTCAAAGGCGCGTTCATTCTGGATCTGGAGCTGCGGGAAGACCCGCGCGGTTTCTTTGCCCGCACCTTTTGCCAGAAGGAATTTGAAGATCACGGTCTTAAACCGTCGGTCGCGCAGTGCAATTGCTCGTTCAATCACCGTAAAGGGACGATGCGCGGCATGCACTACCAGTTGCCGCCAGCAGCGGAAACCAAACTCGTCCGTTGCACGCTTGGGGCGATTTACGATGTGATCATCGATCTGCGCCCAACCAGCCCCACCTACATGCAGTGGGTTGGCGTTGAACTGACAGCGGAGAATCGTCGTCAGCTCTACGTGCCGGAGATGTTTGCCCACGGTTATCTGACACTCAGCCCAACGGCGGAGGTCGCGTACCAGGTTGGCGAGTTTTACACGCCCGGATATGAGCGCGGCATTCGCTATGATGATGGTGCGTTTGGGATCAAGTGGCCGGTTCCCATTGAGGTAATTTCCGACAAGGACGCCGCCTGGCCCGCCTTCAAGGCGTGAGCGCCGGCGGGTGGAGTGGTCAAATTTTGGCAATCGTCGCGCGTGTTCCGGACTTTTGCCACTGAACAGACAGGACGAACATTATGTTGATTGTTGATACTGCATTGAAAAAACGAGAGGCCGAAGGCAACCCGATCCGCGTAGGCATGATCGGGGCCGGGTTCATGGCCCGCGGCATTGCCAATCAGATCATCAACTCGACACCGGGGATGGAGCTGGTGGCGATTTCCAACCGAACCCTGGCCAGTGCCCAGCGCGCTTACGAGGAAGCCGGCGCAACCTGCCAGAGCGTTCATCGCCTTGGGCAGATCAACGACAACATCCGCAACGGCAGGTATAGCGTCACCGATGATGCAACCCTGCTGACCGATGCGGACGGAATCGACTGCCTGATCGAAGTCACCGGTGCAATTGAGTTTGGCGCGCAGATCACCATGCGTGCCATCAATAACAAGAAGCACATGGTCTCGATGAATGCTGAACTGGACGGCACGGTCGGGCCAATCATTAAAAAATATGCTGACAAGGCGGGGGTTATCTTCACCGGTTCCGACGGCGATCAGCCCGGCGTGGAGATGAATCTGTATCGCTTTGTCAAAGGACTCGGTTTGACGCCGCTGGTCATGGGCAACATCAAGGGATTGCAGGATCCGTATCGCAATCCGACCACGCAGAAAGGCTTTGCTGAAAAGTGGGGCCAAAAGCCGGAGATGGTGACGAGTTTCGCCGATGGAACCAAGATCAGTTTCGAGCAGGCGATTGTCGCCAATGCCACGGGCATGAAAGTGCTGCAGCGCGGCATGAGCAATGGCAAGGAATGGAAGCGTCATATCGACGAGTTGACTTCGGAATATAACGTCGATGAGCTGCGCGCCATCGGCGGCGCGGTTGATTATGTGGTCGGGGCGGTTCCCGGGCCGGGCGTCTATTGCTTTGCCACCCATGACGATCCCAAGCAACAGCACTATCTCAAGCTGTATAAGCTGGGCGACGGACCGCTTTATAGCTTCTATACCCCCTACCACCTGTGTCATTTTGAAGTGCCCACTTCCGTGGCGCGATTGATCTGCTTCCAGGATGCCGTCATGCAGCCCATCGATGGCCCGATGGTTGATGTGGTGACGGCTGCCAAAATCGATCTCCAAGCCGGCACAGTGCTGGACGGCATGGGTGGTTATCACACCTATGGCACGGCGGAAAACGCCGATGTCACAATGGAGAAAAATCTCCTGCCGATGGGTTTAAGCGAAGGATGCCGGTTAAAACGGGACATTTCCAAGGATGAAGTGCTGACCTACGCCGATATCGAGTTGCCTGCCGGACGACTGTGTGACAAACTTCGGCAGGAGCAGAATGCCCGTTTTTTTAATGGTGTGAAAATCGACTGAGGTTTGATTGGCTGAAGGAGAATTGATTCGCTGCGTTGATGGGATCAGTGCCAAACCCTCAAAACTCTGCGCCGCTGAAATGTGCTATGCACCTATGGATTTTCAATCGTGAGTTTCCACCCAACGGCCTCAAGTGCAACACTGGCGTCGTCAAGGCGGTGCATGGTCTGGCGGGTGGTCTGGTTCAGGCGGGCCTGAAAGTCACCGTTTTATGTGAGAATACGGCTGATTCGGTTGTGACCAGCCCCAGTGGATACACCATTCGTTGCTTCGCCAACCCCAAACACAATCAATCTTTTTCGCGGTTGTCTGAAGGCCTGTGTCAATTCATCGCCAATGCTGATTATCCGGTATTGGCGCAACTCAACGGCATTTTCAATCCGAGCGTGTTCCGCATGTCGCGCGAATTGCGCAAAGCGGGCATTGCGTATATTGCTGCGCCGCATGACCCGTATCACCCGGAAATTTTCCGGCGGCGGCGGCTGGTCAAGACCATCTACTGGCATTTGTTCGAGGCCCGGATGCTGCGCCAGGCGTGCTGCGTGCAGATTCTGGACAAACGCCATGAACATTGGTTGCGCCAGTTGAACGTCACCACGCCGGTCCTGGAATGTGTCAATGGATTTTTCCCTGAAGACCTGGCGGCGATCCCCCAGTCGGTCTGGAATGAAAAGGCAACGACGGATCTGCTGTTTCTGGGCCGCCTGGATATTCAAAACAAGGGACTTGATCTGCTCATCAAGGCGTTCAAGGGCGTCGGCTCAGCGCATCAGGATGCGCATTTGACGATCCAAGGCCCGGACTGGGGCGACCGCCAGCAGGTGATTGATCTGATTGCAGAGGGCGACATGGAGTCGCGCATCAGTCTTAAAGAGGCGGACTATCAGACGCGCCCCACCACGATTATTTCCCAGCATGATATTTTCTGTCTGCCGTCACGCTTTGAAGGTTTTGGTCTGTCGGCACTGGAGGCGATGCTGGCCGGCCGCGTGTTGCTGGTGACTGATATCGCCGGAATCGCCCCGCATGTGCGCCAAAGCGACTGCGGCGTTGTGGTCGATTCCTCGGTTGCTGGCATTGCCGATGGTATTGAACAACTGTTGGCCCGGCGCAGCCAGTGGCGCGAGATGGGCCTGCGGGGAAGACAATATGCCCTGGATCATCTGACCTGGGAGCAGATCGGCGCCCAGGCTGCCCAGAAATATCAAAAGCTGCTTGCGCAAACCGAGCATGCGCGCAGCCGAACACCGACCGACATGCAGTCCGGCGGATCTCTGCAGAAACTGGAGAAAGTTTCGTTACCGGGACAATAGGAGCAGTTAGGCGATCCAACTGCCAGACGACTATGCAACAGCGCCAAAACAACCCGTCCCCCCGCATCAGCATCGCGGTACCGGTCTACAATGGGCAGCGCTACATTCGTCACACGCTCGACTCGATTCTGCAGCAGACCTGCACCGATTTTGAGCTGATCATCACCGACAATGCCTCGACGGATGACACGGAAGAAATCTGCCGGCAGTATGCAGCACGAGACAGTCGCATCCGCTACTACCGGGCGGAAAAAAATCTTGGTATCTCCAATAATTTCCGCCGGGGCTTTGAGCTGGCGCGCGGCGAGTATTTCCGCTGGAATGCCGCTGACGACTACATCGCGCCGACATTCCTGGAAAAATGTCTCCACGTCCTGGAGACCGACCCACAGGTGGTGCTGGCGTTTGTCCGCACGGTCATCGTCGATGATGACAACCGGGTCATCCGCAACAACGATTATGATGTGATGGCTGATCTGCCCAACCCCGCCACCCGCTTCAATCGACTGATGACGGTGGATCATCGTCACCACGGTGCGCATGAATTATGGGGACTGATGCGGCGGGCGGATCTGGCGCGCATTCCGGTTTACCAGCAGGTGGTCCGCTCGGACAGTATCATGCTGGCGCGATTGGCGCTACTGGGTCGATTCCGCCGGGTGGAAGAACCCCTGTTTTTCAACCGTGAACATTCCCAGCGTTCGGTGGCGCGGCAGACACCGGGGCGGCGCATGCAGACCCGCTCACGTTTTTCACGCTTCCTCGGGCAGGGGCCGGTGCCGCCAGCCCACTGGTGGAACCCCGCGCTCAAGGGAAAAATTGTCTTTCCCGAATGGCGCATCATGCGCGAATACGCCAAGAGCACGCGCTATGCTGAACTGAGTTTTCGTCAGATGCTGGCGTGCAAATTGCGTGTAGCTTTTTTCGCCCTGCGCATCATCCCCAAACTGCTGCGCGATCTGATCATCGCCACTGAACATCTGGTGCTGGGCGATCCGGCCTCGTGCGCCTCACCCCCGCCGCCGGCGCCTCATGTTGGCACCAGTTCGGCCACGTAACCAACCGGGTTCAGTGCGATATTACGTACTGCCTCCGCGCTGATCGTCCTCCGGTTCGTGTCATAAAATCCTGTCCAACCCGGCTGATTTTACGTTGAGTTTTCTTCGTCGCCTGTTATCTTCTGCAGCAGGAGCTTGCTCACATTTCCAACTGCTGGGAAGGACATGACACAAAATTCGCGACCTCGGGAAACCTGGAGCAGCCGCTTTGGCGTGATTTTAGCCGTCACCGGAAGCGCTGTCGGCCTGGGTAACTTTCTTCGCTTCCCGGGTCTGGCTGCCAAGTATGAAGGCGGCGCGTTCATGATCCCGTATTTTATCGCCTTCTTTCTTCTGGGTCTGCCGATGGCCTGGGTGGAGTGGTCGATCGGTCGTTATGGCGGAGCACGCGGTTTTAATTCAGCCGCGGGAATTTATCGCAGCATCTGGAAGAACCGCCTATCCCCGTATTTCGGCGCGCTGGCGATGCTGGTTCCCGTCGGCATTTATATGTACTACGTCGTGATCGAAGGTTGGTGCCTGGCGTATGCGTGGTACATGGCCAGCGGGCAGTTGAACTTCGGTGCCACAGGCAGCGAGCAATACGGCAATTTCTTCTCACAATTCACCGGTCTGGCCAGCGACGGCGCCAACTACAGTTTGTCCAGCGCACCGGCCGTCATCTTCATCGCCATCTGCTTTGTGCTGAACTTTGTCCTGATCTATCGCGGACTGACCAAGGGTATCGAATGGTTCTGCAAATGGGCGATGCCGGCCCTGGTGATCTGTGCCCTGATCGTGCTCGGCCGGGTGCTGACGCTGGACCACATTACATCGGGTCTGGGTTTCATGTGGAACCCGCGCACCGAGAGCATGAGTTTCTGGAAGGCGATGGCTGACGGCAATATGTGGCTGGACGCGGCCGGTCAGATTTTTTTCAGTTTGTCCGTCGGTTTCGGCATTATTATCAACTATGCCAGTTATGTCGGTCGCAATGACGACATTGCGCTGTCGGCGCTGACCAGCGCTGCGGGCAATGAATTTTGCGAAGTGGGTCTGGGCGGAATGATCTCCATTCCCGCCTCGTTCATTTTCATGGGAACAGCCGCCGTCGCAGGAACATTCTCGCTGGGGTTCGTGGTCCTGCCGCAGGTCTTTGCCACCATGCCGCTGGGGCAGATTGTCGGGACGCTTTTTTTCTTCCTGCTGTTCCTGGCCGCTTTGACCAGCTCACTGTCCATGTTGCAACCCGCCATTGCGCTGATGGAGGAAGGTCTGAATCTGAACCGGAAAACATCCGTCGCAGTGCTGGGTTTTATCACGGTTCTCGGTGCAGCTTTCGTGCTCTATTTTTCCAAGGATCTGCTGGCTTTGGATACGTTTGACTTCTGGGTCGGCACATTCTGCATTTACGTGTTGTCCGTATTCCAGATCGTGCTGTTCGGATGGTTTCTGGGTATTAAACGTGGCTATGAAGAAATTCAGCGCGGGGCGGAAATCCGTGTCCCGCCGATCTGGATGTTCATCATCAAATACATTTCGCCCCTTTATCTGCTGGGTGTATTTGCGTTCTGGATTTATCAGCAGGTGATTACGCCGCGCGGAGCCAACCGTTTCGCCCAGATCATCGATAATTCGGTGGTCATGGCTTCGGTCGGATTTTTGATCCTGGTGGGGATTTTATTCTGCGCCTTTGTCGCCCAGTCGGTTCGTCACTGGAAGAAACAGGAATCTTCCGGGCAACAGCACCTTGACGTTGGTGATTTTGGAGGTCTGTAATGATTGATCGCTCCTGCCTCTTCGACTCGATTGCAGCACCGGCGCACAGACTATCCAGCTCCCTGCTGGCTCAGACCAGCCAACCTCTGATCGATTACGACGCCTGGCGACTCACGCTCAGCGGATGGGCGGTCATGCTGATCTCGGTTTTGTTCGTCACCCTTTTGATGGGCTGGTGCATCTATCGCGTTTTACGCGAGAGCGATACGGGTAAAGTTCACAGCCAGATTGATATTGAACCTGCGGATCATCCCGAATAATGCCCCCGGAGGGCTGGCGAACAGACCAAGGGTTTGTAAGCTTTAGCACTTTATTATCGAGCTGTATCATCCGGCCGGCGGTTGGAATCTGCCGCGAATGATGTTCCGCCCGATGCCCTGGTTCAAAAGGTATAACGGCCTTGCATCCTTTTTCTTTCAGATCGACCTTCAGCAAACCGGAATCCAAACCTCGGCCACCGGGGCGCAGACTTTCCCCCCCTCAGTTATTTGTGCTGTCGTTTCTATTGCTGGTAACGATCGGCACCACGGGGTTGATGTGGTTGCCGGGTTTGTACACCGGTCCGGGGCTTTCGTGGCTGGACGCCCTGTTCACCGCGACCAGCGCCGTGTGCGTGACTGGCTTGGTTGTGGTCGATACCGCAACTTATTTCACCCGTAGCGGGCAGTTATTCATTCTCATGCTGATCCAGATGGGCGGGCTGGGCATTATCACCTTTACCAGCCTGATCATCCTGGCTCTGGGACGCCGGTTGTCGCTGCGGTCATCTGAACTGACCCTCGACAGCACGTCATTCGCTCCGCATGTCCAGCCAGCCCATCTGCTGCGCGATGTCGTGCTGTTTACCTTCAGTATCGAACTGCTTGGGGCGATTGGTCTGTTCCTGGCGTGGGGGCCGGAAATAGGCTGGCAGCAGGCGATCTGGCCGGCGATTTTTCATTCGGTCAGCGCCTTTTGCAATGCCGGTTTCAGCACGTTTTCCTCCAACCTGATGGGATTTCAGGATCGGCCGATCGTGCTGGTGATTATTTCAGCGCTCATCGTGCTGGGCGGGATCGGATTTTTGACACTGGAAGAGCTGCGCATGTGGCTGCTGGTTCGTCACCGTAAGACACGCTTTCGCTTTTCGGTTCATTCGCGCCTGGTGCTGATCACCACGGCCATTTTGATCATCGTTTCGTGGTCGGCCTTTTCGTTTCTGGAATGGAACAACCGATTGACGATCGGTTCGCTCGATCCGGTCGAAAAACTGGCCAACACGCTGCTGCAGAGCACAACAGCGCGCACGGCAGGATTCAACAGCATCGATTATTCGCATGCCTCGGTCAGTTCCAATTTCCTGTCGATTTTGATGATGGCGATTGGCGGTTCGCCCGGTTCCACGGCTGGCGGGATCAAAACCACGACACTGGCACTGATTATTCTGCTGGCGTGGTCGCGTCTGCGCGGCCAGTCCCTGGCTACTTTCGCCGGGCGATCGATCCCGGAAGAAACCATCCAGCGGGCGGTCGGTCTGTTTGTCGCAGCATTTACCGTAATGACCGTGGCGTTGCTGATTGTCACGCTGGCGGAAATCAAACCGCCGCAGCCGCAGGACTATATCGCTTCGGACAACCCTGACCATTCCGCCCAACCACACGTTGCAGCGCCACAGTCGTCTTCACCCAGCTTTCTGGCGTGCATGTTTGAAGTGACCAGTGCTTTCAATACGGTCGGGCTGAGCATGAACCTGACGACCACCCTCGGCGCGCTGAGTAGAAGTGTTCTGACTTTTCTGATGTTTCTTGGCCGGGTAGGCCCGTTGATTTTCACGGCGGCCCTGGCGTTACCGCGCCAGCACGGGTTACGTCGGTTCCGCTACGCCTATGAAGATGTAATCGTTGGTTAACCGGCGAAATCTGCCGGTCGTCGCCTGATGCTGAACGCAATCCCGCGCCTGGCCTCCCCGCTTATCGCGGCAAGGCCCATTCCCCCTGCAATACCGTGACAGCTTGCCGTTTGTAACCAATGCCCGGGACAGGACTTGAACCTGCACGTCTTTTGGACACTACCACCTCAAAGTAGCGCGTCTGCCAATTCCGCCACCCGGGCTGAACTTGCTGCACATTATAGAGTTGGCTCAGCGGCTGTCGAGAGCAGGTATTTTGTCTTCAATCGCAGCCGTCTGATGACCTGTCGGCCCGCGGACAAGATCAATGTCCCATAAACTCAAGTCTGCAACGGGTCCATACCGATTATCAGTATTGGCAGGCGACATTTTACAAATAATGGTTGCTCTCAGCCTGCCGGGTGAGAAAAGCCCATATCTGTTTGAGCCGCCACGACCAGGGAAGGTCAGACCTATGCGCACCGTCGCGATTATCAATCAAAAAGGTGGTTGTGGAAAAACCACGACCAGTATCAATCTTGCTGCCTGCATGGCTCGCCTGGGGCAAAAAACCCTGCTGGTGGATTTCGATCCGCAGGGGCATTGCGGCGTGGGGCTGGCGGTTCCGGAGGATCAGATCGAGCGTACGATTCTCGATACCTTGATCGAACCGGCGGACGGCAAACCCGCCAGTGTCAAGGAAATCGCCTGGCAGATCGCCAGCGATTTTGATCTGGTTCCGTCGAACATCAAACTGGCTTCTTTCGAGCAACTTTTTGCCGGTCGGGACGGGCGCGAAGATCGTTTGCGCAATGCCCTGTCTGGCGCGAGCAATCATTATCAGTGGTGCATTATCGACTGCCCGCCCAGCGTGGGGCTTTTGACCTTCAACGCGCTGCGGGCGTGTGATGAGGTGATTGTTCCGGTGGAGACGGGGTTTTTCAGCCTGCACGGTCTGGCCAAGATGATGGAAACTCTGGAGCTGATGACCGAACGTTGCAGCCACCAGATTCAGATTCGCGTGCTGCCAACGCTTTACGACACACGCACGAAGTTGGCGCGCGAAGTGCTCAGCGAACTGCGCAACAAGTTCCATGAATATCTCATGGATAGCACGGTCAACTTCAACACCAAACTGAAAGAGGCCGCGAGTTTCGGCCAGCCCATCACCGAATATGATCCCGGATCGCGCGGTTACAAGGATTTTGTCAACCTGGCGCGGGAATTAATGGGGCATCGCCCGATTGAAGCTGAACCGCAGCCGATGGAAAAACTTTCGCGCCCAGCCGAACTGGTGCAGCGGGCGCGTCAACTGGCGCAGCTGGCCAACTATCAACTGGGACGTAACACGGTCACGCTGAACAGCGCCACGGCCGGTGGGACTCATGGTGAACTTGCCGCCCAGCCATCATCAACTCACGGGGGGCGGTTAAATTTCAACACCGATGATGCCATCGAAGCGCTGGACGCCTTTGCCAGCGCCACCGCGACGGTCGCAGCGGTCAGCGTCGCTCCGACGGTGCGCAAGAGTACCGCCCAGAAGATCGAAGAATTTTACGGCGTCAAGCAGGTGGGTGATCAAACCATCTTCGCTGCCCGTTTTACCGAAGCGGATGAGGTCCTGCTGGCTGGCGATTTTAACAACTGGACACCAACGTCCACTCCGATGCTGCCTGCGGGTAACGGTCAGTGGCGGATGACGCTGCCGCTGGAACCAGGGCGGTATCGGTATCGGCTGGTGGTTGACGGGCAATGGATAACCGATCCACATAATCAGTATGTCGAAGCCAACGAATACGGCGAATTGAACAACGTCATTGAAGTTGAATAAGCCTGTCGGCGCTGATGGACTGGCGTTGTCAGCCAGTTGAGCGTCAGCATTTTGCATCAGCAGCAAGCGGAATCCGGTTATGAACGACCGCAGCACCACCACAAGGCAGACACTTTCGGAGATCAGTCACCTGTTTCTCAGTTCTGTGCGCGACCGCGCCACGGGGGGACAGGGTCGGCCGGTGCGTGTGCCGCCGGCGCCGGGCGGTGATGTCGATTTATCCAGCCAGGAGCTGGCTGAAGTTTTTGTGGCAGGTACGCATCAGGATGATGCAGCTTCGGTTGCGCCGGCGACCGTCGTACTCAGTGCGCACCTCGGTGATCGGCAACGAACGTGGGTTCATGCCTACGCCCGCTGGCTGGCAGGTCAGGGGCAACGCATTGGCCTGATCGAACTGGATAGCGCTTCGTGTCGGATCAGTTGCCTGGAACCGAGCCTGGACGCCCCCGAACCAGAGGCCGATCCGGTTGAACAATTCACCGTTCAGCAGATCAACGACGCGATGGTGGAATTGAATGCTGATGTCGATCAGTGGATTTTATGGCTGCCCAACCCGCGCCTGATTGAAGCCCAGCCGCTGCTGAAACAGGCGCGGCACCTGACTTTGCTCAGTACCGCCGGGCATGATGGCATTGTCGATGCGTACCGCACGATCAAAGGTCTGGCTGACGGTCATCAGGCGCTGCTGTCGCTGGCGGTCTGCGGTGCAACCAGTCAGCAAGAGGCTGGTCGGGTTGCAGCCAAATTATCCAGCGCCTGTCGGCAATTTCTGAACTGGCCGATCTGTGAACAGGTCACTCTGGGAGCTGATACCAGGAACTCCACGTCGATCATTCAACACACGGTCGCAAGCTGGCAGGCAGTGCCGGCGAGGCAGATCGTGGCGCTGCGAACCTTGATCGCTGATTTTCTCAGCCAGGCTGCGGCACCGGCTATCGCCCGTGATGAGATGCAACTCGATGATGCCCCGATCGCGATGGACACCGCCCACGCAGCGCCGGATTCATCCGCCCAGCAGGTCGATCAGTCTCCTCGGCTGCGACCGGTTTCCCCATTGGATGAGACGATTCCGATGGTGACCACCAGCCGTCTGGCCGATGACCACACCACGACGCGGATTGCGTCGAGTTGTTCAACCGCCAATCGTGCCGTGCCAGGCGCTGTATCAGCCAGCCCGCCGGAAGTGATCGAACTGACCAGCGGAGAAACTTCCACCCGGGCGATTTTGTCCGCCGTTACAGCCCATCCCGGGCGCGGCGTGGTGGAATGTCCAATCAACCCGCCAGCCTTTGACTCCGGCCGGCTGGTGGTTGATCGTCAACACCGGCTGATTCTTCTGGCGGCCATTGGCCAGGGATTAAATGAGTTGAGCGCAGTGGGCGCAGCCTACAACTGGTTGATCGAAAACCGGGGTTTGGTCGCCATGGCTTTGCCGCAACTGGGCATCGACGCACACGCCCTGCCGGTGCTGTCGCTGTTGATCGATCATGCCGATGTTCGCACCGAGCAGTTGGCCCCCTTGCTGGCTGGCAAAAATGTGCGCATCGAGACCTACCGAAAATTACGCTGGGGTGACAAGACCGGCGTTCTGCTCGAGGCTGCGTAACCCATCGGATCAGCCGGTAGAACCCTGCTGGCTTTCAGCTCACAATTGACGACTATCGCCGGGCTACTAGCAGCTATTCCCCCCCATTGCTTGCCAGCGGCGTCGTATCTTCAACGTCGCCAGCACTGACGGCATCTTTCAGATCCATGAGAAAATGAATCCGGCTGATGTCTTTCGGGCTGATGCGCTTGGCGAGAATGCGCATCGCCTTGGCGATGCTGGTCCGGCGGGAAACGTGGGTGATGACGATATTTTCGTTTTTCAGCCGTGGCAGCAGCTCCACGAATTCATCAACGTGCAGGTGCTTGCCGATCTTGGCGCGGCTTTTATGGCCTGGTTCAAAAAATGTCACTTCGGTAAGCAGGGTCTGCGCATTTTGCACATCGGGATGATCAAAAACCGGACCGATGGACGTATCGCCCAGGCAGACCACCAACGGCACTTCCAGGCGATATTGAATCTCCACGCCGCGCTGTTTCATCTGAACCAGCTCAGCCGGGTCGATCCCCATGTATTCGCTTTTGAGTTTTTCGCGCACACTGACCAGCGAATAACCCAGACTCGGCCCGCCGTGATGTGTGCGCAGGCCGCGGATGACAAAATCACGGCGCACTTCATAAACCTCATTGGGATCGAGCGGGATCAGTTCATACGGCGTGCCCTGGCGTTCCAGATCGCGCCAGGCACGCAGCAGCGCATCAACACTGCGATAGATTTCGCGGGGCACGATGACTTTCCCCGGCTTCATCCCCTGAAAAGCCCGCTGGCTGAGGTAGTAACCCAGGCCCGCCAGATGATCCATGTGGCTGTGGGTGATGCAAAGAATGTCGCTGGTCAGGGCAAAATGAGGGCAGCGGCCAATATCGATACAGACGTTGAGTTCGGGAACCTGGATGCACGTTTCCTCCCCCGCCACGCTGTAACCGATGATCGAATACTGCCCCAATGGCAGTCGGGCGAACTTTTGAACGAGATATTGCTTCTGAGATTGCTTTGAAACCATGACTGGCGACGATTCTGGCGGATTGGCGGCAGCTTGGCTAGTTAAGCCGGTCAATTTTTCTCAAGAAAATTGTTTTCAGCCATTCTGAAAGCTGCCCGCCCACGACATCAACGCCAATCAACGTCAATCAGCGCCGCGCCAGATCCGAACCACCATAGGCGGCTTCTTCGGTAACGGAAAGCCGCAGATACAACAGCGCCGCACTGAGCTGCGGGTCGCTCTGCAGCGGATCCTTACGAGTTGCGGCTTGATCTTCGACTGGCAAATTCACTGCGTCCGGGCGGGTTGTTGGCGCAGCCGACTGATCGGCGGCGGATTGATCGGCGTCGCGCAGAATATCCAGCTCCTGTCGTGCCTCGATGGCAACGCGCATCTGTTCGGGGGTCATCTCGATGGTGACATCCGGATCAACGCCCCACCGCTGCGAATTCTCATCACGGTGAATGCTCTCGCCACCGGGCAGGTAATAATGGCTGGTGGTCAGCTTGAGATACGCCCGACGACTGGACAGGGGAAAGAGCATCTGCACGCTGCCCTTGCCAAAGGTGCGCTCGCCGATGACCAGCGCCCGCTTATGATCCTTGAGTGCGCCCGACACAATTTCACTGGCTGACGCCGAGTACTGATTCACCAGCACGACGACGGGCAGATCCAATTCATCGCCCTCCTCATGGGCTGATGCAATCGTGGGGGGATTGGGCGTGCTGCGGTCGGCCCGGGTGCTGACGATGGTTCCGGAGTTGATGAACCGATCCACCACTTCCGTCGCCGACTGCAGGAGGCCACCAGGATTGTAGCGCAGATCCATGATGACGCCCTGGGCATGTTGGGCTTTCATCTCCTTGAAAGCCGCAGCCAGGTCGTCGGCTGTTGTCTTGGTGAAATTGGTCACACGCACATAACTGATCCGGTTTTGTGGATCGATGAAATAATCCCATCCACCGCCGGGCAGGTGCTGCCAGCCTTTAACGCTGGCCATTTTGATCGTCTGGCGCACGATGGAATAATCCTTGCTGGTGTTGTCAGCACTGCGAATGGTCAGCACCACAATCGTACCACTGCGGCCGGTGATGGTTTTCACCGCCTGGTTCAACGTGATCCCGCGGGCGCTCCTGCCGTCAATGTGCGTGATAATATCGCCGGCCTTGATACCCGCCCGATAGGCCGGGCTGTCTTCCAGCGGGCTGACCACTTTCAGCGAACCGTCTTCGCCGGTCTGAATCTGAATGCCCACACCGCTGAATTCACCCTGTGTCGTTTTCTGAAATTCCTCCAGATCCGTCGGCCAGATGATGCTGCTGAATGGATCAAGTGTGCCAAACGCCCCATCGGCAAATTCGCTGACCAGCACCGGTTCATCCAGCTTCAACGTGCGGGCGTTCAGTCCCTCCAACTCCCCCAGCACGCGCGCTACCGACGCGGCGTCATCCGTGGTGCTGCTTTGCAACTGATCGATCAACTGTTGCAACCCCGCGACAAACGTCTGACGATCCGATTCATTACCCAATAGTGGAAATGTGGTTTCAAGCCCGCGGGTCGAAGCGAAAATCTCAAGATCACGCAATCCGCCCAGCAGCAGGTCGCGGTACGTGACATCGCGCCAGTAATTCTGATAGGTGTCGTGAAGGGCATCCTCCAGCATCCTGATTTTAATGTCTTTAAGACTTTCGCGCCAGTCGATGCGGAAGGTATCATCCTCCTGCTCCTTGCCCTGACTGGCCAGGCTGGTCGGATCGTTTTGCCCATCGGCGGTTGGCTGGGTTGAATCAACCGGCTGGGTGGTGGGCTTGAGCAACCGGGTCACCTCATCGCGCTCGGCTGTTTCATGATCCTGCACACCTTCGAGATAGTCCGGGGCATAGAGCGCCAACATGCGAATCCGGCGGGTGGTCTGCTTGAGCAAGTGCTTCCACTGCGGATTGGCTGGCTCGATCGAACCCAGCGCTGAATAAACCCACAGCGCTCGAACCCAGTTTTCCCGGGCTTCGTAGTCACGGGCAGCCACGATCTCCCGCTGAATCAGATCATCCACCCACTTTTCGGCGCGGAACGCATCCTTGTCATCCGCCAGCAGATAGGCACGGGCGACGGATTCCAAGGCAAAATCAGGATGCCCGTTGTCCAGCAGCAGCCTGACATCCGCCACGGCCTTTTCAAACTGCTCACGGCGCTGCGAAGCAAACTCCTGGCGACGATTCTCGAACTGCATCGCCCAGTTGGCCATTTGCCGTGTGGCTGAATCGGGGTTCAGTTCAGCCGCCCGCGCCAACAGCGTATTGGTACGATCAAATTCACCAGCACGCAGGGCTTGGAACGCCTGATGACGCAAATCGCTGGCGGTCGCCAGTTGATCCACCGCCGCCTCAGCCAGCACTGGCGCGCCGACCAAGCCCAGGACCATCAACAGCCCCAGACAAAAAATGACCCATCGCGAAAGCAAATTTTTCGTCATCGCTGAACTTTCCTGAATGAACGGGTTCTGGTGAACGACACCCGTGAACAAACTCCTCAAGGGCACTTCCATGCGCTATCAACCACGAACTGCAATCCATCGGCAACCATGCAGCACGGTTCAGGCGCTTTCATGATACGCCGCCAATGCACCGGCCAGTTTTTACGCACTATTTCGCAAATAATTCACTTTTCCGAATATTTGGCGCTCTGGCTGCCATTTGCAGACGTTAACCGGCATTTCCTACGCCCTAAGTATAGCATTTGTCTTGTTGAAAAACTGCTGTCAAACCTCCACTTTATCCAAAACCAGCCTTGGCGGTAACGTCAACCTGGCGCGAAACAGACCCTGCAGCCAAGGTGCATCCATACGATACTTCTTGTAGCATGCCCATTCCTAAAAAAAGTCGCAGGATATTGTCTTACCATGCAGAGTATCACCGCCCAACTGTCCGCATCGTTTCGCCAAGCCATTCAGACCGCCCTTGGCGTGGAAGCTGATCCGCTTATTTCCGTTTCACAGAACCCAAAATTTGGTGATTATCAAGCTAACGCCGCCATGGGGCTGGCCAAAACCCTCGCGCAGCAAACGGGGCAGAAAACCAATCCGCGGCAGATCGCTGAACAGATCATCGCCAAACTGGAGCTGGGGGAGATGGCTGAATCGGTCAGTATCGCCGGCCCGGGTTTTATCAATGTGAAACTCTCGGCTGGATGGATGGGTCAGCGCCTGGCGCAGATGCTTCAGTCAGACCGGTTGGGCATTGATCCGGTCGAATCGCCGCAGAAAGTGGTGGTGGACTACTCCGCCCCCAATATCGCCAAGGAGCTTCATGTTGGTCACTTGCGCTCGACGATCATCGGCGATGCCCTGGTGCGCGTGCTGAGCTTTCAAGGCGATGAGGTGATCCGACAGAACCACATCGGCGACTGGGGCACGCAGTTTGGCATGCTCATCGCCAACCTGCAGGATCTATCGGCGCAGGGAACCCGGATCGATCTGAAAGACTTGGAAAGTTTTTACGTCCAGGCCAAAAAACGGTTTGAAGACGATGAGGATTTTCAGAAACGGGCCAGGCAAAATGTCGTCAAGCTGCAATCCGGTGATCCCGCCACGTTGAAAGACTGGCAGATGCTGGTTCACAAAACCCGCGAACATTACCAACCCATCTACCAGCGCTTGGGTGTTCTGCTGACACCGGAAGACGAGCGCGGCGAATCATTTTACAACGACATGCTGGCGCCGGTGGTGGCTGATCTCAAAGCGGCCGGGCTGGCGGAGCAATCACAGGGCGCAACGGCTGTCTTTATCGACGGACCTGATAAAACCCCGCTGATCATCGAAAAAAGTGGCGGCGGTTATCTCTACGCCACCACCGATCTGGCAGCACTGCGCTATCGAACCAGCACGCTGCACGCCCAGCGGGTGATCTATCTGGTCGATGCCCGCCAGTCGCAGCATTTCCAGCAGGTCTTCGCCACCGCCCGTAAAGCGGGCTGGATACCCGCTGGCGTGTCGCTGGAACATGCGGCTTTTGGCACGATGCTCGGTGAGGATGGCCGCCCCTTCGCCACGCGCAAGGGAGGCACGGCCAAACTCAAAGACCTGCTCGACGAAGCGCAGCAACGGGCTGCTGCCGTCGTCACCAACAAAAGCATTGATCTCAGTGATGAACAAAAACACCAAATCGCCATTGCCGTGGGCATTGGCGCCGTCAAGTATGCTGATTTGTCCAAGGATCGTATCAGCGACTACGTCTTTTCCTTCGACAAAATGCTCTCCCTGGACGGCAATACCGCGCCGTACCTGCAATACGCCCATGCCCGCGTGCGTTCGATCTTCCGCCGGGCCGAGGAGCGCGGAATCGCCTACACCCCACCCAGCCAGATTCAACTGGATTCGCCGCATGAGCTGGCATTGGCCCAACACCTCACCCGCTTTGGCGAAGTGCTCGAGCTGGTCAGCCGCGAACTCAAACCGCATCATCTGTGCAGCTATCTGTACGATTTATCAACCCGTTTTTCCGGTTTTTTTGAAAATTGTCCGGTGCTGCAAAGCGACGAACCCGTGCGCACCAGCCGCCTGGGGCTGATCGATCTGACCGCGCGCACTTTATCATTGGGTCTGGATCTGCTTGGTATCGAACATCCACCACAGATGTGATGGCAGGCTCGCGCAGCGCTGCCAAGCCATCGCCATGTTATCGGCCCTGAACGCGGTAATGCCAGCAAGGACAAACTAAAACCAACACGCAAGATGCTCTATTCTTTCAATAAAAATGGAAGCCTGTTGCCCACCTGCCGATAGCATCTATAATTACCCGACTTAAACGGGTCGAATATTCAGAACACGAAGGAGTTCAGCCACAATGGCCCACATTATTGCTCAACCGTGCATCGGAACCAAGGACACTGCCTGCGTCACCGTATGTCCGGTCGACTGTATCCATCCCACCAAGGATGAATCCAATTTTGACGATGAGGAACAGTTGTTCATCGATCCGGAAAACTGTATCGATTGCGGTTTGTGCGTTGATGAATGCCCCGTGCAGGCCATCTTCCCCCAGGAAGATCTTCCGCCTGAATGGTCCGACTTCATCCAGCGCAACGATCAGTACTACAAGAAATAATTGACTTACTTCCGACTCGTTGACGCCCGCAATCCCGCGAGACAGAGTTTTAGCTCTTTCTCAATTGGTTGCGGGCGTTTTTTGTAACCATTCGGCGCGGTTCAGCCGTCATCATCATGCTCACCCTCCCCCGCGCTATTCTCTTTGACATGGACGGCACGCTCACCCAGCCCATGCTGGATTTCCCCGCCATCAAACGCGAAATGGGCATTGGCAATCAACCCATCCTCGAAGCACTGGCTGCGCTCCCACCGGTGCAGCGCCAACCCGCCCTGGCCATCCTCCAGCGCCACGAGCAAACCGCTGCCCGCAACGCCCGCCTTAATGACGGTTGCTGCGATTTGCTCGACTGGTTGCATCTCAACAATATCGCCAGCGCAATCATCACCCGCAACAGCCGCGCCAGCGCCACCACCATCTGCACCGCCCACAACCTCCACGTCGATCTGCTCATCACGCGCGATGACGACCTGCCGCACAAACCCCACCCCGCTCCGCTCCTCTTCGCCTGTCAGCATCTGGGTATCACCCACCAGCAAGCCTGGATGGTCGGCGATGCAGCGTTTGACATACTCGCCGGTCACGCCGCCGGGATCACCACCATCTGGATCAGCCATCAGCACCCGCGCGATTTCGCCGCCTGCCCCACCCGCACCTTGACCAGCCTGATCGAGCTGCTCCACCTGCTCCAATCGCTGCTCTGACCGCCCTGTCCACCCCCAGCTACAATGTTCCACGTGGAACATTACACCTGCTCCGCACTCCACGCGATTTTCTCCACACGTCCATCCGCCAACTCCTGCAATTCCGGCCAGATAAGTCGATAGTCATACCCCCGCCAACTAACTCAATTATTACGATTTAATCAAAGACGCCTTCCTCCCCAGCCTCAGCCGATAACCAAAAGCATTTGCTTCCCCTTGTTTTGTATTTCAAAATTAAACTCCGAGGAGCCAGAACTACGAAAACCAATCGCGATCAACCTCAATCTATTTTTGTCGATACGCTTCAGACCCTGGGCTGGTTTGATTCTCTATCAGCGCTGGCTGATGACGCTCAGTCGATTGACCTGCCCACCGACGATGTGCTGACCCAGTTGCTGCAGGAAATGGATGTCCCCCCGTCCGACATTTCCCCCATCCTGGCCCTGCGCCCGGATCGACATAACCAACCGCGCATGTGGCAGGTATTTCAGCAAGCCACCCAATCACTCATCGCCAGCCTCGGTTCATTGCAAAAACCGCCGGTCTTCCCGATCTTGCGCGATGTCAATGATCCCGACTATCGCTACTTCTATATCCATGTATTCGCTGCTGCCACCCCCGCCCTCAAACAGTATCATCAGCGTCTGGGTGTCGATCCCGCCATTACCCGCGCAACCCTGGCGGATATTGGCCGGCATATGCGCGTCCATGAAAAACGTCATGGCGGCAGCGGTCTGGCTGGCCCTTACTGGCTCATGCTCCATTTTCGCGGCATGCTCTATCAGCTCGGCCGTTTGCAATTTGAACTCCAAGCCATGCCCGGCTGGTTGCAAAACGCCCTGATCGCCACCCATCAACCCTACGACGCCAGCAGCCCCATCCTCTCGCTGCATATTCCCGATTTCAGCGGCCCCATGACCCCCGACGCCTGCGACGAGTCCATCACCCAAGCCGCGGATTTTTTCTCTCGCATCATTCCCGACAAAAAGATCACCCGCGCCACCTGCGAATCGTGGCTGCTCGATCCCCAACTGGCTGATTATCTGCCCCATCAGTCCAACATCATTCTGTTTCAGCGTCGATTTAATCTTGGTTCGGCTTTGATCGAAGACAGCTTCAAAGCCCTCCGCTTTGTCTTCGGCGCTGTACCGGAAAATATCGACCAGCTACCCCGCCTCACCTCCCTGCAACGCGCCATGATCGATCATCTGCGCACCGGCCGACGCTGGTACATCCGCCAGGGCTGGTTCACCATGCCCACCCGTACCGCCTCGCCGCCGCGCAGCACCTCCTCCGCGCTTAAACAAGTTTCGTTGTCCGCCTAATCGCCCCGACCAATAGATACTCGAAAATTCCCCGGCGGTGGGTCACGGCCTCATCGGCGGCTGGCTTTTGCGTCGCAGCCAGCGATCTCACTGCTGACAGATCGTGGCGGCGCGAGCAAGCAGCGGCGTAATGAACTTGCTGAAAGTGAGTTCAGGATGCGGCTCGATGTAGTCGCCCGTATCAGCCGATGCAGTCTGCGATAGCAGAAAACAAGCGCCGTCATAAAGCCGGTCACGCAGCATCTTTTCGATGAAGATGGCGTAGCGATCGCGATATGATGCGCTTCGAAACTCAGGAAAAACAGGAAAGTGTGGCGCGGCGATTTTGACCGCAGTCCGAGAGCGATCACAGTCTTCCAGAAGCATGAGGTACCCAAGAAAGGGGCGATTTGAGGGTTTAAATGCACCTTCACGATATGCCGCCCAGATGTCCGTGGCGCTGCCAAGTGCTTCTTCAGTGCGGTTGTTGAAATTGTTGCCAAAGGATGGACCGGTCTGAGACTTAAACTCGACTGCGGCTATGAGCTCCTGGTCATGGACGATTACCAAGTCCCATTTCTTTTCGGCGCGAAACCAGCCGGGTAATTCGACGTGTTTGTCAACCGCGATACACGATTCCGGAACGTTCGCCTCGATGAGTAATCGTCGCACCAAACGGGTGAAGCCATCCATCTGCTTACCACCCGTGACGGCAGCGCGGCTGCCGCGGTCGCGCGATCCCGCGGCGGTTTGTCTTGAGGACTGATCGGTTCTTGTCTGCCAGAAGTGCCGAACAGCAGTACGAAGGTTTGATTCTAAATCACCGATGCCCATTGGTTCGGGTGCTCACAGTGGAAGTTAGATAGAGATCCGCCCCATGATCGACAAGACGGGTTCGGGCCATTTCGAAATATGCCGGATCGACTTCGATTCCAATACTGTTCCGGCCCCAGCGCGCGCAAGCGACATTGGTCGATCCCGTTCCCATAAACGGATCAAGAACGGTGTCGCCGACGAACGAGAACATGCGGACCAGCCGCTCGGCGAAATCAGCCGAATAGGGTGCTGGATGCTTCGCCGTGGACATTCCCTTCACGTCCGACCAGATTTGCCGAAACCATAGCTGGTAGTTTTCCGCACTGACAATACTGAGCAATCTCTCGGCTTTCGAAGGACTGCGATAGCCGCCGGGCTTACGTTGCATGAGAATGAATTCGATGTCGTTCTTGATAACGGCGTTGGGTTCGTATGGCTTTCCAAGGAAGCCCCCTCCGCCATTTGCTTCGTAGTTGGCGTTTGCAATCTTGTGCCAGATAATCGGCGAGAGGTTATCGAATCCAATCCGCTTGCAGTGTTCCTGTATGGTTGCGTGAAGGGGTACGACGGTGTGACGACCGTTGTTCTTTCTTCGCGAAAGGCACACGTCGCCTACGTTAATGACCAGCCTTCCACCGGGCACCAGTGCTCGATAGCAGTGGCTCCACACGGCATCAAGCGCAGCGATAAATTCGTCGTACTCAATGATGTGGCCGAGCTGATCGTTGCCTTCGTTGTAACGTTTGAGCGTCCAGTAAGGGGGTGACGTAACGACCAGATGGATTGAGCCCTCATCCAGATTGGCAGCGCATCGAGCATCCTGAATGCGTAACTCGTGCGATGTATGTCGTCGCTGGACGATGTCTTCAATCCGCGCAATCGCTTGTGAATCGCGAGCGAGTTGTGGAATCATATCATCGAGATTCCCTCGCGACAGCAGCTCATCGAGGAGTATCCGCTCATCAAGTTCGACGCGACTTGGAGTTAATGCGGTCGTCACGGCAATATCCTATGCCGGATGTGGGTGCTGCGGAAGTCGCCACCGTGGTATTTTCCCCGAGCATCCGCCTTCCGCGGGATGCGGGCGGCCTTGGCGGCCTTGTTCTTCTTGAGACAGATCTGTACATCCTCGATGTTGGTCGTCCCGCCGCCCGCGAGAGTCTAACCAACCCTGCCTTACAAGCAATCCGCAACTATTTTTAGTGCGCCTTGTCCGCTGACTGTTGCGCCGGCAGCGTGCGCACATACGCCATGATCGCTGCCAGATCGTTGTCGGTAATGCTGTTGCCAAACTCCGGCATCGCCGGTCGGAAACCGGCTGCCACCTTCGCCTGCGGGTCGCGCACGGATTCAATGAAATAGGCCTCATCCCCCGTCACCTGCCCCCCGTCCGCCAGTTGACGCTGCCTGCCCCAGAACCCGGCCATGCTCGGGCCAATTCCCGCGCTTCCATCCACCGTATGACACGCATTGCACCCCCGCGCCTGAAACAGCGCACGCCCCCGCGTTTCCAGCGGCCCCAGCGGCGCTTGCTCAACCTGCTCTCCCGGCTTTTGCACCTGCAACGCCAAAACCACCAGCACCACGGTTCCGCCAACGCCAATCGCTGCCAGAAAAAGAATGAGTGCAACGATCCACGGTGATGACTTGTTCGACATATCAGAAGTTATTTTGCGCTATTTTCAACTGAATATTTGCTCTTTTACCGAGCCAGTACGATCAGACCATCAGAGCATTTTTGCTCGTTCTGATCGGGTGGATAGCCCCCGCTACAACCCTCTTTGCGTCCCGACTATAGAAATGTAACGGAGAGGGCGGGATTCGAACCCGCGTTAAGGGTATGACCCCCTAAACCGGTTTAGCAAACCAGCGCCTTCAGCCGCTCGGCCACCTCTCCAGCATACTGCCCAGATTGTGGCTGATACCATACGCAACGCTGCGGCAAAACGCAAATCCCCCGACAATCGATAATTGCCAATTTCTGAACTGGCCCGGCATTGGTTGTCGTCCAACCATCCTTGGAATCATCATAATTTCATCCCAGCACCAATTGACAGGCGTGATCAATCCACGGACATTGCTCATTACCGCATGTTTACCACCGTACTATCTGATCGTTTTCCCATTCTCGCCCAATACGCCCAGCCACCGCGGCAGGTGATGGATCTAGGCTGTGTTGATGCCCGCCCGCAGCGCAACACCGTTGATCAGCGCATCGCCAAACCCAATTTCCTGTTCAAACGGACGCACGAGATCAACCCCGATGTGCTGGGGGTTGATATTGATCCGCAGGGAATCGAACAGCTCCAATCCCAGGGGTATCACGCTGCCTGCGCCGATGTCGAAACGATGGACCTGCAGCGGCAGTTTGACACCATCATCGCCGGGGAAATCATCGAACATCTGGAAAATTGCGGCCTATTTTTGCGCAATCTTCGTCGCCATCTCAAACCCGGCGGCGTCTTGATCATCTCCACGCCCAACCCTTTTTATGTCGGCCAGACCTGGAAAATATGGCGTTACGGCAAACCCATGGTTCACGAAGACCACCTGAACTGGCAGGACCCGACCACGCTCGATGCCCTGCTGCGGCGCACTGGTTATGAACCCTTCGATGGATACTGGATTCAACCGCGGCGAAATTTCTTCAAGACCTGGAAGCATTATTTGCGCCCCTATTTCAGCAGCAGCTACATGCGGTTGGCCCGGCGGGTGGACCGGTAATCAACGCCCTGTCACGACTGATAGCCTTGTGCGCCCAATTCGACGGTCACGCAGCCGAACCAATCAATATTTTCGGCTGATTATTCCCCGGTATGTTGCTGGTTCCCTGCTCATTGCGCGCTACTGGCAGGCCGATATTGAGCACACAGGGCAATGCCCAGCGCTTTGCTCTGCAGGGGACAACCCCTACAATTACAGCAAAGTTGTGATGCGCTGAACAAAATGCGCGAAAATTCGTATGACTTATTAGCTGACAAGCCCGGGCAACCAAACAATAAGATCTGACGGCAGATACAACAACAAACCCGGGCTGACACGCAGGAGAATGTAATGTTTGAACGATTTACCGATCGCGCACGCAAAGTCATGGCGCTGGCCAACCAGGAGGCCCAGCGATTCAACCATGAATATATCGGCACCGAGCACATCCTTCTGGGCTTGGTCAAGGAAGGCAGCGGCGTCGGGGCCAATGTCCTGAAAAACCTCGATGTCGATTTGCGCAAGGTTCGCCTGGAAGTGGAAAAACTCGTCAAAAGTGGCCCGGATATGGTCACCATGGGCAAGCTGCCCCAGACCCCCCGGGCCAAGAAGGTGATCGAGTACGCCATCGAAGAAGCGCGCAATCTCAACCATAACTATGTGGGCACGGAGCATCTGCTGCTGGGCCTGCTGCGCGAACACGACGGCGTTGCCGCCCAGGTTTTGATGAATCTGGGTCTGAAACTGGAAGATGTCCGCGAAGAAGTTCTCAGCCTTTTGGGAGCCGGCGTGGAAAACGAAGAAACCCCCTCCAACAGCGATAAAACCGGTCAGAAAAGTAAGAGCAAAACCCCCGCTCTGGACAGTTTCGGACGTGATCTGACCGAGCTGGCCCGCGAAAATCAGCTTGATCCGGTCATCGGCCGGGCCAATGAAATCGAGCGCGTGATTCAGATTCTCTGCCGCCGCCAGAAAAACAATCCCGTGCTGCTCGGCGAAGCCGGTGTCGGTAAGACCGCCATTGTCGAAGGTCTGGCCCAGATGGTCATCAGCAACGATGTACCGGAGATCCTGCATGATCGCCGGATCGTCGTGCTCGACCTGGCGATGATGGTCGCCGGTACCAAATATCGCGGTCAGTTTGAAGAACGCATCAAGGCGGTCATGAACGAAGTGCGCCGCGCCAAGAATGTCATCCTGTTCATCGACGAACTGCACACGCTGGTCGGTGCCGGTGGCGCTGAAGGCGCGATTGACGCCTCCAACGTCCTCAAACCCGCCCTGTCGCGCGGCGAAATCCAGTGCATCGGCGCCACCACGTTCGATGAATATCGCAAATACATCGAAAAAGACGCCGCCCTGGCCCGGCGTTTCCAGCCGATTCACGTCAACCCGCCCTCCAAGGAGGACGCGGTTGAGATTCTGCGCGGGCTGCGTGATCGTTACGAAGCGCATCATCGCGTGCGCATCACCGACGCGGCGTTGCAGTCAGCGGTGGATATGTCCGACCGTTACATCACCGGCCGCGCCCTGCCTGACAAGGCGATTGACGTGCTGGATGAAGCCGGCGCCCGCATCCGCCTGCGCTCGATGACCAAACCGCCCAATCTGGCTGATCTGGAAGCCCAGATCGACCGGCTGAGCATTCAGAAGGATGAAGCCGTCAAAAACGCTGAATATGAGGAGGCGGCGCGTTTGCGCGACAAGGCAGATGAACTGCGCAAGCAAAAAGAGGAAATGCAGAAACAGTGGCGCGAAAAATCCAAGGAGATCGACGGCGTTGTTGACGAGGAAGTCATCGCGGAAGTGGTCTCCAAGATGACCGGCGTACCGCTCACCCGCCTGGAAAAAGAGGAAGCCCAGCGCCTGCTGGAATTGGAAAACGAGCTGCATAAGAAAGTGGTCTCGCAGGATGAAGCGATCAAAGCCATCGCCAAGACCATCCGCCGCGCCCGTTCGGGTATGAAAGACCCCAACCGTCCCATGGGCAGCTTCCTGTTCCTCGGCCCGTCCGGCGTGGGTAAAACGCTCTTGTCCAAGGCGCTGGCGGAGTTCATGTTCAGCGATGCTGACGCCATGGTCATGATCGACATGAGCGAGTACATGGAGAAACACAACGTCTCGCGCTTGATCGGCGCGCCTCCCGGCTATGTCGGGTATGAGGAAGGCGGCCAGCTCACCGAACGCATTCGTCGCCGGCCTTATTCAGTGGTGCTGCTGGACGAAGTGGAAAAGGCACATCCCGATGTCTTCAACATGCTCCTGCAGATCATGGAGGAAGGCCACCTGACCGATTCGTTCGGCCGGCGCGTCGATTTCCGCAACGTCATCCTGATCATGACATCCAACATCGGTTCAGAACTGATCAAGGGTGGCGGGCAGACCTTTGGCCTGCATTCCAAAACCAAGGGTGCCCAGGAAGAACGCACCTACCAGACGATCAAGGGCACGGTCATGAAGGAAGTCGAACGCTTCTTCCGCCCGGAATTCATCGGGCGACTGGATGATGTCATCGTCTTCCGCCCCTTGTCGCGCCAGGATCTGGAGCACATTGTCGAGCTGGAGTTGAAAAAAGTGACCAAGCGCCTGACCGACCACGGTCTGAAGATCGAAGTCACTGAAAAAGCCAAGGAGTTCCTCATCGAAAAGGGAACCAATACCGATTTCGGTGCCCGGCCGCTGCGCCGCGCCATCGAGCAGTACGTGGAAGACCCGCTCAGCGAGGATATTCTTCGCGGCCAGTTCAAAGACAAGGATCTGGTCAAGATCAGCATCAAGGAAGAAACCGAAGGCGAAAAACCCGATCACCTGTTCTTTGAAGCCGTCAAGCTCGATAAACCGGATGAAGACGGGAAAAAACAACTGGCACAGGCGGGCAGCGACGCCACTTGATCGCCGCCGCTTGCACGGATCATCGTGATACGTTGAAAACGACAACTCATGATGCCCTTTTGAAAGTCGGTGTCACTACCTGTTCTGGCCCCCGTGACCTTATTCGTCGCGGGGGCCGGATCGTTGAATCGTCCGCAACCCTGCGCTTGGCCGGCACGGATCATTGACCCGGGCTTTCGTATGTAACCCGCGAGGGTCGATGTATTAACGAGCCGCGACCGTCAGGGAGCGGTTTTGTGCCGATCACCGCTCCCAGACGGTCGCGGCTCGTAAGAGATTGCCTATCGGACGCCTACTTGCGTTTACCCTGGATCATTGACCCAATCGCGCCGGTTGCGCTCGACTTGCCTGCTGCTATGATTGACAATTCACCCATGCCCAAAAGCGCAATCGTTTTAACCAGTGGCGGTCTGGATTCAGCCACCTGCCTGGCCATCGCCCGCGATCAGGGCTTTGCCCCGCTCTACGCCATGACCTTCGATTACGGCCAGCGCCATCATCACGAGCTGCGCGCTGCTGAGCTTATCGCCCGGTCGATGAACGTCGTCGAACATCGCCTCGTCACGATCGACCTGCGCCAATTCGGCGCCAGCGCTTTGACGGCGGATATCGCCGTCCCCCACGATCAGGTTGATCAACCCGGCATCCCCATCACGTACGTGCCGGCGCGCAACACCATTTTCCTCAGTTACGCCCTGGCCTGGGCCGAAGTCCTGAAAATTTCCGATGTGTTCATCGGTGTCAACGCGGTCGATTTCAGCGGTTATCCTGACTGCCGGCCGGTTTTTATTCAGGCATTTCAGGCTGCCGCTCGTGCCGGCACGACGCTGGATAACTTCACCATTCACGCCCCGCTATTACATCTCAGCAAGGCGCAGATCATTCAGCTCGGCCACCGCCTGGGCGTGGATTTCAGTTTGACGCACAGTTGCTACGACCCCGCCCCAGATGGCCGGGCCTGTGGACATTGCGATAGTTGTCTCCTGCGCCGCCGGGGCTTTGCCCAGGCTGGTGTCGCCGACCCAACCCGTTACATCGCATGAATTGATCCGCCGTTTATTCACCAGCCCTTGGCCAGCAACCGGTCGCCAATAACACCAGCGCCAGCGCCAAAAGCGCCAGCATCGGCTGCAACGCCCAATACCCGCCGCTCTGCGCCCATCGGTCCAAATGCCCTAATCCGTCAGATGGTGCTGGTTCACCCCATATCCTCCCCCGGGCATTGATCGCCAGAAGCTGTCCATCCTGCTGATAAACGCCCGTCACCCATCCGGGTTCAACCCCCGCCGGCAACACCGCCGGTGTAATGCGTTGCCACGACTGACCAAGATCATGTGGTTCTTCGCTTTTCCAGTCATCCCCTTCACCACCAAGCCAATCGAAAATATTGGCCCACAGGATGACGAAGGCCGGTTGATCTGCCATGAATGACTGGTCAAACCCGATCCAGACACGCCGCGGATTTTCTTTGGTCGCCAGCAGTGCCTGGCCGGATCGTTGCAAGACAACGCTCCATCCATCATCAGGCAATTGAGTCACCGTTACCGGTTGATGGAAAACTTTTTCCCAATCGATATCGCTGCTCAGCGCATGCGGCCGAACTTCGACAGCCCCTTCAACCTGATGCCCGCTGCTCCCGCCTGCCAGAATTACCATTGGCGCGATTGACGCAGCCGACTGCCAATTCGCAGCACTGACCCAGATCTGCAGCGCTTGCGCCTCAGCCGGGTGCTGCGCCTGATACACCTGTACCATCCTCTTCACAAACGACGGCACTTGACCATCGATTTCAATCCGAGGCGCACGCTGCTGCTGCACCAGCCACCACTGGTTATCCATCGTCAGCTCATCATCCGGTTCAAGTTTGATCTGCATAACCACCGGCAACGGCTCCGGCAGATCAACAAAATAATTGCGCATCTGCCCGGGTGGTGGCAGGGTTATATCAACCGGCGGTTGATGATTGATCAGCAGTCGTCCCGCTGTCTGCCCCGACTGATTCACCACGCGAACCATGAGCTGAGCTGGCGCACCATCCGCAACCGAAGCGGCAACAATTCCTGCATTGTCAGATAAATGTGATGATGATTGCTGCATCAGTCGGTCATCATTCACCCCCAACTTGTGGTTGGACACCACAATCACCGGCGCATCGGCCTGTTCCAGCACCTGACGCACGGTTGACTCAACCATCTGCTGTGTATCAATCGCAGTCGATGGTAATTGTTCAGCCAGCCCAGCCAGATCGTTCAGGTTGATCCGTTGCGCGCCCTGGCCCGGTACAATCACAAGGTTAACGGGCTGCTGCAAATTACCCGTTGCCCGCAATTTTTTCGCCACCTCCTGCACCAGCGACGAAGCAATCGTTGTTTGATCCTGCGCTGCCGACATTCCCAAGCCGGTATCGACAATCAACCACACGGGTTGACCAACGACGGTTGACCAACGTATTCCCGGCTTTGCTGCTGCCAGAATGATCGACCCCAGCGCCAGCAGAATCAGTATCAGATGAAGTGGAAATTCAAAGCGCCGGCGAATGACGGGTGCCGCATCATGTTCCGTCCGCCACAGGGCTACAAACGGAACGGGCGCACTACGCTTGCTGCGACGCAACAACCACAACGCCAGCAGCGCCCAGGGCAACAGTAAACCCAGCCACGCAGGAGCTAAAAAAATCATTGAACCTGGGGTTCGGTGATAACAACAACCTTGTCCAGCAAAATATAATTATGCCCCTTGTATTCTGTCACCATGCCCGTGACCCGGAATTTGGTATCCGGGCCTTTGGTCTGCCTGGCCCATTCCATGTCCATCAACTTCAAACTCGGTAGAACCGTCATCGGCGGATCTTGCAGCGCCTGACCATCGGATTCAAAAACAAACAGCATCTGCTGACCATCGCGACTGGGCGACAAACGGCCCGCGCGATCGACAATATGGCTCCCTTCGCGCATGACCGTAACTTTGGACGCTTCCGGCGCTACCGCGGACGAATCACGCGCGGTATCGTCCGCCGACTCATTGGTG
Source organism: Phycisphaerales bacterium (assembly GCA_020847375.1). GTDB lineage: Bacteria > Planctomycetota > Phycisphaerae > Tepidisphaerales > Tepidisphaeraceae > JADLCB01. The sequence goes on along the minus strand of JADLCB010000014.1, from coordinate 174,350 downwards.
GCAGGTGCCAGCGTTTCGTTTGCACTTCCAGACTTGAGCATCCGATCCAGCAACTGATCGGCGGACGAGCTTGGTTGAGTCGTCGGGGCACTCTCCTGAGCCAAAGCCCCACCCGCCAGTGCCAGCGCAATCATCCCGATGATAAAGACCATTTGTTGTTTAACGTTCATGGACTCTCCAAAACTGGATTTCACGTGTAAACCGCACGGTGAATCATCGACGCAATGACCCAATTGCGTCAAGCGCTCCAAATTCACACTTCGCTGCGGAACGAATCGCAAGGCGTGTGCAACTTATCCATATTACGGCCGTTAACTATTATGCGGTATGCCAATATCCGCATAATTTATTTTATGGAAATTTCATAATTCCACGTGATATAATATGTCGAAATAAGTATGGGCAGCTCACGTCAATTCGAGTGATCCGATCGCCGAATAAATCTCATGAAGTGATAACTTTATGAATACCTACGACCGCAAAAAAGAAACCGAAGCCATTCGCCAGATTTTCGAGAATCCCGCCAACCCTGTTCAGCGCATTGTTTTACCCCAGGGTGGACAAATTTATGGATCCGACCCGCCCAACAAGTATGTGCATTATATCCTCCAAGGGCAGGTCCACCTGCACTATCTGCTGGAAAATCAGCGCCGCCGGCTTCTAACCATTCTCGGCCCGTCGGAATGGTTCGGTATCATTGCCCTGGCGCAGACGGTACCCATCGCTGAGGAAGCAGTGGCAGTCGAGCCTACAGTGTTATTGCGACTCAGTGTTGATCAGTTTCTGCCAGCTCTTCAAGCCGCCCCTGCCGCTGCCGTTCAGCTCTGTCAGTTGCTGGCTTGGCTATCAGCCCACTTCATCCAGGAAATAACCAGCCTGATTTTCGACGATATCCCGCGTCGACTTGTCAAGGCGATTTTGCGCTTCGCTGCTTCGCCGGCCGCCCAACCGACACCCAATGGAATTCGCCTGAACATCACCCACGAACAGCTTGCTCTGTTCATCGGCACAGCCCGCGAAACGGTCAGCTTGGCGCTCACCCAGCTCCGCCATCAGCATCTGGTTCGCACCGGCCGCAATAAAATCTACTTCGATCCGGTGGCGCTGAAAGGATATCTGCAAAAATCAGTGACCCCCGAGGAATCGCGCATGCAGCTCAGCTAAGTTGTCGCCCGAAGCTCAGCACAGGCCCTTCCCTCGCCTGGCCAGACCCACGATATGCGCACCCCGCCAGCCGTTACAGCCCCCTCGGCTGGCAGGCGCGTTATTCTTTTCCCTTTTCATCAAAACCCGCTGTCTTATTTCCAATCCTGCACCGATCGCCAATTGCCCCCCATCGGGGCGCGGGTATGATGTATGCGGCCTTGTTTGCGATGCAAAACTGACTTTTCGGGAGCGGGATGTCCGGTACATCCATACCAATTTCCAGACCCGTGGGCAAAGCCCTGATTGTGGGCAATTCCTCCTGCCGCGGGGCACCGCGGGCTTCACTGTCGCGCATGGGCTTTCAATGCGCCGAGCTGGAAGACCCCTACGCCGCCATGGCCGAACTTTGCCAGCGACCGCTGGTCTATCGCGCCCTGATCATCAGCCTGAACAGCCTGTTTACCGAAGAATTGATCTTCATCGCCACCATCAAAAAACGATTCAGTCATATTGATATCTGGTTGACTGACATGGAAGGCCGCCAGTCTTCGCTGGCCGAGGCATTGCGGCTTGGGGCTGATGGGCTGCTCGCCGACGATGGTCTGCATCGTATCAGCGGGCCGCGTCTGGGCAGTCAGGTCCCTGATGAATCACTGGGGCCGGAGGTGGAACTGGAGGAAGCTCCGCCGGATGAGCCAATCACCCCGCCGACTCCGCAACCGACTGATCCGGCTGCCCGCAACCGATCGGCACCGGCCAGACCGGTTGATCGCGCCATCGACAACCCGCGCGAACATCCAGAAAATATGATTGGCAAAGACAAACTCGCGGACCAACCCGATGATCGATACCAGCTCGGCACGATGGATCATCCCATGGGCGAACCAATTCTCACCGCCGAGGAATTGCGTGCCCTGCTTCAGGATCAACCCGATTTTTAGGACGAACAGAATTATCGATCCGCGTATAATGTGACTGCCAACCAGCGCTGCGGCGCTGAATGACCAAGAGACTGCAATGGCCCGCATACTTCAGGAACAACTCCTACTGATCGGCGACGATGATCGCCAGATGTATGCTGCTGCCAGCCAGGCGCTGCCCGGAGCGCAGATCATGACCGTCCACACCGTTTTTGACGGCATTGCCGAACTGGCTGCCGGTCACTTCACGACGGTTCTAGCCGCCATCGAGCCTGTCGCGCGCCGTGCCCAGGCTGCGGTGCAGGCGCTGCGCAGCATCGCCGGCCCTGCCCGCCTGCTGTTGTTCGGCTCGCCAACGCTTGAACCCGTTTCGCGTCAAATGCTGGAATATGGTTGCGATGACTACCTGATCAACCCCTCGACACCACAGGAACTGCAGCGGATTTTGGGTAGTATCTCGCTTCATCTGGCTGATGAAGGGCAGACTGACCAACCGGTTCACGTCGCTCGCGCCACGCCGCCTGACCCGGCCTCCCTGCTGGTCGCTGACGTATCAGACCTCATGCTCGATGCCCAGCTTCAATATCCCTCCGATGCCCCTGCCGGGGCCGTGCAATTGCTGAACGAACAACTCGGCTCGGATATGCGCCTGGAGCTGGTCGCACCGGATAAGCCCGCACCGCAAAGCACTGATGATTCCGTGCTGCTGTCGCATCCGATTCATCATGAAACTGAATCGTTGGGCATTTTATATCTGCATCTGACCCACGATGCAGATCAAACCATCCCCCGCCGTTTTCTGGATCAACTGGCTGAGCCACTGGCCAAACTTATCCTTCTGCAACAGCGTCACAGTGCCCTGCAGAAACTGGCGATTACCGATGAATTGACCGGCCTGTACAACGGTCGCTACTTCCGTCATTTTCTTTCGCGTATCGTCGAAAAAGCGCGAGCGCTGCGGTTTCCCGTCACGCTGCTGATGTTCGACATTGACAATTTCAAAAACTACAACGACACCTACGGCCACGTGATCGGCGACGAAATCCTTCGTCAGACCGGATCCGTCATCAAACGCTGCTGTCGCGATCATGATCTGGTCGCCAGGGTCAGCGGCGATGAATTTGCCGTTGTCTTCTGGGAAAAGGAAGGCCCGCGCCAACCGCGCCAATCCACCAGCACGCCCGTCTCGCGCGTGCCGCACAACATCATGCAGATTCTGGATCGTTTCAAGCGCAACTTGTCCAGCCAGGAATACCCCTTTCTCGGCCCGCAAGGCCACGGCAGTCTGACCATCTCCGGCGGGCTGGCTGTCTATCCCTACGATGCCAGCAACGTGCCCGAATTGATCAATGCCGCCGATCAAGCGCTGATGTTCGGCGCAAAACGATCCGGGAAAAACAGCATTTTTCTGGTCGGCGGCCAGGAAAACCCAACCCCCAACCCGCTCTAGTTTTTGCCTGCCCGCGCTATCTGACCTCGTCCCTCCCGCCATCGACAATACCTTTTCTTCAAACCCCGGCCACAAATTTTCCGCCTCCGTGGTTGATTGCAGGCAGGCACTATTTATGCTTTGCTTTGGACTCCATGCGACTCAATCGCGTCATCATCATCGCTGCCACCACCGTTTTTCTGGCGATTTGCGCCCTGACACTGTTTGGCCAGCGCAACGCACACGCTTCGTCCGATCCGACCAGCCCATCCGGCCCACCGCGCACACTGGCCACCACGGATCTTCCCTTGGTCGGTGTCGGCATGCAGATTCAGCGCGTGGACTGGATCGACCGCTACAAGCAAAGCATCGACCAAATCGCTGACATCGGAGCCGACACAATTTTACTGGTGGTTGATGCCCGCCAGGAAAATGGAACCAGCAGCCATATCTATCTCGATATGCGCATGACCCCCACCTCCGAACAATTGACCGACCTGATCCAGCACGCCAAAAACAAAGGTCTGCGCGTCATCCTCATGCCCATTGTGCTGCTGGATGCGCCACGCGGCAACGAGTGGCGCGGCACGCTCAAACCCATCAGTTGGCCGCAATGGTTCGATTCGTATCGCGACATGATCGGTCATTTCGCCTGGATCGCCCAGGCAACCGGCGTTGATGTTCTGGTCATCGGTTCGGAGCTGGTTACCAGCGAGCCGCAAGTCGATCAATGGCGCCAAACCATTGATTATGTCCGCAAAACCTACAAAGGCCGGCTAACCTACTCCGCCAACTGGGATCATTACAGCTCCATCAAGTTCTGGGATCAGCTCGATCTGATCAGCATGAACAGCTACTACAAACTCGGTGATAACCGCCAGGTCACCATCGAACAGATCCAGCAGCGCTGGAAGGAAATCCAAAGGAATCTGCTCGCTTTTCAAGCCAAACAAGGCAAACCGCTTGTGTTTCTGGAAGTTGGCTGGTGCTCACTGGCCAATGCTGCCAGCACGCCGTGGGACTACACCATCCCCACGGAACCCATCGATCTGGACCTGCAACGCCGTCTGTATGAAGGATTTTTCCTCAGTTGGTGGGGCAATCCGCAGTTGGGCGGTTTTATGATCTGGGAATGGCCACCTGATAAAAGCGGGCCGTCAGATCGCGGATACACACCCGCCGGCAAACCGGCTGAACAGGTTTTGCGTCAGTGGTTGGGCAAACCACGCTGGTCGGTCAACTGATCAACAAAATACGTGCTTCTGCCTTTGTTCAGCCAACCACAACACAATCGCTTGTATTTTGGCCTCGTTTTGATCGCTCGCAAGCCTTTCCAAAGACAAAGTTTCCCCATTTTACACTTAATAAACGTCGTAATGTCGAAAATAAATTGTTGTGTAATCACTGGACATGGTCTATAATACGGGTGAAGAGAGTGAGAGAGGACGACGACGTACCACAAGTACGCCGTCGTTTTTTTATCTCCTGATGTAAACGATTTGCTCAAAGCACGCACCACCTGCCATTAACCTCAATAATTCGTCGCGACGAAAACCAACTTGACAAAACAGGTGCATCGTGATATATCATATGACATGTCAAGGATTCTGTCACCTTCGACGCATCGGGATGATCGATCCCTGTCGGACCAGATCTACGATCACCTGCTCGAAAAGATGCTCAACCGTCAGCTCGTCCCCGGGCAATTGCTCAATCGCCGTCAGGTGGCCGATGAAGTCGGGGTAAGTCTGGCCCCATCAGCCGAAGCATTCGTGCGTCTCCAGTCCGAAGGGCTTTTGCAACCCATCGGAAAACGTGGCACGCAGGTGCGGCTGCTCAACCGTCAGGAAGTACGCGATCAGGTCGTTCTGCGTCTGGCGCTGGAATGCCAGGCTGCCCGAATGTACTGCGGCCTGCCACTGCGTCGCGCCAAGGCACGTATCATGCAACTGGCCCGTCTCAGCGATGCCACCCCGCCCATGACGCCGCAGGACTATAAGCTCGAAGTTGAGCTGCATCTGGCGCTGGCGGAGCTGAGCGGTTGCGATGCCCTGGTCAAGGCGCTGCGTCGAGTTCTGCGCGTCGGCCTGTTTCTGTCCGTCGAAATCCTGATACCGCCGGTGCTCTCGGCCGAACCGAATCACCACGTCGAGTTGATCGAAGCGATGGTGAACGCCTCACCCGATCAAGCCGATGCCCTGATGCGCAAAGATCTGGAACAATGCCTTGTCCAGTTGGACCAAACGATTCAACCATAGTTTTTTACCAACAATAGTTCTTTACCAAAGGAGTCGAACCATGACCGCAACACTCAGTCCCAACCGTTCAGCCCAAATCCAGCAACTGATCGATGCCGGGGATAACCAGGGCCTGTATAAACTGGCCAAAACCATGATCCCCGGCGGTACGCAACTGCTGAGCAAACGCCCGGAAATGTTTGCACCGGATCGCTGGCCGGCCTACTACCGTGAAGCTGCCGGCTGCCAGGTCACGGATCTGTCCGGCAACAAACTGATCGATATGGTGACCAACGGCATCGGCGGATGCCTGCTGGGGTTCAATCATCCGGAGGTCACGGCAGCCGTGATTGACCGCATTCAGCGCGGTTCATTCTGTACATTGAACAATCCCGAAGAGGTTCAGGTTGCCCAGAAATTGATCGACTGGCACCCCTGGGCCGGCGCGGTTCGCTACGCCCGAACCGGCGGCGAATCAATGGCGGTCGCCGTGCGTATCGCCCGCGCCCACACCCGCCGCGATGTCGTCGCTTTCTGCGGTTATCACGGCTGGTCAGACTGGTATCTGGCTGCCAATCTCGGCGAACACGGCGCACTCGATGGGCACCTCCTGCCCGGTTTGTCCCCCACCGGCGTACCGCGCGGCCTTAAAGCCACCGCGCTTCCTTTCGCATACAACCAGATCAAACAGCTTGAGGAAATTGTCGCCAAACACGGCAAAAACCTGGCCGCCGTTATCATGGAACCAACCCGCAACCAGGAACCGCAAAATCAGTTCCTCCAGCAGGCCAAGGCGCTGGCGCACGAATGCGGCGCGGTGTTCATCTTCGACGAAATCTCAGCGGGTTTCCGCCTGGCCCGTGGCGGGGCGCATCTGCGCTATGGTGTCGATCCTGATATTGCCGTCTTTGCCAAGGCACTGGGCAATGGTCATCCCATCGGCGCGGTTCTCGGCCGCGAGCAGGTCATGGCATCCGCCCAGGACAGCTTCATCTCCAGCACCTACTGGACCGAAGGTGTCGGCTTTGCTGCAGCACTGGCCACGATGAAGGTCATGGAGGAAAACGATGTTCCGGCCCACGTTGACAATATCGGCAAGCTATACGCCAACGGTCTGACCAAGCTGGCACAAAAACACAAGTTGCCTCTGAAAGTCGCCGGACACCCCTGCATCGCCCACTACGCCTTCGATCACCCGCAGGGCGCTGCCCTGATGACGCTCTACACCGTGCGTATGCTCGATCACGGTTACCTGACCGGCGCTTCATTCTATCCCACGCTCGCCCACCAGCCTGGGCACGTGGAGAAATATCTCCTGGCCGCTGACGAAGTTTATGCGGAACTGGCGGATGCGATGGCCAAAGGCGACGCGGAAAAACGACTGGGCAGCCCGGTCAAACAAAGCGGTTTTGCCCGACTGAGCTAAGCCGGCAAGCCTGTCCCTGACAACAAACACCAGATCATGGTTGCCCGTGATCTGGTGTTTTTATTTTATTCTTTGAGAAAAAAATTATTTGAAGGCTTTGGCGATGTTGGCAAAGTATTCGTAGATCGCCACAACATCAGCCCCGATGCTCAAAAAGCGGAACCCCATGTCGATCAGTTCCTGACGATTACCCAGCCCCCCCACCGTACCGGCAAACTTGCCGTGTTTCAAAGCCGCCTGCACAACCGCCTTCCGTGCTGCGACCACGCGCGGGTCGTTGATTTGACCGGCAATGCCCAGGCCATGGCTGAAATCGCCCGGGCCGAAGAAAATCATGTCCACCCCGGGTACGGCTGCTATTTCGTCCAGCTCGTCCATCGCTTCAGGGTCTTCAATCTGAACGATGACAAACCGCTGCTCATTGGCGTGGCGGATATAGTCCGACATGTCAGCGCCGCAGTAAGCCCCATCAGCATTGCCGCCATCAAGGGCGCGCCGACCGACGGGTTGAAACTTGGTCTGCTGGGCGATCCACCGCGCCTCGGCAGCCGTCTTAACGTGCGGAACCATAATGCCGGCAGCATCCATCTCCAGCGGATAGATCAAATCCGAATAACTGCCGCGCGGAACACGAACAATCGTATCCGTGTTGTGCATCTTGGCTGCCCGCACCTGGTTTTCGATGTCGTGCAGCGTATTGGGCACGTGCTCCAGATCGGCCCAGATGCAGTCAATACCGGTCAGCGCCGCAATTTCGGCAACGCGCGCATCAGCCAGATTCAACTTCACACAACCGGCGGTCTGACCGGCACGCATTTTCTGCAGCACCCGGCTCGGACGCAAAAGCACGGGCTGATTGGACTGCCCCGCTGCCGAACCTGGTGACGCCGCATACGGACTTTGAGGTGATGAACTCATAAAAATGCTCACTATTAAAAAAGTATGGATTACTATTAAACCAAAAAAATCATGCCGGCCTATAAAACGCTGTCGATCTCGACACGCCGACCGCCCTGTTCCTTGCTGAGGATGCCTGCGATGATGATTTTCATCTGTTCAACCGTCTGATCGAAGGAAAACGGCAGCTCCCCGCTGCGCAGATAATCGATGTAGGTCACCAGTTGCGACTTGAAGGCATTGAACGTGTCGCTCAACTTGGTTTGCACATAACCGGTGGTTCCATAAATACCCACGATTCCGTATCCGCCAATCATATCCTTGATCACATTCAGCACCACATCAACGCCACTGCGATGATGAATATGAACAATGCTCGCCTTTTCATCGCCGCTGTTGGTCAGCCACTGCCAGCCACCTGGTTCCAGCAGTTGATAGACCGCCTCCAGGGCATGAATACCGTAGCGTTCCCAGTCTTTAAGCATGTTGCCGATAATCAGCCGCGGTTGGCCCACTTCGTTCAGGCGCGCCTTCAGGTCGAGATATTCCCTGGCGTAGCGCATGGCACTGGTTGACATAAGCGCCTTGCCCTGCCTTTGCCAGTCAATGAACTGCTGCAGGTGGTCCGCCCGATCCGTCAACGGTTTATCAATAAACACCGGCAGGCCCGCCTCGATGAACGGCCGGGCGCGATCCACGTGTTCGTGACCCTTATCCGTCGCCACGATCACCGCATCGACCTGCCCGATCACATCCTCCGCCCGGTCAACAGCGTGCGCCACGCCTGAAGCGCGCACAACACGATCAGCATCAGCACGGTTGTCGCACCAGACATGCGTCACTTTGGCGCCGGCAATTCCCAGAGCGCCCGGCGGTTGAATCTTCAGATAATCAACAATACCCCCATAGCCGCCAGCGATAATTTCGCTGGCGTTGTACGTTCCATTGACAATGGCGCTCCAGCTAAACGGATGACCATTACCCTCAACCATGCCCAGCATCGCCAGGCGGATATTATCACGATCACGAACCAGTGGTTTCGCCATAATCAAACTCGCAAGAGTAAAAAAGTTGTAGCTGCTACTTCAGCTTTCAGCACAGTAATAATCACAACAGTCGCATCCACCGCATGTCACCTGCTTGTCAGTGTCCCAGCAGTCTTCACCAGGCTGTCCATCCCCCATCGACCACCAGTGATGTGCCCGTGACATAGCTGGAGGCTGACGAAGCCAGATAAACGACGGCACCGGCAATTTCATCACCCTGCCCTATCCGGGCCATCGGCACACGTTGACTCAGGCGATCAACAAAATCCGGATGCTTCGCTTGAACGCCAGGATTGGGAAACGGCCCGGGCACAACAGCGTTGACACGAATGCCATGCTTACCCCACAACACGGCCTGATAGCGTGTCAGTTGCAACACGCCCGCCTTGGCCGCACCATAATCCGGGGGATTCATCGGCATTTTATCGCCGTAGGCAACGGGGTTGGGGCTGACCATGCCGTACATCGAACCAAAGTGGATGATGCTCCCACCGCCACCTTGTTTGATCATGCGCCTCGCTGCCGAGCGCGCGATCAAAAACTCGCCAACCAAAGTCGTCTGCAGGCAAGTCTGCCAATCTTCCACGGTCAGATTTTCGTGGCTCTTACCTGTGGCCGTTGTGGCACAATTCACCACGATGCTCACCGGCCCCAACGACTGCTGAACCTGATCCAGCGACCGCTCAATCGATTCTTCCTTGCCGCTATCCAGTTGCACAGCAACCGCCTGGCCTCCATCGCCTTGCACCGCATCGACGCTGCGATGAATTGCCTGCTCGTTGATGTCGCCAACGCCGACACGCGCACCATGGGCCGCCAGCGCCCGGCAGATGGAATAACCAAGATAGCCACCGCCACCAGCAACCAGCGCCACCTTGCCGGTCAGATCAAACAATTTACCCAGCATGGTCCATCGCTCACTTAGCTGTAAACCCAGCATCAACAGGGATATTGACACCTGTCACATAGGCTGACGCATCCGATGCCAGAAACACGATCGTGCCCATGAGATCCGTCTGATTCGCCATCCGACCAAGAAACGTCCGGGCATTGTAACGCTTGACGAAGATTGGGTTCTGGTTGTTGAACAACCCACCGGGGCTGACCGTATTCACGCGCACGCCATGCGGGCCAAGTTTGGCTGCGGCAAAGCGGGTGAACTGAACCATCGACCCCTTGTGCATCCAGTAATCGGGAATATCACCGTGCATATCGGTTCCCTCATACAGCGAATAGTCCTGCGAGACCATCCCATAGATCGAACCAATATTGATAATGCTCCCGCCGCCGCGGGCCGCCATCTGGTCGCCAAAAACGCGGGTCATCAAAAACACGCCGGTGATGTTCACATCCAGCGATTTGCGAAGATTATCCGCATCGTCCTCCCAACTGCTCATACACCGGATCACGGCGTTGTTGATCAGAATGTCAACGCCGCCGGTTTCCTCATTCAACCGGTCACGCAATTTCAAAATCTGCTTTTCATCGCTTTGATCCAGTTGATAGGCGGTGACATCCAGACCTTCATCACGAAAAATCTGCGCCTGCTTGTCCAGTTTTTCCAGATTGCGGCTGGCCATGAACGTTTTAGCCCCCGCCATCGCCAGCGCCCGGGCGATCTGCTGACCGTACAGACCGGCGCCACCCGTCATCAACGCCGTTTTTCCATTCAAGCGAAATGTATCGATAACATTCATAATTAAGCCCCAAAAAGTTCTGCCTTGCTCATCACTTTTGATCGTGCACAGATCCCGTTGACGCACGCGCGGACAACGTTTGCCCGCCGATCAATAACGTGCATTATGCGCCGACCACACAACCCAACGCAAACAAGTGTCATCCATTGCGGCCAACACAGCCGTCAGCAGTGCCTGCCTGTTGGAGGTCACTGCCGACGACTGCCTGGATCACACATCCGAAAATCATGTGGCCTGTGGCTGCCGTTTACTTGCAGCCCAGCTCGCGCTCGGTTTCTCCAATGGATTCATCAATGATGTCCAGACCCTTGATCAGCGTCTTTTCATCCATGATGATCGGAGGGCTCATGCGCAAAATGTGCCCTGCCGGAATCCACGCCAGGCCCTTGGCAAACGCCTTTTGATAAACGCGCTTGCCCGCTTCATCGAATGGTGCCTTGGTGTTGCGATCCTTCACCAGCTCGATGCCCATCAGGCAGCCCTTGGCACGCACATCGCCGATGATGCTGTGCTTGGCCTTCATCTGGTTCATATGCTTCAGCGCAATCTCACCCAGGTGGGTCGCATGCGCCAGCAGATTGTCACGCTCGATGACCACCGTCGAAGCCAGTGCTGCTGCACAAGCCACTGGGTTGCCACCATAACTGGAACTGGCACTGATCTTTTCAAAACTTTCCTTATACGGCTCACGCACGGCGACACACGTCACCGGGAAACCGTTGCCGAACCCTTTACCCATGGTGACGACATCGGGAACAATGCCCCAGTGCTCAACGCACAGCCATTTGCCCGTGCGCCCCCAGCTCGCCAGAACTTCGTCAACCATCAGCAACAGACCGCGCTCATCACAGAATTTGCGCAATTTCGGGAAAAAGTCATCCGGCGGCATGACCGAACCACCCCATCCCTGGATCGGTTCCAGACAGAAACCGGCCACGTCATGCACCGTCGCCCGACCCAGATACTGATCATAAAAATCAAGATAGGCATCGGTATCAATCGTCCCATCCGCCTTGGTCCACATCGGACGATACGGATTGGGGCGCGGAACCATGTGCATCCCTGGCGCCCGCACCGGACCATAAACCTTGCTGCGAATCTCAGCCAGGGAGACGCTGCCATAACTCTTGCCGTGGAAATCGTTGAAACAGGAGATGATTTCGTTCTTGCCCGTTGCCGCCCGCAGAACGCGCAGACCGGCTTCCACCGCCGTCGTACCGGAATCATAAAACTGAAAACCGCTCAAATCGCCGGGCAGAATCTCCGCCAGCTTTTCGCACAGCTCCGTTTTAACCGGCGACACAAAGTCGTGGGCGTTCATCAGCGTATGCGACATCTTGGCAATGGCTTCGGAAATCTCCGGATGACAATGCCCCAGCGTCGTCACATAAATCCCGCTGGAAAAGTCGATGTAGCTGTTGCCGTCCACGTCGTGCAGCACGCAGCCTTCGCCACGGTCAAACACAACCGGGAAAAGCTTGACCTGTCCGCTGAGACCTTTGAAATACTTGGTGCAGCGGGTGTGATATTCGTGGCTCTTGGGTCCGGGTGTCTTCGTGACCAGATTGGGAACCTGGTTCAGATCAACGCGTCCCCACTCCAGGGTTGAAAATGCTTGTGTTGCAGTCATGTTTAGTATCCTTTGAGCCAGTCTGGCTCGATGTTGGCGGCGATTGTTTCAGAGATATAACAGTCGGTCCGCAGACGTTGGTGAATGGAACTTGGCAGCTGCGGCGAAACCGGTCCGTGATAGCACAACCGGGCAATCATGCGTTCCCACGAAGTGCTCGTCCCGTGTACACCGATGGCTGCAAACTCCATGCGGTTTCTGGCGTTTACCACGGTGGCCGGCCCGATCGTCACGGCCTTGGGCGGGACGGCGGCCAGATCGCCGCTCTTGCCGAAGCTTCCGTACAATGAGTTCTGCGCAAGGGTGAACGGGCTGAGCGTGCAGATGCGCGTCCCCATCTTCATCCATTCCTCCAGCGGCGCATCGAACTCGGGCGCATCAGGCTCGATGAAGGCCACATGCCCGGTCCAACCCGGCCCGGTGTAACAAATCTCTGCTCCACCTGCATCGGCGATCATCTTGTCGTAGACATCGACCGTCTTGTTGGTAGGCCCGATGATCTGTTTAAGCGGCGGCCGCAGATCCTCATCCAATTCGGCCCAGAAGTATTTATGCAGCGCAGCAACGAAACCAAACTCCCAATCCGGCGGGGCGATGCGCCCGTCCTGATCCGCATACTCATCCATGGCAAAGCCAAACACGTGCGAGCAGTCCAGCCGCATGGCGTTAAGAATGCGTGCGATAATGCGGTAGGTGGGCATCGGATTGGGCAGAATCATGACGCATTTGCGTCCCTCCTGCCGCGCCCGGACGATGCGACCCACCATGTCAGCAACGATGATCGGCTCGATGTCCCGATCATCCACGACCCGGATCTTAAAGTCAGGATTGGGGTGCTTCTCCATATCCTCGCGACGAATCGCGCGGCAACGCGCAATCGCCTCCTTGTCCCGGAACGGAACATGGGGTGATGGTTCAAAGTCAAAACGGCTCATTCAGTTCTCTCCTTTCGTTAAAGTCCTGTTGAAACAAATAAATCCATTGTTGCCTGTACATTCACAATTTACGATGCATTGCTGGAGGAATAGACCTTCCTGCCGCCAACCCAGGTGTATCTGGCTGTCAACAGGCTGCCATCGTCATCCCACAACACCAGGTCCGCATCACAGCCAGCCAGCAAACTCCCCTTGCGTTTCAGCCCCAGAACCGTCGCCGGCGTGCGCGTGGCGATTTGCCAGACCGCATGCTCCGGCAAATTCAACCATTTGCGCAGATTGCTGACGCCGCGACTCATGGTCAGCCCGCTTCCCGACAACCCGTTGTGCCGGCTGCTGCCCGGTTCGTGGATGCGCAGCGCATCGCCATCAGTAACGCGCACCGAATAACCGCCCTCATTTTCATAAATGCCCGGAGGCAGACCCGCACCGAAGTATGAATCGGTAATCAGCGCCACACCGGCCGGCCCTTTGGCCGCCAGTGCAGCCCGAATGGCAGTCGGGTGCACATGAATTCCATCAGCAATGAAATCGACCGTCACGCGCGGATCCGCCAGAATCGACTCGACCGCTCCGACTGGCCGCACCCCCAGGTCAGTTACCTCTGGTGCATAAAACACATCGTAAAAATGCGTGGCATGCCTGGCCCCGAGCTGAATCGCCTGCTCGGTCTGTTCGGCGCTAGCCTTGGTGTGCGTTATGAATGCCGCAATATCACGATCGCGCAGATGTTCGATCACCGGGCCGATCTTCGGCGTGTCCGGGCTGATCGACACCGCTGCCACCCGTTTACAGGCATCCAGCAGATCATCCAGCAGTGCCACATCCCCATCGAGCGTCGACGCTCCGGCTCCGGGCAGTGCCAAAAATGGCCCTTCCAGGTGAAAACCCGCTATCGCCACGTCCTGATCATCTGCCTGGGCAATGGCGCCCAGGGCTGATAATTCGCCCAGATGCGCCCGGGTCAAGTTCGCGTAAAGAGTCGGGGTAATGCAGGTGACGCCGAACTGCGGCAGTGCTGACAAAATACGCCGCATCGCCTCGGGACCATGCTCATACAAATCCCTGCCAAACCCGTGCGTGTGCATATCGATCAGGCCAGGCGTCAATAACCGACCACCCGCGTCGATCGTCTGCGCTGCCGGGGTATTGACCGGATCAATCGCTGCGACACGTTTATCGCTGATCAGCAGCGAATGGCCAACGATTCCAACCCCTGGCTCCAGTACACGCGCATTTTGAATCAGCACACTGTTCATTATCAACCTTTCATCATTGGAGGTATAAACACTTTCACTCCCGACTGGCGCAACGTCTCAAGGGCCTTGGGCGAGGCGCTGCTGTCGGTAATCAATCCATCCCACTGGCGCAAATCCGCAAACTGCATCAAGGCAGTGCTGTTAAGTTTCGTATGGTCGGCAACGATATACCGCCGTTCCACCGATCGTTCCAGTAAACCAAGCAGCCGAACCAGTTGTACCGAATTGGTGCTGACCGCGCCGCGCTCATCCACCGCGTCGCAGGCGATAAACGCCACATGTCCGCGCAACACCTCGATCGCTCGCTCAGTGATGGGGCCACTCAGATCCGGCGCATTTTTGCGCAACTGCCCCCCCAGCAAGATCACCTCAACATGGTCCAACCCAAAAAGCGTCGCAGCCACCGGCAGGGAAGTCGTTACAACCGTAACGCTACTTAATGTTTTAATTTGCCGCGCTATCGCCAGTGTTGTGCTGCTGGAATCAAGAAACACATGCTGTCCGGGTTGAACCAGACTGACCGCCACCCGGGCAATTTCTTCTTTTTCATGGGCGCGAAGGCGAATCCGCTGCAGGAACTGAAAATCGAACACCACCTGCCCGCTGGGCGCCGCTCCGCCGTGCGTGCGAATGATCGAACCCGCCGCTTCCAGATCACTCAAATCCCGGCGAATCGTCATACCACTGACGCCAAATTCCTTAACCAATTGATCAATTGAACATTCGCCATCGCTATCCAAGCGCTCTAGAATGCGCTGACGGCGAGTTTGAGGACTGAAGGTTGCATGATCGTGTTCAATCATGTTATATTATGTTTATACTGAACATGGTCGTTGTTGTCAACTATGAAAGGAAAAGGCGACATCGTGGCGAAATCATCTTTGGCTGGCGCGGCACAACTTGATATTACCCCAGAAAAACGGTCATTTTTGCATGGCTACCCCCACGTCGAGCGCTATCATACCGGCGTTCATGACCGTTTGTTCACTTCTGCGCTCTGGTTGGACGATGGTCAGCATCCAGTTGTGTTCATCGGCAACGATATTTTGTACCTGCCCAATGATCTGTGTCGCCGCGCCCGCCAGAAAATCGCCAGCCAGCTCGGAATCTCGACCTCTCAGGTCATGCTCACCGCCAGCCACACCCATTCCGCGCCGGTTGCCTGCGAAATCCTCTGTACTTCGCATGACACCGCCGTACCCCGGCCCGATCCGGAATATCTGCAGAAACTGGAAGAAGCAATCATCCGTGTCGCCGGGCTGGCCAAACAAAATGCCAAACCCGCAACACTCGTAACCGCGATAGCCGATAGCACCGGCCTGGGTACTAATCGTCACGATCCGGCTGGCCCGCGTATCCGTGAAATACCCGTCTTAGCCGCCTACGAAGCTGGTACGACCCGACCCATCGCCATCATGGCGGTCTGTTCGATGCACCCCACCGTGCTGCATGAGGATTCAACCCTGATCAGCGGGGATTTTCCCGGATTGGCGCGAACGCATCTCCAGCAGACACTGTTGGCGCCTGATCTTCCCTTTGTCTATCACATGGGCGCCAGCGGCAACCAAAGTCCGCGGCACGTCGTCAGTCAGAATACTTTTGAGCAGGCCGACCGTCTGGGCGGATTGCTGGCCAGCAGCATTACCAAGGCGCTGGCTACCGCTAAACCAGTCAATTCATGGCAGTTGCAGGCGCGCACAACCGAAATTGACCTGCCCGTTCGCAGTTTTCCATCGATCGCCGAAGCTGAAAAGCAGGAAACCGCCGCTAGGAATCGCCTTGATCAACTGCGTCGCGATCACGCGCCCCGCACCACCATCCGTACGGCTGAAGTTGACTGGTTTGGCGCGGAAGAAACGGTAACGTTGAGTCGTGCCGCCGCCACCGACCAACTGGCACGAACCGTCAAAAGCATTTTGCCTGTGGTTATTCAGGTGATTCGCGTGGGCGATTTGCAGTTTGTTGGCTGGCCAGGCGAGGTTTTTGTCGAATTCGCCATTGAGCTTCGCCAGAAATTCC
Organism: Phycisphaerales bacterium; assembly: GCA_020847375.1. GTDB lineage: Bacteria > Planctomycetota > Phycisphaerae > Tepidisphaerales > Tepidisphaeraceae > JADLCB01. Next base: position 157,709 of record JADLCB010000014.1, on the reverse strand, counting down.
CCAATGCCCACATCGTTACCGTTGCCAACGGCCACCTTGATGGATACCTGGTGACGCAACAGGCCGTCGACCAAAAAGCCTACGAATCGGGCATTGCGCTCTTCGCCAGCCCCCAGTCAGGCGAGTTGCTGGTTGCAACATCCGAAAAATTGTTAACCGCCATCGCAGAAAAGTAATGGGCTGCAACACGTTGCGCCAGGCTGAAACTGACCACAGCGCACTGGCGGTAGCAGACCAAATGTCGATGGAGATCAATCCGCCATGGCGTCAACGATTCTGACCTTCGATCTGGGCACAACCTTTATCAAGGCCGCGATTTTCAGTGAAAATCATAGGCTGCTGGCGCTGGCCAGGGCGCCGCTGCCGACAACGCACCCGCATCCCGGCTGGCACGAAGTATCAGTCGATAATTTTCGTGCAGCCATTATCACGCTTGCCAATCAGCTTCATCGTGATAACCCTCAGCAGTTCGCCGCTGTCGCGCGGATCTCTTTCGCCACTCAGACCAACAGCTTCGTTCTGTTGGATGATCAGGATCAACCGTTAACCCCGATCATTCTATGGACCGACCGACGCGCTCAACCGGTGGCGCCCATCATTAGCACCCTCAGTCAGCGGCCTGAGTTCTACCAGCAAACCGGTCTGCCTGAATGGGACAGCCAGTTCATGCCCGCCAAGCTGCACTGGTTGCGCGAGCATCAGCCTGAATTGTTTCAGCGCGCCCACAAACTCTTTCTGATCGGCGATTACCTGACGTACTGGCTTACCGGTCAGCACGTCACCGAGGCGGGCGCTGCCGGATTAACCGGCTTGATTGACATTCATCAACTGCAATGGCGTCAACCAGTCATTGAGACACTGAAACTGCACCATATCCGCCGGCCACAAATTCAACGGGCTGGCATACTTGTCGGAAACATACTGCCCCAGACGGCTGATCAACTGCATCTGCCGCACAAGCTGCGGGTTTATCTTGGATGTCTGGATCAATACGCTGGCGCAATTGCAGCCGGCAACATTCGTCCCGGCGTTGTCTCGGAAACCACCGGAACCGCCCTGGCCAGTGTGACCCTGTCCGACCAATTCGATCCCGCCTTACAAACCAGCGGCGTTTATCAAGGCCCGTCGTTTCGTGAAGGTTACTACTACCGGATGATGGTCAGCGATATCTCCGCTCATCTGCTGGAAACGTACTATCGAAGCTCAGCATCTCAACACACCTGGGATGAACTGAACCAACTGGCTGAACAGGTCAACCCAGCCACCAATCCGGTATCCCTGGATATCGCCGCTTCGCGCAGCGAAGGTAAACCGATCTTCATCGGTACGCCTGCGAACAATCCGCATGGCCATCATATTCTGGCTATTTATCAGGCAATTTCCGATGCGCTGGCTGATCAGGTGCGCCATCTTTGCCCGCAACAAAAACCCAGCCAGATCTTTTGTCTCGGCGGGGCTGCCCGCAGCAGATTGTTACGAAAACTCAAGGCCGATAAAATCAATGCCACCGCCGCCGTGGTGGATTCACCCGAACCAACCAGTCTCGGCGCTGCCCTGCTGACTGGCGCAGTTGATACTTGGCGATAACATTCTAAATTACGAGCAACGAGTTTGAAGCACTGAAAGTGAGATCATCTTATGGAAATACTTGTCATCGGAACCGGGTCGATTGGCGAACGTCATGTTCGTTGTTTTCTGGCGACCAATCGCGCCCAGATTGCCATCGTCGAACCCAACGAACAACTGCGCAACACCATCCGCGAGCGCTACAAACTTCAGCACGCCTGGCCGACCCTGGACGAGGCACTGGCCCGTCATAAATTTCAGGCAGCCGTTATCGCAACGCCGGCCCCGCTGCATATTCCCATTGCCACGCGCCTGGCGCAAGCCGGTGTGCATGTGCTGATTGAAAAACCGTTAAGTGTCACCCTGGAGGGAATACCGGAATTGCAGTCGATCCTGGCGGAGAAAAAACTGACCGCCGTTACCGCCTATGTGCTGCGGTCCTATCCGGTTCTGGCGGAAATGCGCCAAGCCATTCACGAAGGTCGATTCGGCGCCCCACTGCAGATCGTCGGCGTCACCGGCCAAAACTTTCCCACCTACCGCCCTGCCTACGCCAAAACGTATTACGCCTCGCGCGCCAGCGGTGGTGGTGCGGTTCAGGATGCAATGACGCATCTGATGAACACCGCCGAATGGTTCGGCGGCCCGGTCACTCGGTTGGTTGCTGATCTGGATCACAAGGTACTGGCGGATGTGAACGTCGAAGATACGGTCCACGTCATCGCCCGACATGGCGCGACAATGGGGTTGTACAGCCTGAATCAGCATCAGTCGGCCAACGAATTTACCGTGACCGTCATCTGCCCGAAAGCCACCGTCCGGCTGGAACTGCACAACAACCGCTGGGGCTGGATGGAAAAACCGGACAGCGGATGGAATTATGCCCCTTCAACACCATTGGAGCGCGACACCGCCTTCTCGTCACAGGCCAGCGCATTCATGGATTCCATTGAACACGCCAAAGCGCCGCGATGCTCGCTGGCTGAAGGCCTGCAGACGTTGAAAGTCAACCGCGCGATCCTGGCCAGTGTCGAAAGCGGAACCTGGCAGACAATACAGGGCTAAGTTTACGCTGCTGCACAAAACCGACTACGGCTGGGCAAACCCGTGCTGACGGGTTTGGCTGTCATTGATTTACCGCGATTGCCACGGGTTGCACTCACGTTGCGCCGATTGATCCTTGCTGCGCAAAAGTTTTTCAATGCCCACTCGTGACCGCTGCACATGCTCGTAGGCTGCGCGTCGGGCGGCTTCGGCATCATGCACTTCCAGAGTCTGGATAATCTCGGCATGTTGCTGAGCGCTGGCATCGCTTGGCATGGCCATCAGGTCAGCATACTGAGTTTGCGGCCCGACGATCTGAATATGCGCGCTGTCATAAGCGTGCAGCAACCGTTTGTGCCCGCTGGCCGCCACAATCGCCCGGTGAAACTGATAGTCTGTACGATCCAGACGCGGAATGTCCCCCTTGAGTGTATGGATGGTCATTTGGGCGCACAGCCGCTTTAGCGTATTGATCAATCCCGCATCAGCCTTGGGCGCTGCCAGATAGGCTGCGTGAGGCTCCAACAATACGCGCATCGAATAGATTTCCAGAATATCCGCCGGTGCAAAATCTTCGACAAACGTCGCCGTGTTGCGAATCGTACGCACCAGCCCCTCAGCCTCCAGCCGCCGCAACGATTCACGCAACGGTATGCGGCTGATCCCCAGTCGGTGCGCCAGTTTTCGCTCGACAATGCGCTGACCGGGTCGCAGACGACCGCGATAGATTGACTCTTTCAGCCGGTTATAAGTCCGATCAATCATGACATCACGTGGTATACCACGGCCAATACCGTGTTACAAGTACAAAATAGCCCGATATCAGCGGCATGACTACAAACAACCCTTTTTTTACTGATCCAAAATTCCCAGCCAGAATTACCGGATATTTCTTGACCGTTTCTGCATGTTTTTGCTATGGTTGCAGCCGGAGTACGATGTAAGGTTTATCTTTTAACGCGAGGTCGTGACCTATGAATCCGCTCAAGCAACCTGTTTATCGTAATTTGGGACGATTGGCTTTTTCGGCTATGGCAGCAGCGATGATAACGCTGGCCATGTCTTCGCCAGCAACGGCTCAGGTATTTCCCTCCAACAATTCCGGCGGAACTTCTCCGGGATATACAACATCAAATATCTTCGGCGGGCAGAACTACTACAACAGCAACGGCTCGTACGCCGGACAGTCAACGTCCAACATTTTCGGCGGACAAAACTACTACAACCGCAACGGCTCATACTCAGGGCAGTCAACGTCAAACATCTTTGGCGGACAGAACTACTACAACCGTAACGGCTCATACTCAGGGCAGTCAACGTCAAATATCTTCGGCGGACAGACCTACTACAACAGCAACGGCTCATACTCAGGGCAGTCAATGTCCAATCCTTTCGGTGGACAAAACTACTACAACAGCAACGGCTCATACTCCGGGCAGACAACGTCGAATCTCAACGGCGGTTTTTCCTGGAACTTTTTCTCCAAATAACGGATCAACCCGCGAACGGGGGCGCCAGCTGACCTTGCGCAAAATGGCGCCGGCGATAATTGCGTGCGCAGCGTCTGGGGAAGGCGGGCGGCCGCCTTTGCGCGTCGGACGATTCTGCTGGAAACGGGCGGCTTCTTGCCCGCCTGAGTAAAGGCCGGCACAATGGTTCAGGCTGGAGAAAAATCCCAGCTTCAATTATTGCGTCAATGGGTGCGCAATGAACGATTTGGGCCTCAGCACTTAACCATTGTGAAAGTACGGAAGATGAAATACTGCATCGTTGGGCTGACGGGTTTGCTGCTGATGATTCTCACCTGCATCGCACCCGCCCAGGAGCTGCCAACTCAAAATGTTCCCGCCGATCGCTCCACGCCGCGCGGAACGCTGAAAATGCTGGCGATAGCAATCCAACAGGCCGACACCGCCAGTTTGAAATCCATTCTCCTGGCTGAAAATCCGCAACAACAGCAGATGATCAACGCCATGATCCAGACGGCGGTGGTTGTCCATGACCTGCACACCAACGCTTTAAGTGCCTGGGGAGCAGATCAGGCCGCCACGCTGATCGGCCCACTGCCAGCCAGCGCCGAACCTGATCTATCCTACCTGAATCAAGCCACCGAAAGCATTGATGGCAATAATGCTGTTGTCACGTTCAAAGATGTGCAGTCTCCCCCGGTGCGGCTGGAACAAACCAACGGCCAGTGGCACGTGCCGGTCGAAACGCTGGCGGATGATCTGAAAAATGATTCGCTTGATGAACGCATTGCGCAAATCAACAGCTTCAACAACGCCATTGCAACCATCAGTCAGGAAATCAAGGAGAACAAATACCGCACGGCAGAACAAGCCAAACAGACGTTGTACAACCTTTTGATGCAAAGCGAACCGGCGCATGAATCAGGCGCACCATCCCCCACCAGCGCCCCTGCCAATGACCCGATCACTGCCCCGACCACTCAACCTGCGGTTGAGGCGGTTGAGGCCCAATCGGCTGCTGGCCCGGACGCTGCCCCAACTGAAACGCCCGCCACGACACCGACAACCGCACCAGCACAGTAACCGATCAACAGCACCGCGATCGCCAGCGCACCCGCAATTGGTGTTGCCGTTGGGATTTTCCGGCGCCACTTGGCTGACCGCGTGATGATGGAAAATGATGACTATGAGAAACTGGGCGCTGGCGGTATTGTTGATTCGTTGTCTGTTTTATCGTCTCCCTGGACTTGTGTTAGCCGATGGATTTCACCCCCGCCTCCACCGACTATGTGCGTTACCGCCGTTCGTTCCCGCCCGAACTTTTCGCGCGGCTGCAACGCTTTGGAATTGGCGGAGCGCAGAAAATACTGGACGTGGGCGCTGGTTCAGGGCTGCTGGCTGATGCCCTCAGTGACGGCGGCGCACAGGTCGTATTGTGTGATCTCAGCCCAACCCTGCTGAGTTGCGCGGCATCGGGTCAGCTCATCGTCGCACGGGCCGAGCAGCTTCCCCTGGCAGCGGAGAGTTTTGATGTCGTGGTCGCCGCCCAGTCGTGGCATTGGTTTGATCGGTACACAGCCCCATTTGAAGTGAAACGGGTGCTGCGCCCCGGCGGGCGCGTTGCGATTATTTACCAGATGTATCTGGCCCTGCCGGGCAATGTCGCCCAAGCCAGCGAAGCACTGATTCTCAAGCATCGGCCCGGCTGGAAGCACGCCAACTCCGCCGGTATTTCCGGCCCGCCACTGCGCGATCTGTCGGTCGCCGGTTTTACCGATATCGAGTGCTTCAGCTTCGATCAACAACTTTCATTTTCGCGCCAGCAGTGGCAGGGATTTATCCGCACCATCAGCGCCGTCGGACCTTCCATGCCGCCACTTACTTTGAATCGTTTTGAAACAGAACATGCGCAAATGCTGACCGACTGGCCTCAACCGCTGCTGGTTCCGCATCGTATTTTCGTAGTGGTCGGGCGGAAATAATACGCTTATCATGTGCCCAAGATGACCGGGCCATCTCTTTGGCGATGCGCTCTGGTTGAATGACCGCAATGAGAATGCCGGATTATGTTTTGCCCCGGCGAACAATACTCAATCAGGAGATCTGATGGCTGACAACGACGCGCGGATTCAGCAGTTCCGTAAGATGACCCAAGCCGACCCGGACAATGAGCTGGGGCATTTTTCCCTGGGCCGAGCCTGCCTGGAAGCCGGTCAGCACGCCCAGGCGATTGATAGTTTCAACCGCGCCCTGGAAATAAACGCCAATTTATCCAAGTGTTATCAGTTGCTGGCTGAGGCCCAGCTGCAACTGAATCACAAGCAACCTGCCATCGAAACCCTGACCAAGGGCCTGCTGGTTGCCCATCAGCGTGGTGATCTGCTGGTCAAGAACGCCATGATCGAAAGGCTTGAGAATCTGGGCGCCGACGTGCCGGCGCTGCCTTCACGTTCCAGCAATAACCCCATCGGAACCGGCCAGGTACAATGCAGCCGTTGTGGTCAGGTTAAATCGATGCTCAGCGCTGCCCCATTCAAACATCCGCTGGGGCAATTCATTTACACGCATGTCTGCTACGACTGCTGGCATAAATGGATCGGCATGGGGACAAAAGTCATCAATGAGATGAGACTCTCGCTGAACGAACCCAAGTCGCAACAGGTTTTCGATCAGCAGATGCTTGAGTTTCTCAATCTTCAGCAGGCGTGGACGGAGGAAACATCAAAAACACAATGAATAAACCAAGTGAGGCAGGGTTGCGCAATTCAGTGGGCGGAGGTAAAAATGATCCGATCTTCGCTGGTGTCGATTTCCATCGCCTCCTGAATGCACCCCGGCGCCAGCCAGCGGCGCGCTTCATCCCGATTGGTGTCGAGCATCAGTTGCAATGAGGCTTTCAGATTGCGCCGACAGTCTTCCAACGACTTGCCATAGGTGATCGTACCGGGAATCTCCTCCACCCAGCCGACAAACCAACCGTTGCGATCAGGCTTGAAAATGGTATGAAAATTCTGCTTCATAATGGCCTGTCAACATTGTCCAAATAGTCCTGAAGTTCTGTCAAGCAAAACTTTGTACCGCAATATTCGGAAAATCTCATTTTGTGACTTGTTTTACCAAATCATCCCCTCGACCAGGCATTTTTTCGCAATAATGTATTTGGCTCAGTAGCCTAGGCACATTACAATACAGGCGCGGATATCAGCGATATGCAATTCCCGGGAACGCCGATCGAAGTCGCCCGCGTGTTTTCTGATCTGGACGTTGCAACAAAATTCTTTGCCAAAATCCGGTGGCCGCTAGGGGTTCGCTGCCAGCATTGCGGATCGGAGCGTGTTCTGTACATCCCGACCCGGTGCACTTGTGAATGCCTAGAAAAGCATACCCGACGCCAATTTTCGATCAAGGTTGGGACGATTTTGAAGATTGCGAGCTGTCAATCGATAAATGCCTTATAGCCGTTTGGCTGGTAGTGAGCGCCGAGAATTCCATTAGCAGCTACGAAGTCAGTCGCCACCTTGGAGTAACTCAAAAAACGGCGTGGTTCCTGCAGCATCGCATTCGGTTGGCACTGTAGACCGGCACGTTTGACAAGATGCTTGTCGGAGAAGTCGAGGGCGACGAGACGTTCATCGAGGGCAAGGCTCGCAACATACGCCCCGGTCGCCGTAAGGCCAACGGCCGTGACGCAGTCAGGAAGGCCCTTGTTATGGGACTGCTGTAAAGGCATGGAGAAGTTCGTACCTTTGTGGTCGATAATACCCGTAGGTGAACGCTACAGCCCATTGTCCGCCGACATGTTGAAAAGGGAACGGCCGTTTTCACCGATGCGCTGGCGCGATACAATGGCCTTGTGCCCGAGTACGTTCATTCGGTGATTGACTATGCGGAATGTTATGTCAAAGGCAACATCCACACGAACGGCCTAAAAAATTATTGGAGCCTGTTCAAGCTGTGCATCAAGGGTAAGCATATTTCTGTAGAGCGCTTCCATCTTTTTCGATACCTTGATGCAGAGGCTTTTCGGTCCAATAATCGCAAGGTGGAAGACTGAGGCAGATTCTTGAAAGTGCTGAGGCAAGTGGACGGTAAGCGGTTGACGTATAAAGGATTGATCGGGGAACAGCAGCAGACGTTGGTATCATGAATCGACAGCGAAGAGGCAAACGAAAAATATGTCCGAACGCCTGAATATAACGGTCGTTACCAAAAACGCTGATGCACGCGCGTTCTGTAATGTCTTGGATGATGTTCTGGATGCACTGGATGCGATTGCCACGGAACAAGGCAAGAATCCTGACTGGCAAATAATTTCACTGCAAAAAAATAGCCCCATGAAAGTCGTCTTGGCAAGCCAATGGGCGGTATTCATGCTTCTTGTGTTCGGCATGAAAAAAATTGAAGACGGAAAACCAAATCCGTTGAATTCCAACGCCACCAAGGCAGTCAAACGGCTCGGCAAACGTATCGAGAACGACACGAAGGTTATTTTTGAACCGGAAGGACAGCCGGAATTTCAGCCCACGGCGCAACTATTTAGAAATGCCCAGCAATCGCTATCTCGTGGTTTTTACATGGCGCAAGGATCGATTGATGGAACCTTGGATATTGTAAACGTTCATACTACCGCAAAATTCAGCATATTTGATGATGTTGACCATCGGGAGATTCGTTGCAAATTTCCCGATGAACTTCTAGAGGCAGTAAAAAGAAACATCGGCAAGCGAATCATTGCGGCTGGTATTGTAAAATATCGTGCCAATGATGATTTGCCGGTATCTATCCAAGTCGAAACTATCGAATCTTTGGATGACGCGCCTCCACTGTTGTTCTCGGAAATGTCGCCGATTGATTTGGCCGGAGCGATGTCGTCGGAACAATACATAAGGCAGCTGCGCGATGGGCAATAATAATGTGGAGTCAATCTATTGGGATTCCTGCGTATTTATTGATGGCCTACGCAAGACCCGCTCTCGTTGGCCCCAGATTGCAGAATTGGAATCTCAGGCTAAAGGCGGAAAATTAGCCATTTTTACGTCCGCATTAACGATAGCGGAGGTGGTTCGACTTGGGACGAATAATGAGCTATCAGAGCCGGAACGACAGCAAATTGATTCATATTTCCGTCACAAGTTCATCCGCGTTGTTCCGGTGGACAGAATTGTTGCCCGGCAAGCTGCTGAAATTGTTAGAAACCATCGATTAAAGCCGCCGGATGCTATTCATGTTGCGACTGCTATCCGCACTGAGTGCCGTGTATTCTATACCTATGACGGGGATGGCGGGGATGCGGACAAGCTTTTAGGCAAGAATGGCACTATCGGTTCTCCCGCCTTGCCTATTAAACGACCAGGAGAATTCGGCCAAATGACCCTCGACGTTTCGGAGTGACGATGGCAACAAAATCACGCAATTCGCAAGAACGGCCTCATACCTCCCGTGGTGACTATCTCGAAGGATCATTGGCCGCCGAGCGGTTCCGGGGCACACTAACGCACTTGATATCCATTGCACCCGCCATAGTTCCACGGCCTCACGCCACGCCACGTGCGAAACCTAGGCGAGGGAAAAATAAGCCAAGCATCCTGCCCGTTCCGCCACCCTATCTCCTCACTGCGTCAAGTATATAGTTGCAATTTTTCCTCCCCGGATGACCAACATGGCCAACCCGTCCTATCATCGTTTGCTTGCGTGGGGTTGAATTTTGCACCCGGTTCATGCAATAATCCCCTTAGTCTATAGGAAAGATAAATTATTGGAGCGCAGTATACATGGCAACCGGCCCGCAATCGGATCCAGATAACCCCAATGGATCACCCAAGGCAAAACCAAATAAACCTGTCCGTCAACTGACCAATGTCGCTGTCCGTTTTGCCGGCGATTCCGGTGATGGTATGCAGCTGGCGGGCAGCCAGTTCACTGACACCTCGGCCCTGCTGGGCAATGATGTCAGCACTTTTCCTGATTACCCTGCGGAAATCCGCGCCCCGGCTGGAACACTGGCCGGTGTATCGGGGTTTCAGGTTCATTTCAGCGCTGAAGAAATCTACACGCCCGGCGATGAAGTTGATGCCTTGGTCGCGATGAACCCCGCTGCCTTGCGCGTCAATCTGGCGGCTGTGCGCGACGGCGGAATCGTCATTGTCAATGAAGATGCCTTTGGCCCGGTCGATCTGAAAAAAGCCGGCTACACGGATAATCCGCTGGATGATCCAGCCCTTTCCAGTCGCTATCGCCTGATCAAAGTGCCGATTTCCAAACTTAACAAAGCCGCCACCAGCGATGCCGGCCTGACCGTCAAAGAAGCCGAGCGCTGCAAAAATATGTTCGCGCTGGGCTTGGTCTACTGGCTGTACGGGCGCGGGTTGGAAACAACGCTGAAGTATCTGCATAAAAAATTTGCCAAAAAGCCGAATATTCTGCAAGCCAATGAAGCCGCAATCAAAAGCGGTCACGCATACGGCGAAACGCTGGAACTTTTTCACGAGCAATATCAGGTTCCCAAAGCCAAACTGGCGCCGGGAACCTATCGTAAAGTCACCGGCAATGACGCCATTGCCCTGGGTATCGTGACTGCTAGCAAAATTTCGGGCAAAAAAGTTATCTACTGCAGCTACCCCATAACGCCAGCCAGCGACATTCTTCACTCGTTGTCGCATCTCAAGCAACACAACGTCATCACCTTCCAGGCTGAGGATGAAATCGCCGCGATCGGAGCTGCCATCGGTGTCAGTTTCGGCGGGGAACTGGCGGTCACTGGCAGCAGCGGCCCGGGTATCGCCCTCAAGAGCGAAGCCATCGGCCTGGCGGTGATGGTTGAATTGCCCGTGGTGGTCATCAGCGTTCAGCGTGGTGGTCCATCCACCGGCCTGCCCACCAAAACGGAGCAGGCTGATCTTCTGCAGATCATGTACGGACGCAACGGCGAATGCCCTGTTCCCGTCATCGCCGCCGCCAGCCCATCCGATTGCTTCAACGCTGCCATTGAAGCATTCCGCATCGCCACCCGTTACATGACGCCCGTCTTTGTTCTCAGCGACGGCTACATCGCCAACAGCGCCGAACCGTGGATGATTCCTGATGTCAGCACGATTGACCCTCTGGTGATTGATCATCCGACGCAGATCAATGATGATCGCGGATTCATGCCCTACAAGCGTAATGCCGATCTCAGCCGCCCCTGGGCCATTCCCGGTACGCCGGCTCTGGAGCACCGCATCGGCGGTCTGGAAAAGCAGGACGAAACCGGCAATGTCAGCTACGATCCGGCCAACCATGAGCACATGGTCAAACTGCGGGCTGACAAAGTCGCCGGAATCAAACCCGCCGGCGAACCGCTGCTCTGGACCGGGCCTGAACGTGGCGATGTGCTGATCATCGGCTGGGGCGGAACGCATGGTGCGCTGAAAGTCGCGACCATGAAATTAAACGAACAGGGGATCAAGACAGCCCACGCTCATTTGCGCTACCTCAATCCCCTGCCCCAACTGGGCGATCTCCTGCGCAATTTCCGTCATGTGGTGGTGGCTGAGCTGAACAGCGGCCAGTTGCGGATGTTGATCCGCGCCCGCTGGCTGGTTGATGCCAAGGGGCTGAACAAAGTGCGCGGTCAGCCCTTCACCATCGCCGAAGTTGTCCGGGCCATCCAAGGCATTGTCGCTGCGGAGGAAACCGCCCAATCCGCCTAGCCGGCTGGGTTCAAACAGATTTTCAAACGTGCTCCGGTCGTTTCCCGCATCGATGGTCAATCGTCTGGTCAGTATCTTCAGCAGGCGCGTGAGAAAATCGATGTGGCCGAAGCATAAAATCGATCCGTTTACTTCGACTGATTCAGAAATTCGTTTTCGAGAAATGTTATGAACGTTGCCAATCCCACCAGTTTTGCCGCTCCCAAACCGTCCGATTACGGTTCCGACCAGGATGTCCGCTGGTGCCCGGGTTGCGGCGATTACGCCATTCTGGCGCAAATGAAAAAGGTCATGGCCAAGATGAATGCCGACCGCAGTAAAACGGTCTTCATCTCCGGCATTGGCTGCTCATCGCGCTTTCCGTACTACATGAACACCTATGGGTTTCATTCGATTCATGGCCGCGCCCCGACACTGGCGACGGGCCTGAAGCTGGCGCGGCCTGATCTTGATGTATGGGTCATCACCGGCGACGGCGATGCCCTGAGCATCGGCGGCAATCATGTGATCCACGCCATGCGCCGCAACGTCGATATCAAACTGCTGCTGTTTAATAATCGTGTTTACGGGTTGACCAAGGGGCAATACTCCCCCACCACCGAACAGCAAAAGCCCAGCAAGAGTGCGCCGATGGGCGTGCCCGATCTACCGATTCATCCGTTAAGTCTGGCTGTCGCCTGCAACGCGACATTTGTCGCCCGCACGCTTGATCGCGACATCAAACACATGGAATACGTGCTGGAACGCGCTGCCCGTCACCGCGGTTCCGCCTTCGTTGAAATCTATCAGAACTGCAATATCTTCAATGATGGCGCGTTCAACTACGCCACCGACCGCACCACCGGCAAGGATCATGTCATTTACCTTGAACATGGCAAACCCCTGGTCTTTGGGCACAATGATGACAAGGTTGTCCGCGTGGCCAATATGAAAATGGAAGTGGTCAATCGTGACAGCGTCGCTGAAGATCAACTGCTCGTCCATGACGAAAAGGCGGTCAATACCAGCCTGGCCTTCCTGCTCAGTCGGATGCACCATCCGGAAATGCCCGAACCCGTTGGTGTTTTCCGTGATATTGAATATGCCACCTATGGCGATGTTGTCGTCAATCAGTCTGAGCAGGCCCGGCAGCGTTTCGGCACCAGCGACCTGCAGCAACTGGTCGCCGGTAATGACACCTGGGAAGTGCAATAATTGAAACATCGGGAAAAACTCAGCCCGCCCCGCGGCTGACGGCTGCCCGGGGCGGGATCCGCCTTCATGCGCTTTGCCGCCGGGGTGGTTATCAGAGTATTGTTGTCATATCGACTGACAGGAGTTAAAAAAGACCACGGTGGATATTGTTTGGAAAATTCTAGCGACGCTCGGGCTGGTTCTGCTCAACGGCTATTTCGTTGCTTCTGAATTCGCCGCCGTGAGCGCGCGACAATCGCGGCTGGAATCAGTCGCCAAAAAATCATTGCTGGCGCGCGGCGCTTTGCTCATCAAGCACAAGCTCGACCTGTACCTGTCAACCTGCCAGCTTGGTATTACCCTCGCCTCGCTGGGGCTGGGGGCCGTCACCGAACCAGCCGTGGCAGCATTGATCGATCCGTTGCTGCACTGGCTGGGAATCGCCGCGCCGCTGCCCGGTCAGCACACGACCCTGGCCATTGCCATTGCCCTGGCGGTCAGCACCGCGCTGCACGTCGTGGTGGGTGAAGTTGCCCCAAAAAACTGGGCCATTTTCTACCCTGACCGGTTACTGCCCATTGTCGCCCTGCCGCTCATCGCATTTACCTACACGTTTTATCCGGTGATCTGGCTGCTTAATTCCGCCAGTAATCTGCTGCTGAAAATCTCCGGCATCAATGTCCACCAAGCCAGCCATGGCAGCTTGCCGCATACGGCTGCTGAGTTGAAACGATTGCTGGCTGAATCCATTGAAAAAGGAACCATCCAGGAAAGCCAGAAGCGCATCCTCACCGGCGCTTTCGGGTTTGGCGATCTGAAAACCCGCCAGATCATGACCCCGCGCACCGAGGTCGATTTCCTGCTGCTGGGCCAGCCCATCGGCGAATTGTTGCAGGTCATCCAGAAATCATCCTACACCCGCATGCCCTTGTGCGACGGCGATATCGATCATGTTGTCGGTGTCGTTCATATGAAGGATCTGTTCAACCATCTCAAACTCGTCCCCGGCCGGTTGCGCTTTGCCGATGGCAGAACTTCCGACGATGCCGCCATTGCCATTGCGGACGGCCTGCCCGGTTCCAGCGTCCATGTCATCGGCTCTGGGGATATCGACCTGACGAAAATTCGCCGTGATATTCTGTTCGTACCTGAATTGCTGCCCGTGACCCGCCTGTTGCGCCAATTTCAGAATTCGCATGTTCATATGGCGGTTGTTGTCGATGAATATGGCGCCACGCAGGGCATTGTGACTCTGGAAGATGTGATCGAACAGATCGTCGGCGATATTGAAGATGAGTTTGACGGTACATCCAGCGCCGCCCGCGATTTTGTACCCGATGGCGAAAATTACCGGGTCGTCGGTTCCTACCTGCTGCACGAGCTGCGCAGCAAACTGCCACTGGGTGAGATCGAATCGGGCGAAGTGGATACCATCGGCGGTTATTTGATCCAGAAACTGGGTCGCTGGCCGCGTCAGGGTGATGTGGTCGATCTAAGCCCGAAATTTCGTGCGCGCATCCTGAGCGTGCAGAATCGGCGCGTCAACCGCATTCTCATCATCCCCATCACGGATGAAACCGATAAAAGCGGGAAATAAATTCTTCACCGATCCAGCACAAGTCGCCATCAGCACCATTGCGTCACCGGATTATTGAGTTATCAAGCCATTGAGCTGCTGAGACGTTGCGTTACTGAGTTACCCAGCACGCGGCAATGTGGCCGGCCTCGCCCTGTTTGGTCTGCAACGGTGGCACTTCCATGACACACTTGCGCAACACGCGAAAACGCTCCCCCAGACTTTCAATTTCAACCGTATCCTTTTCCGGCGCATGCGCTGCCACTTCGCGCGTCAGTGGGCAGCGCGGGTGAAACGGGCAACCGCTGGGCGGGTTGGATGGCGATGGAATCTCGCCGCGCAAAACGATCCGCTGTCTGATTGGCCGCGGATCAGGTTGCGGAACAGCACTGAGCAGCGAACTGGTGTAGGGATGTTTGGGGTTGCGGTACAACTCCGCCGCGGTGGCTTTTTCCACAATTTTCCCCAGATACATCACCCCGACCTCATCGCTGAAATGTTCCACCACCGCCAGATCGTGCGCGATGAACAGATACGACAGGTTCAACTCCTTCTGCAGATCATCCAGCAGATTCAGAACCTGGCTGCGAATCGACACATCCAGGGCACTGACCGGTTCATCGCAGACAATGAAATCAGGTTTGAGCGCAATGGCCCGGGCAATGCCGATCCGTTGCCGCTGACCGCCGGAAAATTCGTGCGGGTAGCGATACATGTACGATGAATCCAGCCCCACGCGCTTGAGCAGCGCCGCCACCCGTTCATTCTTCTGCGCCCCACGGGCAATCCCGTGTACCTGCAGCGGTTCACCGATGATATTGCCGATGGTCATGCGCGGGTTCAGGCTGCTCATCGGATCCTGGAATATGATCTGCATGTGTCGCCGCAACCGCCGCAACTCGCGCGAACCCATCGAAAAAACATCCTGCCCCTTGAACAGCACCTGACCGCCGGTTGAACGCACCAAGCGCAACATGGTTCGCCCCACCGTCGTCTTACCCGAACCTGATTCCCCCACCAGCCCCAGGGTTTTTCCCGCGCCAACCGTGAAACTGACGCCGTCAACCGCTTTTACATACCCCACCGTACGCGAAAGAAGGCCGCGGCGGATCGGAAAATAGGTTCGCAAATCACGAACTTCGATCAGCTTATTCTCCGGGGATTGGCCTGATGGTAATGAGTTGCTATTCATGCACAGCCCCTGTCTGATGAACGACCTGCCGTTGATGGTTCAGCACCGGCGGCGTTATGGCACTACCGACATAATGATCGACATAATGACATGCAGCCCAGTGATCGACGCCGACCTGGCGCAGATCCGGCTCAGCCGACGTGGGCAAATCCGGCATCACCTGCACACATCGCCTCATCACGCGAACAAGCCCATCATCGGCATTGATCGTCACTGTCTCATCATCCTTGGCGCGCGCCGCCAGCTCGCGCGTCAAATGACAGCGCGGATGAAATTTACACCCGGGCGGCCAGTGTGCCGGCGAAGGAACCATCCCTTCGATCGTCTGCAGGCGGACTGTTTTATGGCCC
The DNA here is from genome assembly GCA_020847375.1 of Phycisphaerales bacterium. Taxonomy (GTDB): domain Bacteria; phylum Planctomycetota; class Phycisphaerae; order Tepidisphaerales; family Tepidisphaeraceae; genus JADLCB01. The sequence continues at coordinate 141,651 of JADLCB010000014.1, read as the reverse complement.
AGCCGCGGCAGGGATCGGAATAATCCCTGGGTATACGGATGCAGCGGATGATCAAACAATTCCTCCACCCCGGCGCTTTCGACAATCCTGCCGGCATACATCACGTTGACCACATCCGCATTTTCCGCCACCACGCCCAGATCATGTGTAATCAGCAGCATCGCCATGTTGCGCGTCTGCTGCAGATGGCGCAACAACTCCAGAATCTGCGCCTGAATGGTGACATCCAGCGCGGTGGTCGGTTCGTCGGCAATCAACAGTCGTGGCTGGCAGGAAAGCGCCATGGCAATCATCACCCGCTGGCGCATACCGCCGGATAGCTGATGCGGATATTCATCCAGACGACGCGCTGGATCGGCAATGCCGACATCACGCAGACTCTGTTCGGCAATCTCCCTGGCGCGGCGCGTGTTTACGCGCTGATGCAGCACAACCGCTTCCATGATCTGATCGCCGACGGTGTAGACCGGATTAAGCGAAGTCATCGGCTCCTGGAAGATCATGGCGATTTCCCGGCCACGCACCGCGCGCATTTCCCGCTGGCTGAGCTTAAGAAGATCACGACCATCAAACATGATCCTCCCGCCGGTATAGCGCCCTGGCGGCTGGGGGATCAAACGTAAAATTGACAAGGCACTGACACTCTTACCACAACCACTTTCGCCGACCAACGCCACCGTCTGTCCGGGATAAATCGCCAGGGACACCCCCCGCACCGGATGAATCACCTTGCGGCCGGTATCAAAACCCACTTGTAAATCCTGCAATTCCAGCAGCGGACCGGACATCTTATTCCTTTTTCAACAGCCTCGGATCCAACGCATCACGCAACGCTTCACCAATCAGGTTATAGGCAAAAACCGTCAAAAAAATAGCCAGCCCCGGATAAATCGCGATCCACCAGTAAAAACCACCGCCCGCCCCCAGTGCCTGATTCAGCAACTTGCCCCAGCTCGATTCGCTGACCAACCCGATGCCCAGAAAACTCAGCGTACTTTCCGCCAGAATGGCTGAGGCGATGCCAAAGCTGGCGCTGACCAGCACCGGCGTCATGCCATTGGGCAGCATATGGCGGAACAGCACCGAGCGCAACGGCAGACCTGCGGCAATCGCCGCCTGGACAAAATCCTGATTCCGCAGTTTGAGAAACTCCGCCCTGATGAATGTCGCGTACCCCTCCCATCCGGTCACGCCGATAATCGCCATCATCACATAAAGATTCGGCTCGAAAAATGCGACGAAACACAGCAGCAGGAGCAGCGTTGGAATTGCGCCGAAAATTTCCACGATGCGCATACCCAGCAGATCGACCGGTCCACTGAAAAAACCCATCATCCCCCCGATCAGCACCCCGATGATGATGGCGATGCCCGTGGAAATAAATCCAATCGACAGGGCAATGCGCGTGCCATAGAGCATATTGGCCAGCAGATCGGCGCCGTTGTCAGTTGTTCCCATGAGATGCTGGGCCGACGGCGCCTGTAGGCGCGAATTGGGTTGATCGCGCAACCGATCATCCGGCGAATAGGCGATGGGCGTATAAATGGCTGATTGAATTTTCCCCTGCTGAGTCATGGTGCGGTAGGTGTCATACACCACCGTGCGCGGCGGCTGCACCAGCCACAAGGAGAGCGCCGACACCACCACCAGAACCGCCATCAGCATCAACATGCGAATGCGGGTCGATATTACCTTCAGAAAATACAGACCCAGTGCAGCCAGGAAAACAATGAGCAGAATCCAGTCCTGCGGCGCAAGATGGTGCAACAACGGGCTGGTCCACTGGCCGTCAACTTTCATCGCCAGCGGATGCGAACTGGCGATCAACGGCGCAAAGACTGCCCCCAGCACCAGCACGGCAATCCAGATCAAACCAATGCGTGCTGCCCAGCGGCGCAGCGTGGCCCGCAACGCCTGCTGCCACAACCCCGCAACGTGCTGCGGCGCATCCGGCAACATGTCAGGCACGGGCTGACCATCCCGATCAGGCAGAATGACCTGGATTTCAGTCATAGCTCACCCTCGGATCAGCCAGGGCATAGCAGATGTCGCGCAGCAACAGGCTGAGCAGCGATATCACACCCAGTACAAACGTCGAAGCCAGCACCAACTCCCGATCACGATAACTCACCGCCTGTACTGTCAACTGCCCCATGCCCGGTATGCCGAAAATCGTCTCCACAATCACCGAACCACCCAGCAGCGACGGCAGAATCCCGGCCGCCACGGTAATCAGTGGCAGGAGGCTGTTACGAAAAACATGACGGTACATGATGGCATTATCCGCCAGCCCCTTGGCCAGCGCGGTGCGCACATAATCCTGATTCAGGTTGTCCAGAATCGACCCACGCATCAATTTGGAGAGCATCGCAAAACCACCATACGTCATGCACAACACCGGCAGCGACAAATGCCACAGCACATCGAGCAGCCACCCCGCCTGCCAAGCGCCATCCATCGCGCGGCTGGGCAAAAACGGCATGTCCGCTGCCAACGTACTGGCCAGGCCGCTGGTGGGGAACAGTTTGATGTATTGCCGGTTGGCGAGAAAACCGATCAGCATGACTCCAGCCCAGATCGTCGGGATCGACCACAACGCCAGGGAAAAAACGCTCCATCCCACGTCAAACGCCTGCCCGCGCCGGCGCGCGGCGATCATGCCGCTGACAATTCCAACCACATAAACCAGCGGCAGGCTGACAAGATTCAGCAGCAACGTGACCGGCAGCGCCTCTTTCACCAGATCGATCACCGGCCGGTGGCGGATCAGGCTTTCCCCCAGATCAGGCCATTTGAAGATGATCCGGTCGAACCGGATATCACCGGCGCGGATGGCTGGCGATGCCGGCGCAGCCTGACGGGATTGAATCACCGCCGGATCATCGCTGGCATAGGTGGCAAAACCGAGGGGGGACATACGGTTCAACCAGCGGCCGTACTGCACCAGCACCGGCTTATCCAGACCATAACGCTGATTGTAGTATTCCCGAACACGCCGCCCTTCGGCGCTTTGCTCACCACCGGACGCCTGCAGCGCCGCCCCGCCGATTCCCCCCGGGGCAAAGGCGAGGAAGAAGAATACCAGCAGGGTTATTCCGAAAATCGTCGGAATGATCAACAGCAGGCGTCGGATGATATATGTGAGCATGAGCGATCACCCGCGCAGTTAGTGCGTCCATTTCTGCTGATCTTCAGGAACATACCATTCCAGCAGCGGATTCAGACCCGTGCGAACCCGCTGGATATTATGAAACCGCTTGTCAACGAACATCAACGCCTTGCTGTTGAACAAAAATGTATAGGGCTGGTCTTCATGCAGAATCGCGTGCGCCTCATGCCACAGCTTGTTTCGCGCTTCTTCATCAACTGTGCGCCGGGCCTGGCTCATCACTTCATCCAGACGCGGATTACTGTACTGCACGTTGTTATCCCCCGTACCAGCCATCGAGGTGGATGAAAACATCTGGTAAATGTCACTCTCGATCGTGCCACCCCAGCCGAGGATCGAGGCATCGAAATCACGCTGATCCATCCGCTCCAGCAAGACCGACCACTCCGTCGGGCGCGGCTCAGCCAGAATCCCCGCCCGCTGGAGGCTGTCCTTGGCTTGCAGCGCCACCCGTTCCAGCGTGGTGCTGGTGCTTGGATAACTGATCTCAAAATGAAACGGCTGACCCTCCGGCGTATCAATGACACCATCGCCATTGCGGTCGCTGAATCCCGCTTCCTTCAACAGCGCGATGGCCCGCTGCGGATCATAGGGCCAGGGTTTGATGGATGGATCATTCTGTTTGCCCAGCGGATTAAACGGGCCGGTGGCGATATTGCCATAACCCAGCAACACCTGATCAATAATCGCCTGACGATCGATGAGCATGGTCATCGCCTGACGCACGCGCTGATCGGCGAATGGCGTGGCTTGGCCATTGCGCTTTTCGTTCCAGCCGATAAACATGTAACCCGAAGCCGGCAGCATCATTTCATAGTTGTTGACCCGGCGGCGCAATTCTTCATCCTTCAAGAGCTGCACATACTGCTCCGGCAATGCCCCCAGGCGATCAATCTCGCCATTGCGAAAAGCCGTCAAACGGGCTGCGGGATTTTCGATGATGCGCCAGATAATCCGGTCAAACGATGGAGCCGGTCCCCAGTAACGCTCGTTACGCACCAGTTCGATCGGTTTGCCGGGTTCCGGTCGCCAGTTCACTGAATCGGCCAGTCGATACGGCCCGGAACCCATCAGCAGACCCACCGATGTATTGAACTGGTCGGGTGTGTATTTTTCATAAAAATGACGCGGCAGAATCTCCAGCCCACCAGCCACACTCAGACTCAGAAAATATGGCTCTTTGAAAATAAAACGCACGTGATACGGATCGTCGCTTTGCACCTGCGCGATCTTTTCATAGTAGATGCGCTGCCGCGGCGCCTGTACCTCGGGATTCATGATCCAGTTGTACGTCCAGACCACATCATCCGCCGTCAGCGGCGAACCATCGGAAAAAACGACATCACGTCGCAATTCAAAATCGATCGTCAACCCGTCTTGCGACACTTGGAACGACCTCGCCACCTTGGGTTTCCATTGCAGCGTGTCCGGATCCCGATCGATCAGGCTTTCCAGCACGTAACTTTGCACCGTGGCGGAAAAAAGATCGGCGGAAATAATCGGCGTCAATCGATCCGGCGGGGTCTGATCCGCGTTGATAAAAAAATCGCCCTCGGCGTAATCAGGTTGGGCATGGGCCTGGCGGATACGTTCAAAGGCATCGTCCTGGCCGGCGGCAGACGAACCAACCGGCTGATCCGAAGGCTGGGTCGTAGGACTGGTCGTCGGAACACCTTCGCGCAGCAGATTGGTGATGCGGGTCAGATCGCGTGTGTGGCTTTGCAGCGTGGTGTTGGCTTGGCGCAACTGATCCCACTGACGGTCATCCTGGACCATCTTCACAACGAACAGAACCGCGATCAGTCCCACCAGCAGGAAGAGTACGAAATCCTTGACGCCAAAGCGATTATCCATGTGCACCCTTTGAGATTACTCGCGCATGCTGCTGCCAATAGCACCGGTCAGCGCAATAACAGTTGCAACCAACCACCGCCCCAGCGACGATCACCAGCGGCGTGCCGGTTCATATCTTCGCGGACTCGCGCTTCGGGTCAAACAAATCGCGCAACCCATCGCCCAGAAAATTCAGACTCAGCAGCGTAACGGCCAGAAGCAGACAGGGGAAAAGCAACAACCACCAGTCCGGCGAAATACTGTTCAAAGCGGGCAGTAATCCATCGGCAGCCAGCGAGCCCCATGTCGGCAGCGGCGGCTGGATGCCAATACCCAGAAAGCTGAGAAATGATTCCTGCAAAATCGCCTGGGGTACGATCAGGGTCGCGTAGACCGTGATCGGGCCGACAAGATTGGGCAGGAGATGACGCATGAAGATGCGCCCTTCGCCCAGACCCGCCGCCTGGGCTGCTTCGATAAATGGCTGGGCGCGCAGCGACAGCACCTGCCCGCGAATCACCCGCGCCATGGTCAACCACGACACCGAACCAATCGCAATCAGAAGCACCAGCAGATTCGCCAGCATCTGATTCCCCAGCAGGTTGGCTAAATGATCTTCAAACCCCACCTTGATCAGAATCACCATCAACACATAAGGCAGGGCAAACAGCACATCCACCGCGCGCATTAAAAGCCCGTCAACCCAGCCGCCGTGATAACCCGCCAGCAGACCAACCAGCACCCCCAGGACAACGGAAATCGTCGCGGCGGACAAACCGATGAACAGGCTGATCGTTCCACCAACCAGGCATCGGCCCAGCAAGCTGCGACCCAGTTTGTCACTGCCCATCAAACCCGGTATGGAATCGTCCGGCCCCAGCAGCGACCGCACCGAGTCCTGATGGTCGTAATAAAGTGAGCCGCTGCCCCAGAGTGTCCAGGGCAGCGAACCGAGGCAAAGCAGAACCATCAGCAGTAAAAATCCGCCACCAATAATAACTCGTCCGCTGCGCAGATAGCGTGGCGAGTGGCGATCAGACACGGATTGGCCAACGGGTGCAACCATCATGTCGGGCTTGCCAGTTGTCATGTTGCCTTCGTCAGCCATCATCCGTTACCACCCCCCACCTGCATCTCGATGCGCGGATCGACCCACGCATAGGCCAGATCAACCAGAAGATTAAACAGCAGTACCATTGTTCCATAAACCAGCACCACACCGAGAATCAGTGTTCGGTCGCGGTTGGTGACGCTGTTGACAAAATGCTGACCCAACCCGGGCACGTTAAACACCTTTTCGACAACAAATGATCCAGTCATGGCGATAGCCATCGCTGGCCCCAGATAACTCAGAACCGGCAGGAACGCATTGCGCAGACAGTGACGCCAGATCACCGCGCTGCGTCTAAGGCCTTTGGCACGGGCGGTACGGACAAAATCGCTGCTGAGCACGTCGATCATCGCCACGCGCGTCAACCGCGCAATATAAGCCATTGGCAGGAGCGACAGCGCGATTCCCGGCAGAACCAGATCACGCACCGAACCCCATGAACCAACGCCAAACCATCCGAGTTTGACGGCGAACAGGCTTAACAACAGCGAGGCCACCACAAAACTCGGCAGGCTGATACCCGCCAGCGTCAGCGATAAACTCAACCAGTCAAACACCCCACCACGAGCCAGCGCAGCCAGGGTTCCCACCGCCACACCAATCACCGTGGCCAGCAAAATGGCAAATAAGCCCAGCGTTATCGAAACGGGCAGCGAACGCAGAAGAATCTCATTCACGCTCCAGTCGGGGTTGGCCATGCTCGGGCCGAAGTCGCCGGTTGTGATCAACCGCCACGGATAATAGGCCAGAAATCCGACGGCGGAATCCGCGTGAAACTGCTGGCGCAGCGCCTGTTTGGTTCCGGGGTCGATATTGCGGTCGGGCTGATCCAGCGGGTCGCCCGGCGCAACCCATACTAGGGCAAACGTCACCAGATAAATAATCGCCAGGATCAGCGGAAACTGGGCCAGACGATAAAGAATAAACTTACCCATCAGCAGCCATTCCCTAAATGCTTTCGATCAGCGCCCGACGCGCACAGCCAACAACTTTTTTCGTTCCTGTCCCGTGCCTGCCTGTATCGTTCAATGTTTTTCAATCCGCAGGCGACGAAAATCCTGCTGGTTGCGCGGATTGGGTTGCAGGCCTTTTACATACGGGCGACGCAGCACCCGATTCACATAGTTGTATATCGGAATGAGGGGCGCCTCATCCAGCAAAAGCTGTTCAGCCTGTTCCAGCAGCGCCATCCGACGATGCACATCCTGTTCCAACGACGCCGCAGCACACAGGCGATCATACTCGACATTCACCCAGCCAGCGTCGTTGTTCTGGCTGAACGATAGATATTTGTCGCTGAACGTGGTCGGATCGGAATAATCGCCAATCCATGAAGCGCGACAGATCTGAAACTTTTTTTGTTCCTTGAGTGCACCGAAGGTTTTAACCTCCACCCCTTCCAGCGCCACCTGAACACCCAGATGATCCAGCCACTGCCGGCGAACATACTGGGCAATGGCTTCATGGCCGGCGTTGGTGTTGTAGAGCAGTGTGATCTTCGGGAATCCCTGGCCACCCGGATAACCCGCCTCTTCCAGCAACTGACGCGCGCGCGGCACATCATAGGACAACCCCCGCGGCGAATCATAGTTGGCGAAAATCCCCCGCGGAATATAGGTATCCGATGCTTTTTCCCCGGTCAGGACGATATTGCTGACAATGGTCTGCTTATCAATCGCCCGGGCAAATGCCTGGCGCACGCGCGGATCGAAAAAAGGATTCGCCCGACCATCGGGCAGCGTGCGATCACAGAGAAATTCGTAGTAGTACGTACCAAAACCGGTGGTCACATGAAAATCATCACGGTTGGCACGAACCAGTTTGGCAGCCACTTCGGGATTGACATCAGCAATCCAGTCGACCGCGCCGGTCTCATACATCTGAAAAGCCGCAAAACCATCTTCAGCGCTGATAACGTCAATAATGTTCAGACTCACCTCCGAAGCGCCCCAGTAATACGGGTTTTTCAAAAGGCGAATCCGCTGTTTGTAGCTCCACTGGCTGAGCGTAAACGGGCCATTGGTGACCAGCGGCGGTTTGGCAAAACCCTGACGTATTTCGATCGCGCCAGTGACGGGATGGCGGCTGATCAAATCAGGCGCAATCGATCGTTCGTGCAGCGGATAAAAAGTGGCAAACGAGCACAGTTCCAGAAAATAAGGCACGGGATGCTTTAACTGCACGCGCAAAGTCGCATCATCAACTGCATGAATGCCAACCAGGGAGAACTGCGGTTGCGAAATGGCCGAGGGATCAGCACCGTCGCGCAACTGTTGCTGCGCCAGTTGCACGTTCTGGCAATACTCCTGTGCCCCGTCAATATAAAACAGCAATGATGTATAACCAGCCGGTTGATCCAGAACGCGCTTCCAGGCGAAAACAAAATCGCCCGCCACAACCGGATCTCCGTTGGACCACAGCGCCCCGGGCCGCAGATGGAATGTATAGGTGCAACCGTCGGAACTGACATCCACGCTTTGCGCCACCCCGGGCTGGGGCTGATCGGAGGTCGAATCAAAGCGATACAGACCCTCCCACAGCGCACTGGCCAGGCGAATATCCTGCCCCCACGACATACTGCCCGGATCAAGTGTCTTGGGGTCGCCGGCATTGATCCAGCGCAAGTCCGCCGGTTTTTCTGCCGTCACCCCCGACCAGAACAGGGCGCCTGCCAGCAACAGCAGCAGAACCAAAGGAATGAGTACAAGCCGGGTCATGGAATTGAGATCAAACCAACAACACGCCCGCGCACGCCGGATGAACCAGACCGCCGGTTCACAGAATCGGCGTTACGACGCAGCGGCCGTCTGCACATCCTTAAACGCCGGGATGGCTTTGAGCGCCTTAAGCACCGCATCTTTGGCTGCATCGATTTCAGGCGCCGTGGTGTTGTTTTGCACCTGCGCCAAGGCGCGGGCTGCCGTCTGTATGGGGGGATTCTTCTCGTACCCGCCGATGACGGTTATGACGTTGGCCATATCGCGCGTCAACTGAAGATAGACCGCGCGGTCATCGCCCGTGGCAGCGGCAGCATTTTTAATCGCCGCTTCAAGCAACTGCACGGTCAACTGAACTGTTTGCAGATGGGCAGCCTGATCTTCGGCGCGATAAACATCAGGATGGGCCAGAAAATTGACCGCGCGCACTTCCGTCAGCGGCTGGGCAATGGGGCCATTGGCATACAGCGCGATTCGCTGTTGCAATAAATTCTGCATGACCGCTGCGACGATGCGCAACGATTCGGCTGGGGGCTTGGGCACAGACGGGTCATTCAGCAACAAACCCAGCGTGTTATACGCTTCATCAATCACCGGTTCGGTATCGTGCTGCGCCACCGCCCTGGTAATGGCAACCAAAAGATCGTTATTGGCGGAAAATAAAGCGCTGGCTGCCGCCTCGTACGGCAAAATCCAACGGGCGGATTTAACACCCCATAATGCCACCGGCATGGATTCATCCGCCATGAACTTCCGGGCAGCGCGCGACAGCATTGAACTCTTGGCCAGCTCGGCCACTCGATCCGTGGCAATCGCGGCATTGAGGCGAACGCGCAACTGGGCATCGGCTGGCAGATCCAGCATCGCCTGATTCAGCACCAGCGCAAACTGACGCGAAAACGCAGGGCTGCACTTCAGCTCGCCGCGATCACGCAAAGCCTCCGACAGCGCATCACGCGCGGACTGCTGCGCCGCTGGGTCATCGCTTTGCATTTTGGTCATTTCGGCGGTGATGGCATCGGCGATGAGCTTCTGCTGCGTGCTGTTGAGGGAAACAGCGGTGCGCACATCAACCGGTATCTGCGCAACTCCCTGTCCCCAGACGCTGGAACAGAAAAAAACAAGACCTAGAATTACCAACCACAGTCCGCTACGGTGTCGAGTCATGAGGCGTATCTCCGCTGGTTCATCGGGCATTTGTATCGCCAACGCATGAACCGCATTGTTCAAAAATTATGATAATTGGTGCGGCAGGACTCCGAAATTTTGTTCCATCTCACGGATTGACGCAACTTTACCCGTGCAGCGAAAGTATCTGAAGCCCGTAAAAGAGTCAATAAAACAAGATTCTGGCGACGCAGTAGAACAGGGCAATCGCAAGTAGCTCGCGAGGGTCGGTGTATTAACGAGCCGCGACCGTCAGGGAGCGGTGATCGGCTCAAAAATCGCTCCTTTGCAGTCGCGGGTCGTAAGAGATTGCCTATCGGACGCCCACTTGCGTTTGCCCTGACAACCTGTGCGGTTTTATGACTGGCGGCCTTGACCGGCGATCTCCTGAGCCAATAATGCAATGAACATGGACTCACCTAGGTCCGAATCCATCCCCGACCCTGCCGTACGCCGTCTCAGCCTGTACCTGAGACAGCTCGAAGAGTGGCATCGTCAAAATCGCCCGACCATTTCATCCAAAGAGCTGGGACAATCATTAAGCCTGACCGATGCCCAGGTTCGCAAAGACCTGGCCTATTTCGGGCAGTTTGGGCATCCGGGTATTGGGTATCACGTGGAAGACCTGATCGCGCGGGTTCGACGCATTCTCGGAACCGACAAGCTCTGGAATGTGCTGCTGGTTGGAGCAGGCAACCTGGGCCGGGCGATGATGGGGTATCGCGGTTTCAGTGCCAAAGGATTTAATCTGGTGGCTGTTTTTGATGCTGATCCCGCCAAAACGGGCGCAAAACTGGGTAATTTCACCGTTTTGCCAATGGAAAAACTGCAGCCAACGATCCAGACCCTGGATATCCGGCTGGCGATTCTGGCCGTACCAGCCGATTTTGCCCAAATTGTCGCTAATCAGCTCATCGAGGCAGGCATCAAGGGGCTGCTGAATTTCGCCCCGGTTTCGCTCAATATCCCCGAAAATATCGCCACCAACTCCGTCGATCTAGCCGTACAACTCGAACAACTCTCCTTCCAGATCAGCACTCTGAAAAACAGCTAGGTACAACGGACAACGCATAAAACGAAAACTGCCCCGCCAACAGCTTTTTGTCGGTTGACCGCGCCCAACAGATACTCGAAAATCCCCCGGCGGTTGGTCACCGCCTCATCGAAAAACCTGTAGCATCACACAGCGGCTGCGCCAAAGGACTGTCGGATGAGCTTCTCCGCCTCAGGCAATTGAGAGATGCTCGTTAAACTGAGTTCAACGTCACCGCTGCCCCAGTGGCCGCGACCGGATACGTCCCTCGCAAAATCCGGTGGATTGGTCAAACGGCCGAACTTCAGCCTGAGCCACACGCGCAATCCGCCTTGATTAAGGTGGACATCGCAGAAGGACCGCCCGGCTCCTTTGTAGGTTATGGACTTGGCAAGGTATCTCTTGGTCGTCGCGCCTGGGGCGAACGAGAAACAGAGGCGATCAAGCGCCCGATATAACTCGACGACTTCTTTGGGTTTGCCGGCGACGTGATGCGCTTCATCCCGTTCTGATCCGCGTTTGAGCACTGCGGAAGTCCGCAATGCTTTGCCCGGGGATTCGGCGCGTCCCAGTGCCGTCTTGGTCTGAGAGAGACTCGCATTATCCTCGGCGATGGAATAGGAGCCGGGTTCCTGCCAGATCCGCGCGAGGCTTGCCTTGACTTGCTTCGGGGTGATCGGCGGGTTGCCAGTCGCCTCGCGAAGTGCTTTGATAAGCGAGGGGAGCGGGTTGGCCATGATTTGGTTCAACGCCTTTCGCACTTTACTGTCGTTGAAGATCTGCTCCCCGAGTGGGCCCAGCGTGCCTTTGGCGATTCCGTCGCGCGAGAACCGCCACATTTTCTCGGCAATATCCTTGACCGACACGTCGTCAGAATCCCGTGGATCGATCGAGACTTCGTACATGAGCTTTTCCGGTGCCGGGCAATTCTCACTGCTCTTGTACACCTTCCACGTCACCCCGTTGGTGAGGATGCACCAGACGACGCCCTCGTTGCTGGCATAGTTGACGGCCTGCGTGACCGCCTTGATATCTGTCAGCGGATCGTCGAGGGCCTTGGCTTCGATGAGCAACACGCACTTTTTGTTGAGTTTGAGACCGTAATCAACGGATTTGCCGTCAACGGTCGGGAACTCCTCCTGCACCTCATCCGGATCGCGCACATCCCAACCCAAGGCCTCCAGCAGGGGGGCGATCACGATGGTGCGCGTCTGCGTTTCCTTGAGAGCCTTCCTGCGCCACTCCTCGATTTTGGGCCGGATATTTTCGATGACCTGAATGACCTTATTCATAATGCGAATCCCTGATATGTAGTGGCCGGCCTCAGCTTATCATCATTGACCATGCGTGTCATTGATGGTGAATAGCAATTTCCCGACGATGGGCGAACCCTCGTAGCTGGTGATGATGAGCTTTTTCAGGCCGAGTCGGTTGAAGTTGAAGTCCGTCGGGGAGTCTGTCGCTAACGCTTCCAGCTCGTTCCAGCTCGTTTTTCGGTTCGGTTTTCGGGTCGGTTTTCGGGTCGCGTTCTCCGGCACGTTGCAGGTGCGATCGAACCGGCCATGCCTGATCACTCCACTGCGTATCCGCCAAGCGATGAACATTTCCCTCTCTTTCCTCCGATAGAACCAAAAGACAATTTTTTGAAACCATTCCCTCCCATGCAGAAAACAATGTTTCGCAACATAAATCACTTGCCACTACCCCTATTCATGGGGAAAATGGGTTGCCAGAGCCGATAATCGGTACAGTATTCCCCGTTTTCGCAGTTATACTGCGCGCTCTATTTTAGCAGTCTTAACAGGTAGATCATTATGGCCGACTTCGCCATCCCGACGATTCGTACTTTCCAAGTATTTCCCGACATTCCCCAGCCGCTGCAACCACTGGTCGATATGGCCCAGAACCTCTGGTGGTGCTGGCATCCCGATGCCGTTGAGCTTTTTCGCCGCCTGGACCGCCAGGCATGGGAAACGGCGTACCACAATCCAATCAAAATGCTCGGCAGCCTCTCCCAGCAGCGCCTGAAAGAGGCCAGTGAAGACAACAGCTATCTAGCCCACATGAACCGCGTCTATGGCTGGTTTCAGGAACATCTCAAGGAAGAAGGCTGGTTCCACAAAAAATATGGTGACAACAAAATGAGTGTCGCCTATTTTTCGGCTGAATTCGGCCTGCATGAATCACTGCCGATCTATTCCGGTGGTCTGGGTGTTCTGGCTGGCGATCATCTGAAAAGCGCCAGCGAAATCGGATTGCCGCTGGTTGGCGTGGGGTTGCTCTATCGCAATGGTTACTTCCAGCAATATCTCTCCGGCGACGGCTGGCAGCAGGAGGCTTACCCCGAACTGGATTTTTACACCCTACCGATCGAACCGCTGCGCTATACCGATGGTTCTGCCGTGCGCATCCGTGTTGATCTTCCCGACAACGCCGTCTTCTGCCGCGTCTGGAAAGCCAGCATCGGCCGTATTCCGCTGATCCTGCTGGATACCAACCTTCAGGAAAATTCACCGGCGGATCGCGATATCACCAGCCGTTTGTATGGCGGTGGCACGGAAATGCGCATCAAACAGGAAATTGTCCTGGGCATCGGCGGCGTGCGCGCGTTGGATGCCCTGAACATGCCCGTCAATGTCTGGCATATGAATGAAGGTCATGCCGCCTTTTTGGCGCTGGAACGTATTCGCGTTCTGCTGGAAAAGCATTCGACCTTTACTTTCGACGAAGCGCGTCAGCAGGTGATGGCAACCAACGTTTTCACCACCCATACACCGGTTCCCGCCGGCATTGATATGTTCGCGCCGGACCTGATGCTCAAATACTTCAAGAGCCTGATCCCCAGCCTTAAACTGGATGAGGAAGGATTTTTGGCGCTGGGACGTGAAGACCTGTCCAACAAGAAGCAGGGATTCTCGATGGCGGTTCTGGCCATCCGTCTGGCGGATTCGATCAACGGCGTGTCCTGGCTGCACGGCGATGTGTCGCGCCATATGTGGCACAATATCTGGCCGCAGGTGCCGCCATCGGATGTACCGATCAAATACGTCACCAACGGCATTCACGCCCGTTCGTGGCTGTCGCAGGAAAATGCCGATCTGCTGGATCGTTATCTCGGCGAAGCCTGGCGCAGCGATCCGTGCGACCAGAGCGTCTGGGAAAACGTCAACCAGATTCCCGATGAGGAACTCTGGCGCGCCCACGAACGCAGCCGCGAGCGGCTGGTTAGCTGGACGCGTCAGCAACTGAAAGATCAGCTCGTCAAACGCGGCGGTTCTTATGATGAAATCGCCACCGCCGAAGAAGTGCTCGACCCTGAAGCGCTGACCATCGGTTTTGCCCGCCGCTTTGCCACCTATAAACGTGGCGCGTTGCTGCTGCGCGATCCCGATCGTCTGCGCCGGCTGCTCACCGATGCCAAACGACCGGTTCAGTTCATCTTCGCCGGCAAGGCCCACCCCGCCGACAACGAAGGCAAGGAATTGATCCGCGCCATTGTGCAGTTCGCCCGATCAGCCGATATTCGTCGCCGGATCGTTTTCCTGGAAAACTACGACATCAACATCGCCCGTTATCTCGTGCAGGGCGTGGATGTATGGCTGAACACGCCGCGCCGCGGAATGGAGGCCTCGGGCACCAGCGGGATGAAAGCTGCTGCCAATGGCGTACTCAACTGTTCGATCCTGGATGGGTGGTGGGTCGAAGGATATCAGCCTGATCTGGGCTGGGCGATTGGTCGTGGCGAAACCTACACCGATGCCAACATGCAGGACACCATCGAGTGTCATTCCCTGTACGACATTCTGGAAAAGCAGATTGTTCCGCTGTTTTATCAGCGCACGGCTGATCGTATTCCCAAGGAATGGATCGCCCGCATGAAAAACTGCATGCGCGTGCTGGCCCCGCGTTTCAACACAAACCGCATGGTGCAAAACTACACGGAAATGTTTTACTGGCCCAGCCACGAGCGCGGAGCCGAGCTGGCTAATGACGAATTGAAACGGGCCGTTGCCCTGGCCCATGCCAAAGACCAGTTGCGCCACCGCTGGGGCGGAATCAAAATTGTCGCGGTGCATACTTCCGGCAATGGTCATTACCGCGTTGGTGAGAACATGCAGGTTGAAGCGCTGGTTGATCTGCCGGACATCAACCCGCAGGACATCAGTGTTGAAATGTTCTTCGGCCCGATCAGCGCCACCGGCCAAATCGAACAGCCCCAGGCGATGAAAATGCGGCATAGTCGGGAAATGGGGCCGAACCGCCACCTGTTCGTGGGCAATGTCGCCTGCACAACCAGCGGTCGTCAGGGCTTTGCGGTTCGCGTGCTGCCCGGCTATCCCGATCTGGCGACCCCGTTCGAGCCTGGGCTGATCCTGTGGAATTGATCGGCCACTGGTTGCAACAATAATCCCGGACCATGCGCGTCACCAAACCGTGGCGCGCATGTTTATTTTCAGACGTCCAATTTTTCACGATCCGAGTTTTCGGAACTGGATTTCGGTCAAATCCGCCGCCAGTTGGGCTGCTGATTTGATGGCGGGATCAGGGTCATTGAGATATTTTTTCACCGTCGGCAGCGCCGATCGCTGATCACCGGGATAGTACGGATTGGCATCAAAACGGATTCGCCCCAGCTTCAGCAACGCCTCGACACGCCACAACCGCGCCACGTTTTGATCCCTGGCAATGCGATAAACATCACCGGTATGACGGTAGGAGATTTTGCGATCCATGCTGTTGATCTTGCGCTGCGCTTCCTGGAGCTTGCCGGCGTAATCAGCATAGGCTTCGCGAAATGCCCTGATCTGCCCGGCTCGCTCGGGTTCCAGTTTTTCCAACTGCCCCCCCGCCGTTGCCATCATCCCCAAGCCCACTGAGACTTCGGGATAACTGACCCCCTCGGAAAACAATCGCGCCCCCAGCGTAAACGTGGCTTGAAAATAACTGATTGCCCGCTGCGTGTCGCCGGCGTGTTGATTGCGCTGTCCCAACAGATTCAGGCTCTGCGCCACCCGCGCCAGTGCATCGAGCTGCGGCAGCGCTGAAGTGTAACTGATCACCTGATCGGGAAAACGCGCAAACAAATCCATCTGCGCCAGATGGGTCGCATCGATCAGTGCCTGCTGGCCGGGCAGTAAGGATTGCAAATCAGGATCGCGATTGGTCAGCAGACGCTCGTAGAGACCCGGGTTGGCCAGATAATCATCAATTGCCTGGCGATAGAGCGGCCCGGCCACACCAGCCTGGTCCATCGCTACGATCGTTGCGGGATCAATCGGCATCGCCAGCGGCTGGTTAATGACGGGATCAGACAGACTTAGCGCCGTGGGGGGTGTTGTGCGCCCGCCCCTGACGATGAGATAGCCCACAAAGGCGAAGATCGCCACAATGACAACGGAAATACTCCATCCCAATCGGTTGCCCCACATGGTGGCTGTCCTTTCGCTTTGGCCAAATGACAGATTAACCGATCAGTCTCGAAATAAAACCTGTGCTCAATCAAATGCGATGGATATACAGGGTAATCGCAAGTAGCCCGCGAGGGTCGATGTATTAACGAGCCGCGACCGTCAGGGAGCGGTGATCGGTTCAAAACCGCTCCCTGACGGTCGCGGCTCGTAAGAGATTGCCTATCGGACGCCTACTTGCGTTTGCCCTGGATGGATATAAAAGTCCGCCCTGAGCGGAAGAAATCTCAGGGCGGAAGGAGGAACACATTCAGCAGCGATACGAACCATCAACGTTCAAAGCTTAATCGCTCACTATCGCTCACCTTACTTTCCGTTGCGCACAGGCATCTCCTTAACCATTGACAACTGGCCCCTGTGCCTGCGCATCCGTTGATTGCGGTGTAGTGCGCAAAATGCCATCTTCCATCACCTGGCGAATCTTCACCAGCGCCTTATTCTGGATCTGACGCACGCGCTCCTTGGTCACACCGATAATCTTGCCGACCTCTTCCAGCGTCAACGGTTGATCTTCCTGTTCCTGCCAGTTGAAACGACGACGAATCACCGTCTGCTCGGTATCGCTCAGGTCAGCCAGATTGCGATCGACGATCTGTTTCAGTTCGTCAATGCATTCCTCCTCGACAATATCGCGCTTCTGGTCGGCCCAATCGCTCTTTTCCAGATCAGGTTCAAATTCAACCGGAAAGCGATTGCGATAACGTGCCGCCTTCTGCGCCGTGCGGCTGAACGCCTTGAGAATTGCCCGGCAGGCATAGGTGCTGAACTTGAATCCGCGATCAACGTTGAATTTTTCAATCGCGCGCAACAGCGCCATGTTTCCTTCCGAGACGATCTCGGCAAAATCGGTCTCACCGAGCCGCGTCCGTTTGGCCATTGCCAGCACCAGCGTCAGGTTCGTGCGCACCAGATATTCGCGGCAATGTTTGGCTCGATCATGCCACTGCAGCATCTGCTTGGCCAGCGCAGCCGTCAGCCCCTGTTTGACAATCTTCTTCTGCAGTTTCTGCAACTGCCTCTTGGCAAAATTGAACCGAAGAAACATCAACTTTTCTTCGGCTGCATTCATAAGCTTGGGCATGCCCACCATCGATGCATCCAGCTCCAGGTCCTGTCGCGTTGGTTGGTACCAACCAACCAGCGGCAAGGCGGGAATCTCATCATCGAATAATTGAGATTCCACATTTCTTTTACTGAAGATTTCCGCATCCATGAAATCAAAGTTTTCTTCCAGCAACGGCTCCACCTTGGCACGCAGCGCCCGCGGTACTGAGCTGCTACGAGTTTGAGCTGTCTTGGAACGAGGCGAATTGAGGGTTGCAACAGACACTTGGGGTCTCCAATCTAACTGGCTGCTTCGTGCATGTGAAAAGTCACACAAACTTTTTAACTATTACACTCGCTAAAATATTCTTCATATGCGATTTTACGTTCCTTGTGAAGCTGCAAAATATGCGACAGAATCTCAAGTGGTCATAACTCTACTTTTTATAAGGTCTTATGCGTCTCTTGACCGAAGTTATCTATCTTATCATTGTCGATTATACTCCTCACCAATACGATCAATTGGTGTCATAGGTTCGTAACCGGTAGCGTGTATGGCCACACTTTATTTTGGCGGCAGTTTCAACCCGATCCACCACGGCCACCTGATTTGCGCCCGCGAAGTGGCTGAATCAGCCGGTTACGACAAGATTGTTCTGATTCCCTGCGGTCAACCACCGCACAAACTCGGCTCGGCCGATCTGGCTGCCCCACAGCATCGCCTGGAGATGTGCCGCTTGGCGGTGGCATTGGATCCGCTATTTGCCGTCGATACCATCGAAATGGATCAACCCGGCCCCAGCTACACGCTGAACACCGTGCAGCGCCTCAAGGCACGCGGCGTCAACCAGATCGACTGGTTGATCGGTGCCGACATGCTCGCATTTTTACCCCAATGGCATCAGCCACAAGTTCTGATTCAACAAGCAAAAATCATCATTATGGCCCGCCCGGGCTGGTCGTTTCAGTGGCATCAGCTAC
This sequence comes from Phycisphaerales bacterium, assembly GCA_020847375.1. Classification (GTDB taxonomy): domain Bacteria; phylum Planctomycetota; class Phycisphaerae; order Tepidisphaerales; family Tepidisphaeraceae; genus JADLCB01. Next base: position 123,128 of record JADLCB010000014.1, on the reverse strand, counting down.
CCGCATTTTTACAGCCACTTCAGCATAACGTTGTTCATGCCCCCATGATCGACCTGAGCGCCTCGACCATCCGTCAGCGCTGCCGCAGCGGCGCCAATATCGCCTATCTCACCCCTCCGTCTGTCGCTGACTACATCCATACCCACAAACTTTATCGCCAGAATCAACCGTAACTGCGCCAGATTCACAATCGATGTTTTCATGGATAATCCACATCGGATTGACCAGTCGGATAGGCGCTAATTGCTCAACCAGCGTGATCCTCGCTGATTGACTGCCCGACCGCTTCAATCGGTGTAGAGGCCAGCCCCGCCGCAGCCCGTTGATGTTCACGGGTCAAAAACTGCTGACGAACGAGCTTGGCATACAGGCCACTCTGGGCCATCAGCTCATCGTGGCTGCCCATTTCGCTGACCTGCCCATCCTTGAGCACCACGATCCGATCAGCATTGCGCACCGTGCTTAGACGATGAGCGATGATGAAACAGGTCCGCCCTTCCATCAGCCGCTCCAGCGCCTGTTGCACCAATGCTTCGCTTTCGGTGTCCAGGGCACTGGTGGCTTCATCAAGGATGAGAATGCGCGGGTTCTTCAGAATGGCGCGGGCAATGCTTAATCGCTGCCTCTGGCCGCCGGAAAGATTAACACCGCGCTCACCCAGCAGCGTGTTGTAACCATCGCGCAGACGTGAAATAAACTCGTGGGCATTGGCCGCCTTGGTCGCAGCGATGATCTCGTCATCGCTGGCCTTGGGCTGGCCATAGCAGAGGTTGTCACGGATCGTTCCGCTGAACAAAAACGCATCCTGCTGCACAATGCCGATCGACTTGCGCAGGGCATGAAGCTGATAATTGCGGATATCCACGCCATCGATCACAATCGCCCCCTCGCCCACGTCATACAGGCGCGGCAGAAGTGTCACCAGGGTGGTTTTACCCGAACCGCTCGGCCCGACAATCGCCAGACGCTCGCCGGCCTGCACTTCAAGATTGACCCCCTTCAAAATCCACGGTGCCTCAGCCAGCGGCCCCGAAACGGTTCCGGGCGTATCTTCCATACCCGCCCGACTCTCCTCACTTTCGTCCTGATAGCGGAAAAACACGTTTTGATATTTCACCTCGCCCCGCGCTGGTGGTTGCTGCACCGCCGACGGGCGATCGGCAATTTTCGGGGTAATGTCAAAAACGCGGAACACGCGGGCAATGCTGGCCAGACTCGCCTGATAGATTGTGTTCAACTCTGCAAACCGGCGCACCGGATCGTACATCAGCATGAGATAACCGATGAACGCCGAGAGCTGGCCGGGCGTCAGTTCGCCTTTAAGACCAAGATAACCGCCGTAACCGAAAGCAATGACCGTCCCGCTGTGCACCAGCATTTCGCTGATCGAACCGACAAAATGTCCCAGGCGGCTTTGCGTAATGATGCGCGTATAGTGCTCGCCTGATTCGCGGGTAAAACGCTGACTTTCACGCTCCTCAGCCGCATAAGTTTTGGTCAGGGAAATGCCGCTGAATTGTTCCTGGATCGTGCCGGAAATCTGGGCGTAATACTGGTGCACCCGTTCGCTGGCTTTACGAACGCGCGGATTCATGATCGTAAAGGTCAGCCCATACAGAGGCAGGATGAAAATGCACGCAATCGCCAGTTTGGGGCTGATACCCACCAGCAGGATGATCGCCATGACCAGCTTGATCACATCCAGCCAGACGGTAATCACCCCACCGTTAATAATGGCGGTGGCTGATTCGACATCGTAAAGCAGGCGCGCGGTAATCGATCCGGTTCGCGCCTTGGCGTAAAAATGCAGACTCAGCCGCTGGAGATGATCAAACAAATCACGGCGCATCTGCGTAACGATGCGCAACGTCAGAATGGCGCGCGTATGTCCCAGCGTGTAACTGATCGCAGCCGATCCAATACCCGCCATCATCCCGAACAGAACATATCGCCACAGCGTCGCTACGCGCTGGCTCATCTCCGCCGGATCAAGCTCAGCCCGTTCCGCCTGACCGCCCAGCCACGGGAAAATACGCGGAACACCCGCGAAAATACCCGAATCAGGCGCGGGGGGATTGGTCACAACGATCTGATCGATGATCGTTCCGATTAAATAGGGAAACGCATATTGCAGCCCCACCTGCACGAAACCCGCCGCCACCGTCAACCCCACCAACGCTTTATAGGTCAAGGCATAGCGCAGCAGGCGCAACAGATTATTCTGACCCGGCCGATTGCCAACGGTCATTCGCACGGGCGGCCGAACGGGTGGAAAAAAAGACACGATTACGCCTCAAACGCCACTGTTATCGCATCAGGACAGGGCAATTATATCTCAATAATTGTCTGGTTCGCGCTCGTTTATTTTTTCGCGCATCAGAGCTGATCTCAGCCCCATGAAAAAATACCCGATTCCAAACTCGACACGAAATGTCTTATTGTCCCATGCAGCCCCATGATCTTACAAGACCGCATTGTTGATCCAACATCCGATAACCAACCAGCGGGTGAGGAATTTTAGCGTTTTTAACGCTTATTACGTTTATGCAACCAAGATCATTGCCAGAAATGAAACGCCCCGTCAGAGAGGAACTACCACCCCATTTTTCCAATCGAATAATGACAAAAATCACCGATGCACTTCAATTTATCGACTTATTGCTGGGATGAATGCTCGCAAAATATCCCCGTGTCACGCGACATCGTTAGGCAGCAAACCCGGATGGAACCAGTCGGGTAATTACAAAAGCGACCAACCGCGTCGCCTCGGCCATCGCGCAACCAATCAATCACGCCAACGATGGTGATCCCGACAATTTGCACAGCAGCGCCGACGACCGCCGCATGGCGGATTTAATCTGGTTTGCATTCAAACCTGGTTTGGCTTCAACCCGGTTTGATCTCGACCAGCGTACGATAGATTTTCGCCAAGGCGCGATAGCTGTCCGGTTCGCAACCATCGAGCGGGCGAATAATCGACACCGGCTGATCGGGCAGATCGGACTGCGCCTCTTCGGTTACGTCATCGTGGCCAATCGGGTCAAAATCAAGAAAGATTTCGTACCGAAGTTTGAGATACGGTGGCGTAATCCGCGGGCTGCCGGATTCGGCAATCGGATGGAAGTGTAGGATCATGACGCACCTCCCGTGAGGTTAAATGTTGTCGGCCAGCGACGGCAGATCGGCCCGTTGCCAAGGTCTGTGGCTGCGACCGAACCAATTCTGAAAATACCTCGTCTTCGTGCACTTCTCCCGATGGTTGCATCCAGACGCCGACAATCGGCATCGGCACGGCAAGCAACCGCAATTGTCCAACAATCCGCTGTACCTGTTGACGTTCAGCCTGTTGCGACTCGATCCCATCGGCCGGACTGGCCCGCCCGGCAACAACAATCAACTGCGGCCAGCAGAGCATTGATAAACTCAGCCGCTCACGCAGATTCATAGCCAGGCTTGAACCCAGCGCCGCTTTACGCCACAGCCCGGCCGGCAAACTGAGACGTATCACCTGCTCAACACCGTACTGATCGCGCAGCCACTGAAGCATTTTGCTGCGCCGACCGGAATTTTTACGTTCGATCAAAACCGCCAGACAGCGCGACCGCCGGCTTGCCGGTTCATCGCAATGCAATCTGCCAGACGCTCCTGCGGGCGCCGTGTACCGCCATTCATCAGGAGCAAAACGCACATCATCGCGGATGCACTTGCGCATGCGGGCGGAAATCGCCTGAACCAGCCGCGCCGAGGCAACATCAACAGCGCATCGCGCCTCTGCCTCGGACTGGCAGACCGAAATAACACCAACCCCGCGCAGCCACACATCAAAGCGGCAGGAATATCGTGTTGAGTCCATCTCCGCCGGGGCTGAGGCGCCCGCTGCGCCACCGGCGGCATTGTGCTGATCCGTCAGCCACACCCCCACCCAGACAGCGCGCTGCGGCCAGCGCTGTACTGCCTGCCAGGCGCGCAGCTTCGCGTGCTGCTCCATCTCAGAAGTAAGGTCCATGTTGACCGCGTGAACGTCGAGCCTCATGGCAGCCTCCTTTCTGGCACGTTGAACTGATTAAACCATATCTCCTGTAATAAACGCCAGTGACAAATTGTCCTCAGTCAAGATGGCCTGCCACGACTTGAATCAATCTCAGTACAGGCAACCGATGTCGCAACGGCCCAACCCGATCAAGATCAAGCGCATCGGGCGAGACGCCGCCGGCAAGCCACTACGCTGTTTTCAAAGAACGCGAATCTGAATTGACAAGCACCGGTTTTTCAGCGCTCGGTTGCGTCGTTCGATCGATTGATCGTACGACCATCCTCTATCTCTCTTATCGGCAGATTCGCAGCCGCAGCGCCACACGCATGAGGCTGCTCACGCCACTTCACTGCGCTGCTTGCGCTCAGCATATTCGCGGCGCAAAGTCTGCCGTCGCTTCAACGCCCGCCAGAGCGCGCTTTTGGCGCGATGTGCCACTTCATCAACCGCAGTATAAAGGTCCCGGTTTCTGGCCTCGACGACCACGGCGGGCAAACCGCTGAGGCGGATCATCGCGCGGCAGCATTTATCTTCGCCACCGCGATTGGCGTTCATATCCGAAACATTGACCTGTACATCCACGATTTGATCGGCAGCACTGGTCAGCGCCGTCTCAAAACGCTGACGAATATGTTGCTCGATTGCTTCGGTCAGCTCAAACCCATGTCCGATGATATGTTGACGTATCATTGAGCCTCCATTCACGATAATTCTAGCATTCAATGTTTCGTTAGACAAATACAAACTATCTACGGTGTGCATTGAATTATCGTATCGGTCGAGCCTGCCGAGCCTTATGACGTGGGCACCAACACCGGCCAATCAGTGAAATATCAACCGCTCACGCGAAAAGGGATCCGCGGTGTCCTGAATCAGGTATCGCCGCAGTTGCCGCCGTTACGGCAGGCGTATGAAATGCGGCTTGTCGATGCGCATTGTGCAATCGCCGTCGAGATAATCATCCAGCAATTCGTAATGCGCTGAAAGTGTCCGCGCGAATTGTGCAACCTCCTGCGGGCTGTGCCAATACAAATGTGGCGAGGCTGCCAGGAGTGGGGAAGCGAGAAAATTAAAGACCAGACTCCGGCTGGTCGCTGCCCAGGCGTGCTGCAGCGTTGTATAAAAAAGTCGCGGTTCCAGCGTATTGAGCGAACCACTGAAAACCACCACGTCAGCCCCGACAGACAGACAATCCGGCTGCTGAACAAAATCTGCTCGAATGAGCGTGCAGTCGGAAAATGCGCGCCGCCCGATCTCATCAGCAAGGGCATCAACCGCCTCCACAGCGTAATAGTGCGCAGGTCGATGTTGATGATTCAGCAGATACTCAAGCAGATCGGCGCGTCCCGCTCCGGCATCCAGCAGGCGATGGCCGGTGACATCATAAATCCGCTGCATGGCGTCGAAGCGTTTGCCCTGGCTGCGCCGGCTGGCCCAGAGCAATGACTCAAACTCACCGCCATGATGGCGGGCAGCCTCCCGATAGGGTTGCAAATAAGCCTGTGCTGCCGACGTGCGATGACTCATTGGTCTCAGTTTATCACCAATAAGAGTAAAGCGGTTTCATGCGCGGACGGGTGTCTGCATCAGTTCCAGCGTGCTGCCTTCCATCAACAGCGCATTGACCATCGTACCCACACGAATCGCTCCGTTATTCAGATCAACGCCGGACTCCTCCTCCGGAAAGCGCACCAGCACGATAGCGCCCGCCTGCAACACCACATAATGCGGATCGACATGACGCACCCGACCCTGAAAAATGCGGGGACGGCCCATGATCGGTTTGATGAACGCCCCGCCGCAGGAAACCGTATAGAGCTTGCGGGCCGTGGTGCGGATCAATACATTCACCGGCACGCCGATCGGCCCTTCGTAGCGACGCTCCGGCGTGCGCAAATGCAGTTCGTAAGTCGTCCCTTCTGGGGCGAAAATCACCTTTTCATCCGTTACCTTGATTACGTTCCCGCGCGTGGGGAAATCCATCTCGCTGGCCATGTCGTTATTCGCCTTTCGCTGGCTGGATCATAAACGAAAATTTCGTTAAAAGAAAAACCCAATCAATCGGTCTGCTTTGGCTGGCTTGTTTCCCAATGCGATCTTGCATCAGGAATCAGACCGCCCGGGCAGATGCTGGCGTAATTTGGCCAGCGCCGCCCGACGATCCGGCTCGTCAAACACCGCACTGGCGGTCACAAACCAATCCACGCCGGCCGCAACAGCGCTGGCGATGGTCTGTTCATTGATACCACCGTCGATCTCCATCCGCTGATTTTCACGCAGACGTTTTTTGATCTCCTGACATTTGCCCAGCACTTCGGGCATGAAAACTTGTCCCGAAAACCCAGGCACGACGCTCATCACCAGCACCACATCCACCTCATCCAACGCCGGCAAAATCGCCTGAACCGGCGTGGATGGGCTTAGGGCAATACCCACCCGACAACCTAATTGGCGTATCTCGCGGGCAAAACGGGCGGGATCATCCGCCACTTCCACATGAAACGTGATATTTTGCGCCCCGGCTTTGACCATCGCCGGCGCCCAGCGCAGCGGTTCAGCGATCATCAAATGGGCGTCAAAAAAAGCGCGCGTCACCGGACGGATGCACCGAATCACCGGCGGGCCAAAACTCAGATTGGGGGCAAAATGGGCATCAAGCACGTCCAGATGCAGAAAATCCGCCCCGCCAGCCAGAACGTCGTCGATCTCGGATCCCAGCTTGGAAAAATCCGCTGAAAGGATCGACGCTGTTATCAGCCGGTCGCGGGTTGTAAACGGATCAATAATCATCGTGGTGCGCTGGTGATCAATTCTGAAAACCCGCTCATCCAATCCATTGACAGCGGGCAGTCAAACTCGTCTGGCCCATTATCTTTCATTACACATTAAACAGGAAATGGGTAATGTCGCCATCTTTCATGACATAACTCTTACCTTCAGCCCGTAATTTACCGGCAGCGCGGATGGCTGACTCGGTTTTATACTGCCTGAGATCATCCAGTGTATAAATCTCCGCCCGGATGAAACCGCGCTCAAAATCGCTGTGAATCACCCCGGCCGCCTGCGGCGCTGTCGCCCCGACCGGAATCGTCCAAGCCCGGATTTCCTTCGGCCCGGCGGTAAAATAACTCTGCAATCCCAGCAGGCGGTACGCCTCATGCGCCAACGTCGCCAGCGCCGGTTCGACCAATTCAACGGCCGTCAGCATCTCCTGACGATCCGCTTCGTCCAGCTCCGCCAACTCGCTTTCCAACTTGGCACAGACCGGCACGACCACCCCACCTTCAATCTCAGCCCGCTGTCGTACCGCCTGCACCAGAGGCCCGTGGCCGTGGATGTCATTTTCATCGACATTGGCCACATACAAAACCTTGCGAGCGGTGATCAACCCCATGGTCTTGAGCAATTTCGCTTCATCGGGCGTAAAGGTCAGTGAACGCACGGGTTTGGCATCATCCAGCGGAACACGCACTTTTTTCAACAGCTCCGCCCGGGCGATTGCTTCCTTGTCGCCGCTGCGCGCCTGACGCTGGGCTTTGTCCAAGGCGCTGAGGACGGTTTCCAAGTCCGCCAGTGCCAGCTCCGTATCGATGGTTTCAATATCACGAATCGGATCAACCGCGCCGTCAACATGTGTGATGTCCGCATCCTCAAAACAACGCACAATATGCAGAATCGCATCAACTTCGCGGATGTGCGAAAGAAACTTGTTGCCCAACCCCTCGCCCGTGCTGGCCCCGCGCACAATGCCGGCAATATCCACCACGCGCACCTGGGCTGGGATCATTTTCTCACTTTTGATAAACTGACGGATCGTCTCCAGCCGACCATCGGGCACATCGACCACGCCCACGTTGGGTTCGATGGTGGCGAAAGGATAATTGGCTGCCAACGCCCCGGCGCGGGTCAGGGCGTTGAACAAAGTACTTTTGCCAACATTGGGCAAACCGACGATTCCGACTTCCAAAGCCATAGGGGCAGGAAGGATACGCTTAAATCGTCAACAACGGTAGGCCTGGCGACCACTTTGGCGTAAAATGACGCCACGTATGGTTCGATCGCCGGCGATTACCGGTGAAATCAGCAGGAAAATTGAACGATTCGCCCCGATGACACCGACAACAATCCCAGCCAGCAATCCCGGTAATTCGTAGTAACCGTCTTTTCATGAAACCTAATCTGTTGTGGATCGTCTAACCGCTGTCAACCAGATGCCCGATGCCGGTTTGCTCGCCGAGCCAGTCCCGGCCTGGCAACCATTACCCCCCCAGCTCCGCCAGGCGCTGATAACGACCATTCTGCAAACATACCTGAAGGATGATGCTGAATATCAAACCCACCGCGACAAAACATCACTGACATGCAAACAGGGTTTGGTTGACTACCTTTTTCGCATTGAAGATGAACCGCATGGCCCGGACGATATTTTTGATCGTCTGCGCTGGGGCGGTATTTTCGTTTATCTAAGTCGTACCCCCTCCAAACTCATCGGATTGGCCGATCATTTTCAGCAACGTGGTTTTGAGGTGCTGACCAATGGGTCGATTGTACGCGACAAACGCCTGGGTTTGCGCCTGCCGCTGCTTTGTCCTCCACGTTACCTTTTCGTCGCCCGCAAGATACTGCTCATTCGACCGCGCGAATTAACCGAGCGTTTCACCTATCACGTTGAACTGCAACGGGCGACCGATAAGCCGGATCAGTGGATTGTGCTCAAACAAGTGCCTTCGGTTGATCGGGTGATCGCCCGTCTGCGGGCCAAGTTTCCCGGCATGGCGATGGCTGAGCTTCAGCGCCGGGCACTTAAATTCACCGAGAAAATTTTCCCGCTGTTCCTGACGCGCGAAGCAGCCATTTTGCGCATTCTGGAAAGGCACCTGCCCACCAGCATCCGCCAGCGCGTGCCGCACGTGATCAACATGGAGCAGGATCATCGCGGTTATGTCCGCAAACTCTGGATCAACTGGTTGAGAAACGGCGGCGCTGCCCTCAGCCAGATCGAATTCGCCCGTCAATCCGCCGAGTTGCTGATGAGCCTGCATGAAATGGCCAATGTCATCCATCTTGACCTGCGGCTGGATAATTTTGTCATCACGGAAAAAGGTGTGGGCTTTGTCGATTTTGGTTCGAGTGTGCGCGTGAATGAAAACATCAGCGGCAACCCGCTGCTGGCGACTATTTTTGATGAGTTGATGCACACCAGCGAAATTCAGCGCATGCTCACCAACATGAAACATTCCGGCGGAATTACCAGCCACATCATCAATGCCGCTCATCACAAGGTCGATAAGGCGGTTGACCTGTTTTATCTGGCGGTACAGATCAATCGCCCCACGACCAACCCGGAGCTGCGCGACCTGATCAATTACGATCCAGCCAGTCCGCAGGCACTGGAACTCAAGCAGCTCACCGATGAGATTCTTCGCCCCAAAGATCCAGCCAAACCAACCTACTGCTCGGCCAAGGATGTGCTGCACGGTATCGAGCGCATTGCCCGGAAGTTATCGTAAATAAAAGATTTCTGTGATCGGCTGACAACACCAGAATCAATCCGATCCAGTGCTGGCGAACCTGAACTCATGACCCGATTTTTACCTCATCTTCTGTGCCTGTTGATCGCCGCAGCGGGCTGGCATTACCTATTTTATTCCACGGCTGGGCACAAACTGGCGGGCCACGAATCGCCATCGGCCAACCGCCTGCGCATCCGGCTGCGACGAATCGGCGGTCTGGGGATGATGGGGCTGGCACTGCTGATTTACCTTGGCTTGGAGATATTCGATCCCAGCCACACCCCGCATCAATTTATTCTTGCCTGGACTGGCGTTACCATTCTCATGCTGATGATTCTTGTTCTGGCACTGATCGATATGCGCCTGACGCGCATCATCCGTCAGCGCTCACGGGACCGACAACCATGAAACTGTTATTGTTTGTGCTGCTGGCTCTTGGTGGATGTCAAAAACCAGGCGACCTCGCCAGCACCACCATGCCCATCGGCAATCAGAGCTTTACCCTGGAAATCGCCGATCAACCGCGCCAGCGCGAAACGGGCTTGATGCATCGTCCATCCATGCCGGCGGATCATGGGATGATTTTTGTTTTCCCCGACGATCAACCGCGCAGCTTCTGGATGAAAAACACGCACATCCCGCTGGATATCCTCTTTATCGCCTTCGACGGCACCATCGTCCAGATTGATCAGATGCAGCCCGTCACCGGAACTGCGCAAACTTACCGCCTGGCGCGATATGTGATTGAATTGAACCTGGGAGCTGTGGAAAAAACCGGTGTCAAACCGGGTGACAAACTGGAAATTCCCCCCGCAGTCAAAGCGCTGCGGCCCGGCGAGTGATTACCCCGTCCCCGCCTTGATCATCCCTGCCCCCATCCATACCTGTTGTGCGGTGCGACCGATGCGCCGATCAACGCTCTGGCGACCCAGGCGCGTGATTCGGCATGATGCTGCTGTGCGTCAAACCATGCTGAATGAATTCCAGTCGATTTTGCACCAGCAACATATTTTCCGGCCGCCGAATCGGATTGGAACGGACGCAGAGCATGGTCAAATCGCTCAGCGGTTCGGGGATCGTCGGGTTGGCTTGGCGCGGTGTTTCAATGGTCCCGTCCAGCAGAAAACTGTTCTCACCACGATTGATCGTATAAAGCGTCGGTAGTTTCTTCCCCGCCAGCGCCCAGTAAAGCGTTGCCCCAAAATTAAAAATATCCGTACGGGCGGTGACCGGTTCACGCTTGACCTGTTCGGGCGCAATGTAGTCCGGCGTACCCTGAATCCGCTGCTTGGCAACACCAATCCGTGCCGCCTGCCCCAGATCGATCACTTTTACATCACCCTGGGCATCGATCAGGATATTGCTCGGTTTGAGATCGCAATGAACAAAGCCAATCTCGTGCATCGCATGCAGCGCCGAAGCAGTCTGGATAAAGACCCGCAACACATGCTTGAGCGTATGCGGCAGAGCGTTTTCCAGAGTCTGGCCATCCACCAGTTCCAGCACCAGGACGGCTTCCAGTACCCGGCCTAGAAAGCTGCGACGATGCTTCAGATCAATACTGCGACGCAGCGCCTGATGACGGACCCGCTGCCCCACTTCGTACTCGACCTCCAGTTGTTCGACAAAACGAATATCCTTGTCCGTCGCACGAATGACATGTTTAAGCGTGTAAAGCTGGCGCGTGGACGGATCGGACACGACATAAAGCTGGCTGCCCGCGCCCTGACCAATATAGTCAAGCACTTCGTAGCCGAAGAGGGTTTTAGGAAGTTCTGCACTCCGACCGTTTGCCATCAATAACTCTCGTACCCACATCTGCTGACTGAACTATTTTCGCTGCCCACCAAACTACCGTAATCAATCTGCTGGAGCTAATAATAGCAGTCTTTCGCGCAATACCGAACTATTTAACCTGCAACCACAGTTCATCCAGCCGCTTGGGAGAAACCGTCAAACTGGTCCCCAGTTCCTGGGCAAAAAGTGAAACGCGCAACTCCTGCAGCCACCACCGATACGTCTCCAGAACCGGATCAAATGTCTGCCGCTTGCGATTCTTTTCCACCTGCTCCTCATAGCGCTTTTGCAGAGAGGCAATCGTCTGCATCGCCCGCTGATCCCGCTGCAAACCGGCATTGTTCAACTTTTTCAGGCGCACCTCCACGGCCTTCATAAATCGCGGAAGATGAATCATCCACGCTGGCGGAACCGACAGCAGAAAATCCTTCGGTACCAATCGACTCAGGTCCTGCTTCATATCCTCGATGGATGCTTGGAGCAGGGGCGCGGTCGGTTTTTGCAGCATCAGGGTTATCGTGTGATAGACGCCCAGCACCTGCCGGGCCACCTCGACAACTTCACCAGCGCAGCCATTCAATCGCTGCCAGGCCTGCTCAGCCAGTTGCGCAAATTCATCACGCCGGCGCACCACTCCAACCGCATCGGCTGATGGCCCGTGCCCCCACAACGCCCGATCCGCTGCCGCAGTCACAATCTGCTGTTTCAATTCATTCCCCGAACCAATCATCGCATAATGAAGGCAAATGGTCTGAATCCCCGCGATATTCCGCTGGAGATACGCCAATTCCTGCCGGGTCTGCAACATGAACAACCGCCTCAGACCGCTGCGCGATAACTGCTGGGCGCTGGCAGCCGTATCCACCAGACGCAGCGCCACCGAATCCTGCCGGTCTTCCAGTGCGGGATAACCACGCAGCGTCATACCATGACGTTTGACCTCAACTGATTCGGGCAGATCATCAAAATCCCAGCGCGTAATGCCCTGGCGGTCATATTTGCCCTCCTGCGGCGGCGACTTGGCAAATTCCTCCCGCGCCGCCAGGCCAAAACGTTTGCGCAGGTCAATCAGGCTACGCGACCACGCCAGCTCGCGGCCATTGTCATCCACCACCGCAAAATTCATGTGCAGATGATCCAGCAACGTCCCAGGATCAAAATCACCCGCCCGGACCGTCAAACCGCTGCTGCGCGACAGAAAAAACGCCAGTGCCTCATACAGCGAACTATTGCCCGCTTCCAGTTTGACCCACGCTTTTTCAGCCCATTGCGGCGCAGGTACAAAGTTTACCCGCAACGGCTTGGGCAGACTTTTAATCAAGGCCGTCAGTTTTTCCTTCAGCAACCCCGGCACCAACCATTCAAAACGCTCGCTGCTGAGTTGATTCAGCCCCGCCAGCGGCAGCCGCGCTGTCACGCCATCCGCCTGATGCCCGGGTTCAAAATGATACGATAGCGGAACACTTACGCCGTTGTTCGATAGCACATCAGGATAAAGTTCTGCTGAAATCCCCGCTGCATCCTGCGCCATCAGATCGCGCGCCGACATGTACAGCAATTTGGGATTGCCCGCTTCAGCCGCGCTGCGCCATTTCTCAAACGCCGGGCCATTGTGAATGCCCGCCGGAATGCGCGCATCATAAAAATCATAGCGCACCTTGATATCCACCATGATATCGTGATGCCGCTTCTTGGCTTCCAGCGTGTTGATATCGTCGATCAATTTCTGATTGTGACGAAAATAGGGCGCCGTCGTATCGTACTGACCCTCCACCAAAGCCGACTGAATAAATATCTCCCGCGATCGTACCGGGTCGATCGGGCCGTAGTGCACCGACCGCCGTGGCGTCAGCACCAGACCAAACAGCATCACTTTCTCAAAGGCATTCACGTGCGCTGTCTGACGATTCCAGTGCGCCTCACTCCACGAACGCTTGACCAGATGTTCGCCGATCCGCTCCGCCCATTCCGGACGGATGCGCGCCACTGTCCGGGCGTACAATCGACTCGTTTCCACCAGTTCCGCTGCCACAACCCACTGAGGCTTGCTGGCAAATAACCCCGAACCGGGAAACAAATGAAATCGCGTATTCCGCGTACCCGTGTATTCAAAACGATCCGTTTTGGTCCCGATATTGGTCAACAGCCCCGCCAACAGCGCGCGATGAATCGCATCGTAGCGCAAGGGATGAATTGGCCGCCGCTGCGTTGCTGTGCCATCGACCGATGAACCCGAATCCAAACGGCGCGCACGCGAATGGCGCGTGCCAGCAGGATCCTGGGTCGGTCCGGCGCGACGATCCGCCGATTTCACGTGATGGCGATTGCCCCGTGTTGCCGTGGCTGGGGCAATTTCAATATCGTTGACCAGTTCCCTGAGCTGACCATGAATATCATGCCATTCACGCATGCGCACAATCGAGATGAACTGCTTCTGGCACCATTTTCGCAACTGGCTGGATGACAGATGATCGTGCTGATGATGATACGCCTTCCACAAATGCAAAAATGCCAGAAAATCCGAACTTTCATCGTGATATTGCTTATGGGCACTATCGGCTGCGGCGGCTTGTTCCAGTGGTCGCTCGCGCGGATCAGGCAGACTCAACACCCCCGCCAGCACCAGCACATCATCCAACACATTCTCCCGCGCCCCTTCGGCAATGATCCGCCCGATGCGCGGATCAACCGGTAATTTCGCCAGTTGCCGGCCCAGTTCGGTTAACTCATTACGTTCGTCAATCGCCCCCAGTTCATGCAGCGTGGCGTAACCATCACGAATCTGCCGATAATCCGGCGGATCAATAAACGGAAATTCCTCCAATCGTCCCAACTGCAGCGCCAACATGCGCAGAATAACGCTAGCCAGACTGGTGCGCACAATTTCCGGATCCGTGTAACGTGGGCGACTTTCATAGTCTTGTTGACTGTACAGGCGAATACAAATGCCCTCCGCCACCCGGCCACATCGCCCCTGTCGCTGATCGGCGCTGGCCTGGCTGATCGGCTCGATGGGCAGGCGATGCACACCGCTGCGGGCAGCATGACGCAAAATCCGGGCATATCCCGGATCAACCACATAGCGGATATTGGGAATGGTCAGCGACGTTTCCGCGACATTGGTCGCCAGCACAATCCGCCGCCGCGCACTGGGCTGAAAGATTTTCGCCTGCTCCTGATAACTCAAGCGGGCATACAGCGGCAATACTTCGGTATGGTTGTGCCCCGGTCGCTGGCGCAATGCCTCGGCCGTCTGGCGAATCTCCCGCTCTCCCGAAAGAAATACCAGAATATCGCCCGGCCCCTGCGCGCAAAGCTCATCAACCGCTGACAGAATCGCCTCCTGCAAGGTTGGTTCATCTTCATCCGTCTCCTCCTCCACCATCACCGGCCGGTAGCGCGTCTCCACCGGATGCGTCTGTCCCTCCACCAGCACAATCGGCGCATTGTTGAAATGCTGACTGAAACGTTCAGGATCAATGGTGGCTGACGTGATGATCAACTTCAGATCCGGGCGGCGCGGCAAAATTCGTTTCAGATAACCCAGCAGAAAATCAATGTTCAGCGAACGTTCATGCGCTTCGTCAATGATCAGCGTGTCGTACTGCTCAAAAAATCGGTCATGCTGCGACTGAGCCAGCAAAATGCCGTCGGTCATCAATTTGATGCAGGTATTGTCGCTGAGTTTATCGCTGAATCGCACCTGGTATCCAACCGCCTGACCCAGCGGGGAGTTCAACTCCTGCGCAATGCGGGCAGCCACCGAACGCGCTGCCAGCCGTCGCGGCTGGGTATGGCCGATCATGCCGGCAACGCCGCGCCCCAACTCAAGGCAAATCTTGGGCAGTTGCGTGGTTTTACCTGATCCGGTCTGGCCACACAGGATAATCACCTGATTCTGCTGAATCGCCTGAACAATCTCCTGCTTGCGCTGCACCACCGGCAGGTCGGCAGGATAGCTCACGGCTGGAACCAGCGCCTGACGCTGCTGATACAGCGCCACGGATTCTTCAATCTCCTGAGCCAGCCGTGGCAGGCGAATGTCGTTCGGCCCGCGCATGGCATGCAGCCTCCGCTGCAGACCATGACGGTGTTTGAGCATGGTCTGATCCAGCCGGTTCTGAAGTTGTTCCAAAGATAAAGACACGTCGGATCGATCCCATGATACGACGGGGGTGAATAAGAAAAAGCCCACGACATTTCGTGAGCTTTTTCCGGTAGGATTGCAATGACAAAAACGCGATTAACGCTTGGAGAACTGGAATCGGCGGCGTGCACCACGCTGACCGTATTTCTTACGTTCTTTCATGCGGCTGTCGCGTGTCAGGAAGCTGCCGCTGCGCAGACCCGCTTCGGTGGCTGGATCATATTTCATAATCGCACGGGCCAGACCCATGACAATCGCGCCACTCTGACCGGTCGTTCCGCCACCTTCCACCGTTACCCAGATATCGACCTTGCCGGCGATGCTGGCGGCTTCCAGCGGGCCGAAAATCGCCTTGCGGTCCGGTTCCCGGCTGAAGTAATCGTTCAATTCCCGCTGGTTGATCTTGATCTTGCCCGAACCCGGCGCAATACGCACGCGGGCGACACTGGTCTTGCGGCGGCCTGTGCCCCAGACGAATGTCTTAGGGCCTTGTGATTCCTGATGAGTTCCCCCGGCGGGGGTAACAGCGGTTACGGATGGGTCAATACTGGTGGCTTGCGCCATGGCTTGTTGCTGCCTTTCTGTTGGGATTTGTCACACGGTCGTGTGTTTTGTTCCGCAACGTCCAGCGATCACGCAGGATCGCTGACAAATTAAACTAAACTCAACTCAAAAACTCCCAAACCAAAAATGATGGTGGGAAACGATTATTCGATCTCAGATTTTCAATTCTGCCGGCTGCTGGGCTGCATGGGGGTGGGCACTACCGCGATAAATCTTCACTTTACCGAGGATATTACGCCCCATTTTGCTCTTGGGAAGCATGCGCTTGATCGCCAGCTCAATCAGCTTTTCCGGATGCTGCTGCACCATGCGTTCATAGCTATACAGCTTGCGTCCGCTGGGATAACGGGTGTAGGTGTCATACTCCAGCACTTCCGCCTTACGGCCGGTCACTTTCACCTTTTCCGCATTGAGCACAACAACAAAATCGCCGGTATCGACATGCGGGGTGTAGGTTGGCTTATGCTTGCCCTGCACGATAACCGCAATGCGTGCCGCCAGACGGCCAAGTACCTGGTCGGTGGCGTCGATAATATGCCATTCGGCTTTGAGTTCGCCCGGTTTGGCGAAATAGGTCGGCGAAGCTACGGTCGCGGTGCTCATGGTCGTTTTCCTAACCTTTAATACGGCGGCTTACGGCCAATTCCAGACCTGTCGCTGCCCGATTCTACGCTAGATTCCCGCGCAGAGACCCTGCGCGGCAAGTCGGGTATTTTAACCAGCCCTCAGCGGGTGTCAAGTTCACCCAAGATCCTTGTTGTACGTTTTCACTTCTTTGCAACCTATTTTTCTTGATTGCGTAATATCAGCGGATTATGGTAAATTGCTGTTATTGTTTCACTTTCTTATTGCTGACAAGGACGTGCTTTATGAGCCGGTCCCATCTCACGGTTTTTCGTCTGGTTTTGATCCTTTTTCTTGGTGTGGCAGGCGTTTGCCTCGTCAAGCCGTCTTCAGCTGCAGGGGCTACTGCCGAAGAGGAGGCCGTATCTTGGTATAATCGCGGCGTCGATTTTTCCGATCAACATGACTACGCCAACGCAATCGATGTTTTTACCCGCGTGATTGAGTTGCCAGGTGCTCCGGCTGAGTGGATCGTCAAGGCCTTGGTCTATCGCGGCGTTATCTATGGCAAGCAGGGGCAGGCTGAGCGTGCCATTGCCGACTATACCCGCGTGATTGAGCTACCAGGTGCTCCGGCTGAGCAGGTCGGCAAGGCTCTGTACAATCGCGGTAATACCTATGGCCGGCAAGGGCAGACTGAGCGGGAAATTGCCGACTATACCCGCGTGATTGAGCTGCCAGGTGCTCCGGCTAAGCAGGTCGCTCAGGCCTTGGTCAATCGCGGTATTACCTATAGCGAGCAGGGGCAGACGGAACTGGAAATTGCCGACTTTACCCGCGTGATTGAACTGCCAGGTGCTCCGGCTGAGCAGATCGCCGCTGCCCTGTACAATCGCGGCGTTACCTATGGCGAGCAGGGGCAGACTGAACTGGAAATTGCGGACTACACCCGCGCAGCCGAGCTGCCAGGTGCTCCGGCGGAGTGGGTTGCCCAGGCCCTGGTCAATCGCGGTATTACCTATGGCGGGCAGGGGCAGGCAGAGCGGGCCATCGCCGACTTTACCCGCGCGATTGGGCTGGAAGGTGCTCCGGCTGAGCAGGTCGCCATGGCCCTGTACAATCGCGGCGTTACCTATGGCGAGCAGGGGCAGAGGGAGCGGGCCATTGCCGATTGCACCCGCGTGATTGAGCTGCCAGGTGCTCCGGCTGATCTGGTCGCCATGGCGAAGAAATTACTTCAGGCACTGGGCCAGTAGTCGGGATTTGCTGCGACACCCGCTGCCGGGCGGGCTGCTTCCTGTTTAGCTCAAGTAGAAATGTCATCCTTTGTTGGCCGGGCAAATCGGTCGCAATGGATGCACTTTTAATGTCTGGTACCGAGCGGATTCGTCTGGAAGCAGGGCTTCGGGGGAGCAAGACGGCGGTGTCTGTGGCAGCGGCTATAGTTGTACCTTGGCCGTCGCAGCAGGCACGCGGGATTTCTCTGGAATGATGACAGTTCAGCTTCTTTACAACAGAGGCCAAGATCTTTTTTGATACGCCATGACAACGCCGTAAATAACTCCTTGAAATCATTTTATCTCAAAATCTGCTATTGTGATAACTTGCGTCAATAGCGATAATTAGGGGAATACAGGAAGGATATCACATGAAAAAATTACTCTGGGGCGTTGTGATTATCGTTGTGCTGGTGGTTATCGCACTGGCGGTCGGGTTGTGGCGTATCGACTCGATCGTGCGGAGCGTCGTGCAAAGCCAGTCGGCTGCGCAATTGCAGGTTCCGGTAACGCTGGATGGCGCCAAAGTCAGCCTGCTCAATGGAACCTTGGCGCTGCACAAGTACAACATCGGCTCCCCGGCCGGTTTCACCGCGCCGCAACTGTTCAGCGTTGACAACATGAGCGTGGCGGTTTCCTACAGCCAACTGCGTCAAGACCCGATCCACATCACCAGCATCGAGATCGACAAACCCCAACTGGTTCTCGAGCATGGCGGTGGCGGCAAATTCAATATCCAGGCGCTGATGGAAACATTGAGCAAAAACGCCTCTCAAACCGAAAGTACCGAACCTGTCCGGCTTATCATCGATTCGCTGGTCATCAATGGCGCAACGGTGAGCCTGCGCCCCGGCGATTTGTCCAACGTGCCGCTGATCAGCCAGGCTGATCTGAAAAAGCTGGACATCAAGCAGCAATACACGCTGACCCTTCCTTCGATCCGTCTGACCAATATCGGCAGCGGCGACGGAGCCGAAAACGGCGCTGCCATTCAGGAAGTGGTGATGCAGGTCGTCTCAGCCATGGCTGACCAAGTGACCAAGTCGCCCGAGCTACCCGAACCATTGCGCCTGATGCTTTCAGGCAATCTCGATGCCGTCGGCGACATGGTGAAAAACAAATTGCAGGATAAACTCGGGAAAATTGGCGATGACCTGAATAAAAAGCTCTCGGATGGAGCGGAAAAGGCCCTGGGACAGGCCCTTGAGAAAAAAGGGAGCAGCAAGCAGGACAGCCCATCGGATAAAAAAGTGGATAAAGCCATCGGCAACGAATTGGGAGACCTTCTCGGTGAGCGAAAAACGAAAAAGCAAGACCAGCCACAAACCGCCCCGCAGCAACAGCCGCAAGGGCAAAAATAAAACCGATTCCAAACCATCAGCCAACAGATTGACCCAAAAAAGTGCGCGCCCATCGGGTAAAAAGCGCACCCGCCTCACCACTACGTCAGCCGCATCGCACGCTGCAACCGGCGCGTCCTCATCAGCCGCAATTGCTGCGCCAACGGCATGTGATGCAACCAGCTCAAAACCCCCTCGCCCGCCATCGATCAGTTTTTTTCGCCGCCACGGACAGGCAATTCCGTTGCACGTTCTGTCTGATTCCACCGGCAATCTCGCCCAGCACATGTTGACGGCGTTTTTAACGCAGTTTCCCAGCGATGCCTTTGAATTGCACCGCCATCACTTCATCCAAAATGAACAAAAACTGGTGCGCACCCTGGATGAGGTGACGCGCGCCGGCGGAATTGTTTTTCACGCTGTCGTCCACACCAATTTCAAAGCATTGATCGAAAGGCGCTGCCGGCAACTCGGTATCGCCTGTTGCGATTTGACGGGGCAATTTGTCGATTTCCTGGCCAGTTCTTCCGGGGTTGCACCCCAGCCGGACATCAGCCGTCTGCACCATGTTCACGCTGCCAGTTATGGGGTGCGCATCAAGGCGGTGGAGTTTACCCTTGAGCACGACGATGGGCTGGGGCTGGATACGATCCACAAGGCGGACATCGTGCTGGCGGGTGTTTCGCGCACCAGTAAGACACCCACCAGCATCTATCTGGCCCAGCAGGGTTTTCGCGTCGCCAATGTTTCGCTGGCCATCAACATCCCCCCACCGGCGCAGTTGCTGAAACTCCGGCAGAATGTTGTCGGGTTGACCATCAATGCTGCCCAACTGGTTGAAATTCGTACCAACCGCAACGCCAGTTGGCGCATGGGGGATAACAGTTATAACGACCCTGAACACGTCAACCACGAAATTCTCTGGTGCCGGCGCCTGTTTCGCGATCAGGGCTGGCCGATGATCAATGTCACCGACCAGGCCATTGAAGAAACGGCTGTCCGCTGCATCGATCTGCTGGGGTTGAAATCACGGCAATAAACAACGCCCAGCCATCAACAACACCTGCTCATCGCGCCGTTGGGTCTGTGTGCTTACGGCATCTGACGCAGCAGGTTTTGTACATAATCGCGCACACCTTCGGCCCCGCGCCGCAGGGCTGTCGTATGGCCATGACGATCGAAAAAGGCAATGGCCTTGGCGTTGTTGAACTGGTTCTTCGGCCCCACCCCTTTGCGATCGATGATCTGCGCCGTTGAACCCGTTAACTGTTTCGTAATTTCCGCGACCTGCTGCCAGTAGAGGTAGCAATCGACCAGGTTATAAAACTGTCCCGCCACCTGTTCATCCCCCACCGCTGCCGTCAGGGCGTCCGCCACATCACCCACCGGCGTAATCTTGCCACCCTGGGCGATATCGATTGGTTGATTGCGGCGAACCGCATCGATCAGGTCATACCACTGCGACCGCGCCAGCTTCGGGGCGATTCCATACACCGCTGCCGGTCGCCAGGCGCTGGTGTTCATGCCATAGGTATGAAAATAGGCTTTGAGATGCGCCTCGATGGCTGCCTTGTACGCGCCGTAAATGTTGGCTGGCCAGGTGGGATGATTTTCATCAATCCATCCCCCGGGCAGAATCTCATGATGCACCGCCACCGATGAAACGAAGATAAACTGCCCCACGCCCGCCAGTCGGGCCGCTTCGAGCAGTTCCAACGAACCCAGCACATTGACTTGATAATTTTTGATCGGCGCCATCTGCAGCGCCCCCCGATCAACGCCGTTATGAATCACGCAGTCAACCCCCGCGACCAGCCCGGCCAGCGCCTGTTGATCGTTCAGCTCCCCTTCACGAAATTCGCCGACAACGCTGGCGATGTGATCGCGCTGGCTGGTGCGGCGCACCAAAGCCCGCACTTCGTGCCCAGCCCGATGCAGAGACTGGGCGATATGCGAACCGATAAATCCACTGGCTCCGGTCAGGGCTACCAACATGAAATACTCCTTGATGAACCTGTTTCACTCAATATTTTCACCCACCGCTGGGCTGCTGGTTCTCTTTTTGATCGCGCGATCGCGACAACTCCTCCGTCGATAACTCGATGCGCACCGGTTTATCATCGTGACAGATGATCCCGCCGAGCTTTTCAACCCAGTCAAGATGATCCACGACGTTTTCATATTGCTGACGGGTCGCAAATCGCTCGCGGCGCAACACCTTGTTCTGCTGCTGAACTTTTTCCCAGCCACCGGCCTGGTACTGAAAATAATACAGCTCCACCCGCCAGATCACTTCGTCTGATTTGGACGCATGAAACGCCCGATCACGCACCAACTGCACCAGCCCCACCGCCCGGTCATGATTGCCAGCCAGTTTCAGCAATTCGCTGCGGTCATAAAAACTGGGAACATCCCGCACGATGGCGTCAATCTCCGCCCGATCATCGTCATTCAGCGCCTCCGCCGGCTTTTCCGGTTGATCCAGCGATTCATACCAGCTCATATCGACCCCTGCCAGCACGCGACCATCGACCAGCGTCAGATCCAGATCATACGGCGTATCGGGCAGCAGATCGCTGAACCGCACTTCAGACTCCTGCACCACGCCGGGACTTTGTATTTTCAGTGACCGGTTCTGCGCAATGCCCTGCTGAACCTGCCCCCCCTCCAACCGGACAACCACTTGCCCAGCCTGCACCGGCACTGCCCAAAGTCCCCCCAAAAAGGCTGCCACCAGACTGATACCTGCTGAAAATAACCGTTTTTTACTTCGCATTTTTTGACCTCCGATATTATCGGATTCCTTCCAACACCATCCACGCCAGGTTTGTCGCTCTATTGTACCGTTGCCGGCGGCGTCGCGGGCGATTGCAACGATATTTCAGATTTTTGAATTCTCATTTCCTACAGCCATTGGACACATTAACCGGCTGACAGTAGAATGGTTCCTCTTTGGATCGTAGTCAGTGTTTGGGTGACTGAAAGGAGCAGCCGCATGAGCAAGCCACGCCGCCGACGAAAAATCGGCAGCAAGAAGCGTAAAGCCAGGCGTGACCGTCGCAAGCGGTAACGGTTTGGGTTGGATCGTTGAGTCAATATAAAATTGAAACGCCCCGGGTGCGCAGAGACGTAACCCGGGGTTTTCCTATTTACCCCTCGCTATAAACCAGACTGCGGCCACTCGCCGGTATGTACATCCGACACGCCGCGCTTTATCTTCTCGATTTCCATGAGCGAAAAACAGCAGGCAGCGCAGGCTGCCATGGCATATGTAGCCAGCGGTATGACCGTTGGTTTGGGTACCGGATCAACGGCTGATTTTTTTCTTCAGGCGCTGGGCCAACAACTGCGCGACGGAACACTGCGCGACATCCGCGGCATCCCCACGTCGATCATGTCCGAGCGTCGCGCCCGCGAACTGGGTATTCCGCTGGGCAATCTGGTGGATAATCCCGTATGCGACGTTACGGTTGACGGGGCTGACGAAATCGATCCGCAACTCAATTTGATCAAGGGTCTGGGTGGGGCGCTCTTGCGCGAAAAAATCATCGCCCAGCACACGCGCACCTTCATTATCATCGGCGATCACAGCAAAACCGTAACGCACCTGGGCACGCGCTCGCCCCTGCCCGTTGAAGTCACCCAATTTGCCCACGAAGCACACGAAATGTTCTTGCGCGGTCTGGGTTGTCAGCCGGTTTTGCGCCAAAGCGCAACCGGAACCGCCTTTGTGACCGACAACGGCAACTTGATCTATGATTGCCACTTCCCCAGCGGCATTTCCGATCCGATGGCGCTGAACAATACCCTTTGCCAGCGGGCGGGAATCGTCGAATCAGGTCTATTTTTGGATATGGCGGCCCTGGCGCTGGTGGCGGGCGCCCAGGGTGTGACCACTTTGAAAAAACATCGCCCCAATGGCTGAAATAATTCTGATTCCTGACCGCAGTTGATTCGCACCCGCTCGCACGCCGCCAGCCACTTTCGCATCTGCGCGCATCGGGGCGACGTCGGCAATCAGGCGTAACTGTGCAGACCCACAAGGAAGAAGTTCACGCCAACCCAGTTAAACAGCATGATGAAAAAGCCCAGGATTGATAGGACTGCGGTCCACCACGCCTTGTCCGCCGTGACAAAACGCACGTGCACGACCACCAGGTAAACGATCCAGGTAATCAGCGCAAATGTTTCCTTGGGGTCCCATCCCCACGGGCGGCCCCAGCTCTGATCCGCCCAGATCGCGCCCATGATGATCCCCGAACCCAACACCCAGAACGCCAGTTGCAGCACAACCAGATTGCACATGTCCAGCGTCGCCAGGAACGAGCGCACCCGCAGGGCTGGCTCGATCTGCTGCGCTTTGGTTGATTGAGCCGCTGCCACCGTCGCCTGTTGACGACGCGCGCCAGGAACAAACAACATCGCCGCCAACGTCTGACGGAAACCCAGGGACACCGCAGCGCCACCACCGCTGACAGGCGCAAAGGCCTGGGCGGCGGAAATCGTCTCGCCCCGGCCGCCGGTGTACAGCGACTCCGTACCACCAACGGCATCGGCACTGAGTTGGCGCGGCGCCACGTTGCGAAGCTGTGAGTAGTTGGCCAGATATTTAACCAGCCACCACACCCCCAGACAAAAACTCATCCCGATCAACGCATACGCAGCCGTCACCATCGTCACATGGATATACAGCCAGTAGCTCATCAACACGCCGTTGACCTGCCCGATCTCGCCGCCGATTTCACGATTGAAAACGTAGGGCGTGGCGAAGATCGCCGTCAAAGACAACCAGCCGACAAAACTGCCAGCGGCACCGAAAATGCTCCTGCCCTTCCACAACTCCAGAAGCAGCGCCACCAGCGCCCCAAACCAGGCACTGAACATCACACTTTCAAACTGATTCTTAATCGGGATCGATTCAAACCAGTTGCCCACGTTCTTTTCCACCAGCCACCAGCGAATGGCAATCCCCGCGGTATGAACAACAAAACCAATGAAGAAAAAGCGCAGCGCCCACAACCGCAACTTGCCCACATTGGAACGGGCCGCCACCAGAAAACAGGCAAAGGCCACGAAATAGAGCGCTGCTCCGGGGATGGTCAGTTTGGTCAGACGATTGTAGAGCACTTCCGTGCGACGCTTCAGCGGCGACGGATAAGCCTGCGGATTGATCTGCGGCAGTGTCTGATTGAGGCTGGCGATGGCAGCGTTGGCGCCCGCCACGTCACGGCTGATCCACGCCTGACGCAATTTGCTCAGATCAAGAAAAACCGTCTCCAGCAGCGGTTCACGCTGTTCATAGTTGGCCAGCGGCGGCGGCAAGGCATGGCTGGCTGAGGCAGCAACCTGCGCCACCCGCGGCATATTGCCGATAACTTCGTTAATGTCATGCCAGGTATGGTCCGCATCGGTATTGGTCGCCGGGGCGATGATCTTCAGCGTCCCCATCGTACCGCTGGTCAATTCCATCAACTGCGATGCGCCATACGCCACTTGATTGACGGCATCCGCCTTCCAGACCGCAGTCACCTGGGCATTACTGAGCATGTCCTGAATGGCTGGCGATTTGAACTGCGCCAGGGAAATCGTCCCCTCCTGCAGAATGCGATCGCGCTCGGCCTGATCCAGCGAGTCAATCTCCTGAAAATCCTTGCGCAATGGAACGTTCTTGATCTTGATCAGCGGCCGATCCTGATATTTTTCCGGTTGGAAAATAATGTCCAGAATCACATACACGGCGGGCTGACCATCGAGACTGCTCCGGCCTGCGATGTTGCTCAGCGTCTGACGGGCGTAGCTGTCCAGCGTTTTGAGCGTCTGGTTGTGCTGAACCGACAGCGCATCCAGCGTCGCCAGATCAACCTTTTGGGAAAATTCATCCGCCCGCGCCGTCACCGGCACGAGCAACACCACCAACATCAAAAGGCTGTAAAAAATTTTCATGATCTTTCCGCTGCTAGACACATCATTCAGTCAAATCAGATGTAAAATTTCGTCCATCATTCGAGCGTGTTGTTCAAGCCCGGCGATTCCGCCCCGGCAATATCCGACAAACGACTACGCCGAAGCAACCGGTTCATCCTGCGGTTGATTTTGCTGCCGTATTTTCCCCGGCGCAAGACGCCCGCTGGCCATTGCCTTGGCCAGGGCTTTTTGTTTCATCCGACGAATCAAAACCGGCTTGAGATAAAACGCCCACAGCAAACCGACCGTAATCATCACGCAACCCAGGGTCATCACCCACACTCCGGGGCGATTACCCACACCCAGCACCGTAAAACGCTGGCCATCAGGATCCCATTGCGCCTGAAACAGCGTCCAGTAGCTGTCACCCAGACCACCAAAATAAATCGGGTTGTTCATGTGCGCCACCGCCTGACGCTTTTGCCCGCTCTGCGGATCGATCAAGGTAAGATGACTTTTGAAATCGCGGAACAAATTGGTCGTCTGCGGCGTGCCCCCCATGTAATTGACCAGTTCAAACCGATCCAATACCACCCGCGCCGGCATGGGTAAAACCGTGTTGCCAAGCTGCAACTGCAAAATCAACCCCGTATCCGCCAGCGGTACGAATCCACCCTGCCACGACGTATCCAGCGCCCACTGCGCATAAGGAACCAGAACCTGCCGCGACCACTCCCCCATACTCACCTGTACCAGCACCACCTGGTTGAACCCCAGCTCATCACGCCGGCGCTGATTGGCTGGTATTTCCGTCACCTGATCCACCAACTGCGTTCCGTCATGCCGCACAATGGTAACCGGCATAGGTAGACCGACATTGCCACCGAGCATGTACTGAAGTTTCCCATCGGTGGACTGTAATTCCTCCACCTTCCCCTGGGCGGGTATCGCCACCAGCGCGGTGCGCTGCGGCGAAGTCAGAATCAACCACAACCCCTGCTCCCGACCAGCCAGATGATATTCATCATTAAAGCTGTAGGTGATTTGCAATTGATCATCCAGCGGTTTGGTTTGGCGCTGACCCATCGGCCCCGCCCCTTCACCCAATTTGAAATCGGTCGGCTCAGCCCGATCCGCCAGAACCATGCGCCGAAACGACTGCTGCGGCGCAGTCACCAGCAAGGTCATCGCCGGTACACGCTTCTGATCAATGGTGACCCAATCGGGTTGATACGACTCCACTTTGATCGTGTACCCACTGTCGCCAATCGGATAGGTCTGCCCCACCTCCACATCGCTGATCGTCTGGGCAACATCGCCAATTTTGACCTCCAACCGATGAATCGCGTGCGCGGCAGCGATTATTTTGTCGATCTCCGCATCATCCACCACCCGATGCTCAGCCACCCCCAGCGCCAGCGGCGTCATCCGCCGCGAAGGTTCATCAGCACTGATCCAGCGTGTCATCACCGCCTGATCGTGCGTATGTCCGTCATGCTCAGCGCCATCGGTATGCGGATGACCCTCCGCAGCGTGCGGATCGCGAATCGACAGCTCGATACTGGTCACATTTTTATCGCCCGTCTGAACCGGCCCGGATGAAATCGTCGCGAAGGGGTAATACGCCAGCACATCCAGGCGCAGATCATCATCCAGTTTGAACTGCTGCGCCAGCGGCACGGCTTCCAGCGCCCCCGTCTGGCTGTTCGGCCAGCGCATCGTCGGGACAATCCCATGCAGATCCCTCCCCGCCATTTCCTTTGAATCCGTCAGATACGTCTTGAACCGGGGCAACGAACCCAGCTCGCGCGGATCAACCCGATACGTCCCCGACGGGGTCGCCAGACGCATGAACAGCGACCGCTCGAATGAATCGTAATAGTGGCTGGTTGGCCGGCCTTGAAAAACAATCGCCAGCCCCTCCTGTTTCAGCATGAAATAGAAAATCATCCCCATCACCAGCACGATCACCCCCATGTGGATCGTCCAAACCCCGTAACGCGGCGGCGTGAGGGGAATGCGCTCAACCGTCACGCAGATCAGATTCAGCATCAGCAGGATTGACAGCACCAGGATCGGCCAGGCACGGAAAAACTGCATCTCGTTCATCTCCAGCCATTCGCGCAGCGACGCCAGCCCCGAACCGACCGCGATATACGCCGCCAGCAAAACCATCAGTGAGATGCCAAAGACCACACTGCCCAGTGTTTTCCGGTAGACCGTTGCGAGAAATGCCATCGATTTTCTTGATTCCTTTGATTACCGGCCCGGCTGGGATCCACTCTCCACAGGCTCACCCAGCCATTGTAGGTCGCTTGCGAAACTGAAATTGAACTTGTCGCTGCGACTTGCTGTCGCAGGCGCGGTGACTCAATCAGCGCACCGAGTATATCCGGTTACGCCGCTGTTTTCTGCCTTGAACCGGCTATTATTTTCGTACCGTCGCGGCTGCTTCAACCGGTCGATTTACCCGTATCCGCTTTTTCGGCAATATCAAACCGGCTGATCCCTGGTTTGAAAATCACTTTCCCGTCAACCACAACCAGTTCCTCATCCAGGAAAAGTTGCACCGCCTTGCTCAACACGCCCGCCTCCAGCGCTGCACCTTTGCTTTTAACATCCTCCAGCGTGTCCACACCAACATTGATATGAAACACATCCTGCAGAACCACCGGCCCTTGATCGAGCTGCTCGGTCACAAAGTGCGCTGTACACCCATGCACGCGCACGCCCGATTCATACGCCTGTTTATACGGCATGGCTCCGGGAAAATAAGGCAATAGCGACGGGTGAATGTTGATGATCCGACTTTCATGCGCCCGCACCAGCTCAGCGGGCAAAATCCGCATATACCGCGCCAAAACAATCAAATCCGCGTCATACTGCTGAAACTTCTGTTCCAACCACTCAAAATGCGCCCGCGGGTCTTTAGCTGTCTTCCATTCAAACGCAAAACCCGCCTGCTGCGCAATCGGTTCCAGGTCAGGATGGTTCGATAATACGCAGACAACCTGCCCGTTCAGTTTCTTCTCCCGTTTATCCGCGATCAACCGTTCCAGGCAATGCGCCTCCTTGCTGACCAGAATCGCAATTTTCCGTTTGGCGCGCTCGCTGTGCAGGTGGACGCGCACCTCCATTTCCATTTTCTTGCCCAGTTGCAATAAACCGGTAATCACCTCCGACAAATCACTGCTCATCTCCTTGAGATCAACCAGCATATCCATCACGAAAAATCCGCGCACAACCCGCTGCTCGATATCCTCGATGTTAATGCCGCGCTCAGCCACATACGTCGCAAATTGCGCAACAACACCCTTTTGATCCTTACCCAAAACACTGATAACGGCCAAAACCTTATACGGCACCGCGTTTCCTCAATTCCGGCTGAAAATAACCTTCACCTCAGCGACAATCTCGCCCAAGCGTAATAAAAACGCCAATTCTACTGTTTGATCCTCAATTCATCAAAAGCCCTGCGCACACTCACCCCTGCCCGCAGGGCAAACGCAAGTAGCCGGCGACGGTCGATGTATTAACGAGCCGCGACCGTTAGGGAGCGGTGATCGGCTCAAAAACCGCTCCCTAACGGTCGCGGCTCGTAAGAGATTGCCTATCGGACGCCTACTTGCGTTTGCCCTGCATAAACCCGCCATCTCAACAATTTTTCATCGGATTGTTGATATAAGTGGCAAAAATTCTCAATCTACGTCATATTGTCGTATTCTTGGCCGAAAATCGCATTATTCAGTAGACAAGACGAATACTTCATCAGACTTTGGTCAGTATGTTGCCCCGCGGTACAAGGAATTCTATGTTCAGGTTTGACCGATCCATCCGCCCACCACATGGTTTTACCCTGATTGAACTCGTTATCGTTATCGCGATTCTGGTTCTTCTGCTGGGCTTGGCTGTCCCCGCGTTCAACGTCATGAGCGGCGCCAACAGCATCGAAAGCGCCCAGAACCGGATCGCTGCCGTTCTGGCCCAGACCCGCATGCAGGCGATTGGTCAGCAATCCTCGCGCGGCGTTGTCTTTTATCGTGACGCTGCCACCGACCGCACCGCCATGGCGCTGGTGCGCGTCACCGGCGCTGACGAATTCTCCCCGGCCAACCCAACCAGCCCCGCCATTGAAATTGCGTTTGACTCCGATGCTCAGTTCCTGCCCAAAGGCATTGATATCGCTTTTCGTCACCAGACCATTCTCCCCTCTCCCGACGACTATATCTACCGCCTGACCGGCGTGCCCTCCTATGAAACCCTCAACAATCTTCGTGGCCTGATCCTGTTCGATAGCGAAGGTCATTTTCTTTATCAAAGATACAGCGTCGGTCATGACACTGAACTGGCCCGACGGCTTAACCTGACGAACTTGGTTTCACCAAACTTTATTATTGGCCCCGCGCAAGGGGGAGATCTTTTCTCCCAGCCCGCCTTCCTCCTGTTTTCGCGCCAGGCAACCGACGCCATTGATACCAGCACTAGCACTGGCCAGGTCGCACTGAATAATTATCTGAACGAAAATGCCACCGTCTTCGTGGTCAACCGTTATAACGCTTCGCTATTGCGCAGCCAGTAGCACCCCGGCGCGCCAACCCATGAAGGATTCGATCCCAACGATTTTCAACGCACCACCCAACATGAAACCATTTTCCGCCCCAGCCTCGATTCCTGCATCCATCGCGCCACCCCGCCGCGCTGCTCAGCGCCATCTGCGCTATCGTGGCATGAATTTCATCGAAATTCTCTTTGCCGTCATGATTCTGGGCATTGGTTTCATCATGGTCGCTGCCATTTTCCCCGTCGCCATTCAGCAAAGCAAAGCCAACACCGACGAAACCACCGCCGCCCGCATCGCCCAGTCCGCCCTGGCCACCATGCGCGAAAACACCGCGCTCATGACCGACGGGGCAACAACACCCGACGTGCTTCGCCCCATCACGGCCACATCCATAAACAGCGACTTTCTTCTATTCAAACGTCTGCTCAGCCAGTCGATCTCCTCCATCGACCCCCGTTATAGCTGCACCTTTTTATATCGCATCCTGCCAACGGGCGCCCCCAACTACGGAACCACCGCCCAAGCCATTGTTGTCGTTACCCAGTCCCAGCACGCCTCCAACTACACGCTGGCCGATCTGCAGGGCGCTCCCTTTATTCCCGTCCCAGCCACCGCCATTCTGGGAGACAGCGGTACTGCTGCCCCTGATCGGATTCAGTTCGACGGCACTTCGCCGCTCGCTGCCGCGGAGGGCGCCTTTGTCATCGTTGCCGCCGACTTCGGCCCCAGCACCCAGCGTAACGGCCTGATCCTGCGCCTGGGTCGCCAGTCCTCCAGTGATCCGACCATCTGGGAGCTTCAACCCAACTGGGATTTGCGCCCAGGCGACGCAACCGCTTCCGGCCAACCCGTATCCGTCTATATTTATGGTCGCCACGGCTACGTCGACAGCGGAGGCACAACCATTTTTGACGGCCCCAACCAAGCCATCGCTGTTTACACCAGCCTGATCCATTTTCGTTAATGAGATTTGATCAACTTATGAAGTCGCAACTGCTACAACCTGATCCGCTCATCGCCACCACCAGCACCTGCCGGCTGTCCCGCCGGGCCTTTACGCTCATCGAGCTGATGATCTCCATCGCCCTGGCTCTGTTGCTGATCCTCGGTGTCAACCTCGTCTTCCGCACCGCCAGCCACACCCTCAAGGTCGGCCAGCATGTCGCCCAGATCAACCGCAACGAACAATCGCTGCAAACGCTCCTCACCGATGACGTGAACAACCTCGTCCTGCCGGAAGATGCCCCGTTTCTCTTCATCCGCTCCCAGCGCGAAGCCGGTTTTCTTAACGCCGCCGACCAGGATTCCGACACCGATTACAACGCCAGTCAGACCAACCGCGACACGGTTGATGACCAAATCCGCAGCTACGATCGTGATGGCGATGGCGTTGAAGATTTCGTTTCCCCCGCCCTTTACACCCGCCGCAATCATCGCCTTGATACCATCGGTTTTTTCACCCGCAAACATACCGCCCGGCAGACCGGCGCTGACGATCTCGTCGATGACATGCAGTCGGCTGAAGCCTACGTCTGGTACGGCCACCTCAAGCAGCCCAATTTCAATGAACCCCTACCCGGCTTGCCTCGTTTCAATCATCACGCTCCCGGAATCGACTATCGCACCGCGATGGCCGCCAGTGTCGATCCACTCACCGCCGCCACCAATCCGGAAAACTTTTATGTCGATCAATGGACGCTCGGCCGGGTGCAAATGGCGCTGATGCGCCCCGATGGCAATATGATTTATTCCCGCGGCGGCACTTCGGTTACCAACGGCTTTATCAAGCGAATCCCTGGCGAACTGGACAGCACCTCGGCTGCCCCGCTGACGGTCAACAGTCGCCAGAATCCTGACTACCCCAATACCAACAATAACAGCGGCGCTTTTGATGGCTGGCTGCTGCAATGGTCACGCTATGACGCAGCCGCCACCACCATGCAGCAATACCGCCGCATCCTGGCCAATTTCTCCGAAGATGGCACCAACACCAACTGGTATTTCCCAATCTCCAATTTCCGCCACCAATATTCCTCCCTGCTCTCGCAGCCACTCACCCCCGAAGAGGCCGCCCGTTCCGTCCCCGGTCTGGCGCACGGAATCAGCCACTTCATGGTTGAATTCGCCGGTGACTTCATCAGTCAGGATAACAACGGCAACACCACCGCCGTTGGCCCCGATGGCGTGCTCGATTTTATCGTCTACACGGTCGGCGCTGAAACATGCACCGCCACCCGCTGGTATGGCATGCCCCGCGACGGCAATGGCGACGGGCGTATTCTGATTCACGACAACACCAGCCCGCTGGATGTCGTCCCCGTCGCTGGCGTCATCGCCACTTTTTCTCCGAGTTTTTCTGATCCTGGCTTTTTTGAACGTGTGGGTCCCGCCCGGCCCGGCAGTGGCGACTATATCGACACCGTGAATAACAGCACCTACTACCTCGCCGCCTGGGGGCCTGATTCCTCCCACTGGCCCAAACCGCAGTACCTTCGTTTTGTGATCGGCTCAGCCCCGGCTGATGTTGGTGGCGATGAACACCTGGCTGAGTATGTCTTTTCGCTGAAATAAAGCATCGTATGAACCATTCAACGACTTATCTTCCGACCACGGCCCGCCAGCATCGGCGCGGCAATATCCTGATTCTGGTGATCGTGCTCCTCGTGCTGCTGGCGCTGGCGGGAACCGCCTTCCTCTCCGTTGCGCGCAATGACCGCGTCAGCACCACCATCAACAGCCAGAACACCCAGGTCGATCTGCTCATGGACAGCCTCCAGGAGCTGGTCAAGCAAAAACTCATCGACGATCTGCCCATCATGCAGCGCCAGCGCGGCGTGGCTGAGGCTTCCATCGAGAACTGGACCCATTTTGGCAAGGATAAATGGCTGGCTGATCGCCTCCCCATCTGGTACGCCACTTCGCCAACGACAGGTTTCCCCGTCTGGCGCTACGTCAGCGACATCATGCCCGGTACGGATTACGTGTTCATGGCCCCCGCTACGGGCGCTACCGTATCGGCCGACCGTGAGGATTATCTGTTCCGGCCCGGAGCGGTCGGCGACTCTCCCGCCCTCCAGCGCTACGAGCGCGCCACCGGCAACGCTTTTGGAGACCCTCTGCCCGCTGCCGATGCCGATGGTGATGGTATTGCCGATGCCCCTTATTTCATGATCTCCCCCGGCCGCCTGGGTGATTTGACCTACTACGCCGGTATTCGCATCGTCGATAACACCGCCGCCATCAACGTCAACACCGCCCTGGATCGCGACTTTGACTGGACCTTCGCCAATCCGGCTGTCGAAAAGCCCAACTACGGTTTTTTCACCGGCAATACCGGCCTGATGCAGTTGATGACCGACTTCAATGATGCCAACGGCATCGCCCCGGAAATTGGAACCGTCAACGACTATCGTTACGGGTTTGGCTCTGGCTCGGGGTCATATTTTCCGCTGCAAACCAACCAGCCCATTGCCGATCAAGATGTCAAAAATGCCGCCCCCGCCGCCACAAGAACCGACCTGTTTTACGATTCCCAGGCTGAAGCCTTGTGGACCATGCTCGGTCGCCGCGTTGATAATCCGGGATTCGTCGAAGTAAACTCGCGTTTTCGCGGCTACCCGATTTCTGAAATGATGGGTCTGGCCTATCGTTTCACCTTGAAAAATGAAGGTTCAGACGATCTCCAGACCTTGCTGGAACGCAGCACCTGGGGCATGCCCGCCTCTCTCCCCGCCGCGCCGCCAGCGGTTCCCACCTCGCCCCTTGTTCCCAGTGCTGCGGGTACCTGGTACAGCGGACTATTTGATTTCGGTTACACCTATCTCCAAAGTGCGCCAACCGGCATCGTCAGCGCCAATCCCAACAATCTGCCCCTGCGCTCGTTGCTGGTCACGCACAATCCGGTGGGCAATCTCGCCCCGCTGCGCGCCATCGCCGGCAGCCCGACCACTGGGTTTTTACCCCAGTCGATTTTTGATCTGGCGGTTTTTGATTTTAATTCAGGGACTAACCCGTCAGGCACTGACAATCAATCCAATAACCTCGACCCGATCACGCTGGTTGAACGCACACCCCCAGGCCTTGACCTGAGGTTCTCCAGTTATTTGAAAAACGGCACAGCCACACCGCTGCCCATCGCCCGCACCAGCGTCAATACCGCCTATTTTGGCCAGCTCTGGCGGGCCTTCTGGATGCTGATGTACGATCCAACCACCAGCGGCGCCCCCACCGGCGCCGACACCCGCATGTTCCGCCGTGAACAGACCGATGCCATTGTTGCTAATCGCCTAAGCGCTAATGGCATGATCCAGTTGCGCGCCGCCCTGGCTGCCGTCAACACCGAAGACCTCCGCGACTACGATGACAACATCCGTCAGCACACGCTGGAAATCGAGGGCAAAAAAATCACCGTCTTCGGCACGGAAAAACAGGTCTTCATCACCGAAGTCATTACCCATATCCCCGCCACCGGCACGGGCAATAATTATCTCGCCATCGAGCTGTATTGCCCCTATCTCCATACGCAAGGCGATGCTCCGATCAGCATGGAAAACTGGCAACTGGCTGCCTACAACCGCAGCACCGGCGCGCTGACCCCGATTCATTCCTTCACTGGTACTGATCAGGTCAATGCGCGAGCAGCCGGTTCACCTTTTCTCGTTATCCAGTCGGCTGAGGCTGATCGCCCCGCCGATGTCACCCTCACCGGAGTGCCCATCGAGGAGACGCGGTTGCGCGACAACCTCCTCAATGAGGTTGTCCTCAACGGTCAGCCACTGGAACTGGTGCTCCTGCGCCCGCGCATGGCTACGGGTACGTTGATCAACCCTGCAGTCGGCGATATTAACGAAGATCCTGTCACTAATCTGGATGACTTCATCCCCGTCGATCAGGTGAACCTGACCGGCCTTGAAGCCGCACCCGTAGCCGTACCTCCTGCCCTCCCCCAGGATCGCCGCTACTATTACGCCCGCATCGCCACCGCTGCGACAACGGCTGACCCTGATGCCTGGAAATGCGTCTATCCCGGCCCCAGCCAACTTGATCCAATACCCGCCACCCGCGGTTTGACTATGGATGATGCCAACGCCGGCACAACCACCGGTTTACCCGCTGGAACTCTCGGCGCTGCCAACGCCACAGCCACCTATTCACTCACTTTGACCGTACCGTTGAATGATTACCAGTGGCCGGGCTATCGCCCGCTGACCCCGCCGGCGCCCGGCAGCGCGGTCTCATTCCCCTACGGCGGTTTTGCCCGCGAGGGTGATCTGCTGACGATTCCGTTCATCGGCGCTTACACGATCCGCGACACGACGGGCACGGCCATTCTGGCACTTAATTCCGTTACGCTCGATGCCTCCTACGCGGATGAAGATATACCGACAACCGGCGTGCAGTTGGGACGATTTATTCCATTTTCCACCACCAGCCCCACCGCTGCGCCCGCCGCAGGTTATGAATGGACCAGCCATCTGTTCGAGTTCCTGACCGCCAACCAGAACCCGGGCAGCGATTTTCTGCCCAACGCCAACCCTGTGCTCTACGTGTCGCCCGACGGTAACAGCGGCCCTGTTCCCCAAAGCGTACCCAACGGGCCGGTATCAACCGTCTCCCAAGCCAACAACTATCGCGAGCAGTTGGCGGGCATCAATGGTCTGATCAACATCAACACCGCCCCGCCCCAGGTGCTGGATATGCTGCCGCTGACTCAATCCATCTGGCCGAATCCGGTTCCGACCGCCATCAATCGGCAGGACCAGGAAAAAGCCAACCGTGACCTGGCGTACGCCATCTGGAAAGCGCAGGAAAATGCTCCAACCACCCCGTTCAAGACTGCTTTTGATCTGCTGAAATTGCCCGAAGTGCGCGCCATGGGCGCGGGCGCTGACCCGGCTGCTGCTGATTATGACCAGAGAAACGGTGACACCTCCCCCATTCTCTCGTCAATTACCCCCGCTGGCGACGGTACGCTGGATGATTTTGAGCAGCACTACCTGCCCCTGACGCGCCTGAGCAATCTGATCACCACGCGATCCGATTCGTTCACGGTCTATCTGGTGCTGGAAGGCTGGCGTGATGGAACCCGTGTCATCCAGCGTCGTGCAGCGTTTATCGTGGATCGATCCGGTTATACACCGCTGGATCCACAACTGCACATAACCAACATCCCCACGCAATAGCCCGCTGCCCTAGGCTGCCTGTGTGCTTGAGTCGCCGGTTGCATCGGCGCTGCGCACGCAGTTGCCGCCGGCCGCCTTGGCTTTATCCAACGCAGCCCGCGCCTGCTGGACGACGCGCTCCGCCCCATGGTGGCTGACCTCGGCAATGCCGAAACTGGCTGTGACATGGATCGTACCGCCGCGCACGCTCACGCGCGATGCCTCGAGTTTTTCGCGCATGCGCAGTGCCAGATGAGTGATCTGCTCACCGCTGGCATCCGGCGCCAGCACCACAAACTTGCCCCCGGCATAGCGGCAGAGAATATCCTCCGACCGGCAGGTGCTTTTGAACACCGACGCCACCTGGCGCAACACCTCATCGCCAATGCGGTGGCCATACGTCTGGTTGAGCAGGGAAAAACCATCGATATCCAGCAGGATGCAGGCGCAACGATGCCCGCTGCGCACCGCCATCGCCAGTTCCTGCTGCAGACGCTGGTCAAAATAATCGTGATTGCGCAGACCCGTCACACTGTCGATCATCGAACGTGACGACAACAACTGCGCCATGAACTGCATCCGCAACCCGCAGCGCACCCGTGCCCGCACCTCGCCGGCATCGAACGGTTTGCTTAAATAATCAAACGCCCCCAGATCCAGCCCGCGCAACTTCTGCCCGTGGGCTGATGGACCAGCCATCAGGATCACCGCCACCCGCCCCAAGTGCGCATCATCCTTGATCCACTTGAGCGCATCGAAGGCATCCGTATCAGCCAGATCGCTGTCCAGCAGAATCAGATCCGCCTCGACTTGGCGGGCCTTGTCCATCCCCTCATGCGCCGAAGCGGCCCAATAAACATCGATCGCTTCGCCTTCAAGATGACAACGCAAAAGCGGTGCGATCGCGGGGGATGAGTCAATCACAACAATACTGGATCGGGTTTCTGGCATAGTAGCGTCTCCAGAAGAACTTGTCGGGAAAACCTTCGCGCTGCTCGAGCACAAATCGCCACCACCACGGGAAAAATCCGCTCAGGGCGGCCGGTGTATCGCGCGCCATCGGCGTAAACGGCACAATCGGCGCCAACCCACCCATGCACCCGCGCCAGGTTGTGTGCGGATTGTTCCTCAAGCACTTGGTTGTAAAGGTCCGATAAAATTGACGTGGATCAACCTGGCTCACCAGCCCCCAGCAGCGCCAGTGCCCACGCTGACGCCAATCTGCGTGCGGGCCTGGCGATGCTGCGCCAAACCCAACCGCAACTCGCCCGGCTGGTCGAATCAACCCCGTCAGATTTGAATTTCGTTTACGCCCGCGATGGCTGTCTGACCGCACGCGACCCCAGCGGACGCTGGGTCAGCGGTTGCTCCCTGCCGCTGCGGGCGGCGCAGGAACTGCTCGAATCACTGCACCCGGCGCGCAACACTGCCTGTTTTTTGCATCCAACCCACGCTGCCCAACTCGTTGTCGCCCTGGACCGGCATCACCCGACGCAGGCGCTGATCGTTATCCTGTCTGATCCCGATCTGCTGCGGTTCATCCTCTGCTGCCACGATTTTTCTGCTGCCCTGGGCGCTCAGCGGCTCTGGTTGGTCGTCGGGCACGACTGGCCGGATCAACTGACCAGACTGCTGCACGAGCACGAAGGTCTGAGCATCGCCACCATGTTCATCCGTCTTCCCCTGTTGCCCGAAGAACAAGCCCAGGCCGACATCAAACAAGCCAGCGCCATTTTCACCGAGCAGACCCAGCAGCGCAATCAGCGGATCAGCGCCATCGCTGCTGATTGGCGCCGGTTAACCGACGCCACGGGTGTCACCTCGCCCAATCGCCCGATCTGCCTCGTCGCTCCGGGTTCTTTTCATTTATGGGATGATGGCGGATGGTTGCTGGCTGAGGCTTTGACCGATACAGGCGGCTCATCCGTACGAATTTTTGATCCCGATCAACCGCTCAATAATTCGGCCCTGGCTTTTGCAACGGTTGCCTGTCAATCCAGTGCCGTTCTCACCGCCGGTACCTTTCGCAGCGACATGGCTGATATTTTACCACTGGCGCTGCCTTGGTTGGCGCTGGCCACTTCGCCACGCATCGCCCCGCCGGTCAACGGCGCTGAGCATGACCTGCTTCTGGTTGTCGATCAAACGCAGGTTGCCCAGGGACAGGCTGCGGGTTGGTCGCTGTCGCGCATCAAGGTGGTTGGCTGGCCCCGATCATCCATTCAGCCATCGCTGGCCACCCCTTCATCAAGCGCACCGTCACGTATAACCCTGATCACCGACACCAGCAGCACCGCCACCCCGCCCGTGCCACTGGATCTGTCCAGCCAGCAACTTCTCTGGGACCTCATCAACCAGGAAATCAGCAAAAATCCGTTTGTGATCGGCTCGGACATCAACCGCTACCTCGACCAGCGCCGCCAGCAACTGGATATCGCCAGCCAGGGGCTGGATCGCGTTTTGTTCATCGACCGCCTGATCGTGCCGGCGTTTACCCAAGCCATCGTGCGCCTGCTGCTGCAACAAGGCGTTGATTTGCAAATCCATGGCTGCGGCTGGGATCAGATCGGCGTGCCGGAGAAACATAGAGCCGGGCCAATCTGCAGCCGCGCTGAGTTTCTATCGGCGACCAACCAAGCCTCCATCCTGCTGCACCCCTGGCCAGTACAAGGCGCCCATTGCATCGACGCCTGGCAGCGGCCGGTTGTTCGGGCGATGCAGGTTGATCAGTCCGCCCTGATGCGGCAAATCACCCTCGCGCTGAATCACAAACTTTTGCCTGCGCCGCTGGCCCATTGGTCGATCGATCAAATCCATAAACTGCTGAATGAATAACGCCCGCTGGCAATTGCCGTTAAAATGATGGCATGCGACCAGGGTTATTTTTTTTAATCGCCGCCCTTCCCGGATTCTGGAACTCACCAGCCCCCAGCCAGACTGTGACAACAGACTCACCCGCCGCTGCGTCACAATCGCTCACCCCGCCCGCCACCCAACCGGCAACAACCCAGCCACAGACTTTGGCGCAGATGAAGGCCGATGAACTGGCCGATCTCCACAAACAGATCGATTCGCTGCCTGAGATTGGCCCTTATGCGCGGGCGGATTTGCTCAGCCTGCAACTGCACAACGGGCACATCACTGCCCGCAGCGGTATCTCCCCCACGCAGCACAACGCGCAACTGCGCATCAGTGATGATGAGCCGGGTTTATGGCAGGCGATGGTCAGACAGAAAGCCGGCCTGGCAGGCAATAACGGTCTGTTTTTGATTCAGCGTTACGATTTTTCCAGCCCCGACGATATTTTCACCGTGGCGGTTGTCAGCGCCTATCCTCAACAGACGACAATCACCGGCAATTGGATCAAACCCGATCAGCAGGTGCAGATGGATCTGAGCGACCGCCGCGCGATCATCGATGAAAATGGCCTCATCACGCCCGGCGCTGTTCAACTTTCCGTGAACAGTTATCGTGATGATGGTTCAACGGGGATCCGGATAAACATCGCCGCTGAATCGTTTTCTGATTTACACATCGCGCATCTGCACCAGGTCAACACCTATCTTCGACCGGTGCTGCGCCAACTGTCCCAGGAGCAATTACTGACGATTGATCCGCCTCTGGCATGGCAGGTGCTGGGCGACAACCAACCGATTGACGACAACACAACCCGGCAAGTCGGCGTGCTCGTGGGGCAGTTGAACTCCGCCGTCTTTGCCGACCGGCGGTCCGCCGCTGAACAATTGCGCCGGATGAACGAACAAGCCGCGCTGGTGCTCTTGAAAATGGATTGCGCGCACTTATCGCCGGAGCAGCAGTCAACCATCGATCAGATTCTTATCCCCTATCATCAGGTTTCAGCGCAACAGGCGCACGCACTGACCAGCGATCCTGAGTTTTTGATCGATGTTCTGCTTTCGCCCCAGCCGCTGCTGCGCCAACGGGCACTGAACCAGTTGCGCCATATCTGCAATCCCGCAATTGCATTCGATCCCGATGCACCCCTGCCCATTCGTCTTCAGCAGGCCGACGATCTGCGCCGCGCGCTTGTCCGCTGAAAGGCGCAACAACCGCACGCTACACCAGACGCCTGGCATCTCGACGATAAGCTGAACTATTGCTTCTTTTCCTCGCTCGACTGCGGCGCGGGCGCTTTTTTATCGATGGGCACACGAAAGGTCGTCTGACAATACTGGCATTTCACCAGCTTGCCACGCACCTCATCGGGCACGCTGAGGATTTTGCGACAACGAAGATTGGGACAGATGATCTGAACAGCCATAACACTTTTCCCACTACAACCGGCATCATCGCTTTTGCGCCTGCGCCGATCATGGGTTACCGGTCAAAACATTTTTAACACATCAATGTCATCCAGGCGCCACCGCGCCTGTCACACTTCCAGTTCCAGCAGTTTATCGGAAAACGGTTCATTGTTCACTTCATCGCTGCTGTGTGGCGACGGCCACACACCGGCAGCATCAACCTTATAATAGCGATCCAACACTTCATTCCACTGGCGCAGGCTGATGATCTTGATAAAAGCCTGCTTCACCTCCACCGCCTGCGGATGAAAACGGGCGTATTTAATTCCCATTTTCCGCATGCGCCGACCGGCGACCTGCTCGCCATGAATCTGCATAGCAATGGCAAAATGCTCGCACAGCGCCTGACGCTGCTGGTGAATACCCGGCGGCGACAACGGCGCTGCTGCGCCGGTGACACCCGTCTGATTCTGCTGATCCAGCAACTGGCGGGCGTTCTGAAAAATCCACGGATTGCCAATGGCGCCGCGCGCAATCCAGACCACATCCACGCCGGTCTGCTGCTTCATTGCCACCGCATCCTCAGCTGTAAAAACATCGCCACTGCCCAGAATCACGCGATCAGGATAACGTTGCTTGATCTTGCGCAGAATCTCCCACTGCGCCCGGCCCTGATACTTCTGCTGAACCGTGCGGCCATGCACGCGCACCGCGCCATAACCATACCCCCACGCCGCTTCCAGAAGCTGCTCAAACTGCTCAGCCGATGCAGCGGTATCGTCAAATGAACGCCGCAATGAAACCGTCGTTGGCACGTGCGGTGCAACCGCATCACGCACCGCCTGCAAAATCTCCACGCCGCGCACCACATCGCGCAGCATATGCCCCCCGCGGGCTGCATTTTTAATCTTTTTCACCGGACAGGCGAAATTGAGATCGATCACATCATAACCATGATCGACCAGAATCTTCGCGGCCCGCGCCATGGTGTCCGCCTGGCTGCCGATAAGCTGGCCGGCGATCGGATGATCCTCATCGTTGATATCAATCGATTTTTTCAGCCCCAGACCGCCGGACAGCAGGATCGTGTCCAGCAATGCCTCGGTCACCGCGTAGCTGCAACCGCGCCGCCGCGCCACCAGCCGCATGGCCCGGTCGCTGTATCCCGCCAGACCCGCCTGACAAAAGGGTGATTCAAGTTGTATCGAACCGATACGCATGAGAACAACTTGACTGAATTGGCTGGACGATTTCACGTCGCTGCCGATCAATTTTGCCCCACCTGCTTCGGGGCAGCACCAATCTGGAAACCTTATGGACGCGACCCGGGCACGACCGGCAGCGCTGTCCCTTTTTTCTGGCGCTGAACCTTCTCCCATCCGCTGCCCAGTTCGCCAATCGGATCCGGCGGCAGAATATCCACCTTCTTTTCGCCCAACTTGGCTTGGCCGCGTTCGACCCGATCCTGAAACGCCTTGCATTCCTCCAGCAGGCGCTCAAGAATCTGCTCCTCCGGCACGTTGGCCACTTTTTCACCCTGGACATAAATAATGCCGCGCCGATCACCGGCAAAAATCGCGACATCCGCCCCTTCAGCCTCGCCCGGCCCATTGACCACGCAGCCCATGACCGCAACCTTGATCGGCAGACGGATTTCCTCAGCCAGTTTCTTGCGAACATCCTGCGTCAGGGTGAACAGGTCCACCTGAATGCGCCCGCAGGTCGGGCAGGCGATCAGCTCCGCCCCCTTGCGCGGACGCAAACCCAGAATGTACATCAGTTCCAGACCATCCTGCACTTCATAGATCGGATCATTGGCATAGCTGATGCGCACCGTATCCCCGATTCCGCTGGCCAGCAGATGCCCCAGCGGAACGACGCTGCGAATCGTCCCCGTTTCCTTCGGGCCGGCGTGGGTCACGCCCAGATGCAGCGGGTAATCAAACCGCTCGCTGATGGCTTTGTAGGCATCGATCACCAGCAACGGATCGATGCTCTTGGCACTGATCACAATGTCATGAAAATCCTGCTCGTGGAATATCTCCAGATATTCCTCCAGCTTGGCAACCATGATCGCCAGCAGATGGCCATGTTTGTTATCGGAAAAAACGCCCCCCAACTCCTTCAAGCGCTTTTGCTTGTCGCGCCGCTCGACAATCGAACCTTCGTTCACCCCGATGCGGATCGGCAACTTGCGCGCCTTGCACGCCTGAATCACATCACGCACCTGGTCGCGGTCATTGATATTGCCGGGATTGAGCCGGATTTTATGCACCCCCGCCTCGATCGCCTCCAATGCCCGCTGAAAGTGAAAATGCACATCCGCCACAATCGGCACTTTCACCTGCGGGATAATCTCCTTCAGGGCATCGGTATCCTTTTTTTCCGGCACGGCCACGCGCACCAGATCCGCCCCCCCAGCCGTCAATTTATTGATTTCCGCGACACATCGGTCAATGTCATAGGTATAGCCCGCCGTCATGGTCTGCACTGACACCGGCGCACCGCCGCCGATGCGTACAATCCCATGCTGCTGATCACCCAATACCACCTGTCTTGTTTTACGCCTTTGAATCATGCTGCAACTCCAACTTGATCCGGCTGATCGTAAATGCTTCAGCCAAACCAATCAAATGTCCCCCATTTTTCGCCGTTTTTTTCCGCTCCCCCCATCACCATCACTTTATTGCCAAAGCATCTGTCCGTACGGTGAAGAAAACTGAATGATATGCTATTATTTCCGCTTGTCGCGG
Organism: Phycisphaerales bacterium; assembly: GCA_020847375.1. Classification (GTDB taxonomy): domain Bacteria; phylum Planctomycetota; class Phycisphaerae; order Tepidisphaerales; family Tepidisphaeraceae; genus JADLCB01. The sequence goes on along the minus strand of JADLCB010000014.1, from coordinate 80,249 downwards.
ATCGGTGCAAACCGGCCAGCCCAGGGAGCGTAGCTCAACGGTCAGAGCAGGCGACTCATAATCGCTTGGTTCCCGGTTCGAATCCGGGCGCTCCCAGTCATCCGCCAAAAATTGCCCAATAACGGCATGCTTATCGTTGAAAAATAATTTGCCGATGATAGGCCATTGCTTCACGGTCAGGAGCAAATCGATCCGGTATCCGCAGCGATCGACCAACCTGCCCCGACAAAACCTCTTTCAAAGAACCGAGTTCCGCCGTCTCTAATTTAGGCGACACCAGCATCTGAAATCCTTCATCAAAACTGATCCAACCACGATCAAATGCACGATCATGCAGCACGTTCAGGCACAGCCCGTTTCGCGGATCAGCTCGCTTATGTTCATCAATAGACCACGGTACGATATGACTGGCATTCAATAATGATGGAACGCCCAAACCTGTCAATGCACAGCGATATTCATAGCTAACCAAAACAGCCTGCCGAAAGAATCCTTGTACCCGGCGAACACGTACGCTTTGTTCTGACTCTGTTGGCCCATCGGGGATTTGGAACTTCTCGATCGGCTCTTTTTTATCCCTATTCAGTAATTGCACATATGCTTCTTCGGCTTCTGCTGCTACTGATTCACTATCAGCGCTAAAACGATCCCAAATTTCTTTTTCTAAATGGCTACGGTTGGGCAATCCCTTAACACCACGTGCCTGATGCTGCGGATCCAAACCTGCAAAGTTGCACGCTTTCATTCCGACAGCAGATGGTGTACGCCCTATTATTTTCGCCAATGCAATGATTTCAGGGTTACTTTGATGCAATCTTCCAAAAGGCGTGTGACAGTAGAGCCGGAATGCAGCTAGCGTTTCATCTTTTGTCCAAAGTGCACTCTTGCTCATCGATGTTTCAGGACTTGGCGATCCGCCTTCAACAAAATAGTAACGCAATCCCTACGAGGCACAAACAATACCTGATCCAACCAGCTCCGTTGTCGCTCCTCACCCGCAAACCGCCGCCACCACATCGTCCACACCCAGGGCTGAAAGCGGGTCTTTATAGATCGTCGTTACTCGTGGCCCCAGCGGTCGCCAGACTTCCGGAGCAGTCGGCCCGAACAGCGCAATCGTTTTGATCCCAATGATTCCCGCCAGATGGGCCGGGCCGCTGTCATTGCCGACAAATACGCCCGCCGTCGATAGCTCGCGCATCAACTCCAGATAACTGCCCGGTCGTCGAACCTCAGCCTGCCGGGCGAACCGATTGATCTGCGCGGCTGGCCATTGCTCCAACTCCACTTCGCCCAGCACGACACGCACAGTCATCCCCAGCGCCTGCAATCGGCCAATCAGCTCGATGTACCGATCCGCCGGCCAGCATTTTTCCATTGAACCACTGCCCGGATGAATCACCACATCCGCCGCTGGTGTATAGGGATAACCCACACCCCGATCAGCTACGGAGCGTAACAGGTTTTGCATCGCAGCCTGAATGGCGGGCAGCGGCTGACACTGTTGCAGCAACCATCGGCTGGCGTGTTCTGACCAGTCCGGTGGCGGAACGGGATCAATCGACAGAATGCTGGCTTGATGGCTGGCCCGGCAGGCATTTTCAACCCAGAGCGAATCCGCCCCTGCCACCGTCGTAATAATCGTGTGCGCTCCAGCCAGCGTTGACAGCGCACGGGCTGAACCTTCCGCGCCGCGGGTGTATAACCAACTCCAGCCACTATCAATATCCATCCAGTCCAACCTCAGAACTTTTTCCGCCAACTGACCCTTGGACTGGCTGGTGACATAAATCACCCGACTTTGTGGATACAATCGACCCAGCGCCAGACCCAATGGCCAGGTGAGAATAAAATCTCCCAGGGCTGCCTGATGGAAAATCAGTACATTTCGCTTCAGCACTTCAATATATTAGAGCAGACCGATGCAATCTTGTTTAGTGGCGCGCGGTTCTGATAATGCGGCCCAGACTTTCATTGATCATTGCCGCCTATAATTCCCAACCAGGGGAACTCAAAACCATGGAACAGGGTATGACCAAATCCAGCGCCAAGCAGCGGACAAAAACAGTTTTACTGGTCGGACATTGCAACACCGACAGTGCCACCCTGCGCCGCGCGATACTCAAGGCCGACGCCAGTGCGGAGGTGATTCGTATCACCAGTCAGCAGCAACTCTTGGAGCAGCTGGCTCGTGGAATTGATCTCGTACTGGTAAACCGTTTATTAAGCCGCAGTTATGATTCTGATGAAGGCGTTGATCTCATCGCCACGTTGGCTACCGCCTGGCCAAGGGTGCGTTTTATGATAATCAGCAACTACGACGAAACTCAGGCCGCTGCCCAACAGGTCGGTGGCGTTCGCGGGTTTGGCAAGCGCGATACCAGCTCGCCGGAGGTCATCCAGTTGCTGACCAATGCACTACATGGCAGGTAAAATCGTTCGCCGATTATCATATTTCTTTATTCAACAATTATTTACGTCTCAATCCGTATCCCCGATCGGCGTAGAATATCTTTTTTCAAATAGTGGCTGATGTGGAAATAGTCTTACGGCCGCAGCGGTTAAGACTAACGCAGCGCCTTCAGATGTGTCTTAATGAATGTTCTGAAGGAGGCGTACGATGGCAAGAATTGGAACGCTCGAAGTTATAACGATCATCAGCTATGTGATCCTGGCAGGGCTTTTACTGGCGGCGCAGTAAACACAACGAATATCGTGAGGCAGCGGGTCATGCGCTAAGCTGCTGCAACTCACAACTGGCTCCTACCCTCCCCCTGAAGCCCTGGGTGTCCTCCCACATCCGGGGCATTTTATTGGTCTTGCCAGGTTACGATGATCCCACCCGCCCCGCGACAGCACCCAGCAACATCCGCACCAAATATTGAGTCAGAAAAAAAAGACAGAATTGATCATTTATCTCGCCACACCACTCTGGTGGATCAAGACCCACCCTATCGCAAGCGCCGCCTCCGGCGATTAACCGGAGGCAGCGGGAAAATTCAACAAACTTACGCCATGCGACGACGACGCATCAACAGCGCGCCGACTCCCAAGCCCAGCATCGACAGTGATGCCGGTTCGGGGATCTCATTCAGACGGAAATTATCGAATATGACGCTCCTACCTGAGCCTGAGCTGGTAAGCGCCACTTCGATCTTGAGCGCACCCGAATCCGAGATGGCCGGCGTATAGCTCAAGGTCCGGTCGAGCAGCTCTTGATACGGGACATCCTTTGCGAGCTCAGCATATGTCGCAACTAGGTTGCCACCCGCATACAGCCTCACTTCATAGTCGTTGGCGCCGGCAGTGGGATTGGCGCCGGTATCAGAGCCAACAAGGAATTTCAGCTCGTAGGTTTTGCTGGTGTCTACGCTGGCGCTCAGCGTCTGCGAGAACTGGCTCAGAAAGCTGCCGTGCATCCATACCGCAGTGGCCCCATCCTGATACCCGTTGATCGGTGCGACCTCCCCATTGGATATATAAACTTGCCCGGCATCCTCAGTCCACGTATCAGTCGATGTCACCATCCGAGCCACCCTTGGGGAATCCTCAAAACTGTGATTGCCGATGGTGATCGGCGCTGCATGAGCTGCGGCACCCGTACCAAAAATGACCGCGCCCAAAGCCAAGGCTGACAATCCCGATAAAGCCAAACCACTCCGAAACATGATGTGCCTCCTATGTGTAGGCAGTTCACTGAACCACGCCGACGGAACATCCGCAAGCGCGTTAAGGTTTAGTTTGTAGGCCACAGGCTTGCGCCGTGACCACCCTGCCTCTCAAGCGCCGCTTCCGGTGATTAACCGAAGGCAGCGGGAAAATTCAATAAACTCAAATCCTGCCCGAATGGGTATTGGCGTATGGCCGGTAACCCAATTTCTTGACCGCCGCCTGAATTTCTACTCAAACCCGCGTTGCCAAGCAGCGACTCCGCCAAAATGAACACGTGAACATATACTTGTGATCACGTGAACATATATCAACATAGCACACTTTTTTTGGGTGTCAAGAAAATTCTCAGAATTTTTTGTACGCCAGTAGAATTGTCACTGTTAAGCCCAAATAAAAGTGTCATCCTTGTTGGCGGGGTAAATCGGTCGGAAGGGATGAATGTTCAATGTCTTATAATATAACGAGCCAATTCGTCTGGAAGCGATGCGACCGCCGCCGCCGCCACAGACACATGGGACGTGCCTGGAATGATGACCGTTTTACTTGAGTGAAAAGATGGCCGTTCTATTTCTTTACAACACTCCCTGACCGCTGCGATTGCCACGCTGCCGAATGCCTTATATTGGACTGATGGTTAAAAAAGCCTTACGAACTTGACCCGTACAATACCCAAACATATGATGCCGATATGCGTCTTATCGGCCACATTAACGCGGGCTTTCCCAGTGCGGCTGAGGGTTACGAAGATCAGCCGCTGAATCTTCACGACCTGTGCGTGCAGAACCCCGCAGCGACATTCTTCTATCGTGTCGTCGGTGACGAGTTGATCGACGAACACCTGTGCGATGGCGCATTATTGGTCGTTGATCGTTCCGTCCGACCGGCGCCGGGAAAACTCGTCGTCGCCGAGTCGGATGGTGCGTTTGTTGTCTGCCGCTTCAAGCGTTCAGCGTCTGCTGTTGTCTGCGGCGTTGTCGTCGCTGCCGTCGTGAGGTTCTAATGTTCGCCCTGTCCGACGCCAATTCCTTCTACGCCTCCTGCGAACGGGTTTTCCGACCTGACCTGGAAGGTCGCCCGATCATTGTCCTATCGAACAACGACGGCTGCGTTGTCGCCCGTTCCAAAGAGGCCAGGGCGATCGGTATCGCAATGGGCGTACCCTTCTTTCAGATCAGGGGGTTGATCAAACGACATGACATTGCTGTTTTCAGCAGCAATTACACGCTTTATGACGACATGAGCCGAAGGTTTCAGACCGTACTGCGGACGTACTCCGATGATATGGAAGTCTATTCCATCGATGAGTCGTTTCTCTGGTGGCGCTGCGGCGCGGGGTGGTCTGACCTGGGCCGCGATATTCGCGCCACGGTCAGGCAGTGGACGGGGCTACCCGTCTCCGTCGGGTTCGGGCCAAGCAAGACGCTCGCAAAACTGGCAAATCATCTGGCGAAAAAAGAACCCTCCGGCGTGCATGTCATCGACAAACCGGACACGATCACAGCGGCGCTGTCGGGCGTTGATCTGATCAAGCTCTGGGGCGTATCGCTGGGCACGATCAAGCGGCTGGACAGGCTGGGGATAAGGACGCCGCTTCAGCTCCGCGACGCTGATCCGTTCAAAGTACGCAGCGTCTGCGGCGTTGTCGGCCTGCGCATCGTCCATGAGCTTCGCGGCCAGTCGTGCATCCCCCTTGAGCATGAGACGCCGGACAAACAGAACATCTGCTGTTCGCGCTCGTTCGGGCAACTGACGCGGGACAGGGACGCGCTGAATGAAGCGCTTGTCACGTTTGCTTCGCAGGCGGCGCTGAAGCTCCGGCGGCAGGATCTGGCGACCGGGGAACTTGCGGCATTCATCCAGACCGACCGACACGCACCCACCGAGCAATACGCCGCATCATGGACTGTCCGATTCGAGCCAACAAACGACAGCCGCGAGCTTGCCCGTTACGCTGCGCTGTGCCTGGATCGCATCTACCGACACCAGTTTTCATACCGGCGGGCGGGCGTGCTGCTGACGGAACTATGCAAGCGTACCGCAGCCCAAGCCCACCTTTACGACCAGACCGACCGGGAAAAAACGAACCGGCTGATGATGGCGATGGATCGAATCAACCGGGATCACGGGCGGGGAATGTTGCGCATTGCCTCATCGTCACCGTTCGTCCTGAATGCATCGCGAACGTGGCATTTGAAAAGCGAGCGGCGCTCGCCCCGATACACCACGCAATGGAATGAGTTGCCCGCTGCCGTCGCATCGGCAGCGTTCTGATGAATTGGAAGCACGCAAGGGTAATTCGGAATCGGCGGAACTATTGTCAGTGCCAACCTTTCCAATAGTTGCCGCAATATTCCATACCCTTGCAAACTCCTTAATGGAGGCGGGGAGAGTCGAACTCCCGTCCCGAGATAACCCGAATGGCAGCCTCTACATGTTTAGTCGCTCTTTTAATCTCGAAACTGCCGCCGAGGATCGACACCCTGCGACAATTTCCAGCCGTCTTCATCTCATCCTGTCACCAACAGCCGAGCAACAGAACCAGCTTGCGTTTGTTCAGCCGACCGGTCACAAGCCTCCCGATCGTGCCGAGGTTGCCTATTTAATTAGGCAGCCATTGCATACTGATAATCGCTGGTTTCAGCAGTTATCTTTTGCCTCGATGTTTTACCAGGCCAACGAGACATCCTGGACATGCCACCACCACCGCAGCCATCCGGTCGAAACCGGTCGCCCCCGGAGGTATTATTACGCTCCTCAGTCTATAATAGTTCGACCGTTTCGACAATAATTTTCAATCGAATCTCGTTTTGTTGTTTTTTTGCTTAATTTCGTCTCGCGTTCGCTGATTTTCTCAATCCATACGATTATGCCTTTTCAGATCACCATCACCCGATCGTTTTCCGCATCGCACCAGCTTCAACTTTACAATGGTTCGCTCGAACCGTTGCACGGACACAACTGGCGTGTTGGTGTAACAGTTCAGGCGCCGCAGCTCGATGACATTGGTGTTGTCATGGATTTTCATAGTCTGGAACGACGGGTCGATCGGATCATGGTCGGCTGGCATAACAGCCATCTCAATGACCAGACCCACTTTCAGTCGATAAACCCTACAGCCGAAAATGTCGCCCTGACGCTGGGCAAGCACCTTCGCCTGCCGGCCAAGGTGCAACTGGTATCCGTCGAAGTTTGGGAAACCAGCGGGAATTGCGCCCGTTACCTGCCCTAAAATATCACGGTGCGATGCGGTGCGAATATGCGAAAGTTTCGTTGACCGGAGTTTTGAAGACAAATAGGATTAGCCCCAGCGAATCGAGTCAGCCATGAAATGCGACAACTGCAACAAACCCGCGACCGTCCACCTGACCGAGATCAAGAACGGAAAAAAGATCGAAAAACATCTCTGCCAGGAATGCGCTTCCACGTTGGAAGATTTTTCCCCCAAGGGACACCTTCCGATCAACGAACTTCTGACTAATTTCGTCATGGCTCATTCGGGTCTGGATAAGAAAGGCGACACCACTGCCGTTTGTGAAAATTGTGGTATTTCCTGGGAGGAATTTCGCAAAAACGGGTTGCTGGGTTGCTCTGCGGATTATCAGGCGTTTGAACAGGAGCTTTCGCCACTGTTGCAACGTGCCCACGAAGGCGCGACGCACCATGTCGGTAAAACTCCGCTGCGCCGTGGAGCCAGCATGCCGCCGGTCAAGCACAAAACCGACCTCGTCCGCCTGCGCAAGGAGCTGGCCAAGGCCGTGGAAAAGGAAAATTACGAACTGGCTGCCAAGCTGCGCGACCAGATCAAACTGGCTGAGGAGCAAGACTAGACACGGGCGCATCGTGGCATTCAAATGCCCAACGCCAGCAGTCATCGCAGACGTAACCGGTTGGGAAATGGTCGTAAACAATTATGAAGCTTAGCGATTTAACCAATTCCGCCTCTGAATGGCTTCGTGGCAGTGGCCCGCTAAGCGAGGTGGTCATCTCGTCACGCATCCGTTTGGCGCGCAACGTCAACGGTTTTAATTTTCTCTCGCGCTGTTCGCGCGCCGACCGTGCCCGTCTGGAGCGCCGGATCCGCGATACCATCCTCGAAGCTGCCATTGCCGATAAAACCCTGTACGTTGATCTGGCTCAGGCCCCTGATCTGGATCGTCAGCTTCTTGTCGAGCGCCATCTGATTTCCAAGCAGCACGCCACCAACGAAGGCGCCCGTGGCGTGGCGATTGGCGGTGGCGAAACGATCTCGATCATGGTCAATGAAGAAGACCATCTGCGCATCCAGGTGCTGCGCTCTGGGTTGCAACTGGATGAAGCCTGGGAGCAGATCAACGCTGTTGATGACAAACTTGAAGCCCAACTTGATTTCGCCTTCAGCCCCCGCTTCGGCTACCTGACCGCCTGCCCGACCAACGTGGGCACGGGCATCCGCGTCAGCGTGATGCTGCACCTGCCAGCGTTGAAGCTGACCGGTGAAATTGAAAAAGTGTTCCGCGCCGCCAAGGAAATGCGCCTGGCAGTGCGCGGTCTCTACGGCGAGGGAACCGACGCCACCGGTGATTTTTACCAGATTTCCAATCAGACAACCCTCGGCAAAACCGAGGACGAAATCATCGGTGATTTCAAGCATGTGGTGATCCCGAAAATCATCGAGTATGAGCATCATGCCCGCCGCACGCTGCTCAACGACCGCACCATCGCGCTGGACGACAAGGTGCACCGCGCCGTCGGCCTGTTGCGATCAGCCCGGTTGATGACCAGTGAAGAAACGCTGTTTCTTCTCTCGCATCTGCGCATGGGTATCAACCTCGGGCGGATCAAAAACGTCGATCTGAAGACGGTCAATGAACTGGTGCTTTTGACCCAGCCCGCCCATCTGCAAAAACACGCCGGTCGCAAACTTGAAGGGGATATGCGCCGTGCAGCCCGCGCGGAATTGATCCGCCAGCGTCTCGGCGTCGTGTAAAAAGTCGTTTCTACCCTCCCCAAAGGTGGATCGGCGAATCGCACCAACCACTGGTGATGCCGGCCGCTTTTCACCTTGGTTTTGCGTCTTATTCTGCGATTTGGCTGGATCAGAAATTGCCTCCGCCACGGCCCTTCAATTCCACGACAGCGCGGATTTGTCCATCGACGCACTTTTCGCGTATCCTGTTCGCTTCGATCTCACAACCCAGAAGGATTAAACCACGACCATGCCGCAGACCGTTCGTATTCAACGTGCCCTGATCAGCGTATCCGACAAAACAGGCCTCGATTCCTTCGCCCGGGCACTGGTGAAAGAGTTCAACATTCAGCTCATCAGCACCGGTGGCACCGCCCGTTACCTGCGTGATCTGGGGCTGGAAGTGACTGATGTTTCCCAGGTGACCGGTTTTCCCGAAATGATGGATGGCCGGGTCAAGACGCTGCACCCCAAAATTCACGGCGCACTGCTGGCCCGCCGTGATAATCCTGAGCACAGACAGGCGATGCAGCAGCACGATATCGCCCCGATCGATCTGGTCTGCATCAATCTCTATCCCTTCGAGCCGACCATCCGCAGGGAAAACGTCACGTTGGACGAGGCGATTGAAAATATCGACATCGGCGGTCCTTCCATGATCCGCAGCGCTGCCAAAAATCATGATTTTCTGACCGTCGTGACCAATCCCGTGCAATATGACGAAGTTCTGATCGATCTGCGCAAAAACAGCGGCAGTTCGTCCTCTGATCTGCGCGTCAAGCTGGCTCAGCGGGCGTTTGCCCATACGTCGCACTATGACTCGATGATCGCCAACTATCTGGCCAGCGCCGCCCGGCTCGACAGCGGATCGCTGGTCATTCATCTGCACAAACATATGGACTTGCGCTACGGCGAAAATCCCCATCAGCGCGCTGCCCTGATGGTCGATCGCCGGCCCAACGAAGCCAGCGTCGCCTACGCCACCCAGCTTCACGGCAAGGAACTGTCCTATATCAATCTGCTCGATGCCGATGCCGCCCTGAATGCGGTCAAGGAACTGTCAGCGCCGACCGTCTGCATCGTTAAACATGCCACCCCCTGCGGCTACGCCAGCGCTGATGACTTGCCCACCGCTTTCGGCAAGGCATTTGAAGGCGACCCACTGGCAGCCTTCGGCGGCATTGTCGCGCTGAATCAACCGGTCGATCTGGCCACCGCCCAAGCCATCACCAGCATTGACAAGCTGCTGGAAGTGATCGTCGCGCCGTCCTATCAGCCCGAAGCCCTGAATCTTCTGCGCAATCGCTGGAAAAACGTCCGCCTCCTGGAAGTCGGCCCGGTCGGTTTGATTGCCGACGGCGACCCCAATGAAGTCATGATGCACAAAATCACCGGCGGATTTTTGTTGCAGGAACGCGACCGTCGCGGTTTCGATCCCGCCACTATCCGTGTTGTCTCCAAGCGCCAACCCACCGCGCAGCAGTTGCACGATCTGAAAATCGCCTGGCTGGCGTGCAAACACGTCAAAAGCAACGCCATTACCATCGGTCGCGATGGGATGATCGTCGGCGTCGGTGGCGGGCAGGTCGATCGCGTCGGGGCCTGTCATATCGCCATTGCCAAAGCCGGCCAACGCGCCCATGGCGCTGTCGCCGCCAGTGACGCATTTTTCCCCTTCCCCGATGGCCCTCAAGCCCTGCTCGATGCTGGCATTAGCGCAATTATCCATCCCGGCGGGTCTGTGCGCGATCAGGACTCCATCAACATCGTCGATCAACATGACGCCGTCATGGTCGTAACCGGTGAGCGGCACTTCCGCCATTGACCGGCGGATGAAAACGCAGCAACGGCTGACACAACGGTATAACGACAAAACCATCACGCCTTTAACCAAAGCGTTCGATCTGCTGGCGTAGATCGGGGCTGATTTCATGCTGGTCGATATCCGCTTCCCGCCCCAAAGCGCCGGCAAGCATCTCCAGTTGATCAGCCGCATCGGCATCCTGATCGATAAATACCTGCCGCTGACCGCGCAGTTTGACCATTCCGCCGCCGCTGCCCCCCAGATGAACATGGCGGATCTGGATATTCATGCGCCCCGCCAGCTCCAGCATCTGCTCGAAAATGTTCATCGTTGCTCCATCCGGTTGATTCTTTTCCATTCGTGCGTAGTCTAACACCCGTGCAGGTTTTACGGCAGACTCAAACGAGGTGAACCATGCCGATTGAACGCTGGTCAGAACATGTGATCGTCGCCCATCTCTCCGACGACCCCCAGTTTAGCGAAGATATTCGCGCTATCGCCCAATTGCTGCACAAACAGTCACTCGATGTTGTTCTCAACTTTTCCGATGTGAACTTTCTCAATTCTTCCAATATCGCCGGCCTTTTGCAGATTCGCCGCCAGCAGGTGCAGGCGCAGCGCAAACTGGTCTTATGTGGGTTGGATACCCGCCTTTGGAGCGTTTTCCTCGTGACGGGCATTGATAAGATTTTCCAGTACAGCGACGACGTTTCCACCAGTCTGGCTACACTGCAACTACAACGCTGAGGTCTCTTATCCCTATTCTCACGGCCGCGCAGCGGCGCATGCGCTAGATCCCAGCTTCGGCTTTGGGATCGCGCCGCATCAAATCCGCCAGTGCCTCCAGCACATCGCGATTTTCAAATAAAACACTGTGTACGGCTTCGGTAATCGGCATCGCCACCTTGAATCGTTGCGCCAGTTGCAGCACCGACTGGGTTGTCGGCACACCTTCAGCCACGCTTTCCATCGTCGCTAAAATGTCATTCAACTTGGCCCCCCGGCCAATCTGCTCGCCCACGCGGCGATTGCGCCCCTCCGGGCTGACGCACGTCGTTATCAAGTCTCCCAGACCCGCCAGCCCGTGGAATGTCGCTTCGCGCGCCCCCATCGCCACACCCAGGCGGATAATCTCCACCAATCCGCGCGTCACCAGCGCTGCCTTGGCGTTGTTGCCCGCTGCCAAACCGTCCAGCACGCCCGCTGCCAGGGCAATGACATTTTTAATCGCCCCCGCCAGCTCCACTCCGATCACATCGTTATTGGTGTAAACGCGGAACCACTGCGTTGAAAACGTCGCCTGCACACGCTGGGCGATGGTGGCATCATCACTGGCAGCCACTGCCGTAGCTGGGAGATACCGGGCAATTTCCGCGGCGATATTCGGCCCGCTCAAGGCAACCAGCGGCCAATCACACACCGGCCCAACCCACTGCCCATCAACCAACTGCTTACCCCCCAGCACATCGGCAATGATCTGCGTTGGTCGAAGCAATGAACTGTTTTCGATTCCCTTGGCCACGGAGATGATCGGAACACCCGCCGGCACGTGCGGTTTCAACCGCTGCCAGATGCTGCGCATGTACTGGGTTGGAATGGCTGACAGGATCAGCGTGCAACCATCAAAGCAGTCATCGTCGTTGGCCGTCAACCGCACGCTCTCAGGTACGCGCACACCCGGAAGCAATGTTCGTTGCTGACGGTCCTGAATCAGCCGCTCGATCGACTGTTCAAACGCGCCCCACATCACCACCTCATGCCCGCCCTGCGTCAGCAGAATCGAGCATACGGTTGCCATTGCACCATCGCCAAGTATTGTGACCCGTTCGGCCATATGTCACGATTCATACCGTAACGCACGCCAGATTGGAAATCCGACGCTCGTTATAAATTCATGGCCTCTTCCGCCGGCCCCGTCCACCTGCCCCGCCCGCACGCCCCGATCCCCTGATCCCCGGTCCGGCAATCCACCACTTTGTCACTCCGCTTTTGACCTTTTGCCGCTCCACTCTTAATCTCATCAGCCTATGCGGCGCTATTTCCCCGATCTTCCGACATTTACGCAGGCGGCCCGGCAGGCCCAGATCATACCGGTCTATCGTCAGCTCATGGCCGATCGCATCACCCCCGTGGGCGCCTTTGAGGTGCTCGGCCGCGACCAGCATGCCTTTTTGCTGGAATCCGTTGTCGGCGGTGAAAAAATCGGTCGCTTTTCGTTCATTGCCACTGGCCCGGGCACTGTTTATCAATGCGCCGGCGGTAAAGCCATGCTGCAACATTATGGCCAGCCGCCGCGCGAATTCACCACCACCAATCCGCTGGCTGATTTACAAAAACTTCTGCCCCCCGGTCGCTTTTATCGCACCAAAGACCTGCCCGCATTCACCGGTGGGTTGGTCGGATACGCGGGTTACGACACCATCCGCTATTACGAACCCGAAAAACTGGATCACCCACCCCAGGACGACCGGCGCCTGCCTGATGTCATGTTCGGCCTGTACAACGAACTGGTCATTTTCGATCACGTTGACAAAACGATCAAAGTCGTCGCCAATGCGCGCGTCGAATCTGTTCAACCCCCCGCTGCCGACCACACACCCTCGGCCGTCTTCCCCGACGTTGAATCCGCCTACGCTGACGCCTGCCATCGTATCGATCTGATTGTTCAGCGTCTCCAGCAACCACCGATGCTCGGTCTGGGAGAAATTGACGCCAGCGCGCCTCTTACCCTGAAATTTGAAAGTAATTTTTCCCAGGCTGATTTTGAAGCTGCGATACAGGCTGGGAAACAATACATCGCTGCCGGCGATATTTTTCAGTTCGTGCCCAGCCAACGACTTCGGGTTTACTCCGAAGCCAATCCGCTGGACGTTTACCGGGCGCTGCGCATCGTCAATCCTTCGCCCTATATGTTTTTTCTGAAAAGCCCCGCCTGCACCCTGATCGGTTCCAGCCCGGAAATTCTCTGCAGCGTCATCGACGGCAAAGTCACCAGCCGCCCGCTGGCTGGTACGCGCCGCCGCGGCAAGACCGAGGAGGAAGATCAACAACTGGAAAAAGAGCTGCTCAGTGACCCCAAGGAACGGGCGGAGCATATCATGCTGGTTGACTTGCACCGCAATGACGTGGGTCGCGTTGCCAAGGTCGGCAGCGTGAAAATCAGCGAGGTGCTCAGCGTCGAACGCTACAGCCACGTCATGCACATCGTCACCAATGTGACCGGTCAGCTCGATCCCAAATTTTCAGCCCTGGACGCCCTGCGTGTCAGCCTGCCGGTCGGTACCGTCAGCGGCGCTCCGAAAATCCGGGCCATGCAGATTATCGACGAACTGGAACCAACCCGCCGCGGCCCCTACGGCGGAGCGGTCGGCTATGTCGATTTTTCCGGTGATCTGGATACCTGTATCGCACTGCGCACCATCGTTCACCGCCAGGGTGTGTTTGATGTCCAGGCCGGCGCCGGCGTGGTGGCTGATTCGGTCCCCGCCAGCGAATACGAAGAAACGATGAATAAAGCCAAGGCACTGCTCAAGGCGGTGGAAATCGCGGAAAAAGGTTTTTGACTATTTCACCCACCGTGCTGCTACGCTATTCGTTGCGCCCTTCACCCGGCAGCAGCGCACGATAGCACCATCACCGACAACAACGTAAAATAACCGCATGGCCAAACGCACCCAGACCGCACCGAAATCATTTGAACAAGCGCTCCGGGAGCTGGAGCAGATTCTCAATGAGATCGAAAGCGGCGAGATCGGGCTGGAAGAAAGCCTGATTAAATATGAGCGCGGTAACTTTTTGATTCAGTATTGCCGGGGCGTTCTGGCATCTGCTGAAAAACAGATCGAACAACTCGGTACGGCCAGCGACGGCTCACTGCGCGCCCAGCCTCTGGAAACGCAATCCTCCATCGCTGCTGCCGACACTGATGCTGACAATGACGACAATGAATCGCAAAGCTAACTGGCCAGCGGCAGGGATGTTGTCGAACGGCTCGATTTTTTCAGTTGATACAGCCGGGCATCCGCTTCAGCCATCAATGCCTCAGCCGTTTGCTCAGGCAGTTCCTGCAGGCTGGCCACCCCGATACTCAGCCGGGGCAATCGATCCAGACGAAACGCCTTGACCAGACTATCCACCAGCCCCCGCAATCGCTGCGCCAGTCCTTCGCCGGCGGCACGATCCTGTCCGGGAAGGACAATCACAAATTCATCCCCACCGCACCGATACGCCAGATCATCCTGCCGCAGCGCACTGCGAATAATCTGCCCAATATCCGCCAGCAAACGGTCGCCAACAGCATGACCAAGCGTATCGTTGACCAGCTTGAAATGATCCACGTCGATCATCAGCACCGTCAAGGGAGAATTGCCCGCCGCGCAGCGTGACAGCAGGTTTTCCAGATCACGCTGCATCTGGCGCCGATTATTCAAACCCGTCAACGGATCGACCTCCGCCTGCCGGCGCAGAACACCAATCGTCCGCTGCAGGGCATCGGTACGACTGGCCACACGCTGCTGCATTTCGTTGTGGGCGGAGTTGATCTGAGATTTCTGGATTTTTAGCTGCCTCAGCGCCCTGGCGATTGTCGGCACCATTCGGCGCGGCCCGCCACCAATCTTCGACAGCGCCTCGATCGGCTCCTGGCCAGCCAGAATGGCATCGATCGTTCGCTCCAGCCGAATGGTTGGTCGCTGCCAGTGGTAATATTGCTGCAACAGGACAACCGCGCTAACCAGGAATGTGCCCACCGCCAGACCCAGTTGCATCGACCAGTGGATATTCAGCGCCTCGTCGGCCACCAGCAGATAGATGATCCACGTCAGGGCAACAATCCCTGAAATCGCGGTAATGATGCGCACAATGGAAATGGCGTCGGGACTGCCCAAACGCCACCCTTTGCCCTGCTCATTGGCTAAACTATCCGCAAGAGTTTCGATCATACCGCTTCAGCAGATTTCATCGACCAAGCGGTGCTCTCGATTAACCTCAGGCGCGATAACTGATGAACCCACGTCTGATAAAAGATGGTTGAATCAGTTGCCCAGCAGTTGACGGTCTGTCAGTTGGCGGCCTGATGGCGCCTGTTTCCGGTCCGTCACATCTGGCTCATTTGATGATTTCGCTGGGCTTACCAAACGAACCGGTAAAAACGAACTCGTCAAATGGTTTACGATGACGCGGCGCATGGTTTTTCTTGCGGTAATCTTCGTGGAGATCAGGATTTTCACCCGGATAACCAACCGCAATCGCAGCCACCGGATCAAAATCATCCGGCACCTGATACAACTGACGAATCTTGCTGATTTCAATGCCCGCCATCTGGTGAATATGCAACCCCAACGCCTCGGCTTGCATGGTCATCTGGGCAGCAGCCGCGCCGACATCGTGAACCGCCACGCGATTCGGCTTGCCGTTGCGACTGAATGTTTTCTTAGCCAGCGAAATCATCAGCACCGGCAGATGTTTCGCCCAGGTCTGATTGGATTCCACCAGACAACTCAACAACTTGGCCAGCTCCTGCGGCTGATCGCGTGTTGCCAGCAAATAACGCCACGGCTGCTCATTAAAACTGTTGGCTGACCAACGGGCCGCGTCGAGAATCGTTTTAATTTTCCATGCTTCCACCGGACGATTCGAAAATTCGTACGGACTCCACCGGCTGCGGATTTGTGGGATTAAATCCATCTCAACAGGATTGCGATCGATCATAAACAACGATCCTTTTAATTTGATGACTTTCATTGACAACAGACTGATCCCATGATCATCCGTCCCGATAAGACGTCAAAAGGATATGATAAATCAGCCCGCCAAGGCAATAGTCCCACCAAGGCTTTCGCAAGTAACCCGCGAAGGTCGATGTATTAACGAGCCGCGACCGTAAGGGAGCGGTGATCCGATGCTTTGACGATAGCCCCGGTCTGCCGATAATTGCCAGTCTATGCCCGTTCCAAAAGTTGTCACCCGTTTTGCTCCATCGCCCACCGGTTATCTTCATGTTGGTGGCGCCCGAACCGCCCTGTTTTGCTGGCTGCTGGCACGCCATTGCGGCGGAGAATTTCTGCTGCGTATCGAAGACACGGACCTGGCCCGGTCAACCGAACAGGCGACGGTGCAGCTCCTGGATGATCTGCGCTGGCTGGGATTGAACTGGGACAATCCGCAACTCGTCCATCAGTCACAAAGAACCGATGTCTACAACCGGCTGATCGACGACCTGATGGCGCGCGGTCTGGCGTATGAGGCATGGGAAACGCCACAGGAGCTGGCAGCACTGCGTCAGGAGGCGGAAAAGCAAAAACGCGCCTTTATCTATCAACGGCGCAATTATTCTACTGACCAACTTGCGCAGTTCGCCGCCCAGGGGCGCAAAGCGGTTGTGCGTTTTGCCACGCCCGTACAGCCCTACTCCTTTCACGACGCGGTCCTGGATAAAGACATCACTCAGCCCATCGAAGAAGTTCAGGATTTTGTCATTCGCAAGGCTGACGGCATGCCCACCTATCACTTCGCGGTGGTCGTGGATGATGCGGAAATGGGCGTCACCCACGTTCTGCGTGGTCAGGAGCATACCAAGAACACCTTCTTACACCTTGCGCTGCAAAAGGCGTTGGGATACGCCCAGCCCGTCTACGCCCATCTGCCAGTGATTCAGAATCTTGACGGCAGCAAGATGGGCAAACGCGACCGCGATAAAAAAGTGCGCGAACGCGCGCAAGTCTGGCTGAAAACCCATCAAAAGACCGTTGATGATCTGGCAACCGCGGCCGCTCTGGATGCGCCCGGGCTGGGGGTGTGGATCAAGGACAGCAAAACCCAGCTTGATCTGGATCAGCAGCAGGCGGTCATGCAGGCGATTCACCTGAAGGAATCGGAGTTGCCGGAGATTCTTGTCAATGATTTCCGTCGCCAGGGATATTTGCCCGAAGTGCTGTTGAATTTTCTGGCGCTTCTGGGATGGAGTCCCGGCGAAGATCGTGAACGCATGAGCATCGGGGAAATGGTGCGCCTGTTTGAGCTGAAGGATATCGGTAAAAGCAACGCCAAGTTCAGCCGCGACAAACTGCTGTCATTCAACACCGACGCCGTGGCTGAAGCTGATCCGAATCGCCTGATTGCGGCGTTCCGCGATTATCTGAGCGTCAATCCCGCTTCGCCACTGACACCGGCAACTGATGCGCAACTGGCTGAGCTTCTGGACATGAAAAAAGGGTTTCGCCTGCTGCGCGAAGTGGATGAATTATCGCGCTTCTTATTCGTCCCCGACGATCAGATCGACTATCAGCCCCAAGCCGTCGAAAAGGTGCTGAAAAAGGAGAACAACCAGGGGGCGTCCGTGTTGCGCGATCTGCGGCAGTTACTGGAGGGTAGCGCCACGTGGGAGGCGGGCGCACTGGAACAACAGGTGCAAAGCTACTGTAGTGAAAAAAACCTCGCCCTGGGCAAAGTGGCCCAGCCGCTGCGCGTGGCGGTTTGTGGAAGCACGGTCAGCCCGCCCATTTTTCATAGCCTGGCTTTTCTTGGCCGCAACCGAACACTTGCGCGGATTGATCGCTGCCTGACGATACTGGCATAGACTGCCTATGGATCATGCCTCAGCAAGTATTCCCGCCAAGACAGCACCAATGCTGACGCGCAGTGCGTGGATGACGCGCCGTGCATGGTTGATTCGCGCAAATATCGCATTTGAGTTTTTTACCAAATAAGAACCGCACCCGTTTTCGGGGTGCGGTTTTTTGCCTTATCGGCTGCTCAGGTCTGTAGATAAGTCAGCTGCGTAAACCTGATGGAATCTCACCTTCAGGAAGCTGCCTCACAACAGCCTTCGCCAACTAACAAAATTGTCACGGATACCTCCACTTCGATTGAGCTACATCGGCCTGTACTGCCGCATGTGCTCGGGACTTGCCCAACCGTCACGGAGTGGTCAGCGGGTGATTGACGATCAGGGCTGGAATCGATGGGTGTGTCGCCGGTGCCGTTTGGATAACCGCTGCGAACACATTGCCAATGCGTCCAGTAACTTCTGATCCAAAACCACAGAAAGATTCAATCTTTCTGTTACCGCTATCGCCCCGTCGCCGGGCTTTTACTCCTGCAAGCGCCCTCGCAGGAACGACTGTTGGCCGGCTGGATCCGTGTCCGCGGGCCAACGCTTAATCTTCTATCGAACTATACCTATATGAGCCATGAAAAATCAAGATAATTTTTGAATTATTTCCATGGTTTCAGACTCAATTTGTCCGGTATTACCGGCACTTGTGTCCCATAACCCGCGCAGGCGCCACCGGCGTGACCGCTCCGACGCGGATTTTGAACTATAACGCAATTACATTGCGCTTTTCAGCAGATGCAACCGTCTTTCACAATTGCTGCGCGTATTGCGCGATATAATCCGGTACCGGGTAATGCTTCATTAAAAATGCCTGCAACTGCTCGCGCTCGGCAATGCGCATGTAGATCGGCTGATCCAATTTGTGCGACAGAAAATTCATCGCCCGCACCAGATGATCGGCACAGGTCACCAGGTGTAATTCGCGCCGCTGACGCTGCAGCGGCAGCAGATGAAACTGCCACGCCTGCCGTCGGTTCAAAACCCGCAGACAACGTTGATCGATCTTCTGTTCCTCCAGATCAATCACCCCGCTGACCCGGATATATTGCTCAACCCAGGTATCTTCGATCACGCGCGGATCAATGTCATACAACCGTTCAGCCAAATCCCCGAATGGTCGCCCTGTCGCCCGCTGCACGCGCAGGATGTGGCGCACCTGGCGCTCATCCAGCGCCCCTTGTTCAATCAGCAATTCACCAATTCTAATCCCTGGCATTCTGCCCTCCGGTAATAATCTCCAGAGGAGCTATCGGCCTGATCTGTCTTGAACGTGAGACTGACGCTGATTACTTCTGATGATGCAGATAAAAACCACCAGCGCCCCAACGATGACACCGGCGCAATTGAATTGCACTGACCATTAAAGGTGATTTGAAGATAATTTTCCCGTCTTATTGGCCACGTCCGGCACCATTCAATCCGGGCGGTCAAATTCCCCCTGAACATACTTCTGCGCCAGCTCCACATAATGTTTGGCCAGCATCTGCATGTACTCCAGCTCCTGCGGCCGCACCGGGCGGACAATCTTGCCCGGCACACCCATTACCATCATCCCATCGGGAACTTCCAGCCCAGGCGGTACAACCGCACCGGCTGCCACCAGACAATGCTGGCCAATCTTTGTATGGCCCAGCAGGGTCGCGCCCATGCCAATGAGGCTCCCACGCCCAACGTGCTGACCATGCACAATCGCACCATGACCAATCACCACGTCATCCTCGATCACATTGGCATAGCCGTTGTCGCAATGGATAACCGCCTGATCCTGCACATTCACCCGCTGGCCGATGGTGATCGGCGCCACATCGCCGCGCACCGTCGCCCCGAACCAGAAACTGCTCAGCGATCCGATGGTCACATCGCCGGTGATGATGGCATTGCAGGCCTGAAAATAACCGCTCTTGCTCTGGCGAAATAGCTGCATGAGCATAAGTGTGCCGCAGTTTCCCCGATCACGCCAGTCCGATGAAAAAATCGATGCTGATTGGTGCTGCACAGGCAAAGTAAAACTGTCAGACGCTGCCCGCCACATCGATCCTATGAAATAACCCGCCCATGGCACGCCAAACAAGCCAAAGCCAATTGCCACCGGCTACATTTCACCATCCCCAGAATACCGGCAGCATGCCATGGCTGTGCAAGACGCCAATCAAATTGGCCAACGGAGGGATCATCAATATCCCCAGGGCATCAATCGCGGCACGTTGCAGGACATGGACAGACAGATCCATGTGGGCGACACCCCGGTAAGACGAAAATCGAAAGAAAAACCGCGGAGTCTGCTGGTAATACTGAGCGTATCTCTCCCTGAATATCGCCCCCAGATGCCTCTCCTCCATCAACACCGTGATCACATGGACTGGAATAACCACCACCAGCGCCCAAAGGCACATCAACAGGTTGTCGAAACTGAGCGCAAAGCCCAAGGTCAGCAGAATCGTCCCGACATAGAGAGGATTCCGACACAACGAATAAGGGCCGGTCGTGATCAATTCCTGCGTCTTTTTCCCACCGATATAGACAATCGACCACATACGCAAACCCAGACCCGCCACCAACAGCAGGTAACCGCTCCACCGGAACGCGAAATCGGTCATCACACTGGCATCAGCCGCTGCCCCCGAGAAGAGTGCCAACACGACCAAGCCAGCAAACGCGAAACGCATCAGCTTTACGCGCAGTTTTCTCATTGGTCGCTTTCAATTGACCGCCTCAGTCAGCACGCCGCTGGCTGGCCACACCGGAGTTTGTGTCGTGCTGATGGGATGTAGTACCTTCAACAAGCTCGTGCAGCGTTTGAGTATCTTGAGCACGAGCCATACCGCAGCAGCCGTGCTGCCGGTGATGATCCACCAGGTCTCCGGCTCGATTCGACCGTTCAGGTTGTACTGACGGACCAGCGCAATGAACATAAACGCCAAAACCAGGGTGAACAGCGAATCGTTCTCACGCCGCAGGATCATGCGCCAATTCAAAGGTCGATCCGGTTTGCGCCATAACCACAGCCGGGGGAAAAAACAGGGCACGCGACGGGTATAGTCCCGATACGTCTGACCAAAACGCTGCAACATAAAATGTTCCTCGGTCAGGATGATCGCCATGTACTGGGCTGCAAACAGCACGGTATTGATCGCCAGCACTTCCCAACTCTGCCAGAGCAGTGTCATGCCCAGGAAGATCAGGTAATTCCCCAGATACAGGGGATTGCGCATGATCGAGTAAAGCCCTGTCGTGTTGATGGTGGAGGCTTTCTGGCTGGTCGTATTCCGGCCACTGGTCCCGTTGGCGATATACCCAATGGTCATAACTCGTACTACAACCCCGACAACTGCAACCAACAGACAACCCAGGCTGAACAAAGTTCCGCCCATTTGCCCCCGTACGGGATAGTCATAGTCCTGCCCGAACAGCAGCATAACGGCGAGTGGCAGAATAAAGGTCCAGCTTCTCCAGCGGAACAGATACGTACCAAACGCACGAATTTGCTCGTCCAACATCATCATCGTTGCTCAGACCCCACTGGTGGGCACTGGGCGTCACCTGCTGCGACCAAAAGTCACATGCCTTACGACAACGCAGGCGCGCTTTCACCCCGGGGAATCCTTTCCGGGAAGGCAATTTACAGATGCCAGATGAAGTGAACCTGAAGTCAGGCGGGGTTTATCAGAGGCAGACGCACAAAGACGGTTGTACCCTCAGCGGCAGTGGATGTTATCCAGAGGTCTCCCCCGTGCCGCAAGGCGGCCTGTCTGGCAATAGCCAGCCCCAGCCCGGACCCACCGGTGGCGCGCGAACGGGAGGCGTCAACACGGTAAAATCGGTCGCATAGCCGCGGAATCTGATCGGCGGGGATATTCCCCCCTTCATCATGCACACTCACGATGCAGTTGCCGTTGTCCACGGTGGCCCGCAAAGCGATTTCCCCACCGGCCGGGCCATGTTTGATGGCGTTATCAATGAGATTTCGGAACAGCCCTTCAAGCTCGACCTCGTTGCCCTTTACGGCCAGCGCGATATCCGGCAGATCGCAGACGATCCTGCCCTTCAATGCTGCGCCTGTCATTTCAAACCACTGGGCCAATGATCGAAGCGTCGGGCCAAGAGGCACCTCCTCCTCAATCGCCCCTGGCGGCCATTGCTCCAGCCGTGCCAAATCCAGCAACTGCCCGACCAGACGACCCAATCGATCAACGTCCGCCAGAAGCTCATCCAGCGTTATTTGATACTGCTCGCTCGTGCGCACCTTCAGCCGCACCGCTTGGATCGTGCTCTTGGCCAGTGCTAGCGGAGTACGCAGTTCATGCGATGCTTCCGCGATGAATCGTTTTTGCGCTTCAGCTCCTTCAGCCACCCTGACCAGCATGGCGCGAACCGAGTTGACAAAAGGTGCAATCTCGATGGGGGTGTCGATGTCGGCCACATACTCCGCACCGAGGTTCCGGTACGTGATGCCGTCCAATCGTGCCGCTGCCAGCCGAATGGGACGCATCGTCCAGTAGACCGACAAACCCGCCAGGATACCCGCCGCCAGCAACATGCAGCCCCCCAGGATCAGTTGCATGGTCAAATACTCCCCCATTTCGTGCTGGGCGTAATTAACCGGCGTTATCGCCAGAAACGAAAGCGTGTCATGGCCGACCTGACGACGAAACCATGCGGCGCGATACAAATGATCTTCGCGCTCAAGCGTCTCCATCCGTATTTTGCGGGTGTTCGGGCGTTTAGCTGGCCTGAGCTGCGAAATCCACTCCCGCGCGCCTTGCGCCAACGTTGCATCAACCGCGCGCACATCGTGATCGTCTTCCGACCAGACAATCAGATCGACAACTTCAGCATGCGGCGTTTGATTGAGAATCAACTGCAGATCGTCCCGGCTGGATTGGAAAACACCCGCAGCAATCTGCTCATCAACGGTCCCAGCCACCGCCCGAAGCGATGGATCGTACACACGAACCAGCGATTCCTGCAGTTCGTGGTACGCCACGGTCGAAACCACCACGATGACGATCGTGATAATCGTAATCGTCACCAGGGTGATTCGGGCTTTCAGGGACAGTTGCCTCACGGTGCAGCCTCCAGGAGTTTATACCCCTGGCCACGAAGCGTCTGAATCAATTCCGCGCCGAAGCGCCTTCGCAACGATGAGATGTACACCTCAATCACATTGGAAAACCGTTCGGCATCAAAGTCGTACAGATGGTCAAGAATATCCTCCTTGGAAACAACCTGCCCAGCCCGCATCGCCAGAAACTCCAGCAACCGATACTCCATCGCCGGCAAAATATGTTCTTTCGACGCCTGCTGGACAACGCGCCGGCGCGGATCGATTTCCAGCCCGCTCACGCGAATGGTCGGATCAGGTCGATCGTAGGAACGCCGGATCAACGCCCGGCAGCGTGCAACAAGTTCGGCCATTTCAAATGGTTTGGTCAGGTAATCGTCACAACCCAGATCCAACCCCTGCACAACATCTTCAGTGCTCCCCCTGGCAGTCAGAATCAATACGGGAAAACGGATGCCCTGTCCGCGCAGTGTACTGAGCACCTGCAAACCAGGAATCTTTGGCAGCATCAAATCCAGAACAATCAAATCATACGGATTGCTGCGCGCCTGATGCAGACCATCTTCGCCATTGGTCGCGATATCCACCGCAAAGTTCGCCACCTCGCGCAACACCGATGCGATGTTTCGCGCCAGACGCTGCTCATCCTCGACAATCAGTACGCGCAATCGCGGCTCCATACAATTGGTGTTATCGGGGACATTGACCGGTTGCGCTGCACCAGCCTGTTCTGAATCGGCATGCACCAATACCCGCCACCGGTCATTCCGTCACGCGGGCCTTGAGTGCTTTGCGCGCACAAGCCAGCAATTCGCGCATTTTGAAGGGTTTATAAAGTACATCCTGCAGCCCCTTTTGGCTGGCACGGACAATGGAGTGATTCGGGTCGTAACCAAAACCCGTCATAAAAATAACCGGCGTTATTCCGCCCTTGCGCTGGGCTGCGGCGAAAATGTCATAACCGTTTTTATCCGGCATCATGATGTCGCTGATGATCAAATCCAGCGGCTGGGAATCAATCGCGGCAATCGCCTGGCTGCCATTGGAGACAACCGTCACCTGAACATTGTATTTGCGAAGAATGTCATGCAGGGTCTGCCGGATATTCGGTTCATCATCAGCCACCAGCACACGGGCCTGATTCAAGATCGGGTCAGGCTCGACTTTAATCTCCTGCGTACCGAGGATGGTGCGCGGGCCTTGCTTGCATTGATCCAACCCCTGACGAATCTGCTCCACATTTTCAACGATCTGCCGCAACCGGTCATGCAGCACTTCATCGCCAATATGCTCCTCCATCAGCGCAATGGCATCGGAGGCAATATCATTCAGCGGGCCGGCGATGGCACTGGCCACATCATCCGTGATTTTAGTCGAGGTGCTGACGCGCTCGCCCACCATCAAGTCCAGGATATTCAGCGCACTGGCCACGTGACGAGCGAAGATTTCCGCGAATTGCCGGTCATCCTCGCTGAACGCCGCCCGCTGACGACTTTCAATATTAAAAATACCGATGATTTTATCATGCAATTGCAGCGGCACGGTCAGCGAGCTGCGGGCACTATCCAGCCCCGTGATATAACGCGCATCGCGCTGAATATCCGAACAGATATACGACCGCCCCGTGGCGGCGACAAATCCGCTGATCCCGTTGCCCTCGGCAGTGGCGTAAAGTTCAATATCCAGTGCCTCAGCCGGCAGGCCGCTGCTCATCACCAGTTCCAGCCGCCCCGTGCGCCGATCCAGCACGCGGATGATAAAGTGATCGAAATGCATCAGATCGCGCGTGTAGCTGATGATTTTTTCCTCCAGCAGCGCCAGCCGATCGGTGACGGTCATTTTGGCCAAGGCTTCGGATTCCAGTTGAGCCAGCTCGCGGCCGGCCTTGTCGATCGCATCCAGCTTCTGCTGCATGCGCCGCGTGGTGGTTGCATCCCAGATCACCGCCACCACCTGCACGACCTGCCCGCTGGAATTGATTACCGGCGAGGTGATCATCTCCAGAAACTGCTGGTCCTCGATATTCAAACTGTAACGTTTGGAACGGGCGGAAAAGGCGGCGGGATCGACAGGCTGGGAGGGAATCTGTTTGTTGAACAGATCAAACGCCTCCTGACAGGCACGACGAACATTTTCATGCACGCGCGGGGGCCAGGCCTGCATCTTGCGATTCATCCAATTGCAGCGCCCCTCACCATCAACGATACAGACGCCTTCGCCGATGGTGTTAAGGATCAGATTCGTCTGCTGCGAAACCAGCGCGCGTTCCAGTGGTAGGAAATCAGCTGTGTCTGAGAAAATCGCATCGAACTGTTCATGGCGAAGCAGCTCGATCGCCTGATCGATCGAGGTCGTTTCCACCAGGTCGCAATGCGCGCGAAATGAATCAACAATCGCACTGTGGGCACGTGACTGCCCGGTAAGAACAAGAACTTTACTGCGCTCGCCAATCAAATGATCGCTCGCAAAAGACTGCTGCTTACGGCTTGGATCGTCGGCAAACACGCTGCCCTGTGTTGTACAACAGCTTAACCCTGGCGTCCAGTTGCATCGAATCGTTGCCGGTTCAATCAACACTAGCCGCCAGACAACACGTCCTGACAAACCTGATAACCTCCCGGATTGTCAAGTCGCCTTGACGCCGCCGCAGGTTCACCATGCAATTATCGCCGATATCCACTATAATAATACGTTCAGGAGCTACGCAGATTCCAGTTTTTTGTTCCCTCGCGATACGGCTGACCGTTGTCGGTGCAGCGACGGGGCACGCAGGTCCGATATTGCTCGGCGTTGCCGGTAGAACTCATATCCTGATGTTCTGTGGGAAAATTAACGCAATCGCGCCCTCTCCTGGCGATAAAGAAGGCAGTCATGGCTGATTTGACAGGTGATGCATGTAATCTGAGCGGGCACGCCATTATTGGCGGTTTTGGCTTGCCCGGACGCGAAGCCGCCAACGTGCTGCTTCGTCGCGGCATGTGCTATTGTGTTGTTGATTATAATCCGGAGATTGTCCAGCGTTGCCGCCAAGCCGGTTTGCCGATCATTCTGGGTAACATTTTCCAGGAACAGACGCTCCGTCAGGCGGGAATTGAAAAAGCGGAGATGCTGATCCTGAGCGTTCCCAGCGAACAATCGGTGCTGGCCACCATCGAGCTGGCCCGGCGGCTGAACCCCCGAATCCGCATCATCGCCCGTTGTCATAATACCAGTGCCGGCATGACCGCCCGCCAGCTCGGGGCTGAAGGGGTTGTCGTCGCCGAACAGGTGGTCGCTGAAGAATTCAAAAGTATGGTCTGGGATCGCCTGACCAATCAGAATCGCTCTGATCAACTGGCTGCCAATGACTGACTTGGTTTTCAGCGCCTCGTACAACAATAATCGTTAACGATCACCACACATCACCCATGACTATTCGCCCCGCCCAAGCTCAGGATGTCCAGGCGGTATTACCGTTGGTCGCCAGTATCGCCGCCTACCATGAACAGCGCGACCCCCAGCGCTATTGCTACCAACCCAACGTCACCGAGAGTTATCGTAACTGGCTGACCCAGCGCGCTGATGATCCGACCAGTGTTTTTCTTGTCGCCCAGCACGAATCCGCCCAGCAGCCCGGCGGCATCGTCGGTTTCCTGATCGCCACGGTCGAAAAGGAGCTGTCCATCTATCGTGTGGGAAAAATCGGTTTTATTCACGATGTATGGGTCGAACCGGATTATCGTCACGAAGGCATTGGCCGGCAGATGGTGATGCTGGCCGTCGAACGCTTCACCACGATTGGCGTCAGCCAGATTCGCCTTGACGTGCTGGCTGACAACCAGCCCGCCCAGCATCTGTTCAATGCGTGCGGTTTCCGTTCCAGTACAATCACCATGCTCTGCGAAATAAAATAGTCGCCCGCCATCGCAGCGGCCTGCAAATCTGTCATAATCACGATCCATGATTTTTCTCGGCACGACACCCGCCGTCCAGTTGACGATGATTTTTTCGCATCTGACGATGAACGAGGTGAACCGCGCCCAGCGCACACAGCGCAGCGCTTCAGGCAAATCGCCCAACGCCGCCCGTGTGGCGCGCACCATTGCCCGGCAAGAGGAGGTTCTTGCCCTGGGGTTTGCCGGTGGCGATACCGGCCTTTTTCTGCGTTACGATCTGGACCAGGCGGGCATCAATCACGACCTGCTGGAGGTTGCACCGGCAACACGAACCTGCGTGACCCTCATCGAACCGGATACCCGCCGCACCACTGAGCTGGTGGAAGAATCGGCTGCACTACCAGCATCTGCTTACGAATCATTGTTGCAGCATCTGGATCATCACTTGCCGGGGCATTCCGTTCTCGTGCTCAGCGGCTCGCTGCCACCACAAAGCGCCGATGATTTTTATGCCCGGTGCGTGAAACTGGCCCGCCAACATCAAGCCCAGGTCATCATTGACGGCCGGGGTCAGCCACTGATCCAAGCACTGGCCGAAAAACCGGATATCGTCAAACTGAACGTCAGTGAACTGGCGCAAACCGTCGAAGTGTCGCCCGGCGCAATACAGACTGGCGAAAAAGCAATCGTCGCTGCTGCCCGACAATTGATCAAACGCGGAGCCGGGCAGGTTGTCACCACGCGCGGGGCCGATGCGGTCATCACCTGCAACGCAGAAAATGCCTGGCGGTTATTGCTGCCAAAGGTACAAGCCCTCAATCCGATTGGATCAGGCGATGCCTTTGCCGGTGGCATGGCGGTGGCACTTCAGCGCGGCCAGTCATTCCAGCAGGCGTGCCTGATCGGCGCTGCCTGCGGAATTGCCAACACCCTGCTGCCCGTTTCCGGCTTTCTTGATCCCCAGCTTATCGAACCGCTGATGAAGCAGATCACCATTGAACCGCTTGAGTAGGCCATTGGTGCCAATGGATCAGCACCGGTTCAACCCAGGTTGGATTCGATTCATGGCGCGCTACCACGTATCATTCATCGGCCTGAATTAAAATTTCGGCGGACAGGG
The DNA here is from genome assembly GCA_020847375.1 of Phycisphaerales bacterium. Classification (GTDB taxonomy): domain Bacteria; phylum Planctomycetota; class Phycisphaerae; order Tepidisphaerales; family Tepidisphaeraceae; genus JADLCB01. Next base: position 52,156 of record JADLCB010000014.1, on the reverse strand, counting down.
TTTTTCATATCCGCGCCCGCGTTATAATCGCCGCCGATTGCCCGCGATGGATGCCGTCCCGTCTGCATCACATCGCCACCGATTGTCCAACTCAGGGAAGGACCATGCAGCCATTTTCTATTTCAACGATTTTGACTCAATTGCGCCAACATGAACTGAAGATTGCACTCATCGCCATCGCACTGGGGTTGTGCGGTTGCACGACGGTGAATCAGCCGCTCAACAGCGCAAACCTGGCAATGGAAAATCGATCGCTCAATGAAACCCGGGCAGCGGTCGATGCCGAAGTCCCGCCGCAACAGGTGAGAACAACCGCCTTCACCCCGCGCCAGCGCACCCAGTGGCAGGAAACCTGGTTTGCCGATGAAGCACCCCAGCTCGATCAGGATGGTCTGTTCGTGGGTCTGGCGCTGAGCGGTGGCGGTTCACGCTCAGCCAACTTCGCCGCTGCGTGCATGTTCCAGCTTCAGCGTCTGGGGATTTTGCAGAAGGTCGATTACATCTCCGCCGTCAGCGGCGGAACCCTGCCGGCAGCCTATTACTGCACGCACGGAAAGGAATGGAATCCGCAGAATGTGCAGAGGGTGCTGACAAAAGACTTCGCAACCGAAGTGATTGTTGACACGTTTGTACCTTGGAATCTCATGGCGCTGACGTTCAGTGATTACGACCGTGGCGACCTGCTGGCGTCCAGCTTTCAGCGCAGCTTGTTCAGCGGCAAGGGTCGCGGATTGACCTTTGGCGACTTGCGCCCAGACCGTCCCCGGCTATTGATCAACGCCACCAACCTGCAGACCGGAAAACGTTTTGTCTTCAGCAATGAAACATTTGATCAGCTCAATTCCGACCTCAGCAACTACCCCATCGCCTACGCCTGCGCCGCCAGCAGTGCGGTGCCGGTTCTGATTCATCATGTTACCCTGCGCGATTATTCCACGATTTATAAACAATTTGTCCATCTGGTCGATGGTGGTATCGATGATAATCTGGGCATTCGCACCCTGATCGAAACCTACGAAGCCCAGCAGGAGTCCGCCCGTCGTCAGAATCTGCCCCAGCCTTACCCGCGCGGGGCCGTATTCATCGTGATCGATGCCAAAACCAACTACGACGCGGACTTGTCGGACAAGGGGGATATTGGCCTGATTGACGCCATTGCCCGCGGCGCAGGTTTGGCCAGTACCGTTCTGCTGGAACGCGCCAGTACGGCGACGATGGCTGACATTATCGTGCAGTATTCCCCCAATAATGTTACCGCCGATGAGCTGCGTCAGCAGATCGACCTGCTGGAAAACAAGGGTTTTTTGCAACTACATGACCGGGCGGGAAATCAAGTGCAGGTTTTGCATCTGGCTTTAACGCGGGTATCGCAACTGACTGACCAGCCTTTTGCCAGCTTCGGTTCTGCTGTCAATAACATCCAGACCTATTACAACATCACCCAGACCGCTGCATATCACCTGTATCTGGCGGCAGAGCTGCTGTGTACACGGCTATTTCCTGATGAACTGGATCAACTGGCAGGTCAGATCAACGCCAATCCCATGCCAGCGCCTTCTTCATCGCCATAGCACCATGATAAAGATGGAATAGTGCGCGGTATTGATCCGCCTAATTGATCTTGCGCTGATCCGACCGAATCGATTACTGCACTACCTGCGCCAGTTGGCGCGCCTGATCCAGAGCAGCAGAAATCTGCGTCGGATCCTTCCCGCTACCCTGCGCCAGATTGGGCCGCCCCCCACCGCCGCCACCGGCCACCTGGGCGGTCTGGCGAACCCAGTCCCCCGCCTTGAGACCCTTTTTAATGAGATCATCACTCACCGCAGCCACAAACGCGGCCTTGTCCTCAGCCCCACAGGCGAGCATGATCGCATAGGTGGGCTGACGGGTCTTGATCGAATCCACCACCGAGCGCAGTTGGTCATCGCTGGCACCATCGACGGCTGCCACGATCAAATGGCCGACGGCCAGTTTCATCAATTCATCGGCAACGGCTGAGGCATTGAATGTTTCCTGCTTCTTCTCCGCCTTGCCCAGGGCCTTGACACGGGCGTGCAATTCGGCAATGGCTGCCTGGGCGCGCCGCTTAGCCAGCAGGGGAACCGCCGGTGTGGCTATGGCGCGCGTCAGATTGGTGATGTGTCGGGGCAGTTGCTCATCATCCGATTGCCCCGCCGCAGCGATGCGCTGATCAATGTCATCGGCCAGCGTCTGCGCCTGGCGCGCCGCCGGGCCGGTAAAGGCTGTAATGCGGCGCACGCCCTTGCTGACCGATTCTTCGCTGATGATGAGAAAATTTTCGATCTCCGCCGTGTTTTGCAAATGCGTGCCGCCGCAGAACTCGATGGAAAATTCCCGCCAGCGCGCATCCTGGGGCAGCGCCAGCAATTCATTCAACGACGCCCCGATCGAAACCACGCGCACCCGTGGCGGATATTTTTCCCCAAAGACCGCACGTAAACCATTGATCTTCATCGCCTGTTCCTGCGCCGCCGTATCGGCATGGACAGGCATCTTCTTTTCGATCGCAGCCTGCACCAGTTGCTGGGCCGTGGTTAATTCCACCTCGCTTAGCGCTTTGGTATGCGAAAAATCGAAGCGCAGTTTATCGGGATCGACCAGCGACCCCTTCTGCTGCACGCCATCACCCAACACTTGGCGCAGCGCCCAGTTGGCCAAGTGCGTGGCGGTATGATTTTTTTCCGTCAGCCGGCGCACACTCGACAGCGTGGCTGTGACTTGATCGCCAACGCGCAACGGCTGGGCACTGATCGAACCGATATGCAGAACATACCCACCGGCTGCCCGCGTGGTTTGGATGTTCACGATTGACCCGCCAGCCGTGCGCAACTGACCACTGTCACCGACCTGCCCACCCATCTCCGCATAAAAACAGGTTTGGTCAAGAATCACCGCCACCTCATCAGCGCCGGCCGCGGCACCGGCTTGATCGACCAGTTCGCTGCCCGTCCAGATTGCCAGCACCCTGGCTGAAACTGGCGCTGTGCTGAACTTGGCTGCGTCATCGGTCGGGGCAATGCCCTGCTGCTGCAACTGCGACAGCGCTGCAGGAGTCAGGCTGATCAGGTTCGCCTGGTCATTCTGATCCGTTCCGCGGGCGCGCTGGCGCGCTTCGTCCATCAGCCGTTCATAATCGGCGATATCCACGCCCATGCCACGCTCAGTCGCCATGACTTGCGTCAGATCCACTGGAAAACCGTAGGTGTCGTGCAGTTTGAAGGCATCTTCACCGCTGATACGACCGGTCTTGTGTGAACGCTGGGCAGCCTCATCAAACAGCGCAATGCCACGATCAAGCGTGCGACCAAAACTGACTTCCTCATCCTGAATAATATCAACCACGCGCTGAGGATCGCGCTTCAACTCGGGGAAAGCGCTGCCCATCGAATCCACCACCACCGGAACGAGTTGATGCAGAAACGGCTGGCGCAGATCAAGCTGCTGACGACCGAAGCGCACCGCCCGGCGGAGGATGCGCCGCAGCACATAGCCGCGGCCCTCGTTGCTGGGGGTGGCGCCATCAGTCAAGGCAAAGACCAGACAGCGCAAATGGTCAGCAATGACACGAAAGGCAATGTCGGTGCGCAACTGCGGATTGGCCGCTTCGGCGGCCGGGTCGGGGGCATTGGTGCGTGGGTACTGGCCGGTGTAGGTACGGTTGCTGAGCTGGCTGATGGCTGCGAAAAACGGATCCCACAGATCAATGCCGTAGTTGTCCTGTTTATTTTGCAGCACCTGGCAGATGCGCTCAAAACCCATCCCCGTATCAACATGACGCGCCGGCAGCGGCGTGAGCGTGCGATCAGCGTTACGATTGTACTGGATGAAAACCAGATTCCAGATTTCCATGACCAGCGGATTGTCACCATTGACATGCTGACCGCCGGATCGATCGGGCGTGCGGTCAATATAAATTTCCGTGCATGGTCCGCACGGGCCGGTATCGCCCATTTCCCAGAAGTTGTCCTTGCCAAAATAATGGATGTGATCATCCGGCAAATTGGCAATCTGTCTCCAGATATCCGCCGCCTCGGTATCGCGCGGCACGCCGTGCTGCTCATCACCTTCGTAACAACTGACATGCAGGCGTGTCGGGTCCAGCTTCCAGACTTTCGTCAAAAGTTCCCACGCCATTTCAATCGCGCCGTGCTTGAAATAATCACCGAAAGACCAGTTGCCCAGCATTTCAAAAAAGGTGTGGTGACGGCGCGAGCGTCCAACATCGTCCAGGTCATTATGCTTGCCGCCGGCGCGGATACATTTTTGCGTGTTGGCCGCCCGGGAATAGTCGCGCTTTTCCAATCCAAGAAAAATCGGTTTGAACTGATTCATACCCGCGTTGGTGAACAGCAACGTCGGGTCATCATGTGGAACCACCGGCGAGGATGGCACGAACCGATGGCCGTGTTTTTGCACAAAAAAATCGAGGAATTGCTGGCGAATCTGGGCGGAAGTCATAGCGTTTTAACCTGGGTCGCTCCACATCGTTGTTGCAGGCATTGACGCGACACCACCAGCGCCACGGGTTAACGCCGACATCGTAGTAGCCGGATCACCCGCAGCACGGTTGCGCCAATGCGCTAAAGTGTGGCATTATTGATCGGCGTTGCCTGCGCAGCAAGCGGCAAGCCTTTGCAATGTTGGCGGCGGGTCGGTAAATTATGTCACTTGGCTGCTTCCAGCGGCTCCGTGGCGGAATTGGCAGACGCAGTGGATTCAAAATCCACCGCCCGCAAGGGCATATCGGTTCGACTCCGATCGGAGCCATTTTAAAAGGCTATTCCTGGGAACGAGGGGCAATTCCGCCCATCCATATTGACCGGATCACAGTACGTCGCGGTGGTGCGGTGCTGCGGTCAGTCACTGCGAAAAATTCGCCAGCCATTTGCATGGGCAGAAAGCGGCAACGTCGATTGCGCTGCGGCGGTGGGCTGCGTTGTCGTCGCTGATGAATCAGGCGCGCCACCCAGAGGCCAGGGGATTTCCTGCCAACCGGCTGCTTCGATATCACTTAGTTGCACACGCAGATTCTGATCGGAATTATACAGCGCGAAAACCGGATCCCAGATCAGCAGCGTATGCGGCGGCCGCTGACGAATCGTCGTCAAATTCCAATAACGCGAGCGCTCAGGATCACTGTTGGAAATATCCGCAAAATAATAAACCGCAATGTGCGATGCCATGAGATGCGGGTGAGTGTGTGAGATCGGGCTGTTTTGATACCAACCGGCCAGCGCCTGGCTGGTCGCCCAATCAGGCGCATATTTCAAGGGTAAAACAGCCCAGAACCAATTCATCCCCAACGGCAAAATGGCGGCGACCGCAGCCGTGGAGCGCATGTATTTCCATCGCAACCGATCAAAAACCCATTGCCACCCCTGCGCCACCAGCAGCGCCCACATGGGGCTGGCTACCATCAAATAGCGCAACTCGCCATTGCTGGCCATCCGACCACGCCAATAAAGCAAACTATGGATCAGCAGAACACCCAGCGGAACGGCCAGAATCACTAGTTGAACGCGGGCTTGATGTTTCAGATCAATCGATCCATCAAGCGGTTGCGCCGCCCGCCCCAACCACCGGCCAAACGGAGCCAACCTTTGCACTGACTGCCAGATACCCACAAACAAGACAGGAAAGACCAACGGCCCGATCAACATTGGCAGCAAGCCCACAAAGTGTAGTAGTGGCCCGGAAGCATAAACACTGGTGCTGCTGTACGGCCAGTGATTCACCAGCCAAAGTGAGGCTGACCCTCCGCGGCCGGAGAGATACCAACCGGCATAATTCCATACGGCCAGTGGTATGGCGAGCAGTATTAACCACAACCATTTGCGGTATAAAAATAAACCAGCCGCCGCCAGCAGCAAAAATCCAAACCCTTCGGGGCGTCCCAGGGGCATCAGACCACCAAACAACGCCAGCAACCCCCATTTTTTACGCTGATAGGCCCACAGCGCAGCACAGACCAGCAGCGCAAAGGTCAGCTCGGTCATCTCTGAAAATGAGTGCAGAAAAACCAGTGGCTGCGCCAGCACAAAAAGTCCGGCCAGTTCTGGTTTGGCCATACCCTGTCGGCGCGCAATCAGTGTCGTCAACCCCGCACAGGCCAAAGCGATCAGCAAACTGGTGATTTGGGCACCCGCCCGACCAGCCAGACCGGCGGGCAGCGCATAGATCAAGGTAAAAAGCGGCCGACCCCAGACATCGACCAGATAATGCGGCTGAGCCAGCGACCAACGGGCAAACAGATAATGCGTGCAGGCGTCAGCTTCGAGAAACCCCTGGCTGAAATATCCAAAATAAAGCGAAAAGCATGAAAAAATAAGTCCCGCCAGCCCCAGAAAATACCAGTTGGGCCTGATCGTCGATTCATCAAGCTGCGCCGCCGGCAATGACGATCGATCCAAGTGATCCATGCTGCCATTATGAAAGATCAAGCAGTAAATTACCAAGTGCTGTCGGGGAATGGCCCTGTGACGAAACAACAAATCACGATTTCTCTTGGATAATTACCGTATTTTTGATTTTAACCACGCGGCGCATTTGGGTATGCGCCTTTTGCTGCATATCGTCATGGATATGGCAAGTGAATTGGTTGAGTCATGGAAGGTGATCCAGGCGCAGTTGCGCCAACAGATGGTGGTCAAGCCCATCAAGAAGCTGCCGCGGTTTGTGGCTGGGGCGGATATGGCGTTTGCTAAAAATAAACGTCTGGCTTTTGCCGTTGCGGTTGTTTTTGATCGAACCGAGCAACGGATCGTGGAAGTCGCGACCACCTGCAAAGAACTGGAATATCCATATATCCCCGGCTACTTGAGCTTTCGCGAAGGCCCGGCGCTGCTGGAAGTCATCGGCAAGCTGCGCCATAGCTGGGGCGTGCTGATGTGCGACGGACAGGGTTTTGCCCACCCGCGGCGCTGTGGGCTGGCTTGTTATGTCGGGATCAAACTGGATGTGCCGTGTATCGGCGTGGGTAAAAGCCGGTTGATCGGGACATTTGACGAACCGCGCACCAAGGCCGGCGACTGGAGCGAGCTGCGCGACAAGGAGGAAACCATCGGAATCGCCTTGCGCACCCAGGACGGAACCCGTCCGGTTTTTGTCAGTGTCGGCCACCGCAGCGATCTGGAATCAGCCCGACAACTGGTGCTGGCGTGCTGCACAAAACATCGCGTCCCCGAACCAACCCGCCAAGCCGACGCCGAGGTCAGCCTGTTCAAGAAAAAGAAATTGGGCGAAATACCCGGTTGACAATTTTCAGCCGCAATTGCCCACACGGCAATCCCTTCGTAATATCCACCTTTTCTGCGCAAACCTCCGGCACGCTGGCAGAATCCGCGTTACCGGCAGGTCTGGGTTAATGGCAATCGGAACATCCAATGTTATCAAACCAGCTTTCCAAAGTTTACGATCCCTCCGCCGTTGAAACACGGGCTTATCAGGCATGGCAGCAAGCCCGCGCCTTTCATGCTGAACCCACCGATGGTGGCCCGCCCTACTCCATTGTCATCCCGCCGCCCAATGTCACGGCAGCCCTGCATCTGGGTCATGCCCTGAACAACACGCTGCAGGATATTCTGATCCGCTGGCAACGGATGATGGGTAAAAATACCTGCTGGCTGCCGGGCACGGATCATGCCGGTATCGCCACCCAGACCATCGTCGATAAACGCCTGCAGATCGAAGGTCAGCCAGCGCTGAAGGAATATAAACAGATGGAGGCACGCGGCGAAAATGGCCGCAGCCAGTTTCTCGAAAAAGTTTACGCCTGGAAGGATGAATACGAAAAACGCATCACCGAACAGCTTAAGGTGATGGGTTGTTCGTGCGACTGGGATCGGCAGGCATTCACGATGGATGAACCGCGCGCCAAAGCGGTGCGCGAGGCATTTTTCCGATTGTTTCAAGACGGGCTGATCTACCGCGGCAAGCGGCTGGTCAACTGGGATCCGGTTTCGCAAACCGCGCTGGCCGATGATGAAGTGGAGATGGAGGAAATTGACGGCAATTTCTACTATCTGCGCTATCCGCTGGTGCAGGATGGTCATGCCGCCGGTGGCATCACCCATGTCACCGTCGCCACCACCCGCCCGGAAACGATGCTGGGCGATACCGCTGTCGCCATTAACCCCAAAGACCCGCGGGCAGCCGCTTTGCGCGGACGCAAAGTCTTATTACCCATTGTCAACCGCCAGATTCCGATCATCGAGGATGATTACGTCGTATTGCCCGTCAGCCTCGGTGGAGATGAGAACGACGCCAAGGCGCAATTCGCCACGGGGTTCCTGAAGGTTACGCCCGCTCACGATCCCAATGACTATGAGATTGGTCAGCGGCATGGGCTAGCGATGATCAATATCATGGCGCCCGATGCGTCCATCAGTAATAAACATGGCTGGGAGGATGTCGGCGACGGTGCATTTGTGCTCGGCCAGTCACGCGAAGCTGCGCGTAAACTGGTGGTGGACTGGTTCAAACAAAACGGGTTGTTAGAGGAGATCAAACCTTATCGCCATAGTGTCGGCCATTCATACCGCAGCCATGTGCCGGTTGAACCCTATTTGTCAGACCAGTGGTATTGCCGGGTGACCGATCCACGTCTGGCGGGGGCGGCTCTGGGTGCGATGGCGCGCGATCAGGTTGAGGAAACTGGTGCGTTTGTGCCTGAATCTTCTGCATCAGCCGCCGGGGCAGCGCTGCGTTTTTATCCGGCGCGCTACGCCAAAACGTTCCAAACCTGGCATGAAAATATCCGCGACTGGTGCATCAGCCGCCAGCTCTGGTGGGGACACCGGATTCCAGTATGGGCCAGGGCGAAAACAGAACTTTCGCCGCAGGAAAAGCAGTCGCTGACCCAGGAACTGATCCCGCAATTAAGGCAATGGAAACAAGACAATCGTGTTGCGTTTGATCAGCAGGTTGATATCGAAAACGCAACATCCTTTTTTATCTGCGTACGTCGTGAGGATGACCAGCCCATTATCCAGGCCCTGGAAAAATCCGGCCTGTTTGCCCAGGATTCGGATGTGCTGGATACCTGGTTTTCTTCAGCACTGTGGCCCATGTCAACCTTGAACTGGCCTGACGCCGACGCGATTGAGAATAAACAATCGGCGCTGAACGTCTGGAACCCCACCAGTGTGCTGTGTACCGCGCGCGAGATCATCACGCTATGGGTCAGCCGCATGGTAATGTTCAATCTTTACCTGCTCAATCGGCTACCGTTTACGGATGTGTTCATCCACGCCATGATCCAGGATGGTCACGGTCAGAAAATGAGCAAATCGCTGGGCAATGGCGTCGATCCGGTGGACATTATTCTTTCGCACGGGGCCGACGCCATGCGCTTTACGCTGGCGAGCATGGCCACCAATACCCAGGACGTGCGCCTGCCGGTGGATATGGTTGATCCGCACAGCGGGGAAACATTTACGCCGGAATATGTGACGGATTCCGCCGGTTATAAAGTGGCCAAACCGATCCAGTCCTCGCCAAAAAACCCAAAACAAAAGATGGTGAGCAGTTACGGCGTGGCCAGCGGCAAAGCTCATCCGACACCAGATATCCCCGCAGCACGCAACACCAGCAGCAAGTTCGACCTGGGTCGGAATTTCTGCAACAAACTCTGGAACGCGGCGCGGTTTGTCATCGCCAGCGTGCAAGGCGCCAGCCCACCGGCCGACAACACCCCAACCGTCACGGCATCGGCGAAGGATAATCTGCCCAATCGCTGGATCGTCGCACGGTTCGCCCGGGCGGTGACAGCAGCCCAGGCGGGCCTGCACGATTACCGGTTCGATCAATATGCCCAGGCCTGTTATGATTTTTTCTGGCGCGATTACTGTGACTGGTATGTCGAGGCTTCCAAGGCGGCGATGAAGGATCCGGCGATGGCTGGCGCAACCGCCCGGGTGCTGGCCAGTGTGCTGGATGGCGCACTGCGGCTGATGCACCCGATGATTCCGTTCATCACCGAAACCATCTGGTGGAATCTGAACGAAATTGCCCCCCAGCGCGGACTGGCGGGACTGACACTGACGCCCAGTGAATTGCTGATCAAAGCCGCCTGGCCTCAGCCAGCCGAACCGGATGAATCGGCCGAGGCGGACTTTGCCCGTCTGCAGGAAATCATCACCGCCATCCGCAATGTGCGCAATGAATACAAGGTCGAACCACGCAAAGGCGTGACAGTCAGTTTGAAAGCTGCCGGCCAAGCGGCTGAGCTGATTCGAGACAACCGCGCCATGGTGGAACTTCTGGGCACGTGCAGCATCAACCAGATTGAAGCTGATCTCAAGCAACCCGTTAATTCCGCCCGCGCGCTGGCAGCCGAGATGGAGATTTACATCGAGGATCTGATCGACCCGGCTGCCGAGCAGCAGCGTATCGAAAAAAAGCGACAGGAGCTGGCGGGTAAAATCAGCGCCATGAAAGGCCGGTTAAGCAATCAGGCGTATACCGCCAAAGCGCCAGCCCATCTGGTTCAGCAGACGCGCGATCAACTGGCTGCGGCTGAGGCTGAACTTGAAAAATTGGGATAGACGAATTTCCTGATCACAACCTCCTTAAACCCGCAACCTCTTGACCTGATACAAAAAAGCCCGGAAACAACCGTCATGGTGTCTCCGGGCTTTTATTTTTTCTGAATCAGCACTGCCTGGATTGAAATTACTTCAATCCCGCCGCTGACCGAAGCGATCCGGCTTTGTCGGTCTTTTCCCAGGTAAAGGTATCAAAGGCACGAACCTCACCGGTGGAAAGTTTCACATCGACTTTCCCGGGCTTGCGGCCGAAGTGGCCATTACGGGCCGTCGGGTGGAAGATCGGATTCAGCAGTTGCAGATAGTTGATGATGCCGCGCGGCGTCAGCGGGAACGTCTCCTGCACCAGTTTGCTGATGGTCTTCTCGTCGATCTTGTTGGTTCCAAAGCAGTCGATGTTGACACTGACCGGCTTGGCAATGCCGATGGCGTACGCCAGTTGCACTTCGCATTCATCAGCCAGACCCGCAGCGACGATATTCTTGGCTACATGGCGGGCCATATAGGCCGCCGATCGATCGACCTTGCTGGGATCCTTGCCGCTGAATGCCCCACCACCATGACGACCGCGACCGCCGTAGGTATCGACAATAATCTTGCGGCCAGTCAAGCCCGTATCACCATGCGGGCCACCGATCACAAACCGACCTGTGGGGTTGATGTGATAGGTAATTTCTCCTTTGACATATTCCGCTGGAATGCAGGGTTTGATCACTTTTTCGATCAATTCCTGTTTGGCTTGATCGCTGAGAACACCCGTTTCATCCAGGCTGGTCAGCACGCTGGGGTGATGCTGGGTGCTCAGCACGATGGTCTGCACCCGCACCGGTTTGTTGCCGGCATATTCAACCGTGACCTGACTCTTGGCGTCGGGGCGGATCCACGGAATCGTACCGTTGGCACGCAGCTCCGCGTGACGCTCAACAATGCGATGGGCCAGCCAGATGGGCAACGGCATGAGGTCTTCAGTTTCATTGCAGGCAAAACCAAACATCATGCCCTGATCGCCAGCCCCTTCCTCCTGACGCTGCTGCTGGGCACCATCGTCGCGGGCATTATCAACACCACGGGCAATATCCGCTGACTGAGCATGAATCGCATTAAGAACGCCACACGAATCGTAGGCAAAACCGATGTCGTGATGCACATAACCGATCTCCTTGATGGCGTTGCGCACCACATCCTGCACATCGATATGGGCATTGGTTCGCACTTCCCCCGCCACAACCACCTGGCCGGTGGTGCAGAGCGTCTCACAGGCAACGCGCGCTCCCTTGACATTACCTTTGGCGCCCAGCGCGATTTCTTCCGAGAGGATGGCATCAAGGATGGCATCGGAAACCTGGTCCGACACCTTGTCGGGATGTCCCATGCTGACCGATTCACTGGTGAATAAAAACGTGCGATTCGACGTAGCCGACATAAATCAATTCTCCTGAGAAATTTTCATGGGAAACTGCTGCGAAAAGCCCGCGCACGGGTCTTTGGGTGAAGCAGAAGAAACGGAAAATCTACAATTACCAACCGAGTCTGGCAAGCATAGGGCGCATCAGGTTCTTTGTCGATTGCGTGGTTGAGTCTCATCAGGCGCATCGGCAGAGGCTGATTAACCCCCCGTAACGAATTGATTGAAGAAGATTTACAATTTTACCGTGGCAACCTTTGCCCTGAGTCCATCTCGACCCTACTCTTTTATATTATGACTCATTTGAAAATCGGTATAATCGGCGGCAGTGGCCTTAGCGAAGCAATTTTACGTGATAGCCCAGGCACGCCACACCATGTCTCAACCCCTTTCGGGCAACCCAGCAGCCCCATTGTCCAGACCCAATGGCAAGGCGTACCGGTTTTTTTATTATCCCGACATGGACCAGGACATACGATCAATCCCTCCCAAGTCAATTATCGAGCCAACCTATTTGCCTTAAAACAGTTAGGTGTCACGCATCTTCTGGCATCAGGCGCGGTGGGTTCATTGCGGCAGGAGATCAAACCGCGCGATCTGGTCATCCCCGGACAGATAATTGACAAGACCACGCGACGGGCGGGCACTTTTTACGAACAAGCCGCCGTACATGTTGAGTTTGCGGATCCATTTTGTCCGGTGATGAGGCAAATCCTGATCGATGCCGCTGCTGCGAACCAATCAACCGCATCAACCGATCAGACGAATCAACCCTCCGCCGCCGATGCCTACCACGTGCACGATCGCGGGTGTTATGTCTGCATGGAAGGCCCGGCATTCAGCACGCGAGCAGAAAGCCAGATGCACCGGCTTTGGGGCGGCGATCTGATTGGAATGACAGCCTTGCCCGAAGCCAAACTGGCGCGCGAAGCAGAATTGCCCTATGCCCTCATTGCGCTAGTGACCGATTACGACTGCTGGCGCGGCCCAACAGCCACAAAGGATCAAGCTCAATCTGCCCAACCGGAACCCGATCCGCAGACGCTGCTGCAGGAGATTCTGGGTAATCTCCACGCAGCCAGCGATCATGCCCTGCAACTGCTGAAGCACGCTGTCGGGCTGATGGCTGATCGATCAGACGAGCTGCTGATGTGCCCGGCGCGCCAGGCGTTGAAACTGGCGATCTGGTCAGACAAATCAAAAATAGCACCCCAGGAAATCCAGCGATTGGCGCCATTGTGGGGTCGCTATTTCGCGTCTGACAATCAAGATGCGTCGAGTCCGGGCAGCCCCCCTGAAAATTCACCCGTTTCTCCCGTCGTCGAAGCAACCTGAGCGGCAAACCCGCCAAGCCTGTTATACTCGGGAATATTATTCAGTTAACTGTGCCAATCGTGATCGCACGCGAAGCTTTGGCAACTTGCCTGTGACGATATGCAGACACCTGGATCAACCTGGCGATGCGTTTGGGTGCGGTTGGCCGGCGCGCTGACACTGGCACTATCAACCATAACCAGCGCGCAAAATCCGCCCCAGGCAGCGGATCAAACTAGACCCGACCATCAAAATATTTTTGTGCGCGATACCGGGCCGCTCCAGGAGAAACTTGCGCTGGCTGCGCGGTTGGAGCAGCAGCAGGACTGGATCAAGGCTGCAGAAATACTGGACGAAATTGAAAAAAATTATCCTGATCGGGTGGTACTGACAACGGCTGACAATCAGGAACCGATCCGCCATTACACCAGCCTCACCGCAATCATCACGCGGCGAATTTCGCTCTGGCCGGCTGAAGGTCTGGCGGCGTATCGGGCCGGTTATGAAGTTCGCGCCCAGGCACTCTTGCAGCAGGCGCAAGCGGGAGATGATTCCGCCTGGCAGCAGGTTTATACCCGCTATTTCAACACCAGCGCAGGATTGGATGCGGGAATAAAGTTGAGTGATGCGTCATTTCGTCAGGGCCATTTTTTAGCGGCTGGAGAAATTTGTCAGCAACTGCTTGATTGGCATCAATTAGCCAAAGAGCAGCAGCCCGCCTTGTTATTTCGGGCTGCCTTGTCTTATCAACTGGGTGGTCGGACACAGCAGGGTCAGAGTTATTTCAGTGAGTTGAAGCAGCACTTCGCTGATGCGCGGCTGGTGATTGGCGGTCAGGAGCAACTGGCTGCCGCCGCCCTTGAACAGGCGATGCAGCAACACCTCGTCGTCGGCAGCAAGCCCTCCCCGGATCACTGGCCGACACTGGGCGGCGATGCATCGCGCGGACGAATATCGACAACACATCAATATCTATCCGCGCAACGACTTTTCCGCGTGGCTCTGGCACCACGTGCAATTCCAAACCTGCCTCCAAATAGGCAGATGGAATTCACGCAGCAGCACGATTACGTCAGAAAAGCTGGCTTATTTCTGGGCATCATTCCCGTTACGGATCGTGGAGAACTCTACTTTCAAGATGGCAGGAACCTTTACGCCGCCATGTTGAAAAACAACACCGTTGCGCCGAATTGGGCGGGAAATGGCTCGAGCAAAAGCACGATTCTTTATACCGATCAGCAGGCAACCGCATTGCCCGCCGCCCAGCAACTGACGGTAACGCTGACAGACCACGAGGTGCTGGCCATTATGGGGCTTCCCGATGGGCAGGGCATTTTCGCCCCATCAGCGACACCCAGCATCGCGCCACATCTGGTCTGCCTGGACCGCGCCAGTGGCGCGCTGAAATGGTCATTCACGCCCGACGATGTACCCCGCGATGGATCGGCGATTAAACAGCTTTTTTTCAGCGGTTCGCCGCTGGTGATGGGAAAAACCGTCTATTTTATCGCTCGCGACGGTCGTCGCGCGCAATTTGAAGATGCGTACGTTATCGCCGTCAATCTGGCTGATGGCAGCTATCAGTGGTCAACGTATATCGCCGGGGCCATGGACGGCAGTATCGATGTGTGGGACGACCCGCAAGGCAACATCATTGCACCGCAAGGAACCAGCCACCTGGCCGGTTGGGAAAATCGAGTTTTGATCATGACCAATCTTGGCGCAATCGCTGCAGTGGACAATCAGGATGGCCACATCGTCTGGTTGAGCACTTATCCGCGCAATCACGCTGCCGGCGGGGCATCTTGGCAACGCAGCACCAGTCCATCCGTCAATCAACTCCAGCGGCCATGGACGTATAACCCTGCCATCATCAACCAGAACCAACTCTTTGCCCTGCCCAGCGATAGTGATGATTTGTTGATTTACGCAGCTGACAGCGGCCAGTTGATCAAGTCAATCAAACGCCGCGATCTGGGTATGGCTGACACCCTGATCGGCGTGGATGAACAAAAGCTGATCACGGCCTCCGCCGATCGTGTCAGTTGTATCGACTGGGAAAAATATGATCGGCGCACGTTTAGCGGAGATGATGATTATGACGTAGTGCAGTGGATCAGTTCATTCGGCAATGCGCAAGCTGCCGACCCTGGGCGCAATGAAAACGGGCATATCTGCGGCCGATCATTTTTGACCCATGACAG
The DNA here is from genome assembly GCA_020847375.1 of Phycisphaerales bacterium. Taxonomy (GTDB): domain Bacteria; phylum Planctomycetota; class Phycisphaerae; order Tepidisphaerales; family Tepidisphaeraceae; genus JADLCB01. Next base: position 36,665 of record JADLCB010000014.1, on the reverse strand, counting down.
CGTTTTTGTTCCCACGGGGGTTGGCCTTTATCGCATCGACTTAAGCAGCGGGATGAAAGTGCAGCAGTATCCGGCGTATGGGCAAAGCTGGGGAAAAAACGAAGCACCCGGAAACATCATCGTAACAGCCGACCGTGTGATTGTGACCAGCGATGAAGGGGTAAGCGTCTACGGCGATCAATCAAAGTGAAGCCCGATTCCGTGAACCATTGTCATTGAAACAAGGCTGAATGCGATCGGCGATGGTTAAAGATCAGAATCAGAACTGAGCGCCGACAATTTCGGCTTCAAATGCCAGTTCGCCATTGATCATCCCCTGCACATCACAGCCGATGCGGCGATGACGCTCCCATTTGCGCTCGCCGATCAGATAAAGGCGGGTACCGGGCAGAACCTGCATGCGGAATTTAACGTTGTTCACCCCGCCAAACCCGACAAAACCCGACCACTTCAGCACCTGTTTGGTATAAAAACTGGCCAACTGGGCAGCCGCCTCGATCATCAAGACCCCCGGAAACAGCGGCCGACCAGGAATATGGCCACTGACCCAGAATTCGTCCGGTCGAATATCTTTGTAACCGACAATGCGATGCGTATCACCGTCACAGTGAACGATGGCGTTCAGGTGCTCCATGTCGCCGCGCTGCGGGTTGGCTTGGCGAATCGCATCCTGATCAAACAGCACACGATCCAGTTCAATACTCGACAGATCAAAAAGAAATTTAGGTGGCATAGGATCAAATAAAAAGAATCTGCCGCAATTTTATAAAAACATTGCCCCCAAGGCGCTGGCGTCTGCGCTCATGCTGACCAGAGCGCCGGGCGCTACATCTCGAACTGGCGGACAATGCCAATCCCGATAACCGCCGTGCTTAAGCTTCGCTCGACGGAGCCTGATCGCCATCGCGACCTTCAAGAATCTTCTTGCGCAGCTCCTGGGCGGCTGCCTTGATCTCCTGCATTTTCTTGCGCACCCGCGTACCGGCAGCCCGATTGCCGCCCAAGGCCTTGCGCACATCTTCTTCTGCTTCGGCAACGAGTTGCTTGAGCGTTTCATATTCGTTCATACGTATGCCTCCAACCTAAAGTTTGCAGGTCAATTACCAGTGAAAAACATATAACAGGCGTAAAACAGTGTCAATTTAATTGCCCGGCATACCGGAAACTTTTCGCCGCCGTATTCAACAACCCAATACGATTCTCCGCCCATCGGATCAGTTTTCGCGCACGTAGCGATGAAACGCATCGATCAGTTTTCGCGTGACGGGGCCAACCCGACCCAGGCCAATCGCGCGGTTGTCGATATGCGTCACCGCGATCACTTCCGCAGCAGAACCGGTCAGAAACACCTCGTCGGCGATGTACAGATCATGTCGCTGCAGCGTCTTTTCCGCACTGGGGATGCCCATCCGCTGGCACAGGCACAAAACCACGCCACGGGTGATCCCCTCGAGGATGCCGTCTGATGTCTGCGGCGTCAGCACCTGGCCATCACGCACCATGAAGATATTGTCGCCGGTGCATTCAGCCACCGCACCATTTTGGTTGAGCATGATGGCTTCGGGAACACCGGCATCAATCGCCTCGATCTTGGCCAGGATATTGTTGAGATAATTCAGGCTCTTGATGCGCGGCGACAGCGCATTGGGATGCACCCGGGTGACCGTCGCCGTGATGATCGACAACCCCTTTTCGTACATCTCCTGCGGGTAAAGCGAAATCGAATCGGCAATGATGCAAACGGACGGCTTGCAGGTAAAGGGATTCAACCCCAGATTACCCTTGCCGCGCGTGACCAGCAGGCGAATATAGCAGTCGATGAACTTGTTGATGCGCACCGTCTCCTCACACGCGGCAATGAGCTGCTCCAGCGTGTAAGGAATATCCAGGCGAATCCCGCGGGCCGAATCAAACAGACGCCGCAGATGGGCGTCGCGCTCAAAAATCCGGCCGTTATAAACTCGAATTCCTTCAAATATGCCATCGCCATACAACAGGCCATGGTCATAAACACTGATTTTAGCTTCGCTCTTATCGACCAGTTCGCCATCGAGCCAGATTTTCAGGGACATTGTCAGACTCCGAAAGAAAAGCCAGCAGGCGAAAAACCTCCCGCCGACGGGAACACCTGTCTGGCGGCGTTTGGTAACGGCTGCTGGCTTGTCAGCTTTGCTGCACTGTTCGCAGCCGTCCTTCTTCCAGGACGAGCACGCGATCCGCCGTCCGGGCCAGCGCCCGGTCGTGGGTTACCATAATGATCGTCTGCTTTCGCTGTTGATGCAACTTTTCCAGCACGGTCATGATCTGCCGACCGGTTTCAAAGTCGAGATTGCCGGTTGGTTCATCCGCAAAAAGCACGCGCGGATTGTTCATCAGCGCCCGCGCAATCGCCACACGCTGACGCTCGCCGCCGGAAAGTTGCTGCGGTTTGTGCCCCAGACGATGCCCCAGCCCAAGCTCGGTTAAAACGGTCTTGGCCTGGCGGCGCAGGTCTTTGCGTCGGGCCTGATATTTCAACCAGGAAAACTGAATCATGCTCGGCAACAGGACGTTTTCCAGGACATCAAGCTCAGGCAGCAGATGGTAAAACTGAAAAACAAACCCGAAGTCCTCATTCCGCATCCGCGCCGCCCGTCGTTCCTCCGGAGCCGATGCCCACCAGTCCCAGAGTCTGGGAATGAAGTGGAGCAAACTCAGTAAAACCAGAATACTGCTGCTGACAATCGCGGCGATGGCGAAGAATTGATCGTGCAGTTGCATGTTGCGGCGGATATACCAGACAAGAACCAAGACCGGCGCTGCCAGAAGCATCAGAACCCACAGGCGCAATGCCAGCCTTCCCGTCAACCACGAGCGCACGCGCCCGTATCGCAGGGGTCGGCGCGTGTAATCCTGCCCCTGGAAAAACACTGACCCTTGATCGGCAACATCCAGCGCGCCAAGAATATGCAGCAAGGTGCTTTTGCCCGATCCAGAACGCCCCTCAATCGCGATGAACTCCCCCTGGCGCACTTGCAGATTACAATCGCGCAACACCTGAAGCTCGCTATCCCCCATCTGAAAGGAGCGCCAAACGCCCTGGGCGCGCAGAATCGGTTGTTGGGCCAAGTCCGCTGCAGCCGTCGAAGTTTGCTCATTTTTTGTGGACATGAATTTTATTCCACCCAGCACCATCACCCATTCCCATGGATCGCCATTCTCAGGCGGGTCACCTGTGTCATCACCATCGATCGGTTATTCATGCCGCAGCGCCTGGATCGGATTCAGATTGCCGGCCCGGATCGCCGGAATCACCGCGCCCAGCGTCGAAGCGACAATCGCAATCACCACAATCACCACCACCGTCAATGGATCCATCTCATTGGGGATTTTATCGAAGGCATAAACGCGCGGATTCCAGATTTCGATATTCAGCGCCGCGCCCAGCCAGGCGTGTATTTCATTGATATAGCGCACCAGCACATAGGCAACGGCCAGCCCCGCCAGGCTGCCGACGATACCGATGGTCAGACCGTAACCGACAAAAATGCCCATCACACCGTTGCTGGTCGCCCCGACGCTCTTGATGATGCCGATGTCGCGCGTCTTCTCCACCACGATCATGTAAAAGATGCAGAAGATCAGGAAGACCGCCACGACGCTGATCAGGCTGAACAGAAACATCACCAGCGCCGTTTCCTTTTCCACCGCACCCAGGAACATCGCCTGCGTCTGTTTCCATGTCTGCACGCGCGGGACAGCGCTGCTCAGCACGCCATGTTCGACATAGACCTCCGAAACAATCTTTTCCACCTGATCGCGCACCTGATCCATATCCACTTTGGGATCAATACCAACATGCAGCTCGCTGGTGCGGGCGGGGGTGGAGCCGGACTGATCCGCCAGCACTTCGGAGTTCATTTTCAGATCGCGCTGCAGCACGTCAAACGGAACATAGACGCTTTCCGAGTCATACTGCCAGACCCCCGTGTGGCTGTCATCGACAATCCAATAGGAGCGTTCGCTTTTATTGCTGACATCGATTCCGGTTCCCACCGGATCAATTCCCAGAACGGTCAATTTCACCGGCAATTCATATTTGAACTGCTGGCGACCGGTCATCGCCCCCCAGCGATCACGGTCGATTTCGATGACACCCACACCGGCAATCATCCCCTGCCAGTCAGCGGCACTGTTGAGAAACGCCTGGGGGGCACGCGGATTCATCGTCTTGAGTGCCAGACGATACTGCTCCGTTGCCAGCGGTTTGTTGAAGCTGGGGGCACGCTTGCCAGCCTGGATTTTTTCCCGAAGGATTTGCTTCTCCGCCTCACTCAGTGGCGTGGGGTCTGCATCGGGCTGGCCTTCAGTCCAGATCAGCCGATTATTGTCATCGGTCTGGGGAAGCAGCCCCAGAGCGACGCGCTCCAGATGGGTTGCGGTTCCTCTGTGCAACGCTTCGTCATAGCGCTGATACTGCCGCCAGAGCGATTCGGGAAACTTATTGACATTGCCGATCTGATCCAGCGGATAGCCAAACACCTGCACCGCGTTACCGGCCAGATTACCAATGTTAATCAATCCGAATGTGCGTATGACAGGAACGACTTTGCCAGTCCCCACACCGGGAAGTTTTTCAATGCGGTCGGCCATCTCCTGGTAGTACGGAAATCCCGAAGGGTGGCGGGCTGAGACGATCACCTCCCCGCTAAGCCCCTGGAATGACGAGCGAAACATCCGCAGCCACCCCCCCATGACGCTGATCACCACCAGCACCATCGTCGTACACAACATCACCGCCGCCAGGGAGACCCAGGCGATTCGTCGTTTGCGCAGATATTTGAGAATCAGATGAAGTTTATACATCCGCGTTGTCGTTAGCGCCAGCAACCGTACTGCGCGATCTTCATTTATACTGGACAAACGCACATTGCGACAGCACCAGCCAATTACGGTGCATCATCGTCAGCGTCGGTCGCTGGTTGAACCGGCTGTGTGGTGGGAACCGGTTCCTGCTCCCATCCACCACCCAGGGCTTTGTACAGGGAAATCAGGTTGGTTGTGATGGTCTGCGCGCTGCGCACCAGCGCATCCTGCGAAGCGTAAAGCGAGCGTTGCGCGGTGAGCACATCCAGAAACGGCGTCAACCCCTGCTGATAAAGTTGCATCGCGATATTCACCGCTTTCTGGTTTTCCTCAACGGCAACAGCCAGCGCCTGATAACGCTGCTGCTCCTGTTCGTACGCCACCAGCACATTTTCCACCTCCTGCAGTGCTGTCAGAACCGTCTTTTGATACGAAAGCATCGACTCTTCCTGCATCGCCTTTTGCAGTTCGATGTTGGACTGAATTTTCCCGCTGCTGAAAATATTCCAACTTGCGCCAGGCCCGATTGACCAGATGTTATTGCCCGAATTCAATAGCGACCCAAGTTGATTTGACTGATACCCGAAAGAACCCGTCAACGAAAAGCGGGGAAACAGATCCGCCGTCGCCACACCAATCTGGGCCGTGGCAGCATGAATCCGGGCCTCAGCCATGCGGATATCAGCACGACGGCGCAGCAGATCGGATGGCAACCCAACAGGCACGACCGGCGGTGTGCCCGGAATCGCCCCCACCGGTGTCAACTCATCCACCAGGGCTGCTGGTTCACGACCCAGCAACACGCTCAGGTTGTAAATGGTCTGGCGCAACGACGTTTTCAGCGTTGGAATCTGCGACTGGATCGACGCGACCTGGGCGTTGGCGTTGGCCACATCCAGCGTGCTGGCCAGGCCACCACCGAGCAGCCGCCGCGTCAGATCCGCGGTTTGAAGCTGGGTTGACAGATTATCCTGGGCAATGACCAGCTCCTGCTGCAATCCGCGCAACTGTACATAGTTCAGCGCCACTTCAGCCATGAGCGTCACCAGCACATCGCGCCGATTTTCGATACTGGCCAGCCAGTTGGCATCGGCAGCTTCGATCCCGCGCCGCACGCCGCCAAAAATGTCCAGCTCCCAGGTCGCATCAAGCCCCACCTGATACAAATCGCCAGACGTATGGGCTGTTCCACTGCGCCGATAGCTCCCATCCGCGGAGGCACCAGGCCCCAGCCCCGCCCCAGCCACACTGCGCTGCGCCCGCGCCTGGCGAATGCGTGACTGCGCCACAAGCAAATCCAGATTCCCCTCGGCAGACCGCTGGATCAATTCATCCAACACCGGATCATTAAAATTTTTCCACCACTGACCCAGCTCCGCAACCTGGCTGGTCATCACCGTTGCCGGCGTTGTCGATGCATCCGGCGCGCTGGCTTGGGTTGTAGCGGTAGTAGATATGTCTCGACCATACCAGGACTGTGGCATGACTGGCTGGGGCGGATGATAGTCCGGCCCGACGGCAGCGCAGCCTGACAGAATCACAACACCCGCACCCATCAGCAACACTGATGAACATCGGATAACCGGCCGCTTGTTGCGCTGTTGACTTGTTTTCACGTTCAATTCCCTTATTCGTAGCGTAACGCCTCGATCGGATCCAGCCGCGAGGCTTTCCAGGCCGGGTAAAATCCAAAGATCAATCCCACCGAAGCAGCCACAACCACCGACGCCACAATCGCCGGAATGGAAATCGCCGTCGGGAAATGGGCCAGCCACCTTGCCAGCAGCGAAACGCCGCGCCCCAGCAGGATTCCCACCGCACCGCCGAGCAGACAAAGAAGAATCGCCTCAATGATAAACTGCCGGAGGATATCGCGCGACCGCGCCCCCACCGCCATTCGCAATCCGATTTCGCGTGTGCGCTCCGTCACCGAAACCAGCATGATGTTCATGATTCCCACGCCGCCAACCATCAGCGAGATGGTCGCGACAATAAGCAGCAGATTGGAAATCAGGCTGGTGGACTGGCCCAGCGCATTGGCGAATTCCGTCATGTCACGCACCTGAAAATCATCGGGTTGATCCGGGCGCAGACGATGACGCTGGCGCAGCAGTTGCGTGACCTGCTCAATCGCCACGGGAATTTCCTGCGTCGAATTGGCTGACGCCATGATGGTATTGATGTTGGTGAAGCGCACCGGCTGGGGCGTATTGGCCTGCTGCGATGCGGAGGGGACGGGATAAAGCTGCACGCCCGTGCTGGGATAAAGATTGTTCAGCGTATTGACCGCATCGGAAACAGATGAGGAGGAGGATGCGGCCGAGGCGGAACCGGTACTGCCGGAAACACGGTATTTGATCGTTGTCCACGGGGCGATGAGCAGATCATCCTGGTCGCGGCCCATCATGTTGGCGCCTTTACGTTGCAGAACACCAACCACACGGATGCTCACATGACCCAGGCGCATCTCCCTGCCGATCGGGTCTTCATCGCCAAACAACTGGCGCTTGATGGTCTGGCCGATGATGCACACCTTGGCGGAGTTGCGCACATCCTGATCGGTAAACATGCTCCCTTCATCCAGCCCCCAGGCACGCACATCCAGATAGGCCGGCGTCGTACCGGTGATCTGCATCGGAACCCAGTTGCGGTTGGCGTAGATCAACTGGGCGCTGGTGCTGACCGTCGGCGCTGCGGCGCTGATGGCAGGACATTCCTGCGCAATGGCATCGCAGTCCTGCGGTGTCAGGGTCAAAAGACTGCCCGCACCGAACGTAATGCCCCCGCTGGCGGCGGTACCGGGCATGATCATGATCGTGTTGGCCCCCAGGCCGGAAATCGCCTTGGCGTTCAGTGCCGAAACACCGTTGCCGATTTCCATCATGGCGATAACCGCAGCGATACCGATGATGATCCCCAGACACGTCAGCACCGATCGCGTGATGTTGCGCATCAGCGCCTGACCGGCTGTCTTGAACGTGCGAAAAAATGATTTCATCGCGTCGGCACCTCCGCTGAACCCGCGCCCGCCAGTCGAAATTGATCCTGTCCATCACGCGGCGCTGCAATCAAACCATCGCTGATATGAATTGTCCGCCGAGCCGATGCGGCCACGGTGGGATCGTGCGTCACCAGCAGAACCGTGATTCCCTCCTGTTCGTTTAACTGGTGGAACATCTCCAGCACTTCCTGGCTGGTATGGGAATCAAGATTGCCCGTCGGCTCATCCGCCAGAAGCAGCGGCGGCTTGTTGATCAGTGCCCGGGCAATCGCCACGCGCTGTTGCTGACCGCCGGAAAGCTGCGAAGGTTCATGATCCATCCGATCACCCAGGCCAACGCGCTCCAATAGTGCCTGCGCCCGCTGACGCGCCTGCCGATCCGACAACTCCGCTGCGGTATACGCCAGCGGCATGATCACCTGATGCAGCGCACTGGTGCGCGGCAGCAGGTTGAAATTCTGAAACACAAAACCGATGCTCCGGTTTCGCACCAGTGCCCGCTGATCGGACGACATGCCCGCGACATTCTGACCATCCAGCCAGTACTGCCCCGATGTCGGTCGATCCAGACAACCGAGAATGTTCATCAACGTACTCTTGCCCGATCCGCTGGCGCCGGTCAGCGACGCCAGCTCACCTTTGGCAATGCTCAGCGAAACACCCTTGAGCACCGGCACGTCGATTTCGCCCATGTGGTAGGTCTTGGTGATATTGTCCAGACGAATCAGTTCCATAGCGCTCATCAGTATCAAGTCGATGGGGTCCAGGCAGGAATCGAACGCCTTTGCGCAAACGCCGCCTCAGTATCAGTGAGGCGGGGGAGACTGCCTGGCACCACTGCCCGTATTTTTGCGATTACCAAGCTGTGGCAGGAAGGGATTGCGGGCATCGTCATTGACAACCTCATCCGGCCGGATTTCGCCAACGATCACACGCATGGCCTGCCTCAACTGCGGCGAAGAAACTTCCGTGTCGGTCCCATCGGTCATCCCAATCTGCACGCGCACCGCACGGGCCAAACCATTTTCTTCAACCCACACCGTACCGAAGTGCTGCTCGCCAGCGGCGCCGTTTTCATCACTGCCCCCTGCACGATGCTGTCGATCGGTTGATACAGGTTGTGTCGCTGGCTGGGCTGCAGCACTGTCATTGCGCGGCGCATCGGCGGCTGGATCGTCTTCCGACGGAGGTGGTGATGACGCGGCTGATTTTGCATCGGCGGCGATCTGCTGCTGCGTCGAAGGCTTCCAGCGCAGCGCCACACTCGGCACCATCAGCACCTGATCGCGATGGGCCACCTCAAACTGGGCATTGGCGGTCAGATAAGGAAGCAGGCGCCGGCTGGAATTGTCGGTTTGCACTTCAACGGTGTAAGTCACCACATTTTGCGTCATCGAAGCATTAAGACGGACTTTTTTCACCTGTCCATAAAATTTTTCACCCGGAAAAGCATCCACCGTAAAAACCACGGTCTGTCCGGCATGAATCGAACCAATGTCGGCTTCGTTGACTGAAACCCACACCTGCATGCGGGTTAAATCCTTGGCGATCAGGAACAAACTGGGCGCATTGAGGCTGGAAACAACCGTCTGACCAATATTGACGCGACGGTCGATAATCACGCCATTGACGGGGCTTTTAATGGTGCAAAAATCGAGATTGCGCTGCGCCCGCAGCAACTGCGCACTGGCTTGGGAAACCGACGCCTGCGCCTGAACAATGCTCGCGCTGGCGGCAGTTACGTTGGCCTGGGCAGCTTCATAAGCCGTTCGATACGCATCATACTGCGTTCGCGCCAGCGCATCCGAAGGGCCTAGTTGCTGGGCACGATCCCAATCCGCTTTGGCTTGGGAAAATTTGGCCTGCATCTGTTCGAGATTGGCATTGGCGACCACGACATTGGCATGAGCCTGCTCCATGGCAGCATCGGCTGATGCCTTGTCGGCGGCGTAAAGGGCATCATCGATTCGCGCCAGCACATCCCCCTGCTGAACCTGCGAACCGTAGTCGATCGGATTGCCGTTTTTGTCCGTGCCGAAACTCAGGATCAACCCGGCAACTTGTGCACCGACATCGATGACTTCCTCCGGTTCAACCGTGCCGGTGGCGCTGATGGTGGCAGTCAGACTGCCGCGCGTTACCTCCGCCGTACGAAAACGCACCGCCGATTTTTGGCTGTCACGCATGTACCATGCAGCCCCGCCGGTTATCAGCCCGATCAGCACGATGATGACCAATATCTTTACTACTGCCCGCATAACCGTGTGATCCCTTTATCGTGTTGTCTTATTACCACGCTGCCAATCATAGGTTCCAACTCGGCAATAAATCCTAACATTTTTATTACTACATGTCCTGCCCGCAGTTAAGTTACACTCAATCAACAGACCTGCTAACCGGTTGGAGGATGATGAAGAGTTGCTAGGTATTCTCTGCGCCTATACCTTGCTTAATGGTGATAAAGTATGAAACATATATAAGCACGATGTATGTTTCAGATATGGTTTAATCGCCTGGAATTTACGGGGTATTGCTTATGATGTGCGTCACTATATTTCCTCTTTTGTCGTTGTTGTTTCCGGGTGCGTGGTTCCTGCCGTACGTGGAGATATTGAGTCATTGCGTGGTATACTGATTACATTACTAGCCAGGGATATGTTTAACCATTCCGTTAACCGGGAGATGTGGTTACCCGGTGTCGTTGGTATATATGATTCACCGTTTCAATTCGTTGCGTCCATCCGTCTATAACGTTTGTCTGACCCCCAAGCGTTGACAGCATCAGCATTTAATCCGACAACAGCGCTCATGATTGTCGATGCTCATCTCGATCTGGCCTACAACGCCGGGCGCGGCCGACGGATTCTATTGCCAGCCAACCAACAAATACCGGACGAACAAGGCATTCCCACCGTTGGGCTGCCTGATCTGCGCCGTGGTCAGGTGGATTTGATCTGCGCCACAATTTTCTGCCAGCCCGATCTGGGTCCCGATCATGGTCACGGTTATCGCACCGCCGCAGAAGCCGCGCAGATGGCGCGCGATCAACTGCAATGGTATCAACAGCAATTCCGTGATGGCCAGATGCGCCAGATTTTCTGGAACAACGACCTGCAATCATTTCAACAAAGCACAACGGCGTCCGCCGCTTCGGTCACTCCAGCAGCTATTTTACTCATGGAAGGCGCTGACCCCATTGTCGAAATTGATGATCTGATTGGCTGGTTTGAAGCTGGTCTGCGCATCATCGGACTGGCTTGGAAAGGTACGCGCTATGCGGGCGGCACGGGTCAACCTGGCCCGCTGACCCCCGCGGGTGTCCAGTTCGTGCGCGCCATGGACAAACTCGGTTTGATCCATGACACCTCACATCTGGCTGAACAATCATTCTGGCAACTGCTGGAGATCACCGGCCAGCCCGTCATCGCCACCCATTCCAACTGTCGATCGATCATCGATACGGATCGACAGCTTTCCGACAAAATGATTCGTGCCATCGCCAACCGCCAGGGTGTCATCGGCATCAACTTTTACAGTCGTTTTTTAATCCCGCCAGATGAACTCGATCAGCGGCCAGCCACCTTGGTTGATGTTGTCCAGCACATTCACCACATCGCTGATTTAACGGGTTCAACGGACAATATCGGCATTGGCACGGACATGGACGGCGGGTTTGGCCGCCAGCACGTTCCGATGGAAATCCAGACCAGCAGCGATCTGCATCGTCTGGTAGATGCCTTGAATAGCGCCGGTTTCAGTGATCAGGCAATTTCGGACATTCTCGCGAAAAACTGGTTACGCTTTTTTGGAGATCATCTGCCCTCGCAAGATAAAAATTGATTCGAGCGGGCTGATTTCTCCTTTTTTCATCGTTAGCAAGCGTTTGCTCATTGCTAAATTGCGATGGCACGAGCAAAATAGGCGGTCTGAGGCAGATGATGGGTACCTGGCTTGTCCCTCGCGTGAATACCTCTATATTTTTGTCCTCGATGAGGATTCGTTGAAAAATTGTTCTTGCATTGGAGATAATCGATGAGTTTTACACAGGCTGTCCACCAGAAAGCAATCGAGATCGGCAAGTTATCGGTGGAAATGACCACCGTCGCGGGGAGTGGCCACCCCACAACCGCCTTGTCACTGGCTCATCTGACCACGGTACTGATGTACCACCAGATGCGCTGGGATCCGAAAAATCCATGGGATCAGGTTTCCGATCGTCTGATTCTGTCCGAAGGACACGCCGTACCGATTGTTTACGCTGCGATGGCCGATCTGGGCGTGGCCCTGGGTAAAAATCCCAAGGAAGCCCGCCCCATGACGCGCCAAGACGCGCTTGAGCTGCGAGCGATTCAAAGCCCGATCGACGGGCACCCGAACCCGGGGCTGGGTGTACACTTTTTTGATGCGGCCACTGGCTCGTTGGGGCAGGGATTGAGCGTGGCAGCCGGTGTCGCCGCTGCCGCCAAGATCGACGGCAAGGATCGTATCGCCTACTGCATCATCGGCGATGGCGAAGCCCGCGAAGGTCAGATCTGGGAAGCGATGGATTTCATCGCTGATCACGCCCTGGTCAACTGCGTACCGATTTTCAACTGCAATGAACTGGCTCAGAGCGATTGGGTCAGCGCCCAACAAAGCTCGGAAACCCTCGCCCGCAAAGCCGAAGCCTACGGATTTATCGTCCGCACCATCAATGGTCATGATCCGGAGGAAATTCGTTCGGTCTTCAGCGAACTGCATGTCATCCGCAACGGTTCACGCCCGCTGGCGATTATCGCCCGTACGGTTAAAGGCTGGGGCAGTCTCAGCGAACAAGGAACAGGAAAACATGGAACGCCCGTCAAGCAGGAAAAATTGCAGGCGGTACTTTCTGATCTGGATCAGACCGCCAAAGATTTGAACGCAACGAATATCACGGTTGGCAACTTCCTGAAGATTCCTTCCCCGCCAGCCAAACCTGCTCCGGTCAGTAACGGTCCAATCAAGATTGATTTTGCTGCCGGCATGGAGGCGGCTGGGCTGTTCAAGGGTTATCAGGAAGGCAAAGCCGTCGCTCCACGTCGGGCGTATGGCGCTGCACTGCTGGCGCTGGCGCAGGCGGACAAGCGTGTCATCGGGCTGGATGCGGATGTGAAGAACTCAACCTTCGCGGAGTATCTGTTTAAGAAACTGCCCGGGCAATTTCTGGAATGTCGCATCGCTGAGCAGAATATGTTTTCTGTCGCCGCTGGCGCTGCTGCTGCCGGCAAGATCCCCTTCTGTTCAACCTTCGCCAAGTTTGTCGTCCGCGGTTATGACCAGATAGAAATGGCGATCAATTCCGGCGCCAATTTCAAGATCACCGGCAGCCACGCCGGTGTCACCCTGGCTGCCGACGGCCCCAGCCAGATGTCACTGCCCGATGCCGCATTTTTCCGATCATTCTGCCATACAAAAAACTACGCCGGCGATACCGCGGTTCATTATTTCTTCCCCGCCGACGCCGTGAGCTGTTTCAAAATCACCGAGTTAATGGCCAATATCAACGGCTGCTGTTATCAGCGCACGCTCCGGGCTGACACCAAGGCGCTTTACAAACCGACTGACACGTTTGAAGTTGGTGGTTACAAGGTTTTGCGCGAAGGTAAAGATCTCGTTCTGGTGGCTGCGGGTTACATGGTGCATGAATGTCTGGCCGCAGCTGACCTGCTGGCCAAGGCGGGTAAATCCGCCACCGTCATCGATGCCTACGCCATGCCGCTGCAAACCCAGGGGGTTCTGGAAATCGCTGCCAAGCATGGCGGAATCATCGTAACGGCTGAGGACAACTACGCCGGCGGTCTGGATGCTGAACTGGCTACGGCCATCGCCAATACTGGCGCGGGTATCAAGCTGCTGAACCTGTTCGTGCGGCAGATTCCCAAATCAGGTCATACGCCGGAGGACGTGCTGCACTATCTGCATCTGGATGCCGCAGCCATCGCCGATGCCGCCAGCAAGGTTAAACGCTGATCCCCCCGGCCGGCTTTGCAGCCAGTGGGCGTACCGAAAACCCGTTATTCAACCAACCTTGATTCGTCGCAGACAACCCGTTTGCGGCGAATCGAGGTTTTTTTATGAATCGTCAAAACTGCGCCAGTTGGCAGCACAACGGCTAGAATAGCTGCGGACATGACCCCGACCGACGAACAAACTCTGGCGCGCTATCGCGTGATCCTCAGTGCGTTAACCGGCAATCCGCCTCCGACTGCTTCTTCAGCTCCATCGCCAGCCTCGGCGCGGATGTCGATGCCTACCGCAGCGTCTCAGCGACCAATTCACGCTGCGCTGACGGATTATTTCACCGCCTGCGTGGAACATTCGCCAGCTCAACCATCCCCCCTGATCGCCGGCGTCAACAATTTTGATCCTCCTTTCACCGCTGCCCAGGGTGATCTCATCGCCGCAGCAGCCTTGAGAGCCGTCGCCCAAGTCACACTGGTTTCGTCGGCACGCCAACCCAGTCCTCTTTTGCAGTTGCTGGTTCGCCACCAGCAACCCGATGGCCGGTTCCTAGCCAGCACCGACCGCGACAACCCTGAAACACACTGGTATCACGAACTGATTATTCTGCACGCCCTGGGCGCCTACGCCTTGCGCCGGGGCGATTCCAGCGCGCAGCAGGCGGTCAATCGCGCCGCTTTATTCCATCTCAATGAGACGCAACCCGATCATGCCACGGCTGAACCGTGGGGGTTGTTCATCTTTGTGCGCAACGTGCAGACCCTGCCGCTGGCCAATCATCTGATTCACAGCACCCAGGTTCAACACCCCGATGGTCCCGACCGGCACTCTTGGATGCTGCTGCGCGATGCTTTATATTGTTTGAATTACACCGCACACCATGGATAAGATCAGCGCACGTTGCTGTTTATTCAGGCCTGCAAAACTTCGGTTGATCCAATGCCCAACTCCAACCCCGCACCAACTCGAACCAATGTCATTGATCCGGAACTGTTGTCCATTCTGCGCTGCCCGCTGACGCTGAGCGCGCTGCACCAGGAAGGCGACTGGCTGATCGCGGAGCAAGGCGGATTGCGCTATCCCGTGCGCGATGGGATTCCCGTCATGCTGATGGAAGAAGCGACCCTGCCGCCGGGCGTGACGCTGGCACAGTTAAAAGAGCAATACAAACGCTGAGTGTTTCATTCAATCGCTGGATTTCTGTTTTCGGATAATCACTCCGGTTTGACACGCTGCGACCAACATTCTCCGCGCATTGCCATCATCGGTGGTGGTCTGGCGGGTATCGCCGCAGCCGCCGCCCTATCGCGTTTGGGTTTGAACACCATCCTGATCGAACGCCGTAAACTGCTGGGCGGACGGGCCACCAGTTTTGAAGATGTACAGACCGGTCAACTGCTGGACAACTGTCAGCACGTCCTGCTTGGTTGCTGCACAAATCTATTGCACCTGTATCGCTGGCTGGGGGTGGAAAACCGGATTGACTTTTTTGATCAGATTCTATTTGCTGATGAAACCGGTCGCCGCGGCACGCTCAGCTCCAGCGTTTTGCCCAGCCCTGTGCATCTGGCGCCGGCCCTGCTCCGTTTTCCCCTGTTGAGCTTTGCTGCCAAAATGGAAATCGCCCAGGCGATGGCGGGCATGAAATTAATGGGCAGCGACCGCGAATCCCCTGCACAAACCTTCAGCCAATGGTTGATCGACCGTGGTCAATCGGCGCAAACCATTGCGCGATTCTGGAACGTGATCATCACCAGCGCGTTGAATGAAGACGCCAGCCAGGTCAGTGCCCGTTATGGTATCAAGGTGTTTCGCCAGTCATTTCTCATGCACCGACGCGGCTATGTCATGGGTGTGCCCAATTGTTCGCTCTCCGAACTCTATCACGCCACCCCAGCCAGCCAGACACTGACCAACACGCGCGTCATGCAGATCAGGCCGCTGTCTCCGTCAGTCCGTTTTTCATCAGCGCCGATTTCTCGCCAACCAACGGCTGCTGCCCAACGCGATGGCGGTGGTTTTGCGCTGGAGCTGTCCACCGGTCACAGCATCAACTGCGATATTCTGATCGTCGCGACGGCGGTTGATTCAGCCCGAAAACTGCTGGCTGAATTGATCGACCTGACCCCGCTGGACAAGCTGATTTATCGCCCCATCATCGGCCTGCACCTGTTTTTCGATCTGCCGGTCATGCACGAACCGCATCTGGCCCTCATCGGCACGGAGCTGCAATGGCTGTTTCGTAAAAGCCAGGATGGCCGGCACATTCATGGCGTAATTTCTGCTGCGGATCAACAGGCTGGCCAGACCAATGAGACGCTGCTGGCGCGGTTGCTGGTTGAAGTTCATCGCCTCCTGCCGGCGGCACGCCACGCCAAATTACTGGCCAGCCGCATTGTGAAGGAAAAACGGGCGACCTTCAGCCCCGCTGTCGGTATCGATCAACTGCGTCCAGACAATGCAACAAGCCATCCCGGTTTGTTTCTGGCCGGTGACTACACGCAAACGGACTGGCCCGCCACCATGGAAGGCGCTGTCCGCAGCGGTTACCGTGCAGCGGAAAAAGTCATGCAATTCATCGGTCGATCCGAACGCTTCGTCCAACCGGAGCTGGAGTAAGCTGCCGACCATAAAACGCCTTCAATGCCGGGCGTAAACGATTGGCTCTTATGAATTTCAGTTTGAATGCTGCTTTACGGCACCCAGTTGGGATCACTATTTCCTGATCGGCCCAGATTGGGATTGCCCTCCGTCGCGGCCGCATTGGACCATCGCGTCATGTCGGTCAGCTCGCGCAGGCTCAGTAGTTCGCTATGTCCATCCAGGCAGGCGACAACCGCCTTGCCATCCCAGCGTGGATCGACATTGCCCCACCAGCCCGGGGGTTTGCTCAGTGCGTAATCATCCACCGGTTTCCACATTGAAGTGGTCGTCACCGGTTGACCATGAAC
Source organism: Phycisphaerales bacterium (assembly GCA_020847375.1). Lineage (GTDB taxonomy): Bacteria > Planctomycetota > Phycisphaerae > Tepidisphaerales > Tepidisphaeraceae > JADLCB01. The sequence continues at coordinate 19,886 of JADLCB010000014.1, read as the reverse complement.
CATTCCCTGCTGAAGTTTGACGGGAGGAACGATCTCGTAATAACCCGCAATGGCTGCGCTGAAATGCGCCGAGGCAAAAACAATCAGGCGTGACGCATGGCGCGCCTGCGATGCCCGGGAAATCCAGCCCGCTTGATTACTCGAGTGATACAAGTCTCCACCGAGATTGACCATGTTCAGCCCGAAGCTGGGATACAAGCTCACAGCGTACCCCCAGTCCGGCGCGGGATAGGTCTGGACATTCCAGCTACTGTCATCCGCCAGAGCCAGCATGTCATTCACCAGAATCGAACCTTTGATTCCGTACTGGATATACGACGCCAGCCGCCAGGGCCAGCGATCCGTCGCCTGCGTGCTTAGCGGACGACCAAATTTATCGGGAACCGCCAAATCACGATATTTGGGCAAACTCGTATCCACATAACCGGGCATCAACCAGCCCTGATTCTCCGTGGCGTAAATGGTATACGCCTGAATCAGCTCGCGGCTGGCAGCCATCTCATTGACACGATAGGCATGTTGCCGTGTTGCTGATACGGTAGGCAGCAGTATTCCCAGAAGCACGCCAATAATGCCGATCACCACCAGCAGCTCGATCAACGAAAAACCATTGCAGCGGCGATAATCGTCGATCTGCTGCTGACGGCAGCAGACCGGCGATGTCATTACCCATTGATGATCTCGTGCGTCCGCCACCACAGGCTTATCTCCGCTTGCGCCGCACCAACGTCAGAGCGCCCAAAGAGAGCAAACCAAGCATCGACGGTTCGGGAATTGCATCGGATTGATCCAATCGCAGGACATACGTCTGGGTATGCTCGACAACATCCCACTGAATCTCAAAAGAGCTTACCGGATCGACCCCGCTGAGATCCCATCGCCCCAGCCAGGTATTGCGATAAACCGGTTCTTCTCCTCCGGTAGGAATTGGAAATTTTTCACCGGTATCAATGTGCGACCTCAACTGCCAGGTATCTGGCGCTACGAGTTGACTTCCACCATTAATATTCAGCACCGGGCCAACGTGATTCTCATTATACAGGTCATGTCCGTAGACCTCGCCGATATCGATCTGGAAAACAACGGTCTTGAGCTGATCAAGTGCGTCTGGTTCTGTAATCGAAAACGTCGCGCGATAGGTATTTGGGATGTATGAGAAACCAGGGGCGTATAACGTCGAACCCGTTGCGAACCCACTACCAGCCACTTTATTCACCTCAGCATCGACTCCGCCAGACTCGGTCGACAAAATCGGGGCGTCCCAAGGATCCCCTGCAGTACCAAAATCTCCGAACCGATTAACATTCTCAAACAGCCAGATATCCGTGCGCACATTGCCGGCCAAATGCGGATCAGTAACCTGCGCCAGTGCCGATGATGCCAGCGCCACACTGCCAAGAATAAAAGCCGCCGCCATCCGGGAACCGGTTAGCCCGATCCCAGTCAAACTTGATACTATCAAACCCATAAACCTCTCCTCGTTCTCTCTCAACTCTGAAATTGCAGCAAGTCCACGCTCGCCACACAACAATTTCTAATTACCTTCTCACCACTGCCAGCGCAGCTTCTGTCTTCAATCTCCAGCCCGGTGCAACCCGCTTGACTGATACATGCCCTAGCCAACAGCAGACCTATGCTCGGGCTGCCGACGGTAAGGCCGCAACACGATCGATCATCGTTTGCACTGATTACAAACCGGAACAGAAGGAAGGAGGCCGCCTTGCCAATTACGGCTGCCAATAGAACAATTCAACCTGCAATGACCCTTCTCTTGTCTCCAGCATCGTCACCAAAATTTTACGAGACTCTCACATCTCTAAAATCGTGATACACAAACCAATGCGTTTTTGAAATCCACTTGCTTGAGAATGCGTCTCAATCTCTTTTGATAGAGTACGTCTCTGTTTATTGGTGTCAAGTGATTCAATTAAAAAATTCGGAAATTTTTAATCGGCTTGAAATTCCCATGGCCGCCACGTGCGGTGCGCGGAGCAGCAGCGCAACTAAATATACAAATTTTCCAACAATTATTACAAATTCTCTCGCACACGCACGATTATAGCGACTACGACGTGCGTTGACTATTGCACGACCAGACCAGCCACAAATTGCGCCTCGACGGCAACCACTTTTCCCGGCAATTGCGGGTTGGCCAGCGTATCAAAACGCAGAAACGAACCGGTTATTGTGATCGTGACTCGATCCCGATCCGGCGCAAAGCGTACAAGAACATCGTATGGCCGCAAAATAAATCGTTCATCATCCAGCGACAGGCCCTGGGTGGTATCCGTCCACTGGTCATCCAGCGCCTGGTACGACCAGGGCATGGACAGCAGATCATCCGGCGTCGTTGCGGCACTGGTCATATTCAAAATCAGGCTGTTGCCCGTGGGTTCAGCTTTTTCGTGGCCGGATAACAAAAGCTCTGATCGCGTTTCGGTCAGATCAGCTGTCGGGTCAGCCGGTGATTGACGAAAGCGCAATACCATCGGCGGCAGGAGGTAGCTCTCATCCCCCACACTGACGGAAACAGCATCGAGCAATTTCGGTTCCGGCGGCGCGGGCGCAATCGTCGGCGCGGTGGTTGACCCGGTTGTCAACCCTGTGGCAGGCGCTTTGGCAGGCGCGGGCGACGGCACGGGCGCAGAACCACCGCGATCGCAGCCGCTTGCAATCGCCACCCATCCCAACAAAATAATACATAAACTTCGATGGTTCATCGGCGGGATATCAAATCATCCTGCTGCAATATCGTCAATCGTCTGGCTGCATGGCCATCGAAATGGAACCTGTCCTTTCCAATCAAAGGAGTCGTTACCGATGAATAAAGGCAATCTGCTGGCGATCAGTATTCCCGTTACGCTCGCCCTGGTCTTCGGTACGCTGGGTTATTTCCTCAATAAATGGGCGGACAATGGCGTGGATGAGCACAACCAGGGATTGGCGTATGCCCAGGGCGATGGCGTGGAACAGGATTATGCGCGGGCGATGAGCTATTTTCGTCAGGCTGCCGATCGGGGGTTATCTGAGGCGATGTACAACATCGGAGTGCTTTATTCCGATGGTCTGGGCGTCGAAAAAGACCCCGCCCAGGCGCTGGGCTGGTTCGTAAAGGCGGCGGAAAAAGGCGATACACAGGCGATGGTGTATGCCGGAGAATCTTATCGCGATGGTACGGGCACCGGTCAGGATTACGTCCAGGCCAGGCAATGGTTCACCAAGGCCGCTGATGCCGGCAACGACCAGGCCATGCTGCACCTCGGCTGGTTGTACCATAACGGGTTTGGCGTGGAGAAAGACCCGAAACAGGAAATGAACTGGTACCGCCAGGCGGCTGAAAAGAAAAATGCCCGGGCGATGTACAATATCGGCGTGCTATATCTCCACGGTGAAGGCGTGACACGTGATGAGCAAGAAGCGCAGCGTTGGTTCGCCAGGGCATGGAACGCCAGCGCCGATAATCCGAAGTTGCGCCAGCAGATTCGTGACGGCAATCTGTTGCCAACGGTTGATCAGAACATCCCCACAACCAACCCAACAACTCAGCCACAATAATTGCCAATATCGGCTGACCAAGCTACTGTTTTGCTCGGAATTGCAGATGGGCAAACTCTTTTGCGCTGACTTTGCTGGTTTATTGTGGGCACGTTGGAACAGACGATTTTCTTTGGTTTTGTGCTGGTTGGGCCGATCCTGTCGGTGCTGCTGACCGTACTGGTGCTGGTAGCCCGCCGACAGATGCGCCTGTTGACGCGCCCGCTGCGACCACTGCCCGACCCACCGCCCAATGTCACTGTTCTGATCCCCTGCAAAGATGAAGGCGAACGAATCAGCGCCTGCCTGCACAGTGTGCTGAATCAGACCTATCCTGATCTGCAAGTCATTGCCATTGATGACCGCAGCACCGACCAGACGGGTCAGGTGATGGACTCGATTGCTGCAACCGATGCCCGCCTTGGCGTGGTGCATATTCCGCACGGTGATTTGCCTGCGGGATGGACAGGTAAATGCCACGCCCTGGCGCAGGGGGTTCAATCAGCCCGCGGAACGTGGCTGATGTTTGTCGATTCGGATGTCATTCTGCAACCCGACGCGGTGGCCGCTGCCATACAGCGGGCGGATCGCCAGGATTATGATCTGCTGAGCCTGCTGCCGCGCATCGAAAGCCACAGTTTCTGGGAAGAATTGATCATTCCCGTGGCCGGAGCCGGTCTGAACTTCATGTTTCTCGTGCCGCTGTCGAACAAAAATTATTGCCATCATGCCTTTGCCAACGGCCAGTTTCTGCTGATCCGCCGCAACGTCTACGATAAAATTGGCGGTCATGCAGCCGTCATGGGAATGTTCGGGGAAGATGTGGCGATGGCCAGACTGGTTAAAAGTCACGGTTATAAAGTGCGTATCGCGTGGGGCGCCGATTTTATGGCCGTCCGCATGTACAGCACGCTGACGGAGATCGTTCGCGGTTGGGCGCGTCAATTTTTCGCGCCGGGTCGCGGGTCGCCCTGGCGTATTATTTTTGGTTTTTTGCTTACGCTCGTGCTTGGTTTCAGTTGGCTGGCCGGTGGTGTCTGGGGCCTGTGGAGCTGGTGGAACAGTGGCTGGAGCTGGCAACGCCCAGGATTATGGCTGGCCGCCGCCGCTGCGAATTGGGTTCTTCTAACCTGGTTGTTGGCAACCGTTTATCGCTCATCGGGCAATCGTGCCCGTTTCGCCTGGGCGCACCCGTTAGCACTGTCAATGTTGCTGATTATTTTCATTCGAGCCGTGCGCATGTGTCTTGACAGGCAGGTCCAGTGGCGCGGAACCAGCTACCACGCCCGCCCTGCGGCGGATGGGGCTACAATCCGCTCGTGATCCAGACAATCAGCCCCTGGCAGCGCATCGCTGGTAACGACAACACGGTTTTGGTGATATTTCAAAACGATAAATCAATGCGATCCGCATAAAAGCAGATAATGGTTCTTGCAAAATCAACCGTTATTGCTCATTATTACAAGTGTATTGTAGCATGTATCGTGCTCTGAGGCGTTCTCAGGGCGTAATGACCGGACCGCCAGTCGGTACTGGTCATTAACGTGTTACATAGTTGGCTGCCCTTGCTAAATAAACGGTGGCAGCCTGTCGGTCCTCCGTAGGAGATTGCGCCATTTCCACTCATTTCCGCCACAACGAGCAGATCCGGATTTCACCGGTCCGATTGATTAACGACAAGGAAGAACAGATTGGGATTGTTCCCACGGCTGAAGCGATGCGCATGGCGCGAGACGCGGGGCTGGATCTGGTCGAAGTAGCGCCGACAGCGCGACCGCCGGTTTGTCGTATCATGGACTACGGCAAATGGCGATACCAGCAGCAAAAAAAGGAGGACAAATCGCGCTCGGGCAACCGTGGTGGTCAGCTCAAGGAAGTGAAGTTCCGTACGGTCAAGATCGGCGATCACGACCTGTTGATCAAGGTGAATCATGCCCGCGGTTTCCTTAAGGAAGGCAACAAGGTTCAATTCACGCTCCAGTTCCGTGGGCGGGAAATGGCCCACATCGATCTGGGTCGTCAGATCATGAATAAGGTCAAACAAGAGCTGTTCCCCGTCAGTAAAATCGAACGCGATGCCCGCATGGAAGGCCGGCGCATGACAATGGTTCTTCAGCCCGACAGCTCCAAGGCAACCAAGGCTGGCGCAGCAGCCAAACCCGCCAAACCAGCCACCGGGCCAGGCGCTCACGCCAGCGGTGCCGGTTCTTCATTGAACATCACCCCGCGCCCCCAGGCCGACCCACTGCCAGCCAGCAACTGACCAGTCGATCGAACGGTTGCAACACACTGCAACAAATAAATTGATTGATCCCCACCCCGCATCCGGCGGGGTTTTTCTTTTCATCAAAGTCACAAACCAAAATGCGCCAACATTGCTTATGGGAGGCTATTTCTGATAATCCGACTTTGGGGCTGTTATTATTTCGGCCAACCGGCGATTCCAAGCGGCTTGGTCTACAATGCCGCTTCGACGAAAGCCGTAGGCCAGCCTACACTACCAACAAGATCAAGGAGTAAAATAAATGACGATGCGAACTGAACGTGATTCAATGGGCCAGATGGAAGTCCCCGCCGAGGCGTATTACGGCGCGCAAACCGCCCGGGCGGTGGAAAATTTTCCAATTTCCAATTTGCGCCTCGGCCGCCGCTTCATTGCCGCACTGGGGCTGATCAAGTGGTCCGCCGCGCAGACCAGCACGCAACTGGGCGTACTGGATGACAAGCGCAGGCAACTGATTCAGCAATCCGCGCAGGAAGTGATTGACGGCAAACTCGATGATCAATTCGTGGTTGACGTTTTTCAAACCGGTTCGGGAACCAGCACGAACATGAACACCAACGAAGTGATCGCCAGCCGCGCCAATGAGCTGGCGGGCGGAGTGCGTGGCGGCAAATCGCCCGTGCACCCCAACGATCACGTCAACATGCAGCAATCCTCCAACGATGTCATTCCCACCGCGATGCACATTGCGGTTGCTGCTGGACTCAAGGAGGATTTGATTCCCGCCCTGACCAGCTTGTCTGAATCGCTGGATCGTAAAGCCACGGCATTTGATGGCGTTGTGAAAATCGGTCGCACGCATCTGCAGGATGCCACCCCCATCCGTCTGGGGCAGGAGCTGAGTGGTTACGCCCACCAGGCCCATCTGGCTGCCATGCGGGCCGCCAAAGCCGTGCAGGCGCTGCGTGAATTGCCGCTGGGCGGAACAGCCGTCGGCACGGGCATCAACGCCCATCCTGATTTCGCCCGACAGGCCATTGCGCTCATTGCCCAGCGCAGCGGCATTGATTTCATCGAAGCAACCAATCATTTTGAAGCCCAAGCCGCCAAGGATGGTATTGTCGAAGCCTCCGGCCAACTGCGCGCCATCGCCGTGGGGCTGAGTAAAATCGCCAATGACCTGCGCTGGCTGGCCAGCGGGCCACGATGCGGTATCGGTGAAATCTCCATCCCCGCCACCCAGCCGGGCAGCTCCATCATGCCGGGCAAGGTCAATCCCGTGATGAGCGAAATGCTCCTGCAGGTCTGCGCCAAAGTCATCGGTAACGACGCCACCGTCGCCTTTGCCGGTAGTGGTCTGGGCAGCAGTTTTGAACTGAATGTCATGATGCCCGTGATGGCGCTGTGTATGCTCGAATCGATCGAGCTGCTCAGCCGCGCCTCGCGTCAGTTCGCTTTGCGCCTGGTTGACGGCATTGAAGCCGATCAGCAACGCTGCCAAAGCCTGGTTGAACAAAGTCTGGCCATGTGCACCAGTCTGGCCCCGCGCATCGGTTACGACGCAGCCGCCGACATTGCCAAGGAAAGTTTCAAGACCGGGCAGACCGTCCGCCAGGTCGCCCTGCAACGCAAGGTACTCAGCCCACAGGAGCTGGATCATGTGCTCAACCCCATGCACATGACCGCCCCGCATGCGGATAGTGTCGGCACGGGTGGCGGGTGAGCATTTCTTCTGCCTCCGTATCACAGCCATCAAGCCCTTGGCAGAGGCTGATCTGCCGATGGGGGTACGATGTCTGGGGTTCATTCCAGGCTGCGGTCAGCACCGCTGCCGATCGTTTTGGCCTGCAATAAATCAGCGCAACGCAACGAATTCTGCAGCAGCATCGCCACCGTCATCGGCCCGACACCTCCCGGCACGGGTGTAATGAACGACGCCAGCGGCGCAACCGAATCAAAATCGACATCCCCCACCGTCTTATTCGTACCATCGGCCGCCTTGACGCGATTGATTCCCACGTCAATCACCACCGCCCCGGATTTAACGTGCTGCGCCGTGATCAGCCCGGGCACACCCGCCGCTGCCACGACAATATCCGCCCGGCGCGTATGCAGCTTCAGATCGCGCGTCGCAATATGGCAAATCGTAACCGTCGCCATCTGCTCCGTCAGCAACAGGGCAATAGGCCGGCCGACGATCTGGCTAGCCCCCACCACCGTGACTTCCGCCCCGCGCAATTCCACGCCGGTCGCTTTAATCAACTCGATGCACGCCTGCGCGGTGAACGGCGCAATCAGCGTCTTGCCATAAACAACATGCCCGATATTGGCAGGATTAACCCCCTCAACATCCTTCTCTGGATCAATGTGGTACTGCAATTCCGTCGCATTGAGATGCCCCGGCAGCGGCAAGTGCAACATAATCCCGCTGACCGTGGGATCGTGATTCAATTTGCTGATCGTCTGCTGAACTTCTTCATGCGCCGATTCCCTCCCCAGTTTCAGCAGTTGATAATCGATCCCCACCGCCGCGCAGGTATCGGCCTGCCGCTGGGCAAAAATTTCCCCCGCGGGCGAACCGCCCACCATCACCGCCACCAGATAAACCGGCTTACCCCGCTGCCGATGCTCCTGCACGCGCAACTTGACTTCCTGCTTCACCTTTTGCGCCAATCCCACGCCATCAATGATTTGTCCCATAGAACACCGATTATATGACTCGGGGCTTCAAACTGCATCTCCAGCTGGCATTCGCTATAATCGCTTTTCCATGGCCGCGACCGCAGGCTGCCTTTGTCATTACGATTCATTCACGCATGCCCGTGCAGAAATATAAATTCTTCACCCCAGCTGACGCTGCCCGCGTCTCGCACCTGCAACTGACCGCCCGCCAGGTGGTCGAGGGGATGATTACCGGCCTGCATAAATCACCCCATCGCGGCTTCAGTGTCGAATTTTCCGAACATCGCAATTATGTCTCCGGCGACGAGCTGCGCCACCTTGACTGGCGCGCCTATGCCCGTTCTGACCGCTATTACATCAAACTTTTTGAACAGGAAACCAATCTTCGCGCCACCATCGTGCTGGATACCAGTGCCAGCATGAGCTTCGGCATGGATTCATCCGGCGCCCCGGGTTCTGCAACGCCCGCAACAGCCAAAATCGATTACGCCCGTCATCTGGCAGGTTGCATCGCATATCTGCTGGCGATGCAGCAAGACCTGGCCGGCTTGGTTGCCATCGACGAAAGTGTTCAAGTTCAGATTCCCGCCGGTTCTTCACCCGCCCACCTTGATCGTCTGTTCAAGGCACTGGAGGAGATTCAACCGGGTAAAACGACGCATCTGGCTGAGCATCTGCACGCCCTGGCCGAACGCCTGCCGCGCCGCAGCCTGGTCATCCTGATTTCCGATCTCTGGCTTGAACCTGATGCCCTGCTGAAGGCGCTTCAGCATCTGCGCTATCGCAAACATCAATGCCTGATGATCCATCTCCTGAATCAGGCTGAAATCGACCTGCCCTATCAGCAGCAGATAACCCTGCAAGACTTGGAAACCGGCGAAAAGCTGCAAATCGACCCCGCTGATCTGCGCAACACCTACCACCAGCAGGTGCAGGACTACCTGACCCTCATTCGCCGCGCCTGCAACGATGCGGATGTCGAATATCACATCATGGACACCGCCACCCCGTATGACAAAGCCCTGATCAACCTGCTGGCGCGCCGCCGATGAAATCCTTCACGCCGCCCAATCCTCCACCTCTTCGACCCATCGCCGTCCAATGAGCCGATCCCTGCATTCGTTCTCGCGCCTCACACGCCATCGGCCGCAACCGGACGCTCCGTGCCACATTTCCAGCACGAGCTGAACTGTCCTTCGATATGCTCACCACATGTCGGACAAACCCAGTCAGCCCCCTTCTCCAGCTCTCCATGTTCGTAATGATTGATTATCTCCAGCGCGGACGCCACATCCTCCTGACGAACATACACCCCCGGCAGCGTGCTACCGGCCAGCACCGGCCCCAGCGATCCCTGCAACTCCGCCCCCTGCACCACGGCTGCAATCCCCTCCGATTCCAACAACCCCCGCACCAGCTCCGCCCTGGCCGCATCAACAGCCTGATAAACTTCCTTCAAATTCACTTTACCTTCCGAAGAAAAATCAGAATTGCCCGCTACCATAATCGGCCTTTCGTTTTGAACCTAAACGCACTGACCTATTATAGCGGTTCAGCCCGTTTACAGGGCAGGCCAATTTCGGATTGCCAAACATTCCACAATCCCCGCAACCCCATCCCACCAGCCACGCTTTTGCCCTTTTAGCCAATTATCCCCATACTGGCGTCATGGCCTCATACGTACTTAATACCAACGGGCAACTCGAACCGCATCTTCAGCAGGAATGGCTTTTGACCAACGGCCTGGGCGGGTACTGCATGTCAACCGTTGTCGGTTGCAACACGCGCAAGTATCACGGCCTGCTGATCGCTGCCACCTTGCCGCCGGTCGGTCGGATCATGTGCCTTTCGCGCATCGGCGAAACACTGATCCTCGACAATCATCAGCCCCATCACGAATTTTCCGTCTGTCAGTTCCCCACCTGCTTTCAACCCCACGGGTGGCAATATCTGCGTCGCTTTGAGCTGGGCGATACGGCGATTTGGCACTACGACATTGGCGGCGTCAGCCTCACCAAAGAACTTCTCCCCTGCTGGCAGCACAACACCGTCGCCCTGCGCTATCGCCTTACGCCCCCGCCCGGCCGGCATGCAACCCTCCAGCTTCAACCCTTCCTCGCTCTGCGCGATTTCCATTCCACCCGCCGCGCTGCCGGTGCTCATGTGCAATCACGCATTGACGGGCCGGTCATCACCGTCGCCAGCGACGAACTGACAACCACCCTCGCCACTGATAACGGCTATTTCACCTCCGCCCCTGACTGGTGGTACGACCATTTTTACGCCATCGCGGCCGGCCGCGGTCAGGACCATATTGAAGACCTTTACACGCCCGGTCATTTCACCCTCGACACCGACACGCCCGCCACCTTGACACTCTGGGCCTCGCTGACCGGCGACCCGCGCCGTAATTGGGATGAACAGCTCGAGTTGCGCCGACAATCACGCTGGCCGGTCAACGGCGTCAACGAAAAAACTTCAAAGTTGATCCGCGCCAGCCAGGATTTTATCGTTCGCCGCCGCACCCCCGGACAGCAGACGCCCGGTACGACCATCATCGCTGGTTATCCCTGGTTCGCTGACTGGGGGCGCGACACCATGATCGCCCTGCCCGGCCTGCTCTTGAGTACCAACCAGTTTGAGCTGGCCCGCCAGGTGCTGAGCGTCTTCGCCCGTTATGTCGATCGTGGGATGATTCCCAACCGCTTTGACGACTACAACGACGAACCCAGTTACAACACTGTCGATGCCAGTCTCTGGTTCATCAACGCCTGCCACCAATATCTCAACGCCACCAACGACCAGAAGACCTTTGCCGAACTGCTCAGCCCCGCCTGCCTGGCCATCATCGACGGCTATCGCCACGGCACGCGCTACGGTATCGCCATGGATGAAACCGACGGTCTGATCACCCAGGGCGACGCCAACACCCAGCTCACCTGGATGGATGCCAAAACCGGCGGCATTGCCTTTACCCCGCGTCAGGGCAAGGCGGTGGAAATCAACGCCCTCTGGTACAACGCCCTGCGCCTCAGCGGTCACAATGATCTGGCTGATCGCGTTGCCCGATCGTTCAGCCAGACTTTCTGGATCTCCCCCTACCGCGGGCTTTATGACGTGGTTGACAATACCCGCAAGGATGACGCCATCCGACCCAATCAGATTTTCGCGGTCAGCCTGACCCATTCACCCCTGACGCGCGATCAACAATCAGCCGTTGTGGAAGTGGTGCGCCGTGAACTGCTGACCCCCGTCGGGCTGCGCTCATTGGCTGCCAGCGACCCAAACTACATCGGTGTTTATGACGGGCCGCAGATGCAGCGTGATCGCGCCTACCACAACGGAACCGTCTGGGCCTGGCCGATTGGCGCTTTCCTCGAAGCCTATCTGAAGGTCAATGATTTCAATCCATCCGCCCGCGCCCAGGTGCAACAATGGCTTGATCCGTTGATTGAGCACCTCAACAGCACCGGCTGCATCGGGCAGATCAGCGAATGCTTCCAGGGCAACGCCCCACATCAACCCGTCGCCGCCCCGGCGCAGGCGTGGAGCGTTGCTGAGGTATTGCGTATCCTCCGCCTGCTCGAAACATAATGGCTGGCTGTCATCCATCTTCCGCCCGACGGGTTACGGAGCTGCTGCGCCGAATAATTCCATCGGCTCACTATTGGTTATTCAGCTTTGTCCTGCTGCTTTGCGCGACCGCCTCCACCAACGCGCAAATCACCATCACCCTGCCACGCGGCAACTGGTATCAACCGGGACAATATCTCAGTGTCACCATCACCGGAGCTGCCAGCACCAGCCAATTACGCCTCGAAGCAGACGGCGCTCTGCCCACAATCATCGACCATCCTGCGCCTCTTTTAACCACGCAACTACTGGTCGTTGACGCTCACTTATCAAACCTGCACATCATTCAAGGCGATTCTGTCACACCATACCCCCAGCCGCTGCGCCCCGACACCACCAGCCACGCCACTACCGCGCCTGGCCCCGCCGGCGCACTAACCAGCGAGTATGCCTACCACCCAATATTTGGCTGGAAACCCGTCTGGCCATCCGCCGTTCGCTGGAACATCCTCGCGCTGACCATCAGCCTTGCCGCCCTGCTGATCGCCGCCAGTTTGATTCCCCATCGCCAGCTTGCCCTAAGCCTCATTATTGTGCTGATTGCCGCTGCAACGATTCTGGCTGCTTTCCTGCCCTCGATTTATCCCCCCATCGCCAGCGCACAGGGTGCTGTACTGGCCACGCTCGATAATGACCGCTGGCAACTCGATCGCTGGTCTTTTCAGACTTCGCGCCGTACGCAGTCTGCTGCGTTGATCTGGCAGGATCAAACGTATCCCATCTTTTTTTCCCGCCAGCATCGTCAAGCCTTGAACATGCAACTGCTCGCCCGATCGGATGGTCAGCCGCTGGCATTCACGTACCACCTCCCCGCCAGTGGCAGCGTTGTTTTTTTCACACGCACCACCCTGTCACCCACTGCCATACCACTCACCCAGCCTCTTTCGTCCCTGTCGCCCACCCCGCGCCTGCGCGATCTCATCTGGAACCTCTACCATCAACCCATCACCGCCACCTTCGATCAGCCCGCCGGCGACCGCCAGCAATGGCTCGGCGGCAATCAGATCGGACGGCTCGAACCGTAAAATTACCTGAATACAGTAGATTGTATTGCCAATTTATTGCGGATGACGATAATTGTGTCATCGAATACACGATCGCGCCGAACTCTATTCACCGTAAAGCCATCCATGACTGAGACTTCAACAAGCTCGCAACCAGAGCGGCCCAGCCGCCGGTGGTTTGTCTTTACGAGCATCCTCACGGCGTTCCTGCTCTTTTTCGCCTTTGTCAGCATTCTTTACTGGCACTGGCTGGAAACGCCCGAACCGTCCTCCGTCGTCGTCATCGAATCAGGCAATCCCGCCCTTGATGGAATGATGATTCGCGTCCAGGGCAATAACCTGCAGTCCCCCATCGAGGTCAAACTGGACGAAAGCAACAAATATGGCGCCCGCATCTATTTGAATCCCGGCGACTACACGATCCAGATCATCAATCCTGATGGCTCGGTCAATGGCATCTCCAGTTTCGTCATGATTGCCAACAATGAGCGCAGACTGAATCTTCAGCCCCCGCCAGCAAACCAATAATTATTTTTATTGCGGCCGATCAACAACATGAAAGACACCAAACCGCTTGTCCTGGTTACCGAAGGATCTGATCCAATTCCGTTAAAATGGCTGTACGAACAGGTTGACGTGCGCGAAATTCGCACCACGGATCCTGACTTTGACACTGCCCTGCACAAGGCCAACGGCCTGTCCGTCCGAACCTACACCAAAGTCAACGAAACCCTGTTAGCCAAAGCGCCCAATCTTAAAGTGGTTGGTCGTGGCGGTGTCGGTTTGGAAAATATCGATGTCGCTGCCTGCCGCCGCCGTGGTGTGGAAGTGGTCTACACCCCCGATGCCAACACCTGGGCTGTCGGCGATTTTGTGATCGGTTTCATGTTGCAACTATTGCGCCCCTGGTGCTTCTTCCGCCAAAGCGCCTATGCGCCCGATGAATTCAAACGCATCCGCAACAGCGTTCGCGGCGTGCAGCTTAATGAACTGACCTTGGGCATTCTGGGCATGGGTCGGGTCGGCCATCGTCTGGGCAGCATCGCCGCCAACGGCTTTGGCATGAATGTCATCTATAATGATCTGCTGAGCAAAAACCCTCCCTTCCCCGCGACTGCTGTCGATCAATCAACCCTGTTCCGCCAGGCTGATGTGCTCTCGATCCATGTCGATATGCGACCGGGTAATGAAAATCTTGTCAGCGCTGACCAACTGGCACTGATGAAACCGAGTGCCATCCTCATCAACACCAGCCGCGGCGAAGTGCTCGACGCTGCGGCGCTGGCGAATGCAATCCGCGCCAAGCGCCTGGCTGGTGCAGCCTTGGATGTCTTCGCCCCCGAACCCCCGCCGGCTGATTTCCCCCTGATTGGCATGGACAATGTGCTGCTCACGCCCCATCTGGCATCGCGCACCGGAACTGCTCAGCTCAACATGAGCTGGGTCGTGCGCGATATTGTCAACGTGCTGCAGGGGCGCAAACCGCAATACCCCGCCCCTTGACGTGCCCCCCCATACTCGACGTATCCGGCGTATTTAACGCATTCGGCGACGACTCGACGGCGCTCAGCCTCCCCGACCGCGCCAAAACAAGATGTAACAAATCGCCGCCACCGCGTTGATCAGCGTCACAATCGCCACCTTCCCCAGCAGCGATCGTGTCCGCTCATCCAGCCCGTCGAACGGGCTGTTCACCCAATCCAAAATCCGCACCACCAGCGACGACCGACCCTGCGTTTCGGCTGAACCTGCCAGCACTTCATTCAGAACATCCGGCAGCTCCACCTCGTTGGCTGCCTGCATCTGTCCGAGCAAATCCGTCTGGCTGACTCCCGTTAAACCTTCGATGGAAGAATCTGCCAGGGCTTGGCGTTCATCCGTTACACGGGAAGATTCATCAGCACTGCTCAGACGCTCCGGTTCATCATCCGGTTCACGCCCCGCCGCAGATGGCTTGACCCCATCCGATGATGACAAAATCTCGGCCAACTCTGCCGATGAATCGGCTGACCGCTGCCGGGCCGCATCATCAGCCAGGCTGGCGTTCATCGACGACTCATCACGCGCGGATGTCTGCTGGTGGGTGGATACCTGAGACGAATTATCGTGCCCCGAATAATCGACTGATGATTCTGCTTCCCCCTCGGCTGCTCCATCGTGGTTTTCCGCCAGCAGCCGGTCAATCTCATTGCCCGCCAGTTGCGACAACAGATCGTCCGCATTCTGTACGGCCTGTACACCTTCAACCTGCATTGGATCGGGAAGATCAATACTTGATTGGCCCATGCTGACTCCTTGAGCCGGCGCACATTCGCCAGCGCATCAACAGGCTGGTGCAAGTCGCAAAACTTTTGCGCTCATCCTGTCGCAGACGCAAGACTGGCTTTCGTCGATTACAGCAACTCCATTCGCCTTATCGGACGACTTGCCTCAGATCATAACCTCTTTTTGCGTTTGAGCAATTATCGGATGTTGCCGTGGCGTTCCAACCCAGGGCAAACGCAAGCAGGCGTCCGATAGGCAATCTCTTACGAGCCGCGACCGTCAGGGAGCGGTTTTGAGCCGATCACCGCTCCCTGACGGTCGCGGCTCGTTAATACATCGACCCCCGCGGGCTACTTGCGAAAGCCCTGCGTTCCAACCTGCTCGATCACACATTTGCACGTAATTACGGCAGGCAACTCTTGCATCAATAATACTCGGGTTTATTCTCTATCCACCCCGTTTGTGACTATTCAATCTCGAATTAATCCTCTTGTGAATAAAGATAAAATCATGCCGACACTTGCTGCCCAGATGTACACTTTACGCGATTACACCAAAACGCCCGCTGACATTAAATCCACGCTGCGACGAGTCAAAAAAATCGGTTACAACGCTGTCCAGCTCTCAGCGCTGGGCAAGATCGATCCGCACGAGCTGGCTGCCATTCTCAAGGGCGAAGGTTTAACCTGCTGCGCCACCCACACTTCGCTGGATCGCATGCAGAATCAGACGCAGGCCGTCATTGATGAACACCTGCTTTGGGATTGCCAGCTCACCGCCATTGGCGGGTTCTCCCCTCCCTCCGACAAGACACCGGTTACACAGCAGACCTGGCTGGATTTCGCTCATCAGTACAATGACCTGGCTAAAAAATTCGCCGCGTCCGGCCTGCGGTTGGGATATCACAATCATAGCCATGAACTGGCCCATTTTAACGGACAAACCGCGCTGCAGATCCTGCTGGAAAACTTCGATCCCAGCATCTGGATGGAAATTGACGTCTACTGGATCACCCACGGCGGCGGCGACCCCGTCCAGTGGATCAATCGCTGCGCCACACGCCTGCCTGCGATTCACTTCAAAGACATGGCTATCACCCTTGCCCGCAAACAGTTCATGGCTGAAGTCGGCGAAGGCAACCTCAACTGGCCCGGTATTCTCATTGCCGCCAAACAGGCCGGCACACAATGGTTCATTGTCGAGCAGGATGAATGCTACCGTGATCCCTTCCTGTCGTTGCAAACCAGCTTTGAACATCTGAGGGATTGGGGTGTCAAGGCGTAGATAAACTCCCTCGCCACCAGTTGCAATTCAGCGATCGTCTTCGCTCAGTCGCCGCATCGTATTCTGCCCCCAGTCACGCCGCCGTTTCAGGTCATCGCCGCTGCGCCCGCCTTGAGCTGCGCAGCCGTATCGCCATGAAAATCCCCGCATGCAGCGGTAATGCCAGGCAAATCAGTTCGACATTCGCCTGATCAAACCACGGCAACAATTTGATCACCAGCCCTAAAATACTCAGCCCCAGCGCCATCAGGCTGCACCAATAAGCGATCAGGCTCATCGTTCCCCGCCGACCATGCGATGATGGCAATGCCGGCAGAACAACCCAGAACACGACGATGGCTAAAACCAGCGACACCGGATTGCACTGCAACCAGTTCTCATTCCAGTAACCCACCACATGATCGGTAAACCACGCCCAGGTCTGAATCAAACCGCCTGTACCCGCCAGCAGCGACCAGGCTGAAATTAAGCCGCCCGCCACCAGTCGCCAGATCAGCTTGCGTCCGCCCCATGAACTGAACCCCACAATCACACCTCCCAGCCCCACGCCGATCGCCAGCCCCGCCAGCCACCAATAGCGCGGCGGTTGCGCCTGCTCCTGATACAACTTGCTGGCATACAACTGGTACTCGCGCTGAACCAACGGCTGCGCCCGGCCATCAGCCCCTTTCACCTTCAATCCGCGCAACTGCTCCATCAACCGTACTGGCAAAAAAGTCTCCTGCCACGCATTGATCGCAACATCCGCCCCTTCCCCCAGCACCGTATACAGCGCCACATACAACGGCACATCCTCCTGCGTCAACCGGCGCGTATGCCAGCGATAGGTCCCCTGCGCTGGTTGACCTTCCAACTGCTGGCGCAACTGCCCGTCCAGCACCTTTGGCCCATCCAGCGCATCACGAACGCGCGTCGAACAGTTGTCACGGTAATAATCGTACCGGTATTCGTTGTTCGGCGAGTGGGCGTTCCACGCCAGAAAATCAGCCAGCGCCCGCTTGTGCGCCGGTTGCAGATTCAGCTCCTGCACCCACACCGACCGGCCATCCGCCATATACCCCGCTGCCAGCCAGTAATCCGCCCCGATGTCCGCCGGTAAATCCGGATTCGCCTGACGATACATCCGCTCGATCAACCCCGCATCGATCGCCTGACACTGATACAACATCCGCCCCTGGATGAATCGCCAGAAAAAATTCTCCTGTTCAAAATCAAAAACACCGTAGTTATAGGCAATATCTGTTTTTGCCTGCGGGTCATGCACCCAGATCTGATTATGCCCGAAACGTTCATACGCCAGACCACCCGGGCCAATCGTCATCAGATAAACGCGCAGCGACTGATCCGCCGACTGGCCGTTCAATCCGTCAACACCCGCCAGCGCCATCGAAGATAACAGAAGAATCAAACCCAACACACGCCACATGATGTGCATCAGAACGCAGACCCCCGCCACCCGTCAAATGTCGTCCGCCTGCAATTCCCCGGATCGGCTGATCGTTCAAATCTGCTTGCGCCGTGGATGCGCCGCCGTCGCAACGCGCAACCGCGGCGTTGTCCGATCCCTTACGCCACCAGATCCAGCGGGTCGCCACCACCAGCCATGCGCTGCCACATCCGGTTGAGCAAATGGCGGCGTTGTTGCTGTTGGTGCATCGTTTCCTGTTGCTGCTGACGCCAGGATTGATCCTGCTGCTGCGAGCCGCCACCTTCATTTTGACTCGACGGCGCCGGGCGCAGCGTCGAATCAACATGAATGCGGTCGATATTGACCCCCTGCGCTTCCAAGGCTGTTTTGAGCTGCGATAAACTATGGCTGAGCAACCGGGCCGCATCATCGCTGCTGGTCTGGAACGAAGCTGACAGCATTCCATCCGTAACGCGCACGTTGATCTGCATCTGCCCCAGATCGCCCGGAGACAGGCGAATGCGCATCGTTCCACCACTGGGCAGAAGCTGCGTCCGCACCGCACTGACGATATTTTCGTGATTTTCCTGTACAAAGCTGCGCAGCGGCGAAGGCGCATCCCCCTTGGTTGACAGGTGGTTATTTCCTACAGGCATTTTGACATCCGCAGTGGCTGAATCTCCGCCGTGCGGTTTGCCCGCCGCCTCCAGGGCATGATCCAATTCGCGGGCAAAAATATCATTGATGTTTGATGCGCTCTGACGATCACCAGCGCGGCCCGCCGCTGAATGCCCCGCCGCCAGATCGGCTGACGGTTCGCCCTCACCCGCGTCCGGCTGTTCCGCCATCCCTTCGCCCGTCGCCTCTGATATCGCGCCAATGGCCTGGGGGTTCTCCGTCGCTACCGACTGCGGACCGGCAGAAGCTGCTGACGTTGCAACCGCCGCATGATGCGCCACGACCGAACCAGCCACCGCCGTCGGCGCTGTTGTCTGGCCTGATTTGGACAGATCCGCCAACTTGGTCAGATCAATCTTCCCGGCCTCAGCACTTTTGATTTTACTTGCAGTTTCGCCGTCGGTCTTCGCCAGTTTATTCTCGTCGGTCGCTGCCCCTGAATCATCGTCAATCGCTTTTCCATCCGCGATCTGTGCCCCAAGCGGCGCTGCACCCGCCGCAGACGACGCTGTATTGGTGGCTTGGCCCTGCTCCATCGCCGCTGCCTCTGTCGGCAACGGGCCAGTTTGACCAGGCTGCATCCCGCCGGCGACCAACGCCAACCCCATCGCTGCCGCTTCCTGATCTGCCTGCTGCGGCTCGGCGGTTTTATCCCCATCCGATGACTGGTCACTCTCCGCCAGCAGGTCGGATGGCTGACCATCAGTTATTTCTGTTGGATCAGGCGTATCATCGCACTTTTTCGAACGCGCCGAAGCATCCGTCGTTTGAGCTTGATCCTCCGAGCGCTGCGTCTCAGTGCGACGCCGCGACGATTTGTTTGATTTGTCGGATCGGGTCGATTGCGTGGATTGCTTTGTTTTCTCCAACTCACCCGCTTTATCGCTGGCTCTGGACTCTGGTCGGGCGGAACTGGCCGATGCCGCGCTATTGACCGCCGGTTGTTGCAACTGGCGAACATCGTCAAGCGTGTCCTGGAAAGATGTTCCGTTATAACCCGATGATTTACGCAGATTCGACGAAACAGCGTTCGCAGCAGTTGTGAGTTGTGCAACCAACGTGGGGGGCATCAAAGTCCTTCCGTGGACGCCGTGGCTTCAGGCGCTGGAGTCGGCGCAGGCTCGGCCTGACGCATCATCTCCATCAAATGTTGAATTCGGCTGATTTCCGCCGG
>JADLCB010000013.1 GCA_020847375.1 Phycisphaerales bacterium | reverse complement strand
CGTAGCCGTCGGACCACCGCTGTATAGAGGTGTGCGCATCACACGGCCGCTCAAGGCCATTGAAACCTAACGGCTCCCCTTTATATTACCACTTCTCCTCCAAAAGTTGTGTGCGCATCCCCCGGCCGCTCAAGGCCATTGAAACAAGTCGGTACCAGCAGCTCCTTCCAGTTCCACCACTACGGTGTGCGCATCCCCAGGCCGCTCAAGGCCATTGAAACCTCCTTCCGTTTTCCCCTGGCGGCGTGCGGACTTGGGTGTGCGCATCCCCAGGCCGCTCAAGGCCATTGAAACGCTGAAGCTTCCAGGGACTCCAGGAACTCTTTGTTCCTGGAGTGTGCGCATCCCCCGGCCGCTCAAGGCCATTGAAACGCTTATTATGTTATAGGCGTACTGTTGCGCCCAGTACGGTGTGCGCATCCCCCGGCCGCTCAAGGCCATTGAAACGGATACTATTCCAGTAGCCTACCGTTTCGGTAGACTGTGTGCGCATCCCCCGGCCGCTCAAGGCCATTGAAACACTATACCTAGAGAAAGACCGATAACCGCCATATACGTGTGCGCATCCCCCGGCCGCTCAAGGCCATTGAAACGTACCATTTTTCTTCCTCGTATTCATCTAGCCCCCAGAGGGTGTGCGCATCCCCCGGCCGCTCAAGGCCATTGAAACAGGGAACTGATCAGGTACGAAGCTCCACCAATCATGGCGGACTTCGTGTGCGCATCCCCAGGCCGCTCAAGGCCATTGAAACGGGCTACTCGCAATTGCCTTTTCACCAGCTGGGAATCTCCCAGGTGTGCGCATCCCCAGGCCGCTCAAGGCCATTGAAACCGATGGTCGCCGAAGATAAGCCTTGAGGGTCTCCATGTGTGTGCGCATCCCCAGGCCGCTCAAGGCCATTGAAACCCCGTTCCCACGGGCGTTTTAGTACATATATGGCGTAATGTGTGCGCATCCCCAGGCCGCTCAAGGCCATTGAAACCACACAGAAGCACGTGGATACGCAGGTCCTGCAGGCGTGTGCGCATCCCCCGGCCGCTCAAGGCCATTGAAACGTAGGATTTCTGATAGCTAAAAAAGAGAACAGGTTTACAGTGTGCGCATCCCCCGGCCGCTCAAGGCCATTGAAACCGACGGGCTGCCTTGGCGACTGCGATAATATCCAGAGTGTGTGCGCATCCCCCGGCCGCTCAAGGCCATTGAAACACCTCGCGCGCAGGCTTGTATGCGTATTCTGGTGTAATCGTGTGCGCATCCCCCGGCCGCTCAAGGCCATTGAAACTAGCCACAGTTTCTTGAATAATTTATATTCAAAGGGTGTGCGCATCCCCCGGCCGCTCAAGGCCATTGAAACTCTTTGGCGGTGGCGGGAGGAACTAAAATCGTATACAAGGTGTGCGCATCCCCCGGCCGCTCAAGGCCATTGAAACGTCCAAGCCGGGGGGGGGGGACTTTTCGAATCTTTGTCATTAAGTGATGGATTGTCCGTATTATAAGGTGTACGCAGCCCCCCACTGGCAAGCCCTGAAGGGGGATCAAGGTTTGCCGTGGGAGGCCAACTTTTTTTATCCATCACCAAGAAAGGGGACACATGATCGAGGAACAGGTGGGCGAGGAACAAGAGGTCGCAAAACAGGTGGATGAGGAACGGGAGGAAACGAATTTTATACAGAAAAGCATCGAGGAGCTGTTTCTAGTGCGCCACGGCAGGGAGCACTATCTGGCTGACGGCAAGGATAGAAACTTCATCTTCTCCAACTACGTGACCGACAACAAGATGGATCTATTTGTGGTGCAGTGGTGCGTTCCCCACAACATATTCTTGCGTGTGATTTACTTAGCCACCACGAGGGTGCGCCGCCTGCGACGGCTCTTTAAGTTTAAGAAAATACGGTGGGTGTTTCGCTACCCGCATATTGATAGGGCAACAGGTGCCTACGTTAAATATACAAGTGAACCGTTTGACCGGCGCACCCAGGCCATAAGTCATGAGATGGACTACCTTCTAACCCACAGCAGGAGCAGGTTTAGGAAGCAGATAAAGACCTTCACCGGTGACTTGGCCATGCAGACCATAAGGTGTCTTATATCCCGTACGAACACTCTGTATGGACTGGCACCGGAAGAGATTTCCAACCAGGATGGGCTTATTGGTTACGTGGACAGTCCTCAATACAAAAGGAAAAGGAAAAGGAAAAGAAAGCAATGAAACGCTATCTCTGCACAACCGGAACCTCCATCGCTGAAACCGTCAATCCGATGACGAAGCACCCCGATGCCGACGCCTATGCCCGCGCGATCAATGACCGTGTGAAAAAGTTGCGCGATGAGTGCGGCCAGGATGGCAAAAAGTTCTTCTCGCGCGTGAGCGCCGAGACCAACAGCCTGTGCGCGCATGGGCTGGATCGCAAGGATCAGGTGACCTTGTTTCACACCCAGACGAAAGATGGGAAAATTTGTGCCGACAAGCTTGCATCCCTGCTGGGCGAGCTTCTGGATAAGCCACCGTGCGTGAAGGAAATCGAAGGGTTGCAGGTTACCGATGCCTTGAAGTTTCGCCGCCAGGGGGTGCAGAACCTGCTGGCTGCTGCCGACACGGCCAGCGAACAGACCGGGACGGACACGCAGGTGGTTCTTAATGTGACCGGCGGATTCAAGGGCGTGGTGCCTTACCTGACGTTATACGGACTATTGAAGCAGATACCTGTGATTTATCTGTTTGAACGATCCAATGCGGTCATTACGCTGCCTCCGGCGCCCCTGAGTTTTGACTACGAACGCCTGGCGCGGGCACGCATGGCGATTCAGTACATTGAGGCCCGGTCAGCGGTGCCGCGCGAGGAGTTTTTCAAACGTATCGGGGGGCTGTCGTTTGACGAGCGCCAGTGGTATGAGTCGCTGCTGGAAGATGTCCCGCAGGACGGCACGGACCATGTGACGCTTTCTGCCTTGGGCTTGCTTTTCGTTGGCGATGCCAAGGCGCAGATGGCCGTGGTAATGCTGTCTCAGGAGGCAAAGAGGCAACTGGACAAAAGCAGCGGCGACCGACGTGCCCAGTTCCTGTTCATGCTCCAGCGTGTGGGGGATCCGATGTGGCGACGGGGCAAACAGCATGCCTTCCGCGGTACGGATTTGTGGGTATATAAGCCGGGCAACACCAGTGAACGGATGGGCTGTATTGTTCGCGACCAATGCGTTTACGTGTGCGAACTGCTGGGGCATGACGAGTACGAAAGAGTGCTGCCGACGCGCAATCAGAAAGACTACCCGCTGCATACTTTTACGCCCTGGCAACCGGCAGTGGATGAGCTGGCCCCTCCACCTAATGTAGACATATTTGACCAGCTTCAGCAAGAGAAACGAAACTTACAGGAGCAGTTGGACAAGATTAAGTCGCAACATCTGACTACGCGAACTTCACTGAGGAATCAATTACGCGGATCAATCGAAGGCCTGCAAAAAATACTCAATCACATCGATAAGCTCTAAATAAAGGTCATTCCAAGCGGTACGCCAGAACCGGAAGCAGCGATCCAGTCCTGTCTCCAGCTTGTTCAACGCGGTCGGCGGTTCTCCTGCCGCTTCTGGTCAGTGGCGAACCAGGCTTTATAGCGCCAAACCCCGTGCGCGGGCAACCCTGCCGCCGCAGCATTGGGCGGGTGGCGTGATGCATCGCGCATGTGTCATCGTGGTCACTTGCCGAGATATTCAAATTGCATTTGTAAGGCAGATACAACCTTGGCGTACAGCGTCACCCTGGCGCCAATCTTTTTAAGCTCCTCAGGCATTTTATCGGCAGACTGAACAAACCCTACGCGGCCGGTCGGTTCATGACGGGCAAACACCCTATTTTTGCCCCTTGGGTCTTCACAAATAACACATGACACGCTCGTGCCTCGCTCCAGTCCTGGTTGCGGTGGCGGGGTGGGCGCTACGGTTGGTCTGGCTGGCGAAGGGTCACCAACACGCTCAGCGCGCGCAGCCTGCCGCGTATTGCGGTTCTGGGAGGTATTGCCCTGCGATCGTTCCTGGCCCGTCACATGCTTGGAAGTGTCAAAGGCTACAAACTTAGTAATAGTCGTGCGGTTGTCGTGCTGTTTATTCTCGCCCTGGGCATACATGTCGTAGCCATAGAGTAGACCCGCCTGCGGGTTATTCGCGACAAAAATGGGTAGACATTGGCCCGGAAGAGTCTCACGACTGGCCATATAGATGGGTTGCAACCCCGCGACTGCCGTTCCCTTTTTAGGCGTGGCATGCCGGTTAAACCAAGTATGCCCTCCGCGGTGTTTGCGGTCGCCGGCATTAGCCACTGCACGGGGATATCGCATGCGATCCACCGGCTGTTGCGATGCCTTCCACCACCCAATACCCTCGTCCAAATCGGCGCCAAGTTTCTGCCCGTTATCAGGAAGCGCCACCTTATTACCTTGTTCATCGATCAGGCCGATTACCTTGACGGAGCAGGCCCCCAAGCCGAGCGGTTTGCCCCCACCCAGCCGCCAGGACACGCTGCACGCCCGCAGAAGGATTGCCATCTCGCGGGGCGACAAGGAGCGCAGAGCAAGGCGCAAGGTGCCTTTGCTGGCCGCTGGCAGCAGCTCAACTGTCTTACTCACTTTGCTTGTGCTGGCATTCTGCAATTGTCCCGATTCATCATACACGCCTTGCGTGGTGAAAAGGTGCGCATCAGTCTCTTTGGTGGTGCGATAGACCTTGTAGCCGCGCACATCACATTGCCTGGCGTCCTCCGTGGGGTCATCGGTATCGCGATAAAAGGCCATGCACCCAGGATGGGGCTGCGCCAACGGAGCAAGATCCACATTTCGAATCAGCCTGACTTTGGCGTTGGGGAAAACAAGATTTTCCGGCCGGATGCGCGAGGCAAATGTGGGAACCGACTTGTCCGGTTTGGGTGAAACCTGACCGAACAGACCTGTTACTTCATCAACCTTACCATCAGTGGCCATGTAATCCGGCCACATGTAGTCAGGAACGCGACTTCGCAGGGATTGACCCTTGCGCCCCCAGCGCGCCCACTGAATGCTGACGATGTCACCACTGGAAGAAGGCATCTGGCAGTCTCCCCGCAGTTCCAGCCAGACAAGATCTCCTTTGCGCAGCTCCGCACGATCCGCGAGCCGGTGCCGGCCGGTGTAGTCGCACCAGAGTTGGGAAGGTATCTCCATCTCAACGAGGGTGGAGAGGTTGATGGCGCCTTCTGATTTATCTTTAGTGCCGCGAATCGGCGGCCCCGAGAGTTTGACGCGCCAGTTCATCCCATTATCAGGCTGATACGCAAACCGCGTCGGCTTGGAAGGATTGTCAATGTACAGTTCGCATTTGCCCTTGCGGGCCACTTTCTCCACTCCGGAAAACCCTTTGAGCCCTTGCAGCACAGACAGTGAAACGGTGCGCGTGTCGCCCACAGCGATGACGCCATTTTCAAATCGATTGCCCGGCTTTTTCACGATACCAAGTGAAGCCCAGATCTTATTGTCCATGTTTTTTGAATGGGCAATTGCCATTGATACATCTCGCCCCTGGCACAGGTGCAGATCCTCATCCATGTACCCCAGCGTGCCGCCGGTGATAATGGTCATGAGTGTGCGCAAGCTGCCGCGCACACCACTGGCTGGGACGATCACATCCTCGCCGATGGTCAGAGCGCGATAGCTCTTATGTGAATCTTTATCCCCCGCGTAGGCGTCCGCCTCACACGTCAACAGAGGGCTTGTTGTCGTTATTTCAAGCTCCAGAATGCCGGTAAACCGGTCAGATTGCACCTCATCCGCGCTCAGCAGGCTGGGTTTGTCGCGCGGGGGTGCCTCGTCAGGAAAGGGAATAAATGTATATGGATTATGGAAGGCACTGGCGCTCGTCAGATATTTTTTATAGAGCATTTCTTGCTTGCTTTTGTCCATTTCAATCTCCTTTGATCTGCTGGATGGGTAAGGTGAAGTGTTCCGCGCCAGCGCCCATGGCCTTGAAGGTTTTAACTTCAAGCCGTCCCGCCGCTTTGCTGGAGCCGATACGAATAAGACCCAGGTGGATGGCTGTGATGGTCTGCGCCAGCCAGCGGATTTCGGAATCCTGGGCAGCCACTATTTTGATATGGACAGGAAACTGCGCCGGGTACGTTATGACCTCATTCTGGAACAGCATCCCCTCAGCCGCCCCGCCGGTAATCCGGTCTATGGCCACATGGGCCCGGTTCTGCTTATGCGCATTTTTAAGAGGTAAATAGGCATCCTCAATGTGAATCCGACCCCTGGCCGCCAGGGAACCAAAGAGACCGGCTACTGGATCGGCATCATGCCGGGTCTTCAACGCTTGGGCCCGACCCTTATCTTTGAAGGTTGTATACAAGCCATTGACTAAATCGCCGTTGAGCGTGGCGCCCGCTTCGATTGCGGCGGTATAGTTCTTTGCGCTGTCGCTCACCTGCTTTCCTTCTTTGACAGCCAGTCGATTCATCCAGGCGCGCATGACTCCGCGCAGGCTGGAACCAGGCAGAACCACGTGCTCAACGCCATCGGCATGGCTGGTGGTAAGGATGAGCATCTTATCAGTCTTTTCACCCGAAGCGATCAGAATGTCCTGCCCGCGCGGGATCTGGAATGTGATGTCCAGATGGAAGCTGTTGTCGGAAGCAGATTCCGTGACCACAGTCGCAGCGCCGTTGGTTTCCAGCTTGGAGTTTGCCCGCCAGCTCCGATGCAGATCCAGATAGGCTGCGTGTTCATCCACATCGCGAAGATCAAACTTCCAGAGGTGGATGTCGCCGATACACTGTGCCCGACCAGCCCCACGAGCGGACTTGCCGCCGAAGACAAGATCGCCCGCCAGACAGTTGGCGATTTTTTGCATGGCGCGGTCCAACTGATCTTCATCGTCATCGCGCAACCATAGGATGATATCGGTTGTGGACCCGGGTGGCAGGCGGGGAATGTCAAAAAGCGAGCCATCCAAGGCTGTGCCGGTGTGGCGGTTGATCTGGTTGTGTGTCCGCATCACCTGAGAGGACTTACCCAAGTCAATAAGGCAATCCGCCACTTGTAATCGGCTGGGCGTCAACATCGAATCATCATCACCAAGATCCGCACCAAAGAGCCAGCGAACCTGTTCCTCAGTTACATCGCAGTTGGCGTAGGTGCTGCGCAAAACACCCGCGACGGCTGTGCCGCGCAACACCGGACGACCACATCCATCACGCGCAAGAATCGCCGAATGACCATCGGTTCCATCGCCTGGGGTCAAACCGGCGGGAAATTTTATTTTCGCCTGCAGACAGTATGCGTACATGATTAATGCCTCTCTCTGTGTTTCTGGTCACGGGCGACGGCCAAGTTGTAAAGAATCTCCAGCGAAATCCGCGCTGTTTGGTCGTTTTTTCCGATCCATTTACGAAACTTGTCAATCACTTCATCACCCCAACGCTCAAACAGTGAACCACGCTGACCTTGTCGGTCGAGAAAATCCAAAGCGTTCTTCCTGCCATTCGGCCCATTGAGACGATCGATGACAGCTGAAAGCGCACTGGCGGAAATATGTGTCTTAAACTCAAAGGCACGCGAAATGGCGGATCGACGCGAATCAGAAGTGCCCAGCACAGCCGACGAACCTGATCGCTGACGCAAAGATCGCGCCTTGCCGGGGTGAAGATAGACACAGCCAAAGCCGCGATCGGCCCCACCACCTATGCCCGCAAGCATCGCCTCGCGTAAAGTCTTGTCTTGTGGCGGGTTACGATCTTTGAGCCGGAACACTGCGCCAGGCAATACAACTCGCGCAGCAGGTACTCTGCCGGAACCTGCTGCATGACTTTTGCCATGACGGTTCCAACCGAATTGAATTCCACTGGTGGCCCATTGAACCTCCACTTCTCCCAAGCCGAACTGGCTGGCCCATTTTTGAACCACTCGATGAAACTCGACGGCCAAAGGCTCCTCGGTTGGAACATCAGGCAGCAGCACCGGTGACTGCGTAATGAAGGCAACAGGAATACCCTCTTTATGGTTAAAATAGTCGTTCTTTGCGGGTGCCATCGCCAGTGTCCCCATGCCGCGCACGGTACGCGACTTGCCGAACGAGACTGCGTTGGATTGCCTCAATGCAGCCTCGAGCAATGTTAAATATTTGCCGGGAATGGCGAGAAGACCTCGATAAATCATCGGTGCCATCGCCACTACGGAATAGAGATTGCGTCCGCCTTTGGTCACGGCATCACTGTGCACACCATGCGTAGTGAACACACGCGGCATTTCTCTGGAACGCCAAAGCTCTACTTTGTCAGGTGTTTGAAGCAGAACACCATCGGACGCCTTCATTGGTTGATCTGTGGGCCGGGCGGCCAGATCAACTGACGCATCCGCGAACTGACTCGCTTGCTGAACCGGATCAGTTGATACATGCTTGGCCGCGCGATGGGTTAAACAGACGCGAACAGGGTTACCCAATGGATCCTGTTGATCTGCAAGGCCGCACGGCAAAAGAGGCCAGGTGCGAAAAGAGGCATCTGTGAAGCAACTCGTGGCCGCCTGCGGGTTCACACGATTGATCAGCGTCAGCAGCGCACCACGCACAGAACTGGCCGGAATTGCGAATCCTGACTCAAGTACGTTGGATACTTCGGGTGTATCAGGGCTTAGCAGGCCAGAGCGAGCAGTAAATGTGACATCCAGCCATTTCAACTCAGAATCCTCTGGCACCGCCATGCTGGTCACCGCCGTCGCACTCAGCGCCTGGCGTGCCAGCTGTTTAAGCAAAGCACCAGGCTGCACATCGGGTTGGTTTTTAAGCTCAACACGACACAAACCAGCGCCGCGATTGCGAGAGCCACCCACCGCCTCAAGAGATAACAGCGCCAACTGCAACAAGCACTCATCCTGCGCATCCAGCGGGCCAGTAATGGAACCGCTGAAACAGGCTCCCGCACAAATTGCTTGCGTCGTACGCAAAGAACCTGGCACCGCCGTCCCCGTCCTGCGATCAATGGCGGTGCGTGTGATCAGACGTACGGAAGATTGCGGCGAAGTGTCTCTGCCAGCCTCCGCACTGTCCTCCACGATTGCTGCATCGCTAAACATGGCCGCACCGCTGCATCCGGTATCATCGACCAACGGCGCATCGGCCAAAGGTCTGTATCCGGCCGTTCCCAATACTCGTGCCAGCATCTGCTGCATTGCCCCGGCATCGGGCAGTGAGCTGATGATGTCGGTCAATCTCTGACGCAGTAATCCTTTAATGTGGCTGGAACGAATTACGGGCTTGCCCTTGGAATCGTGGGTCACATAGTTATCCACTATCCCCGCGCCCAATCCTGAACCCACTTGCGCATCGGAAAGCAACGTCAATGTGTAGTTAATCATTTCATATCTCCCGAGGAATGGCGTTCCTGTTCCTGCAGCAACTCCAGCGCATCAATGATGTTCGTGGTAATATAATCACCATCACGCTGCCATACGGTATTGTGCTTCTGCCCTTTCGCGACGTCTTTGAATTCATCCGGATCAAGAATCAATTCCTGCGCCAGCTTGTCATAGTTCTTGTGCAGGCGAACCAGCCAGGCGCATCTTTCATACAACGGGTTTCTCAGGTTCTCTACGATTTCATGCCGTATTGAGTTAGGGCAAGAGCGGAGACTTTTAGCTCTCTGCTCCAAAGCGTCTACGTCTTTCAATAAATACGGCCGGCAGGTCAGTCGCATACGCGACTTTTGCTCCTCCATCCCTAAATCCTTATCAATAAACACGGACTCGCGCTGACGGCGTGCGGCCGGGCTATCCAAGGCACCTTCTGTCACGCTTTCCCAGTCGATCGCCGGCAACGACAAACGATTCCGATGCCCTTTGGCCTTGGCACTGGCCAAAAGCGCATCGGCATACTGGATGCCAGAGGCCAGCGGAAAGGAAATACCCACATACAAGATGCCGGCACTGATCGTTAGCTCACCCTCGGTACCGATCCAACAATCCGAATATGTTTTGGACAGTTCGTTAAACTGCTGCATGATGATCTTGGCCAGCTCAAAAGCGTAAGCCGCATGCACGATCATCTGCACATCGTCACCCCCGACGATCAGGGGACGAAACGGCAAAATATATACATCATCCGCCATAGCCGCATCGCAGTGCGGCTGAGACTTCCACCACGCTGCGGTAACCGCCGCCAAGGCCCTGACAACTGCGTTACGTGTTGTCTTATCCAAGGCAGCACTCATTTTTGTGCGCCAAGCCAGACTTTCATCCAAGCCCATCTGCTTCGTCCTGGCCGCCAGATGCTGCTTGCCCAGGTCATTACCATCCATCGCCAGGATCGCCCAGCGATTGGTGTTGCCCAGTGCATACAGTCCAGCGCCGGCCATGCGCTTTTCTGCATCATCATCATCCTCATCCGGACTGACGTTGCGGAAAAACGCACATCGGTCCTTTAATTCCTGCGGGAAATCTTCACATTTGAACATGCCATTCAAAAGTTCCATGCCAACAGCATCTTTTTTTGCGGCAGCTACCCTTTTCCAGATAATGGGGTGGATACCACGTTTGTCGTCTTTATATCCCTGCCCTTTGCCTCTCTCGACTGGGAACAAACCTGAAGCGCGACACGGCTCACCTTCCAAACTGCCGGGTGGACAGGGAAACAAATCTTCCGGCGGCTGGTTCAACACCTCCTGATCACCGATCGCCAGCCGCAGATCCAAGCCAATACCGCGTGCCTCAGCAAGTAGAGCCTTCTGAAACGACTCCAAGTCAACCCGCGCGCCGCGAAATGCCCCGCGCCCGCCACCACTATAAATGCACTTAACCTTGTGATCATCGGCCAGATTCCTGACCGTGATCCGGTCCAGCTCATCCACCAGCGCACTACCACCGACGATGTACTTGAGCTTGGGCACCGCGAAAATGGCCGCTTGAATGCCACGTATATCGTAGACCAGAAAACTGTCTTGCGGATTTGTCATATGCATCATCCCTTATAAATGTCGTGGTAGCGACCTTGTAGCTACCTTCTGCGCCGATGTCCACGTTCATGCCACATTGCGCTTGATGCGCACCACCCACCATTCATCAGTCACGCCGGCATGCCAAAATCACTGACGCGCCAGATCCGGTACTCCTCATCACCAGGCTCCAGACGGTCGCGACCTTCATACCGATGCCCCAGATAAAGCAACACATCTTTTGCTCGGGCCGCCTGCTGCATCAGCAGGCTGATATATTTAGGCCCCGGCGTTATGTCCCACCCTACTGGACTGTCTTTTAACGCTGCTGAACGATCACCCAAAGACGGGGGCAAACCACGCTCAAGGAGAGTCGTCGTCTGACCAATATCCATAACGTCGATTGCACACTGCAAGCCCATCCTGGCAACAAACTGCCGCGCCTTCTCCACACCTTGCTCCACGAGCTTGTCCTCCCCTAGCCGTAAAACCACGCACTGCCTGAGTTGGAACGTCCCGATCGCAAATGGGATCAATTCCCAATGCGGACTGGCCGTGGTAACCAGCAGATCAAATCTGGTTTCCTGGCTCTGGTTACAACGTTGCTGGCAAGATTGAATTAAGTCCGCCAGAAGATGCCCGACGTAAAACTCGGTCGCTTTATTGCGATCCAGCTTGTTTAAGCGCGCATAATACGCGAGTCTACTCGGCAGGTCCCCAGTGGTGGGCGGTACCTCCAGTGCGGATAAAAGTGGACGCAGTGCTGCCGAGGGTGAAGCAGACCCACCCGCGGGCTGTACCCCCATAGGCAGATACACCAGGGTTAGCGCGCCGTGATCAAGCCCCAGCGATTCCAGATATTGAACTTCCGGAATAAACAGTTGACTGACACCCAGCTCGCGAGCAGCGTTGATCTTCGCCTGCAACTCACCGACCGAGCCAAGCCCGCCTGCTGAATCCCATGCTCCGGTAGCCAATACGCGTGGGTCCGGCTTGCCCCCTTCCAAAAGCAAAACCAGACCTGCCGCCAAGGGCGCCCAGCCAGATTCCGCCTTTAACACATCCGCATCCAGCGCACTCAAATCCATCTGATCAATATGATCAATCGCGGCCAATTTTAACGTGCACTTATTAACCCTGTCGCCATATTCAGAAGCTAAAGATTGACGTACCTGCCTCGCCAGCTCACGTACAGCAAGCGGCAACTTGCAACCGTTCGGCTCGTCTGTCAATTGCCACTGCAGCGGCAACGCGAACGTCTGGCGTAATAGGGACAGACGCGACCCATTGGGCTGGGCGAATAAGATGGCACACGAACCAGGTTCAGACCCCAGCCGCAAGGGCATCTGCCGACTTTCACGCCAAGCCGGATCGACCTGAACAGCCAGATCCAGTACCTGTGGGCTTAGCCACCAGCGCGCCAGCGAACCTAATGCCCTGGTGGCACGCAGCGCTCCCAGCGGACTGGTTGCGCCGTTCGATAGTTGCTTCAAATATGGCCCCGTGATCCCCGACATAGGTCGGTCACTCCCCTTGCACTAGGTTCCAAATCACGCCGGCAACACGCAACGTCGGCTGCGGCTCACCAGCCGCCAAGTCCGCATAGACAAACCGCGCCTGGCCCCGTTGATCGACAGTTTCGCGGACTCCCGCCAGAGTCACCTCAATACCCGCCATTTCTTCGGCGAAGCCACCATCGGTTGTGCGCATAAAACTCACATTAAGCGCATCATCCTCACGGTACCTTTCTTGAAGGCCCATAAATGCTTCGACCTGCCCATCAGGGCGACGCCAAGTCAAACCCTTTAATGGTTGGGCATCGGTTCGATCCGCTGCTGCCATCAGGGTCCTTGACAACTCGGGCAACCAGGCAGATCGTCCAATACGGTATGGCGACGCAGCATCGGTATCGGATAGCTTGTCTCGCGCGTCTGCTGCCTTTCTAATTTCCGCCCACTCTCTGGAGCCTGGCGACATAGCCATGCTCTGACGACTTATTTTTTCTGCCTCTTCCTCCAACGTCCCGTCCAACCACCAGGGCAATTGGTCTTGGGACATCGCCGCAAGGGCAATCCGCCAATTACTCAACAGATTGGTATCTAACACAACACTGAAAAGTGCCCTCTCCTCAAACAGTGCGTCGTCAAAATCCTGCACCGCGTCCGTGGCCTCATCAGCCAGCGGTGCCAGAACGGCGAACTGCTCGCCAGTAATACCGTCCGCAACACACGCCTCCTCAATTGCCACATCAGCCGCCCATGCATCCATGCGTCCTTCAAGGACACTGCAAATGATCTCGTCTTTCTCGAATTGAGAATCCGCCGCATCCCACGTCGTGCCGGCCGTTTTTACGGCTTCAACCAGCAGGTGGCTACGTTTGATTTGCTCCCGTGCCGCAGCTTTGATAATTTCCGGAGACATAACATGATTATGTGTCTCCTCTGGATTTACGCCGGCCAAGCGGCTCCAACCAACGGCAGCGGCCAGCTCGTACGCCGCGATATCCGCCGCGCTACCAGCATCCTTTGCGCCGTGATTCAGCAAGCTCAAATCGGGGTCTGCCCACGCTTCCACCAGCCGCGAGACCAAGCCCAATGGGTCACCCGCGGGTCCGCCTTGATGGTTGTTCTGATCGGTCATATCTATACCCTCACCCTCTATATCCTGGACTTCCTTCACCATTGCGCCCTGCTGCAATCACAACACATCGCGCATCTCATCTTTAACATCCTGCCCTCAGGTCTTACGCCGCTAATTAAAACCCCAATTGTCCGGCGAAATAAAACGGCAGTTAAACCGCACCTTCTTGTCAACCACTTTTTGTTTTGATTCACCCGTTGAACCTGCTTGGAATCGGCCGTACCGGGCAATCAATCTGCGCTTTGCAAGCTTCAAGCGCTCACTCGCGCATTTTCGCCACCCGGCCCCGGCAGGGAAATAACAAGTTTTCAGGATGCCACATCCTCCACCGAACTCAATGACCGCTATCGCGCCCATTGGCAAAACCAGCAGCCAGCAAACACTCGTTTTGCACGAGGTGATCTTTTTGGAATCGTAAATAAGCACTCGTGGTAGCCCAATCGCAGCGCGTACACCGTGAGAAAGTATTCCCGACAATTCCGTCGCGACCTCTGGCGACAATTTCACGGTCCACCCGCCCTGCGTTCGTACCGCGTGGGTCTGAATCCTCTTGAGCAGCTCTGCGGGAATCCAGTCATTCCATGGTTCACCTGCCGAACAGATATGCTTTTCGCTTATATGATTTAAAGCGCTAAGTTTGACCAGAACAGCCTGCGCAGGCACTTTTTCTGGCCATCTCGACAGGTTCTCAATCCCTTGCCATGTATCAATTCTATCTGTCATGATCGATCACCCCACACCAAGTCTTGCGCGCATTGAAGCGACTGAATTCGCTCCTTGCCCCTGCATTTCACCTGGCTCAGGGTATTTGGTAATAACCCGAACAGCTCCGCCAAGATCGTGTCCCGCTGCGTTGCGTCATCCGCGACCAAAAATACCTGAGGTGGATACGGAGGCTCTAAACCGTATTCCCCCACCCAAGCTGACCATTTATCCTCAGGAACGCGCCACCATAAACCCACTAAAGGCAACAGAATAAGCCGATCCCGCAATGGCCAGGCTGCGACGTGAGCCAAGTCGGCCGCCAACATCGGTGTATTTCGATCAAGCTTCCGCTCGCTTTGCCGCATCGCCTCTTTATCATCACTCCTCGAACAATTCTGATACGCCTCTTCATCTTCTGTAAAGTGCTTGCACAATAACATGCGCTTGCGGAATACATCCACTTCCGCATGTCGCTTGATGACCCAAAACCGCATGGCGACCCAAACCGAATCCGACATCCTCGCGAGAAACTTCTCCCGGTCACCCAGAACCTTCATCAATACAGTCTGTGCCAGCTCATCCGCGTCGATATCTTCTTCTGCGCTTCGACGTATAATTTCGCCAAGCTCAGCACTCGCTTGATCTCGTGCAAACCCTTCTCCTTCAAGCATTAAACGAATATTCTCGCTGAGAGCTGCATTGTCTTGCCAATCGCCGGACCCCGCCATGGATATGTCTCCTTGAGTTACGCAGGTGAATGTTACCAATGCGGACACCCATGGACAAAAAAACTTTTCGCAACCGACAACGTAACAATGTAACCATATCGACACCCAGCACGCTGGAGTAGGCGCCTTTCGCCCACCAAAGCAAATATCAAACTGACGGCTTGTCATGGTCATAATTACACTGTGCCTCACCCTTATAAACGCAGCACGTGCCACTCTTATGACATTCGAGACCACTATTTTTTTATGGAGGTAAATTGTTGCGTACTCGTGGGACAATTTTACTGGCATACAGCGCTGCACCATGCGTCAACTGGCTGAACTTTTTCTGCCAGCATTTGCCGAAATAGCCTGTACGCAAGCCCGCCTGGCATTTCCGCAACCAGCCAGCGCTCGCCTTGGCGTTTCGACTTCTATATTTCCAAGTTTTGATACCTGGCCACAACGACCAGATTGATCCAAGACAGGCTTATGAAGTGATGTGCGCAGAGTTTTACGGCAATCGCAGCGTACCGACCAGATCAGCCAGATCATCAACCTTCTGCTCGATCAGGTATTGATTCAAGCCATCGACAATTTTGTTGGGCGTGGCAGGGTCAACAAACAGTGCTGTCCCCACCGCCACGGCACTGGCGCCAGCCAGAATAAATTCAACCGCGTCCTGCCAGTACTGGATACCCCCCATACCGATAATGGGCACTTCGGCGCTTTGAGCCACGCTGCGATAAACACGGCTGACCAGATGCAGGGCAATCGGTTTGATGGCGGGGCCTGACAACCCGCCGGTGACATTGGCTAATCGTGGTTTGCGCGTGTTGATATCAACCGCCATGGCGGTAAAGGTGTTGACCAGCGATAAAATATCGGCGCCACCATCCACCGCAGCCCGGGCTGTCGCGGTGATATCATCGACATTGGGGCTGAGTTTGACGATCAACGGTTTGGTCGGAACAACACGTTTTACTTCAGTCACGAGGCTGCGCAGTCGTTTCGGGTCGGTGCCGAAAACCAAACCATCCTTGACATTGGGGCAGGAGACATTCAACTCAACCCCCGCGACGCATTCCAAGCTGTCCATGGCAGCACTGGCTGAGGTGTAATCATCAACACTGTGGCCAGCCACATTGACAATCACCGGACAGGGCATTTTTTGCAGCAGCGGAACTTTTTCCTTCAAAAACCGCTGCAGACCGACATTAGCCAGACCAATGGCGTTGAGCATGCCCGCTCGGGTTTCGACAATTCGCGTTGGCTCATTGCCGGGCCGCTCTTCCAAGGTGATCGATTTGGTTACGAACGCCCCCAACCGCGACAAATCCATAAAGTCAGCATATTCATTAGCATAGCCACAAGTCCCCGAACAGGTCAGGGTTGGATTGGCAAGCTGAAGACCACGAAGATTGATGGAGAGGTCTGGCACGCTGGTGTTTGTACGCAGTAGCAATCATCTACGCAAGTGTGATTCAACCTGATTCTGCTCCGACGATGGCTGGCGATGATGCAACTGGTTTTGACGGAAACGCCCGCCTCACGACATTTTCTTCAACGCTGCCACCAATGACCGCACATGCTCGACGGAACCATCAAATGCCTGCTGCTCCGCGTCGTCCAGTTCCACCTGCAGCACGCGCTCAACACCGGCTGAACCCAGCACGCACGGCACGCCCACAAAATAACCGCCGATACCATATTCCTGATCACAATACGCGGCACAGGGCAAGATGCGCTTCTGGTCATGCAGAATCGCCCGGGCCATCTCGATGGTTGCAGCCGCCGGCGTGTAGGCAGCACTGCTGGTCTTCAGCAGGCGCACAATCTCCGCCCCGCCCTTGCGCGTGCGGTCGATGATTTCATCCAGCTTCTGATGATCCAGCAGTTGAGTAATGGGAATACCCCCGGCGTAGGTGTAGCGTTTGAGCGGAACCATGTCATCGCCATGACCACCCAGCAGCAGCGCCTGCACGTCATTGACGCTGCAACCAACGGCTTGGGCGACAAATGCCCGGTAGCGCGATGTATCAAGCACCCCCGCCTGCCCGATGACCCGCTGCGGGGCAAAACCACTGGCCTGCCACGCCGCGTAAACCATCGCATCAAGCGGGTTGGACACAACAATCAATATCGCCTGCGGCGCAGCCTGGGCTACGTTAGTAGCGATCGTTTTGATGATGCCGGCGTTGATGCTCAAGAGATCGTCCCGGCTCATTCCGGGTTTGCGCACAACGCCAGCGGTCAAAATCACCAGGTCGCTGCCTTGGACATCCTCATAATTGGTGGTTCCGATAATACGGGCATCCGTGCCAATCAACGGGGTGGCTTCGTACAAATCGAGCGCCCGGCCTTGGGGCAGACCATCCAAAGCCGGGATATCCACCAGCACTACGTCCCCAAGACGTTGTTGAACTGCCAGTAGCGCGCAGGCTGAACCAACGTGCCCGATTCCAATAATACTGATTTTTGCTCGCTTCATCCGTGTAATCCGTTTGGGTCACCATAATACAGGCAATTGATCCTCGCGATAAAGTATTGTCACAGCCCGCGTAAAGCGCCGATACAATCAGGTACTTACAACCTGTCAGCCACTAAAGAAAAACTTGACAGCCTGCCAGCCCCTATTAACATGGACTTTTGTTGTTGACAGCCGATGCAGGAAGCTGTCGCTGAACTACTGGCGCGATCGTTTCAATGCCGTGTAGCTGACTGTAATGATGAAGTGTGCAGTATCCTGCATCGATTAACTGACTGAAAAATAAATACAGCCGAATTGGCTATTCAACGTTGCTTAACACCCCTGGCCGAAGGAGCCACCCGTGAGCGCTCTTACCAAAGTTTTTGTCCTCCTGCTGGTTGTCTGTTCCCTGTTGCTCTCCGCCGGACTGATTGTCTGGGTGAGCAATGTTCAAAATTACGCCCAAGCCTTGAGCAGCAAGGATACGGCACTGGCCAGCCTGCGAACTGAAGCTGAAGCGAGCAAGGCCAGCGCTCAGGCACAGCAGGCGCAGTTGGCAGCGCTGACTCAGAGCACCAACGCAGCCATCGAAGCCAAGAACAAAGCGGTTCAAGATGCCCAGGTAGCCGCTGCCGCCAAGGATACCCAGATCGCAGCCCTGCAAAAGCAACTGGCGATTCAGTCCGTTCAGTTGACGAGCACGACCGAAGCGATGCAGAGTGCGCAGGCGCAGGCATCGAAACTGACTGGCGAAGTGGCTGATCTGCGTAACCAGACCAATGAAACGCTGGTTCGCAATTCGCAATTGAATGAACGTCTGAGCGAAGTGACCAATAAGCTCGACGCAACCGAGCGCGAACGCAAGTTTCTGGCTGAGCAGTTGACCCAGACCCAGCAGCAGGCCAATGCCTTTTCGGCGCAGCTGGCTGATGCAGGCTTGGCCCCTTCGCCAGCCTATACGCCGCGCAACATCGGCTCGCCGCTCATTCGTGGCGCAGTCACCGAAACCCGGCCGATTGCCGGTGTGCCCTACGCCACCATTAACATTGGCGCTTCCGATGGCGTGCAGCGCGGCATGGAATTCAAGGTGATTCAGGGCGCCGATTTCCTGGGAACCTTGACGGTTGAAATGGTCGATGCCAAGGAGGCAACCGGTCGCCTGCAAGGTCCGCGATTGAATCAGATTCGCAATGGTTCGGAAGTCACAACCCAGATTCGTGGCTAGACGAATTGTCAGCCAGATAGATTCAGTACCATACCGGTGGCTGACAACGGTAAAGTAACCACGATTCGGCTAGCGCCCCCTGAGCCAGCCATCCGCAAATTGGCCGCCCGAAAGGAATGAACACCAATGACCCGCGCTCCCCATGACAATGTCGTCAAAGTTCAGCCGCGTAACAATATCTTTACTGCCCTGACAGCCGCTGCCTTGGTGGCCAGCATCATTGCCCTGATTGTGCTGTTTATTAAAGCAAACGCCGTCTTCCCGGGCGGATTACTCGGCTAGCATCCACTGACTGCTTGGTCAGTCTGAAAACTGAAACAATGCTGATTCCGGTCGCCCTGCGATCGGAATTTTTTTATGATTTTCCAGCTCCCCCGAACGTGTCGATGCGTGTGGCGATGATCAGTAACCAAGTCAGACCGGACGACCGTTCACGCGGATCGAATAAAATTTTGCGTCTCACCGCCCCTTGAACGCAGTTCAACAGCCCCTATCATTTCCAATCCGTAATTTTTCAGTTGTATCAACATGAAGGTTTTATCATGGCTGCTAAAGGAAATGCGGTAATTGGTCAGTCCGGCGGGCCGACTTCGGTCATCAACCAATCACTCGTTGGTGTCGCCCTTGAGGCGCGTAAGCACGGGCATATCGACCGCCTGCTGGGCGCGCGCCACGGTGTGCGCGGGATTGTCAACGAGGATTTCATCGAGCTGAACAACGCTTCGGCGGAACTGCTGGAGCGCGTGGCCCTGACTCCGGCAGCAGCGCTGGGTTCCACCCGCGACAAACCCGATGCCGATTACTGTCAGCGCATTTTCGCCAGCTTCCAGAAAAATAATGTCCGTACCTTTTTCTACATCGGCGGCAATGATTCGGCGGACACCGCGCGCATCGTCAACGATCTGGCGCGTCAGGCCAACTACGAGCTGCGCACGTTCCATATCCCCAAGACCATCGACAACGACCTGCGCGTCCATGACCACACGCCAGGATTTGGTTCAGCCGCCAAGTTCGTCGCCAGCGCCATCATGGGGGATGATTTTGACAACAAGAGCCTGCCCGGCGTCAAGGTCGATACCATCATGGGACGTAATGCCGGCTTTTTGACAGCTGCTTCGGTACTGGCCCGTCATTATGAAAACGACGGCCCGCACTTGATTTACGTGCCTGAAGTCGATTTTGATCCCGACAAATTCCTGGGTGATGTTGACCGCGTTTACAAGAAACTGAATCGATGCGTGATTGCTGTTTCCGAGGGCATTCACGATCACAACGGAACGCCGATGGTTGTAGTGCTGGCGGAAAAACTGGGACGGGCTGTCGAAAAGGACAGCCACGGCAATGTGCAGCTTTCCGGTTCAGGTATTCTGGGTGATTTCCTCAGTGATCTGATCAAATCGCATCTGAAAATCAAACGGGTGCGCAGCGATACCTTTGGTTATCTCCAGCGGTCATTCCCGGGATACGTTTCTCAAACCGATGCCAGCGAAGCCCGTGAAGTGGGACGGCAAGCGGTCATCGCCTCAGCCGATGAAAACAACAACATCGGCTTGTCGGTCATCATGAAACGCATCAGCAACCAGCCCTACCGGATTGAATACGATCTGACGGATATCCGTAATGTCGCCCGCGAGACCAAGCATCTTGATCCGCAGTACATCAAGGGCGGGAATGACATCAGCCAGGCGTTTATCGACTACGCCCGCCCACTGGTTGGCCAACTTCCCACCGTCGGCGCATTCACCGAGATGAAAAAATAAAGTGCTGCAAAACTCTTGATGGATCGCCAGCCGGTGCGCCGTTGCCAGCAACCGGCGCACTGCCGGTCAATTCACGTCGTCACACGTGGTAATACGTTGATTTCGCCGCGTCACGCACGGTCAGGCCCCGTTTTCCTGATTGCGCGGAAGTCGGCTGCGGGCATCATCCTCATCAAAGCCCGGCCCGGAAGAATCGCCGGTTACTTCAATGCGCTGGATCGACACCGCCTTGCCGGTGTCCGCGTCGATCTCCACCAGCGCCCCACATAAGCGCACATCACCGGTGGCCACATCGAATGCCTGCGGCATGTTGGTGGTCATATATTGAACCACCCGATCTTTACGGCGACCCAGCACCGAATCATACGGGCCGGTCATCCCCAAATCGCTGATGTACGCCGTACCGCCAGCCAACACCCGCGCATCGGCAGTGGGAACATGTGTATGCGTTCCGAAAACCAGACTTGCCCGGCCATCCAGCCAGTGCCCTATCGCAACTTTTTCGCTGGTGGCTTCAGCATGAATCTCAACCAAGCGCACCTTCAGGCTGCGGGGAAGTTGATCAAAGATTTGATCCACCGCGGCAAAGGGATCATCCGCTGGCAGATTGACAAAAATCCGGCCCAACACCGTGCAGATGGCTACCTCGACGCCGCTGTTGGTCTTCACCACCGTAAATGATCGTCCGGCGGCGCGGGCCGACAGGTTGGCCGGTCGAATAATCCGTTCGGACGATTTCAGGATGGGGGTAATGTCCAGCCGCCGGTAGGCGTGATCGCCCAGAGTCACCACATCCACGCCATAGGATCGCACGTCATGAAATAGCTTGGGCGTAATACCCGACCCCCCCGCGATGTTTTCCGCGTTAGCCACAACCAGATCGACGCGGTGCTGGCGAACAAGCTCAGGAACCTTGTCATGGATCACCTGCCGCCCCGGCCGCCCGACAATATCACCAATCGTCAAAATACGAACTAACGCCATGATGGTTAGCTTAGTCGATGACCCGCATCAGGGGAAATCGATGGTTTATTTCATGCAGCTTTGCTGATGGAAAAATGATCAACGCCATTCCATCTTTTCATGTGTCCATTTGGTTTTGCCGATCGAACAATTTATAGTAAATGCAGGATCGAACGCCTGCTTCAATAATTAATTTACTGGCTTGGCCAGCACGGGACGAATCTAACAATGAGCACTAATTCATCAATCGACTGGCGGCAACTTCACGGCAATGCTTTCACCGGCGCGCGGGTTCTGGTCACAGGCGGTGCTGGTTTCATCGGCTCGCATCTGGTGGAGGCCTTTTCAGCACTGGGGGCAACCACCGTCGTCCTGGATGACTTGTCCGGTGGCGATCAGGCGAACATCAACCCCTTTGCCAACGTCGAATTTCACCAAGGGTCGATTCTCGATGAAACATTGCTGGCGCGTTGTATGCGCGGATGCCGGTATGTGCTGCATCAGGCGGCACTGGGGAGCGTGCCGGGAAGCGTGGCTGAACCCCGGCGCTATCATGACGTAAACATCAACGGCACGTTTAACGTTCTGGAAGCTGCCCGGGCTGCGGGGGTACAGCGTTTAACTTTTGCCGCCAGCAGCGCCGCCTATGGCGACAGCGAGGTTCTACCCAAGATTGAAACCATGGCGACCTCCGCCAAAAGCCCTTATGCCGCGCAAAAAATTGCCGCCGAAGCCATGCTGCAAGCCTGGAGCGGCAGCCTCGGCCTTGATACGGTCTGCCTGCGTTACTTCAATATTTTTGGTCCGCGGCAAAATGCCAACAGTGCCTACGCTGCGGTCATCGCCGCTTTTGCCAAGGCGGTTATTGCCGGCAAGAACCCTGTTATTTTTGGTGATGGTCAGCAGTCACGCGATTTTACGTATGTCGCCAATGCCGTACACGCCAATTTGCTGGCGTTGCGCCAGACTGCGCCGTTGGGCGGCACTGTGATCAACGTTGCCTGCGGCCAGCGGGTGACGGTGAATGAGCTGGCAGAACTTTGCCTGAAAATTCTGAATCGCCCTGATCTTAAACCACAGTATCAGGCAGAACGGGCTGGTGATGTTAAACATTCAGTGGCACAGATGGATAAAGCGCAGCGGTTGCTGAATTACAACCCGATTGTCAATTTCAGCGACGGGCTGGCACCAACGCTCAAATGGTACCAGCAGGTTCTGGGGCAGTAGCCTGAAGATTGCGCAGACTGGACCATCACAGTGATGCCAACCAGTTGCAACATCGTCTGACTGCTGGCGAGGTAATGAGCTGACCAGGTCAAGCCGTTATGGTTTACTCACGTCGCACATTTCTGAAACAGTCGCTGGCGACCATCGCACTGGCTGCCAGTGGCAGTTATGGCGCATCCCGTCCAACCAACCAGCGCACAACTCCACAATTGCTCGTCAATCATGTTGGCTATACGCCACAGTCAGCCAAATTCTGCCTGGCTCGGGGCGAAATCGGCCAGACATTTCAGGTGCTTTCCAATGGTGCTGTCGTACTGCGCGGAACATGGCAGGAGGCCGGCGACGATCTGGGGGACTACCTCATCGGTGATTTTTCGACCCTGCAGCAGGCAGGGAAATATCAGATTCGCTGCAATGGTGCCATCACACCTGCATTTCGGATCGATCCGAACATTTA
This sequence comes from Phycisphaerales bacterium, assembly GCA_020847375.1. GTDB lineage: Bacteria > Planctomycetota > Phycisphaerae > Tepidisphaerales > Tepidisphaeraceae > JADLCB01. Next base: position 2,336 of record JADLCB010000013.1, on the reverse strand, counting down.
TGATGACGCCATCACCCAATCGATCAATTACTTCGCCCGCCAGCGCTGCGGCGCCAGCACCACGGGATATAACGCCCCCTGCCATCTGGATGATGGTGTGCGCGACGACAACGGTCAGCATCTGGATGTGGTTGGCGGCTGGCATGATGCGTGCGATGTTCGCAAATGGGTTAATTCCACCATCTTCGGCATGATCGGTCTGCTGCGCGTGCTGGATCTGATCGCGCCAGACAGCCCGCTGCGATTGCCCATCGTGCAGGAGTTGCGATGGGGAAACCTTTATTTTCAGAAGATACAACTGCCATCCGGCGCCATCATGAATTACTGCGGCGGGGATGATGCCAACGACTGGACTGACAACAAGCCGGGCACGAGTGATGATCGGACTATTCATACCGAGACGGCAGACACAATCACCCAGTTTCTTTTCATTGCCGCCCAATCAGCATTAGCTGGCCAGTTGGACAACGACGATCCACCGTACGCAGCCCAGTGCCGACTGGCAGCGACCCATTGCCTGGAATGGGTTAATGCCAACGGTTTATCCGATGACGCCGGTGCGCTGGCGGCCCGGATTATGGCACTGGTTCAGTTGCATCACCTGCAGCCAGCAGACGATCTTTTGGCGCAGGCTGTGGAAGTGGCGCAACACCTGATGCTTTTGCAACAATCGCAAGGGCCGCTGGCTGGCTATTTTCGCCATGAACCAGATTCGCCTCAACCGTCGCGGGATATCATGCGCGGCAACTTGCCGTTGATTGCCTTATCCGATGCCCTGCGGGCCTGGCCAGATCACCCTGCAGCAGCGCAATGGCGTCAATGTCTGACCAGCCATGTCGCGTATCTCCAGAGCATGGCCAGCCGCAGCGCCTTTGGGATTATCCCGTACGGGCTGTACCACGATGGCGACAATATCCATGGACGGTCGCTCGGAGACTTAAGCTATCGCTATTTCATGGAACGCAGCAGCAGCGGCGACGACGAATCCTGGTGGGTGGGAATTAACGCCCATCTGGCCAGCCACGGCGTTGGTTTGGCGCGGGCGGCCAAGACGCTGGCCAATCATCGTGCCAGCGATACGAGATCCACATTATCCGGCAACCTAACTTCTGTATCAGACGTAGCTTACGCTTTAGCCCAGCGCCAACTCGACTGGATTATTGGGGTCAACCCTTTCAACATCAGCACCATTTCGGGCGTGGGCCTGCATCAGCCATTGTTGTACGCGGCTGAGCACCTCAAACCGCCAACCCCCGTTATCAAGGGTGGTGTGATGAACGGAATTGGTGGTTCGGTTGACGACCAACCCGAACTGTTGGCCGGTAGCTGGCAAAATTGCGAATACTGGACCCCGGCCGTCGCCTACACGCTTTGGTTAATGGCAGAACTCATCGAGCAAAAAAATTAATAACCCACATCTCGTGCAATTTCCAACATTTTTGTAGCCAACTATTTATTTTTTTTAATTTTTGCTGTAATTTATAGGACGTTCGTTAACTTGGGTTTATTCTACGGATGATTCCAGATAGGCACACCTGTAACAGGCAATGATTGATCGGGGTATGGCAGATTGGCGCGAATTACTTTGTTTTGGAACGCCTGACGAAATATCTTGTGGTAGAATCGTATTAAGTTCATTGCAAGCTGGTGGCGGACCAAAATTTAATTGCTTCAGAATGTAAGCGATCAGGGTCAGCACCCTGATCTATTTCCACCAGACAGGTATTTGTTGTAAGCAAACAAATGCTGATCCAGACTCGTATTGACGCATCCCTGTGGAGGGGAGCGTCCGAGAGACTGCTGGTATTGGGTACTCGGATATGCACAAAATGATTGCGAATAATTCAGGCGTTACCGCCCTTGGCCATCTCGGCGTTCCCGTCGATGCCCTGAGCAGTAGCGCGCCGTTGATCGAGGTTCTATGGCGCAGGCGCTGGAGCCTGCTGGCGACGGCAGGCTTGTTCCTGCTGGCTGGTTTCATTTATCTGCTGCTGGCCAGCCCTGTTTACGAATCCTCCGCCCGAATCTATGTCGAAAAATATGCCCCAACTCCCCTAAAAGAAGCCGAAGGTTATCGCGGCGATACGGAAAGCTATATCCAGCGTCAAAGCAGTATTCTCCGCTCCAGTCCGGTCATTTCGCGGGCTTTGGCTTCGATCGATCCAACATCGATGAAGGGTCTGGCGATGGTCAAAGGTGATCTGGTTTCAGGGAAGTCCCCAGACATCGTACCCCCTTTGGGTTGGGGAATGAAGGATTGAATCATAAAGTTCGTCGAGGTATTGAACGCTGAGCAGGGGTAGCATGGGATTGGGGTTTGGGATTTTTTCCTTGAT
>JADLCB010000012.1 GCA_020847375.1 Phycisphaerales bacterium | reverse complement strand
TGTGCAACCAACGTGGGGGGCATCAAAGTCCTTCCGTGGACGCCGTGGCTTCAGGCGCTGGAGTCGGCGCAGGCTCGGCCTGACGCATCATCTCCATCAAATGTTGAATTCGGCTGATTTCCGCCGGGGACTTGAATTCTTTTACAATACGCGCTGCCGTTCGTGGCGGCATCGCCTGCAGGTAACGAATCACCGTTTCATCATCCAGCCCCATGAACACTTGTTTGGCCTGTTTGCTGGGCATGGACTGATACAACGCCAAGCTATCCTGAAAACCCTTGTCATTGGCCAGACGCTCGGTTTCCTGACGCTCTGCCTCCAGCGTCTGTTGCTGTTTTTTCAGATTTTCACGATCCGCTGTCAGTTGCTCCCGCGCCTGGTTGATCGTCGTCAACTGCGCGGTCAATTCCTGCCGCTTGCGTTCCAACTCCGCCGCCTGGGCATCAAACAACTGCTGTGATTGCTCAAGTTTCTCGTTGGTTGAACCATACCCCGTCACCCGCGCCAACAGTTGCTCCAACGGCGGAACTGGCTGGGTGGTTGGCGCATTGGCATTCTCCTCTTTTGGCTCCTCCACCGGTGGCGGAAAGACAATCTCACGAATCTGCCCAATGCGCTCGCGGTCGAGCTGCTTGTTGTAAAATAACCATCCAATGCCGCCGGCAACGACCAGAAAATTCAAGGCCAGAACAATTAACAGGGCATTGACAATATATTTCATGATTCGATCCGTTGGGCTTGCTGCCCGGCATCAGCCAGTCTCAACTCCTCATCGCGCCCCTGCGCGATACGCACATAACTCATCTGCATCGCCACCTCATCCAGTGCCGCCAGCTCTTTCTGATTGATCTGCTCCTGCCAGCGGGCAAATTGTTTTTCCTTCAACTTTTCCATGATTTTGTACTGCACCGCCGCCTGCGCCAGCTCCGCCCGCGCCTGCTCGATCTGCCCCTGCAAGCGAGCCATTTTCTGAACCAACGCCATGGCCTTTGCCCGCATCCCCGCCACAAACCGACGATGCGCCGCCAGGTAAGACAGATCCAGCTTTCCCGTCAGACGACTGGTGCGTAAATCTTCCGTATTACCATTGATCGACTGTTCAATCTCCTTCACCTGATCGCGCAACGACTCCATCTGCCGGAGCAGATCGGCCATGCGCCGCTGCTGCTCCTGCTCGATGTGCTTTCGATGTTTGAGCACACCTTCGAGATTAAAACGAAATCGTGCCATAACTCATTCGCTCAATGGCTACGCCGACACCGCTTTGGGCGCTCCGACCGCCTGCGCCACCACCGGCCCGCCGGCCCGATTCACCTTCGCCGCCTGCGCCCGTAGCGCCTTGTCCATCTGATCGATCCAGCCCGCCAGATCCACAACCTTGCGCCGTGACAGCTCCAGGTCGGATGGATCGTCCGGCGGCTGCTGCAGATACTGAATAATCTTGGGTCGTGCCTGCACCGCCAGATCAAACTCCAGATTCACTCCCGGCACGTAGGCGCCGATGTTAACCAGATCTTCGATATCCTGATAAATTGCACTCAGCGACAGGATGCGCCGCACAGCCGTCGCGTGATCCTTGTCGATCACATCACCGCGCACACGGCTGATACTCTGCTGCATGTCAATCGCCGGGAAATGCCCGCGATTGGCTAGGGCACGACTCAACCACAAGTGCCCGTCAGTGATCCCCTTGACCGCATCGGGGATCGGCTCGTTAAAGTCATCCCCTTCCACCAGCACCGTGTAAAAACCGGTGATCGAACCGGCGGCAGTTTTACCCGCACGTTCCAGAATTTCAGGGATCAACGTAAAAACGCTCGGTGGAAAGCCCTTGGTGGCTGGTGGTTCATGGGCAGCCAGACCAATCTGGCGCTGCGCCTGGCACATGCGCGTCAGTGAGTCCATCAACAGCAGCACATCGGCGCCCTGGTCGCGGAAATATTCGCTGACCGTGCACGCCACCCGGGCTGCCCGCACGCGCAAAAGCGGCGAGTCATCACTGGTGCTGACAATCACCACGCAGCGCTGCAGACCCTCGGCCCCAAGGCTGTGCTCGATAAACTCCTGCACTTCGCGCCCGCGCTCACCGATCAGCGCAATCACCGAAATATCGGCACTGGTGAAACGTGAAATCGACGCCAGCAACGTGCTTTTGCCCACACCCGGGCCGGAAAAAATCCCCATGCGCTGCCCCAGACCGCAGGTATGCAGACCGTCGATCGCGCGCACGCTGGTGGCAATGGGCTGACGAATGTTCGTCCGATCCAGCGGGGCTGGGCTTTTGGCATCGATCCGCCGCGACTCGGCCAGCGGCAGCGGCCCTTTACCATCGATCGGCTGGCCAAAGCCATTGAGCACCCGCCCCAGCAGTTGCGGCGAACACCAGATGCGCGGCGCTGCCGTTACATTTTCGATCCGGTCGCCACGGGCAACGCCGGTCGGTGCTGTCAACGGCATTAACAGCGTACGATCCGACTGAAAACCGATTACTTCCGCCGTGCTGGTCCGCCCCCCCATCAGATGAATCCGACAAAGTGAGCCCAGCGGTACAGGCAACTGCGCTGCTTCGATCGTCAAACCGGATACCGCCGTCACCCGCCCGATGGCGCGCAGCGGCATGGTCATCTTCACCGCATCAAACTGGGCGCGAAGATATTCATCACCGGTCGAATTGGCAGTGGCAACACAACTGTTCATGGCAACGACATCCGTGTCGCAAAACACGCTTATTCATTCAATTCAGCCCACCGCGCTCCGCCGCGGGCAGTTACTGGTTATCCAGATCGTTTGCATCAGCCAGAGGCAATAATTCCGCAATGATACGATCGAGCTGCGTGTTGATATCCGCGTCAATGTCGCCGGCGTCGGTTGATAATCGGCAACCACCCGGATGAACCGCCGGGTCTTCAGCAATCGTCGCATGCTGCAACTGCGGCCAGGCCAGCGCCATCTGCGGCAGTAATTGCTCGATCGTCTCTCGTTGCGCCGGATTAACCACAATGCGCACATCCGCGCGATGAACCACCAATCTCAGCGCCTGAACCAGATTTTCCTGCAGTACCTGCGGCTCGATCAGCGACTGCCGACAGGTGACACGCCGGGCAACCGCCGCCGCCAGCCCCACCACTTCCCGCAGCACATCACGCTGCAAATCCTGCCGCGACTGTTCAAACTGCACCAGCGCCTGGCCCATGGCCGCATGCACCTCCGCCAGTTGCTGCTGATATTCCTGCATCGCCTGCTGCCGACCAGCCTCGCGCCCTTCCTCCAGGCCCTGTTCATAACCTTCGTCCCTGCCCTGCACCTGCATCTGCTGACGCATCACCTCTCCCTGCCCCTCAGCCTCGGCCAGAATCTGATCCGCCTGTTGCTGGGCGCGCAGCAGCATCTGTTTGGCCGTCAGTTCGATATCTTTCATCGAAAACGGCACTACCTTGCCCGGCGCCGAATTAAACTTGATCAAACCCATGTACTTTCAACACTTTCCATTCATACCGCCGCAACACTCCGGCAAATCCGACACGTCCGTCTTCCTTTAAACCACCATTTCCTTCTCGCCGCCCCGGCCGGCAATGATAATCTCGCCTGAATCCTCCAACCGGCGCACCACATCGACGATCTTCTGCTGCGCCATTTCCACATCGCTGACCCGCACCGGCCCCATGTACTGCATATCTTCCTGAATCAACTGGCTGGCCCGTTCGGACATATTCTTGAAGATCTTTTCCTTCAGCTCTTCGCTGGCGGTCTTGAGCGCCAGAGCCAGCTCCTCGTTGTCGATTTCCTTCAGAACCGACTGAATTCCCTTGTCGTTGACCAGCAGAATATCCTCAAAGACGAACATCAACCGACGAATCTGCTCCACCAGATCGGGATCCTCCGCTTCCAGACCTTCCATGATCCCTTTTTCCGTGCTTCGATCCGCCAGATTGAGAATTTCCGCCACCGTATCCACTCCGCCAGCCTTCTCGAATGTCTGGCTGACAATATCGCTGAGCCGATGTTCCAGACCCCGTTCCACTTCCTTGATCACTTCAGGATTGGTCTGCTCCATGTTGGCCACCCGCTTGACCACTTCAATCTGCTTGGGCCCGGGCAGGCCCACCAGAATTTCACTCGCTTTCTGGCTGGGCAGATGCGCCAGAATCAGCGCAATCGTCTGGGGATGCTCATCCTGAATAAACGTGAGCAGGTTCTCGCTTTCCGCCTTCTGCAGAAAACTGAATGGCGTTGTCTGCACCTGCTGCGTCACCTGCTTGATGATCCGATCGGCGTCGCTGTCGCTGAGACTTTTCTTCAGCAGACTTTTGGCATATTCCAAGCCGCCCTCGCTGAGATAACTGTTGGCCAGCGCCTGATTATAAAACTCGGAAAAGACCTCCCGCCGGGCATTGTTGGAAACCTGGCCAGTTGAGGCGATTTCGCGCGAAATCTCCTCCACCGCCTCCGGCGGCAGGCGCTTGAGAATCTCCGCAGCCTGATCCTGCTCCAGCGACAACAGCAGCACCGCGGCTTTACGCACTCCGGCGAGTTCTCCGGCTGATTTATCCATAGCTGCCTGCCCATCAAATATTCAATCAACCTGTAATCGACACGGGCAATTCAATGTCCCGACAACTTCAACTCAGTTTCAATCCTGCTTCGATTCCGTCATGATCTATCTTCAGCTCAACTGCGATTCAGCCACCGTTTCACCAGCTGCGCCGCCGCATCAGGATTTTCCTTGACCAGATTCTGCACCTGCCCGATCACCTGCTGGGCGCGAACCGCCTCATCATCCAGCTCCATCCCATCGAGCATCGGGTCGCCCTCGCTGGCCTCGCCGGCCAGACCCTCGCGCCCAACTAATTGCGGCGGCGTCCGATTCTCAACCGGCGCTGCTGCCACCGTCGGCATGGGCGCACCTTTGCGCACCATCATCAGCACCATGAACAAACTGATGACCGCCAGCGCTCCAATGGCAATCTCGCGGGCATGTGTGCTGAGTCCCAGCGGCAACGACGCCGCCGTGGTCGCCGCCGGATCCGTCAACTCCGCCGGCAGCGAATCGTAATAAAGGGCCACGGAAATATTCTCCACCGGCACCTGGGTGATCGTGCGCACCGCATCCCGCGCCGTGGACAACTCATTTTTCAGAATTTCATCCAGTGCTGCATCGTCCGGCGTTTTGTCCCGCCCATGTCGCGCCTGATAAACCTGCACGCAGTAGCTGCGCGGCAGGCGGATCGACGCCCCCAGCACCGTCACATCGCCGCCGGGATCGCGCACCACCGTGTTTTTCTGATCCCAGTCATTGTCAAACTCCGTGCGGTTCTGCTCGCTGGTCGTGCTGTTGCTGGCCACCGGCGATGCTTCCTCCGCAATGGCCATGCCCGTATTGGGAACAGCCCCCGGTTCAGTGTGGGTTGGCTCACTCCCCTGCGTTTCCTCCTGGGTTGTTTCGATCATTTTTTCCAACTGAATCTTTTTATCCTTATCAATCGTATGTGACTGCGTCTGCGTGCTTTTGTTATTGATCTGGCACTGCACCGCCACGATCACACCGGGCATGAACGACAGATTCGCCTGGATTTTATTCGCGTAATACTGCTCGGCGGCAACCTGCTGCTCCAACAACGCCGTACCGCTGGCGGCAAACTCATCATCGTTGATCGTCGGCCGATACGGCTTGGCGTCGATCACCACGCGCACGTCGCGGAGTTTCAACCCCTGCTGTGCCCCCACCACCAGATCAGCCGCAGCATTCACCAGGTGACTGGTCACGCGCGTACCGGGAATCATGGCAATGTTGATCGTCGCCCGGGGATCGAGTTTATTAATGCCGATGCCGCGCTGCATCCCGGCTTCAATCAGCACCGTTGCATCGCTGACACCTTCAAAATTGCTGATGATCTGACTGAGGCGTGCCTGTTTGGCTTCGTTCCACATCGCCCGCTGTTTATCCGGCGAATCGAACATGTTCATCTTGGCCAGAATACCGTCAAAAGCACTGGCGGTATTTTTGGGAAGCATCCGCGAATAACCCAGATCCGCCAACGCCAGGGCGTGCTGATCGGCTGGCACTTTGATCTGCTTGCCGACCACTTTGTAGCTGATACCCTTGGCACGCAGGTGATCCGGGATGCGCGCCAGGTCCACATCCGACATCTGCATGTCCAGCAGCGGAACCATCTCCGCTTCCCCGGCGTAACGGCCCCACCAGAACAGCGTCATCACGATGATCGCCACCAGCGCCACCGTCAGCATCTTCTGACTGGCGCTCAGCCCGGAGAGTTGCTGGTGGATGCGTTCATATTGGGTTTTCAGAAAATTCATAGCCGCCCTCCGGGCGAATAAACGCGGCTCCGCCGCGCGGGTTGATGATGCCTGGTCGTCGGCAGTGGCTGGCAGTCAGCCGCAGGCGCCCATCCATCATCAACGACCATTAAACATTGATCTGCTTGATCTCCTCATACGCATCCATCAGTTTGGAACGAATCGCCAGCAGGGTCTTGAACGCCAGATCCGACTTTTCCATCGCCGTCATGACACCCGTCACATTGTTGGTCTGACCCGTCACCAGATCCTCCACCGCCCGGCTGGCGTCCTGCTGCAGCCGTGACACTTCGTTGATGCTGTTTTTCAGCATGTCCGAAAAACTGGCTCCGCCAGTCTTGGCCGCTTCCCCAACCTTCGATGCCGCGCCGGCAATCGACGGTTTGGCGATATTGAGATCGGTGTTGATATTCATAATTCGACTTCGATCAGACTACTCATCACTGATTCGTTCAGCCATCACTTTGCTTAATCTACACCAGCAACCGCAAGGATGCATTAAACATCGCCTTGCTCGTCTCCATCATCGTAATGTTTGCTTCATACGCACGCGAGGCCTCAATCGCATTCACCATTTCCGTGGCCATGTCGATATTGGGCATCATGACATACCCCTTGTCCGGGCCTTGTTTGACCGCATCGGGATGATCCGGGCGATATTCGCGACGAAACGGTGATTGATCCAGCCCAATCCGCCCGACCCGCACACCGGCAGCCCCGCTCTTGTCACGCGCCGGCTGAAACACCACAAAACGACGCCGGTATGGCGAAATTTCCCCGCGGGCGTTGCGCGTTGTGTTGGCGTTGGCCAGATTCTGCGCGATGGTTTCCATCCGCTGACGCTGAGCCACCAACCCACTGGCACCGATATCAAGTGATTCAAACATTTCTGATTCCTATTCGTCAAATCGTACTGCTGTGATCCCTGCTTCCGCTTGCACTAACCCATCACGTCGGCTGCAACTTCAGTCCAGAGGCTTGAGCGACTACGAAATCCGTTCGCGCAGCGCGCTTTCCAACTGGGCATACTGCTTACGAAGCAGTTCAATCGCCATCTGGTGCATGAGCGCGTTTTTGGTCTGTTCCGTCATCAGATTCTCCATCGACCGGTTATTGCGATCATGAAAAACAATACCCCAGCGCGGATGGGTCAACTGGCCCTTGATATCATCAAAACTGACCGCGCCAGGCCCGCTGTTTCGTCGCAGCTCAACCCGTCGGCGAAGCAGGCCCTGAAACCGCGCCAACGACATATCCTTCTGCACATAACCTGGCGTGCTCGCATTGACGATATCTTCCGCCAGCAACTTGTGTCGTTCGGCACTGAACTCCAGCGTTCGCTCGATCAGCGGTGTCGTGCCCTGATTCAGTAATCTATCGACAAAAGCCATCACTTCACCCTATCAAACCGCGTGCCAGTCAAACTCTGGCTGAAAACAGCCCCGGATATTCGTCGGATCATGCGCCGATACTGCGCCACACGCGCAATGTTTGCGCCATCACGCCTCGATCAACTCTCCCTCTTCCTTCCACTTTTTCAGCTTCATCCCCAGCGTCCGCACCCCAATCCCAAGGGCACGGGCTGTTTTAATACGATGACCATGAAATTGATCCAGCGTCGTCAAAATCACCTGTTTCTCCATGTCCGCCAGCGGACGGCCGGAGAAATCCCCGTCGGAACTGCTGGGCAACGGTCGAACACGCAACCATGGTTCGATGGTTTGCGCCCGGATCACGCCCGGCTGGGTTTCCAGCACAATTGCGCGCTCGATGATGTTCTGCAATTCGCGCACATTGCCCGGCCAGTTATACCGCTGCAGCAGGCGAATCGCTTCCGGTTCAATATGACGATAAGCCGTGTTGGTGCGCCGGGCAATTTGATGCAGGAAATGCCGGCACAATTCAGGAATATCGCCGCTGCGCTGGCGCAATGGTGGTAGTTCGATCGGCACCACATTCAGCCGATAAAACAAATCGCCGCGAAACTTCCCCTCCTCCACGCACTGTTCCAGATCGCGATTGGTTGTCGCCACCACGCGCACATCCACGCTTTGCGTACTGCTGGAACCAACCCGTTCAAACTGGTTTTCCTGCAGGACGCGCAGCAGTTTGGCCTGCAACGACGGAGCAATTTCGCTGATTTCGTCCAGCAACAACGTACCGCCGTCAGCCAGTTCAAAACGTCCGCGCCGCAGCCGATCCGCGCCGGTAAACGCGCCGCGCTCGTGTCCGAAAAGTTCTGATTCCAGCAGATTCTCGCTCAGGGCGGCACAATTGACCGCCAGAAACGGCTTTTGCGCCCGCGGCGAAAACTGGTGTATCGCCCGGGCCACCAGCTCCTTGCCCGTACCCGATTCACCGCGAATCAGAACTGTTGCGCTGGAAGCAGCCACCTTGGTAATCTGCGCCTTGATCATTTCCATCGACTGACCTGAACCAACCAGCGGCCGCGGCGCATTCTGATCGACGATGCTGCGCAACACCTGGTTTTCGTTGACCAGCCGCCCATGCTCAATCGCCCGGTCCACCACCAGCTTGATCTGTGCCCCATCGAACGGCTTTGGGATGAAGTCATACGCGCCGCCCTTCATCGCCGCCACCGCATTCTCCACCGTGCCAAAAGCGGTCATCAGCACCACCGGCAGGTCCGGCCGCACTTTACGCACCTGCGCCAGCAGTTCGTTGCCATTCATGCGCGGCATGCGGTAGTCGGTGATCAACAGATCAAAACGCGAACTGCTCACTCGTTGCAGGGCAACGCCCGGATCGCCGCACGCAACGACATCGTGCTCCTCACGCGCCAGCGTTGCCGCCAGCGAATCACGCATCATTTCCTGGTCGTCACAGATCAAGATTCGTGCCATGGTTTTCCCGTGTTAGCGTAACTTCAGCGCTGGCTTGCAACGCCTGTATCCTTATTTCAAAACGTGCTCCGCCCTGCCGGCGATTGACCACATGGATGCTGCCGTCATGCGCCTCGATAATCCGATGCACAATCGCCAGCCCCAGACCCGTACCCGTATCCTTGGTGGTGAAAAATGGATTGAAAATGCGATCCATCACTTCAGCGCCAATGCCCGGCCCATCATCTTCAATCACCAGCACCAACTGCCCGTTACGATCCTGCGCGACGTGACGATGACAACCGATTTGCACGCACCCGCCGCTGCCCGCCGCTTCAGCAGCATTGAGCAGCAGATTCAACAGCGCCTGGCCCATCAATCGCTCATCCATCATTGCGCTCAGCCCGGATTCAATCTCGACAACGCAACGAATATCATTTTGAACCAGTGCTGGCCCGGCCAGTTCCACCGCTTCATCGACCAATTGCGCCAACGCGACATTTTGCAGGTTCGGCGTCATCTCACGCGAAAACTGCAGCACCTGCCCCACCAGCTCCTCCAGCCGCCGCACACCCAGACGGATTTTCCCGACCAACTGCTGGGAATCAGGCCGATCCGCCACATCCTTGTCGAGCATGGAGGCATAAAGCTGTATGCCGCCCAGCGGATTGCGAATTTCATGCGCCATACCCGCTGCCATCTCGCCCAACGCCGCCAGGCGGTTTTTCCGTTCCAGCAATCGGTTTTTTTCGCTCAGCTCTTCGCGCAGTGACAACACGGTCTGCTCCAGACGCTCATGCGACTGCTGCAATTTTTCCGTCACTTCGCTGTAGGCAAGGATGATCCGCCCCAGCTCCTCGATTCGTGCCGGGCCTGCTATCTGAGGTTGTTCATTTAACAAGGTCATCACAAACCATCCGCCATCGACCATCAATCCTCATCATCAAACCACCCATCACCCGATCAGCGACCGCCCGTCAACCACTTGGCGCTGCAGCCTGCCTGCGCCTTATTCGCTTTTCACATCCAACGATGCCGGCCGCGGCGCACTGAGCACTGTGGCATAGGTGCGATTCACGTTCCGAGCCGCCTGTGTCTGAGTGATCTGCCGGCCCAGATTCAATTTCCGCTGCTGCAACACCAGGGCATCATCCCGGTCAGCCGAGGTGATGACCTGCAACAACTGGCGAATTTCCGCCATGGCTGCCTCAGCACGGTGGCGCAGATCAGCTTGAAGGCCTGCGGCATAATCCGCCCAGTTGCGGCGCGCCGGGGCAACTTCATGTTCCAGTTGGCCCAGCTCATCCAGCGCCTGCTGTCGCTGTGTCAGCACTTCCAGCAGCCCTTCGATCCGCTCCTGCTGAACATGCACATGCTGCAATTCCGCCAGCTTGGCCAGCCGCCGATATAACTGCACCTGCGCCTCCAGTGCCGCAACAACACGCTGAGCGGCACTGGTGCTGGCACTGGCCGCAGTTTTGAACACATTGGCTGGCGATTGTTTGTTCATCACAGTTCCGTTGTGTTTCGCCGTATCAACCATCACTACGCATCATTCATCCGACCGGCCGCCGTTCTCACCGATCCAGCCAGCCGATCACCATAAACCTGAATCGTTGGTCCATTTCAACCATTGCTGCCAGTATTGGCGCGGCATGGAAAACGAACCATCTTCAAATGCTTCCTTGGGCATGCGGCGCAACAACCATTTGGCCCGTTCGTTGGCGGTCTTGGCTTCAGCCATTCGCCCCAGGGCACAGTTGGCATTGACGATCTGCACATACGCCGCCAGGGCCGACGGGTCATCCTGATAGCGGAACGCCGCCACATCATAAAGTTTGATCGCGTCCTCGTAGTCACCCAGATCGTACTGGCAATCAGCCCGGTAAAAATGGCTCAACCGCATGTACACCTTGTCAAGCTCGCGCGTGGGTGGCTGGCTGCGGAAACAATCCACCACCTGGTCATACAACCCGCGTGCTTTGCTCAAACGCTGGCGACGCGCTGCCGTCGCCTCGCTGGCATCGATCACCGCATCGCCGGGGTTGGTTGACGCCAGTTGCACCGTCAGCAACTCAGCGCTCTTGCGATAGCTGTCAGCCATCAAAAACAGCATCTGCCCCAGCCGTTCATCCTGCGGATAACGCTGCGTCCATTCCTCCAGCCGGGCAATCGCTTCTTCATAGCGGCTCGTGCGATAATAAAGCTGGCCCAGTTCAAACAGCGCCTGCTTGAATTCCTCGGCTTCAGGAGTGACCAACGGGTTATTTTCTATCACGCTGCGCAATACGCTTTCCGCCTTGGCATACGCAATCGGCCCGCGGGCGATATACGCCTGGGCCAGCGGCACGGCGCTTTTGGCAGCGGCGATACTCTTAGGATAGCGAAACAAATTACGCTGATATGCGTCAATGGCTTTATCGATCATCCCCGCTGCCTGGCACGCCTTGCCCAGGCGCAGCAGCGCATCAGGCGCCAGGCGATCATCCGGCCTTTCGGCCACAAACAATTCCAATGCCGATACGACCCGCTGAATATCACCCGCCCGGTCATACAGGTCGATCCCCTTCCACAGGGCATCGCCATAGGCGCCATCATTATCAACGGTCAGCAGCCGCGAATACGCCACCAGTGCATCACCATTTTTAATGCGCAGATCGCGCACCTGCTGCTGGCGCTTGAGGCGTTCAGCCTGTTTCAGGTCCGCCAGCGAACTTTCCATCTGGTCGGCTTTGCGTTCATAAACCAGGGCCAGACGGGCAAAAAACTCTGCCGGAGGCTGGCCATCGAGAAGCTCCTGCTCCCATCCCAGCACTTCCAGGGCGCCGCTGTAGTTTTCGTGATGGGTCAAAACCGCGGCTGACTTTTTCATTTCCGCCACTGCCTGCGGTTTGTATTTGGCGCGTGAGGCCTTGCTCATCAGCTCACGCATACTGTCCTGCAGATCCGCCAGACCGGCTTCATCCTGTCCGTCGAGAATGCGCGTCGTACCGCGCCCCACCCGCGCCAGCAGCGCCAGTGGCGAATCAATGTGGCTGGCCAGCACCGTTTGATAAAACGAAATTGCGCCCCTGGCGTCGCCACGATCCTGATGGATACGACCCAGCAACCAGCAGGCATCGGCATCCAGCGGATGACGGACCTTCAACTGATCGCGCGCCACGCGCAGATAACGCTCGGCTTCCTGCGGCTGGTTCAACTTCCATGCGGCATAACCAATTCGATAGTTGATTTCCCCCTGCGCCACAGGATCAAGCTCCAGCGCCAGCGCCTGATCCAGCAGCGTGCGCGCCGGCGCTATCGCCCCACGATCAATCAGCAGCATCGCCTGTTCGCCCAGTGCCCAGGCCTTTTCCGAATCACTGATCTGCGGCTGCTGAACATATTGCTGAAGCGATGCCTCTGCCGCTCCCAGCTCATCCTGCCCCAGTTGCAAAGTGATGATTTTTTTACGAATCGGCAGGCCAAGATCAGGATCCAGCGTCATCGCGCGGCGATAATTGGCCAGAGCTTCCTCCGGCTGGCTCAGGGCTTCATAACTTTCAGCCAGTTGCTTGTGAATGGCCGCATTGGGGCTGATACCCATCTGCAGCGCCAGGCGCAACTGCTCGATAATCCGCTGATGATTGACCGGAATGGAAATGCGGCGCTGATGCTGCGCCTTGGCCAGGCCACTGGCCAGCAGCAGATGCACCTGAGCCTCATTCTGCGGTTCCAGCTTTTCGTCACTCAGCAGCTTGTTTAGAAATTCCAACGCCGCTTCCGGGCGTTCCTGCTCGATCAGGGCATCGGCAAATTCCAGCTTTTGTTGCAGTGTCAACCCCGGCCGCGGATCAATAAAAAGATAGGCGGCATACCCAAAAAGACCCAGCGATATCAATAGTAAAGGCAGCTGCCAGAGTTGCGACAGACGTGAGCGACTATGGGACGGTGCGCGTGTGGTCATGGCGTCCATGCCTTCCGTTGTCGGGCCAAATCATTCTGATTTCGGCCTGTTTCCATCTGGCATCCATACCGCTGGAAACAACTGACAACCTTAACGACGAATGCGGATCATACCTTGGTCAATCATCATTGCAAGCAAAAATTGCGCTCTCGGCGGCAAAAAAGTGCAGTTTCATCCCGCCGGGCTGACAAGCAAAAAAGTATCTGCCATAATTGGCCGATAACAAAACATCGGCGCTCAACATTTCGCCGATACTTTGATAATTGGTTGATATCCGGCAGGAACTGTCCCAAAAACTCGAACTGGTCAAATTAAAGGAATACTGATGAAAAAGACCCTGGCAGGCAAAATCGAAAATAAACAGGCGGTCGTCGGCGTGATCGGATTGGGATACGTCGGCCTGCCCCTTCTCAAGGCCTTCCACGCGGCTGGTTATCCGGTTGTCGGTTTCGATGTCGATGGCCGCAAAATCGAGTCACTGAAGGCGGGACGCAATTATCTCAAACACCTCGGCAGCGACATGGTTGCAACCATGCTCAAGGCCGGCCGTTTTGATGCCACCTCGGATATGAAGCGCCTGGGCGAATGCGATGTGGTCATCGTCTGCGTCCCCACGCCGGTTGGTAAACATCTGGAACCGGATATTTCCTTCATCGAAAATGCCTCCAATGATATTGCGGCAACCCTGCGCCCGGGGCAATTGGTCGTGCTTGAATCCAGCACCTATCCGCGCACCACGCGCGAAGTGATGCTGCCACGTTTTGAAGCCAAAGGACTGCGTGTCGGTCAGGATTTTTTCCTGGCATTCAGCCCCGAACGCGAGGATCCGGGGCGCAAAGACCACAACACCCAGACCATCCCCAAGCTGGTCGGTGGTATTGAACCCAACAGCGGCGAACTGGCCGTAAAACTCTATTCGCACGCCATCGCGAAAATCGTGCCGGTCAGCTCCGCCGAAGTCGCCGAAGCTGCCAAACTGCTGGAAAATATTTATCGCGCCGTCAACATCGCCATGGTCAACGAGATGAAGGTGATTCTCGATGCCATGGATATTGACGTGTGGGAAGTGATCGAAGCCGCCAAGACCAAGCCCTTTGGTTTCCAGGCTTTTTATCCCGGCCCTGGTCTGGGCGGCCACTGCATACCCGTCGATCCGTTCTACCTGACCTGGAAAGCTCGTGAAGTCGGACAGACCACGCGCTTCATCGAGCTGGCGGGTGAAGTCAACCACCACATGCCACGTTATGTCGTGGAAAAAACAATCCGCGCCCTGAACGAAGCCGACAAAGCCACCAAGTCCGCCCGTGTGCTGGTGCTGGGTCTGGCGTACAAACCCGATATTGACGACGTGCGCGAAAGTCCCACGTTTGACCTGATCACCCAGCTCGAAGAACTCGGCGTTCACGTCGATTACAATGACCCGCATGTTCCTGCCACCCATCACATGCGCCGCTGGGGCGACCTGGGCAAAAAAAGTGTCGAACTGACCGCCCAAAGCCTGGCGACGTATGACTGCGTTCTTATCGCGACCAACCACGCGGCTACTGACTGGCAGCTTGTCGGCGATCATGCCAAACTGATCGTCGATACGCGCAACGCCATGGCCAAAGTGCCTTCGGTCAAGGCCAGGGTCGTCAAGGCGTAAAAACGCAAGGACATACTACTGTCTTGTGGTCGAGAAACCGCAGCGACGATGGGGAAACCAACACAACGATCCCTGCTGTCCATGACACTGCACGGTTAGTAGATAACGCTGTATTTAGAAATATTGGAGGCCCCTAAACGCTGCGTCATTAATTTAGCAGGTCGCGGCTCAGTCCGCCGCTGGCGATATATTCAGCGCACTTCCGAAACCCGGCAAGGAATCACGCTGCACTTCCTCGGACGCACCATTGAGCAAGTGAGCCGGATGCTTACCTGCTGGTGTATCATCCTTGAACTGGCGAGTATTGATTAGTGCGTCAAAGTGATAGAGCGCCACCGTATGCGGCTCTTCGCCGCTGTATGGATGGGTCGGCGGCGATCGAAAGTCAATTACGGCATCACTCAGCCGCAGTTCGTCTATCAGGCCGTTGAAAACCGCCATGTTCATGCCACCGTATCGCCCGATATAGAGATCCTGATCTAGATTCATGCGTGGTGCTGATGTGCTGATGGAGGTCACGGCATCCAATTTCCCATTGACGTAGATTCGCGCCTGTCCACCTGGAGCGTCCAGCACTGACGCCAGATGTGTCCACTGCTCCAGACGAAGGGGTGTTTTGGATTTAAGGCCCACTTCGCCACCAGCACCCTGATTAACACGGAACTCGATTGTGCCATCAGGATTGAGGATCCACTCCCACCCTCGATGAGCATCTCGGTCATGATTGTACTTGCTGAGAAGCCGCATAGTTCCTTGTTCGTCTGGGTACTGGCGTGGCTTAATAAATGCCTCGACCGTCATGCGTCCGTCTGGGAAACAAAGGGCGGCATCATGGTCAATGACGCATCGTCCGAAACCTCCTGCCGGCGTGTTGATCATAAAGCCATCGAGTAGCGGTTGTGATTGAAACAATCGACGCTGCTGAGCATCATAAGTAAAGCTGTTAAAAAAAAGTTTAACGTCCGCCTTCCGGCACACTGGCCCATATACTTTGGAGATAGCGTCCGCTGTGGAAGGTACATGAATCCCCTCTTCATCACTCGATAGATAGCCAATCTGATCACCGGGCGTATATTGATCACCATAGAGCGACTTACCAGAATAGACACCTATCACCAAGCCATCCACGAGTTTGTCGCGCACAATCGTCTCCCAGTCTAGATAAAGATTGCCGTAAGGCGGCCCCAAATATCGCCCGATCGGAATGCCTGTATAGATGTTCTTGCCCGGTAGCGCCTGCCGTAATTCTCGATAAAATTGAATCAGATAACTGCCGCGCAGCCGCCGCCACTCTTCTACCATCGGGTCATGAGAATCGAAATGTTTTCTTGTATAGTCGAACCGCTTGTCGGTGAGGATGTTCACCCCGTACTTCTCCTTCATAGCCTCCACGACGGGTGGGCTGAAGCCGAACTGATCCGCATGCAATGCCGGCCGAGAGTGCGTGCGCGTGCAAATATAAACACCATCGGCATCAAACTCATTCACAAAGTTGACTGCTCGGTCAATCAGCACCTTTCGCGCCTGCGGATACGCCAATTCCAGCACACCATAATGATATCGACCCTGACGGTCGATCGTCTGATACTCAGGATGCTCGATGGTGAAGCGATCCTGCCAGATAAAGGGCGCATCCCCATATTTCACACTCGCCGGAGCGCCATGATCGAGAATCGTCGTATAAAGCAAAAACTGCTGACCATTTTCTCTGGCCGTCTTACGCGCGATCTGGATGGGGTCAAACCGCGCGCGAACAGACCGCACCTTGGTATAATACGATCGAGCAAGCACACTGACATTTTCGCGTTTCTCGAAGTAGCGATCCATCTGAACATCTCCGATGCGCCAGAGGACCGTATCGCCATGGTCATTCCTCTGCCAAGCCTTTTCCGAATGAACAATCTTAGCTGGCGTATCCAGTTGTGCATCGCCGGTAGCAATCAAGATTTGATCACCCCAGCTGACATTAATCAGATTTTCTGGCACCCGTTCAGGCGCAGCACCTATAACAACTGCGGCACAAACGTTCAACAACACCGCAAAGATGACTGCACAGTACAATTGCATATTACACCATTCTTGACTAAACGATAATTTGCGCGCAAGGCACGTGGAGATCGCCGACTGCGGCCTCAGCTTCTACCGTCGCATCAAAATCAAACTGCTCAGCGCGCCAAAAATAATCGCGGCGCTTGTTGGTTCGGGAATCGCCTGGGCACCGAGATAGACGTTGTCCACGAAAAACTCGCCGCCAACTGGGGCATTAGGATAAAACTGGACAGCGTTGACACTCCACGAGCCAGTGGTGAATGTTGCTCCGTTATCCACTTGCGTCCAGCCGCTTCCGAAGTCCACATAAGTATTGAACGTGCCGGCCGTCAGATCGCCGTTCTGTCGGATCCCGATCCATTGGGCCTCGGGGATTATCGCCGCAGTGTCTTTGTACCCGGTTTTGGAATAGACCTGCAGCAGACCGCCCGCGTCAATGTTAACACCGATCCGCAGATCATCGAAATCAGATGAGTCCGCGAGAAATACTGAAAATGATGCACGATCATCTATCTCGTCAGTCAAATTGGAATCAGGCCTTTTCCAGATATAATAAGACAGATCAAATGACCCGCCCGATAAACTGTTGCTATTGTTAACGCCGTATAGCACAGTACCAGTACTTCGGATCATCTGTACCGACTGTGCATCTGAGTAGGCTTCATTTGTCATCGCGCGCGGCGGGCGATCTCCACCATCCCTAGCATACCAGTGGCCAACACTCGCGTAACCGTCCCCTAGCCCGGTTGGCGTAAACGCCTGACCCGTAGGAAAGATATTTGCGTTATCAAAGTTTTGATCCAGAATCGGCGAGCCAGTACTCACTGCACTGATCGCCAGAACGCCCGCTACCAAGGCCGGCACACAGACTGATTGCATCTTCATAAAATGCTCCTTTCCTCAACAAGAGGAGTAAGTGGGTGATCCGAACTATTACTGATTCAGTGCGTTTTCCATAACCATAATTTCGGCTCGGCCAGATCTTTTTGAGGGACCATCTCACCATGCCCATCACAAAAAACGGCTGCATATCCACCTGGGTGGCGCTGCGGCAAGTAATACAGCCGTTCCGTGGAGGACAGAAGAGAATAGAGTGTTGGATAGATATACTCAGTCGATTGAGTATCGATGCACAAAAACGCAGTCGAAGCGTTGCGAATTTGCGAAACTCGTCGTGTCTGGTTTGACGTCCAGACAAACAGGCCGATGCCTTCCGAAAATTCAGTGTCGTCTATGGCCATCGACATACCATAGGTTCGGTGAACGCTCAACGTCGCCGGGATGTTCTCCAACTCCGCCGCCGGACAGGCCAGTCTATTGATGGGGGCGGCATACGTTTCCCAACTCCATGTGCCGCCGGCTCCATTCAAGCCGCTGGTGTCCGCGATCGTCGGTTTGTCCGGCGAGAGATACGGAACCAAGTGAAGATACCACTGAATCGGAGCCGGCGTATCATACCGATTGGCTCCTACCCGCGAGGACGGCATGTATCCATTGTAATCTTGGGCATACATCTGCGTTGCCATTCCCAGTTGGCGCAAATTGCTCAGGCACTGCATCTGATTGGCCTGCTGACGAACTTTATTTAGAGCGGGTAACAAAATCGCGATAAGAATCGATATAATGCCTACGACGACAAGCAACTCCACCAGCGTGAAACCATGACGAAGCTCTTGGCGGCCTGACATCCTAATGCTGTCAGTTGAGATACAAATTGAACTTATGCAGCTTTGACGAGTCATGAAATTTCGATCGATATGATGCCGTCTTAATAATGTTTCATTTCGGAAGACTCTTCACCATCTTCCACTACTTGCAGAGTGAATGCATTGCGATCATAAGCACGATCCACTACTTCCCTTGGCCAATAGTGCTCCAGCATTGTTCTTCGCGCACCACGAATGTGTTCGCTCATATGCTGCCGAGCAGCCGAACCGCTACGACGCTTTAATGACCTTGTTATGCGCAAATGTGCGGCCCAAGTAAGGTAGTGCCCCCGCACTCGATATCGGTCGCGAGATACCCACTGACGTCCAACTACATTGTTCAGCAACTTGATATCAGTAGCAATTTTCTGCAGCCACGTGCTGCCAGAAGCAGCCAGAATAATGGCGTGAAACCTCATGTCGATCAGCGCCCACCGTTTCTCCTGCTCTATCGGGAAATGGGTCAACTTTCCATTCCGCAATCGTCGGCACATCTGATGCATCTGATCGCACAATTGCTCCAATTCACATAACCGCTCTGCCGTAATACGCGTCGCCGCACGTTCGGCGGCAATTCCCTCCAGTATCTCGCGCAATTCGTATATTTCAGAAAGTTCATCCCGGCTCACTTCTTTTACGAATGTCCCATACTGCGGCACTTGTTTCAGCAAACCCTCGGCTCCCAACTGCGCGAGCGCCTCGCGCATCGGTGTCCGACTCACGCCAATCTCTTTAGCCAGCCCTTCGGGCGAAAGACGCTCACCAACGGGAATCTCGCCAACTAGTATCTTATGGCGAATGTGAGCATACGCTCGATCACGATGATTAATAATCTCCACGAACACACTGTATCCAGCGTATCCTCTGGTGTCAAGAAAATTCTTGTTTCGCGCTTATTTGCTGCGAATTTTCGCGCGAAGGAAATTTTCAAGTCGTTGCGTTGGAATTTCTTGTGGTTAAATGATAGATATGATTCTAAGTGTAGCGAAACAAATAAGTTATGGTTAATATTGATCAATATATATTTGAGCTGCAAGCATAAAGTTCCCCGTCAGGTCGCAGCCTGTAGCCAACTGGTTTACAATGTGCATTCCCGACACTAAACAGGGTTCGGATGCACAAAGAAAAGCGTTGGAATATCCCTCAATTTCATCCTTCGGCTGACGCACTGGCGGCGCAACTGCGCACCAGTCCGATCATCGCGCAGATCCTATTGAATCGCGGTTTGGGCGATTTTGATCAGTGTCGCCAGTTCCTGAGTCCATCGCTCAGACATTTGCACAATCCCGCCCTGATTTTCGGGTTGACCAGAGCTGCCCAGCGTATCGTCGCTGCCATCAAGGCCGGCGAAAAAATGGTCATCTATGGCGACTACGACGTTGACGGCATTACCGGCACGAGCATTCTCTGGCATGCCATTAAAATCCTCGGCGGACGGGCTGACTACTACATTCCCCACCGCATGACCGAAGGTTACGGTCTGAACCCAGCGGCTGTCGAAAAAATCTGCACCGACGGTGCCAGGCTGCTCATCACGGTCGATTGTGGCATTACCGGTATCAAAGAAGCGCAGATCGTCCGCCAGCACGGCGTCGATCTCATCATCACCGACCATCACGAATGGCGCAATAAAAAAGACTCGAACTCCAATCCCAACGAGGATCAGAATCAAAATCAGGATGACGAACCGGAATACGGTTCCAGTGACGACGAAGATTCTCCTTCGGATCAGAATCATCCACTGAATACAGGCAGTGATGAAGCTATGGCACTGGCTGACCTGCCTGATTGTTATGCGTTGGTGCATCCGCGTCTGCGCCAAGCGGGTCAACCGGCCTATCCCAATCCCGCGCTGTGCGGGGCAGGCGTGGCGTTCAAGTTGGCCTGGGGCATCGGTCAGGAAATGAACGGCCCGAAGGTCAGCCCACCATTCCGTGATTTTCTCGTGCAGGCGACGGCGCTGGCTGCCTTGGGGACCATCGCCGATGTCGTCCCGCTGATCGGCGAAAATCGCGTGATCGCTTCCAACGGCCTGCACGTGTTGCCGCAATCGCAAATGACCGGTATTCAGGCTTTAATCAGCTCGGCGGGTCTGGAAGGCCGCGCGCTGGACAGTCGGAAAATTGGTTTCATCCTGGCTCCACGTCTCAACGCCTGTGGACGACTCGGGCATGCGCAGCTCGTGGTGGAAATGTTTACCCACGCCGATGCAGCCCGCGCCAAGGAACTCGCGGCGTATCTCGAAGCCCAGAATAAAGCGCGTCAGGCTTTGGAGCGCCAGATCCTCGAACAGGCCCTGGCGCAGATCAACGAGCTAGGATTGGATAATGACGAGTGCCGCGGGTTTGTCCTTGGTCAGGAGGGCTGGCATCCCGGCGTGATCGGCATTGTTGCCTCGCGCATCGTGGATCGTTTTCACCGGCCAACCGTGATGGTGGCGCTGAATAACGGATCAGGACATGGTTCCGCCCGTTCGATCGCAGGTTTTAATCTGGCACAGGCGTTCACCCAATGTGCCGACATTCTGACCAAATATGGCGGCCACGCCATGGCCGCGGGTTGCCAGCTCGATAGCGCCCAACTGGACGCCTTCCGTCAGGCGTTTGCAGCCCACGCCCATGCACAGATTACGCTGGAGATGCTCCGCCCGCGCCTCGATGTTGAATGTGCCGCACCATTGCAGCAGATCACCCTGCCCCTGATTCAGGCGCTGGATCGGCTTGAACCGTTTGGTTGTGATAATCGCAAACCGCTGCTGGCCTGTCTGGATGTGGAAATCACCGCCCCGCCGCGCAGTGTCGGTAAAAATGGCGAGCATCTGCAATTACAGATCTGCCAGGGCAACACGCGCATGAAAGGAATCGGTTTTAATCTGGCCCACTGGCAGGAGAAGCTGACGCCTGGCTGTCATGTTGACCTGGTCGTCGAACCGAAGGTCAATCAATTCAACGGTTACACCAATGTCGAGCTGGAAATAAAAGATATCCGCCTGGCGGGTGGTGACAACTGAACTGACCTCCGCAGTTTATCGCAGTCCATCGCTGCTTCCCGCCACTTCTGGCTGTTCAAATCTGATTTCGATTCATTTTAGTTTCCTGCCGCCGGTGTCGGGGATTCGGAATGATCGGCCTGCAGATTCTGCTGAATCAGTTGTGGTTTAATCGCCAGATAATACAGCGCCCCTTCATGCAGTTGATAACCGGCCAGGCGCTCGGCTTCATCCCCCTGACCCATATAAATATCACAACGACCGGAGGCACGAATCGCCCCACCGGTATCCTGATCCATCATGAAACCACGGAAATTCGTCATGCTGCCACTGGTTCCACTTGGTACGGGCACGTGCAAAAACGCCGGCATGGCGCGCGGATAAACGGATTTGTCGGTCGCAATGGAAGCAAACGGCGTCACCGGCACATTCAAACTGCCAAACGGGCCTCCGTGACTTTGCGTGAAGAAAACAAAACGCGGATTCTTCGCCAGGTAGACATCGAGCATCTGCGGATTGGTCTGGAAAAACTGCCGCACACGCCTGAGATTCAACTCCTGACGCGCAATGTGGCCATCCTTCACCAATTCCAGTGCCACACTCACCGGAGCATAGCCATTGTTGCCGGCGTAACCCACCTCCATCAGTTGCCCATCGAGCAGCCGCAGTTTTCCCGAACCTTGAATGTGCAGAATATAAGCATCAAAACGATCCTTCAGCCACACCAGCTCCTGACCGGCGAGCATGCCGCTGCGCTCGATCTGGGCACGGGTGGGATAGGCCCGCAGCGTACCATCGGCCAGCTTCTGGCCAAAAACTTCACCCGTAATCGGATCTGACGACAAATCCGCCGGCCGTTTATAAAGCGGATACTGATACGGCCCCTGGCGCGTCAAACTGGCTGGCAGGATCGGCGTGTAATAACCGGTAAAGAGCACGCGCTGGGTATACCCTCCCTGACCATCAGGGGCGCCGAGCGACTGATACACTTCAAAATCACGGGCGATCTCTGCATTCAGACTGACTGGACTGGCTGATGGATTTGTCAGTTCGCGCTTGACGATCTGGCGCAACCGATTGACGCTGGCCAGTGCCCGGTCATGGCTGATATCCAGATAGGGGAAATAACCTCGCGACGACGGCCGGGCCAGATACTGCTGCGAATTGGCCAGCGATGTATCGACCGCAACCAGGTTGGCGTTGGCAAAAGCGGGCGCGAAGTCGGGATATTGTTCCGGCGCTATTTTGCGCAGCGCCATCTGACCAGGCGGAAGTGCCTGACTGAAATCAATCGGAACAGCGGCGGGCTGCTTTTTTTTGGCGCAACTGGCACCGATGCCGATCAACACGCTTATCAGCAGCAGACGAATTCCGTTCGTCAATGTTCTGGTCATGCTCCATCCTTTTGGGTTGATTGGCTGGCATCGTACCGCACTCGTGCGTCAATGTCTTTAAGCAGCCTAAAATTACCGACCCTTGGTGCAGTTGTACAACTTCAGGCTGCACGCTCATCGGCGCCGATTGGTCGCCTGTTGTTCGTATTCATCCCGCACCTTACACTTGCAGCCATGCGAGTATTGCTGATTGGTAGTGGTGGACGCGAACATGCCCTGGCGTGGAGACTGGCTGACAGCCCCTTGTGTACAGCCCTGTACTGCGCTCCGGGGAACCCGGGCATCGAGCAGGTGGCGGAGCTGGTTCCCATTGCGGTTGACGACCTGGCCAAAATCGAATCCTTTGTCCGCCAGCAGAAAATCGAGCTGGTCGTGATCGGCCCGGAAGATCCGCTGGCGATGGGTTTGACCGACCGGTTGCAAAAGGGCGGTGTCAAGGTGTTTGGCCCCAACCGGGCTGCGGCGCAGATCGAAGCGGATAAATGGTTTGCCAAGGAGATCATGCGCAATCAGTCGATCCCGACGGCGGAGGCACGCAGCTTCACGCAGGTTGAGCAGGCTGAAGAATACGTTCGCTTCCGTAACGAACCGCTGGTCATCAAGGCCGCCGGCCTGGCCAAGGGTAAGGGTGTAACCTTGTGCTATCGCACGGAAGACGCCCTGGAAGCGATTGACCGTGTGATGCGTCAGCAGGAATTCGGCGCTGCCGGGGCGCGGGTGGTGATCGAGGAGCTGATGCAGGGGCCGGAGTGTTCCATCCTCGCTTTTGTCTCCGGGCGGAGCATCTACACGATGGAAAGCGCCCAGGACCACAAACCGATCGACGACGGCGATACCGGCCCCATGACCGGTGGCATGGGCGCGTACAGCCCCACCCCCGTTGTAACCGACAGTATCACCAGCCAGATCGAGCGCGATATCCTCGTGCCGACCATCGATGGCATGGTGCGCGAAGGAATCGATTATCGTGGCGTGCTTTATGCCGGGCTGATGCTGACCAGCAGCGGACCGCGCGTGCTGGAGTTCAACTGCCGGTTTGGCGACCCGGAAACCCAACCACTGATGATGCGATTCAAAGGTGATTTGATGCGCATCATGCTGGCCGTTGTCGATGGGACATTGGATCAGATTCAAATTCCCTGGGACCCGCGTCCGTGCCTGTCGGTCGTAGCCACCAGCAAGGGCTACCCCGGCAAGTACCCCAAAGGGCTGGAAATTACCGGCTTGGACGAAGCCGATGCCATGACCGATGTGAAGGTTTTTCACAGCGGCACGCGCCGCGACGGCAAGCGCATACTCACCGACGGCGGGCGCGTTCTCAGCGTCACTGCGCTGGGTGACACCATCGCCAGTGCCCAAAAACGCGCCTACGAAGCGATGAAGAAGATTCATTTTGACGGCATGCACTACCGTCATGACATCGGACACCAGGCGGTCCGCTGATTCATCGTCACAACGGCCATGGCTGGGATTTTAATCAACAGTCTCGATGACCCGCGCCTGGCGGTCTATCGTGATCTGAAAGATCGCGAGTTGGCGCGGCAGGGCCAATTTTTCATAGCTGAAAGCGAATTGGTCGTCCGTCGTTTGCTGGCTTCACGCTTTGCCGTTGAATCCTTACTGGTCACCCAGCAGCGGGCCGATGAAATGTTGGCGGCAACTCCCCAGCCAACGCCCGTCTACATCATCACGCGCCAAATGATGCGATCGATCGTCGGATTCACGTTGCAATCGGGTATTCTCGCCTGTGGGCGCAGGCAACCAGCGCCATCGCTGCAGCAGATCATGGAACAGGCTGGCCCGTTGCTGACGCTGATGATCCTGCCTGAAGCCGCCAGCACGGAAAATCTGGGTGCCATGGTGCGCATCGCCGCAGCCTTTGGTTGTCATGCGGTGATACTGGGGGAGCGCAGCTGCGATCCGTTTTATCGACAGGCCATCCGTATTTCGATGGGCACGGTTTTTTCAATGCCAATCGTCCGTTGTCAGCGACTGGGGGATGATCTGCAGCAGTTGCGCCAGCGATGGAATGTCCGGCTGGCTGGTGCGGTGCTGGATGAAAAGGTGACACCGCTTCAAAACTATCAGCGACCGACACGGTTGGCGCTGCTGCTGGGCAACGAAGCCCACGGTCTGCGCCCGGAGGAATTGGCACAGTGCGATGATCTGATCACGATCCCCATGGCAGCAGCGGTGGATTCGTTAAATGTGGCGGTCAGCGCCGGCATTATGATGTACGCACTGACCCACAGGGCTGGATGATCCGATCATACTCGCGCCAGCCCAGCTCCTTGCACGAGCTGGTGCGACACCCAGGCTGGCGGCGGCTGCGCCCCAATCATTCCGCCCGACATGTGGCTTTTGAATATTTCATCCCCGGCGCTGGATCACCGATAGGCGATCATGCCTTGAGATCGAGGCGCGGCGCATCGGTTTGCTCTGCTTGCGGCTGAGGGTTTTGACCGCGCGTTCGCCGCTGCTTGCGGCCTTGGCGGGCGTCATCCGGTTGCTGGCCGATGGCGTTGAGTTCATCAGCACTTTTGACCGTATGAATATAACGATCGCCTTCGACCGCCACATTGCGCAGCCGCTCCTGCTGACGGCGCAACTGGGATGACTTGGCATCGGCCTGCTGCTTTTGCACATCGACGCTCTGGACGATGGAACCAGCAAAAGGATTGATAACATTCATACTGCACCGCCTTGCCGCTATTGGCGATTGATCCAACCAATCCGGCGCACCTGCCCCATCAACCATTATCGGTTAATTCCGCCGGATCATTCAGTTCCGCCTTGTTCCCATAATTTCCAATCTTGCATTTCGCCCTGTTTTTCAAACCGATGAGATGCACCAATGCCTCCGGTCTTATCGCTGGCAACAGAGTCGCTGTGTATTTGATTGCGCGTCGCCGAGGTGGTTTCATCATCGGATCGCAACCACAAATCCCGGTTCATCGCGCTGACTGATCGCAGCCAGCCTGAACGTATGGCCACCATGATTTTGGTGCGCAAAATATGATCGCCGGAAAAAATAATGTCGTACATTGGTATTGACGATTTCTCATCGCTTGCTATCTTCTTGGATATTGATCGTCGGACCGGAAGTGGTGGCTCCCTTCCGGTCCGACTTTTTTTTGGTTGTGATGAACGCTGGCGCGCCACCACCATCACCAACCCGCGATTGCTTGTGCACCTCCTTTTTACCGCCTTCGTTTACGCTGAAAGAAATTCTCCAGCTCTGCCAGGGGCAGACAGTTGATGACCTGCGCCGGCGTCGTCCAGGCGCGACGCGCAACCAGCAGCCCCCAACGCATCTGTTGCAACCCTTCGGTTCGGTGCGCATCGGTGTTGATGGTCAGTCTGCACCCTGCCAGCAGCGCCGCGCGGGCATTGACATCATCCAGATCAAGACGGGGAAACGCCGCGTTGATCTCCAACACGGTTCCAGTCTGAACAGCCGCTTGAAAAATACGCGCAAAGTCCAGCGGCAGCCCCGCCCGGCGATCAATCAACCGACCGGTGGGATGGCCGATGAACGTGACATAAGGATTTTCAATCGCCCGGATCAATCGATCCGTCGCCTTGGGCTGAGTCTGTTTGAGCGCCATGTGCGGCGAACCAATCACATAATCAAGTTGCGCCAGCACCTTGTCCTCATAATCCATTTGCCCATCAGCCAGAATATCAACCTCGCAACCGGCGAAGATACGAAACGGCTTGAGACGGTCGCTGATCCCGCGGATTTCGTCCACATGCTTGAGCAGCGCCTGGCGCGATAGTCCATGCGCAATGACCTGGCTGGCGGAATGATCCGAAATACCAAGATATTCATACCCCATCGCCATGGCTGCCTCGGCCATCTGTTCGATGCTGGCATGACCATCCGATGCGGTCGTATGGGTATGCAGATCGCCACGAATATCGGCAGCGGTAATCAATTGCGGCAGGGAGCTGACTGGTAAAGCTCCGCGGGTTGGTTCATTGGCCTGTTTGGATGATTTGGCCCGATGGGTTCTATTGGAAGGCTTGACGGCGGGGTGAGATGACTTGACACCATCGCCTGATGATGCGGGCGTGGTTGTTGATGATGATAAAAAAGAGACCGCCGCAGCCTCGATTTCACCACGATTTTCACGCAGTTCCGGTTCGATATACGCCAACTTCAGGGCGCGGTATATTTCCCGCTCGGTTTTACTGGCCAGTGGTTCAGTCTCGGGCGGTTGGCTGGTTTGCTTTTTCGCTTTGTCGTAGTCTTCCAGACGATACAACCCCCACTCATTCAAAATCATTCCGCGATCTTGCGCCATGCTGCGCAGTTCGACGTTGTGATCCTTCGAGCCGGTGAAATAAAGAAGTGCTGCCCCAAAATTTTCCTGCGGAACAATCCGTAGATCGATCTGCAGGCCGCCGGTGATGACAACGCTGGCCTTGGTCTGACCATGGCCATTGATCTTTTCAACTTCAGGAAATTCGACAAATGCCCCTGTCACGGCTTGGCCGCTGCCGCGGCTGGTCAACGCGCAAACCAGATCGACATCGCCAATGGTCTGACGCCCGCGCCGCAGACTACCGGCAATTTCCACCTGATCGACTCCTTTTAATTCGCGCACGCGCCGAGCCAATGACTCTGCCACCTCCATCGTTGCCGGTAACCCATGACGCTGGCTGGCCTGATTGCGCAGGGTGATCCCCTCGGCTATGCCGGCAATTTTTTTCTCCCCCATGCCTTTGATACCTTCCAGCTTTCCCTGTGCGATGGCTGCCGACAGCTCGTTGATGGATGTGATCCCTCGTTGTTTCCAGAGCAGGTGAACGGTCTTGGGGCCAAGACTGGGAATGTCCAGCAGTTCAATCAATCCCGGTGGAATACTGGCCAGCAACTGCTCGTAGTCTGTGCTATGGCCAGTTTGAATAAATTCCTGGATGATCCGGCGCGACGATTCGCCCACACCTTGAATGTCTCCCAACGTGTCATTGGCAACCGCCTGTTGCAGATCGAACGGAAGCGATTCGACCACGCGCGCCACCTTGGAAAACGCAATCGACTTGAAAACGCTTTCCCCCTTGATATCCATGACCGCAGCCATGGTCCGAAACATGCTGGATAATTGTTCGTTCATTGCTTAAAACCAATTCTATACAAATTCTATGACTCAAGACGGGATTAAATCCCTCCCATCAGCATCGCAAGGTCTGACAGAAGGAATAATCGCCATAAACACCACTTTATCGCCGTATTTTGAGCATTCAAAATCGAGATTCACTTGATATTGTTATCATTTATCAATAGGCTATGCGAATAATATAAAGCCAGTCGATGGCTGGTGAGCAGGCGGGGGATATAGTGTCTTACCTAACTGAAAAGCCGGGTAAGGTGTTGGCGTCAGGTGCGGCGTCGAGCGGCTGCCTTTTATTTATACCATTATCGGTCGCAGACGAAAGTAATTATGTTATCGAGACTTACACCCGTCGCGATAAACATCCGTACCAGCTGGGGTGATGACATTCATGACGAAGAAGCTGCTTCACTATGATGTCCTGGAGCAACTGGGAGAAGGTGCGCACAGCACCATCTACGCAGTGCAGGATCCCACCACGCGCCAAGTTTTCGCGCTCAAACATGTTGTGCGCATTAATCAAAAGGATTTGCGTTTTGTTGAACAGATGGAGACTGAATTTGCGATCTCCAAGCAGTTTGTCCATCCCAACTTGCGTCGTACATACGACCTAAAGATTAGCAAATCATTGCTGCTGAAAGTCAATGAAGCATTTTTGCTGATGGAGCTGGTCAGGGGCAAGGCACTGGATCAACAGCTGCCGGGTTCGATGATCGAGATCCTCGATGTATTCATCCAGTCCGCTGGGGGACTCAAGGCGATGCACCAGGCCGGCTACGCCCACTGCGATATCAAGCCAAACAATATTTTGCGCGATGCTGAAGGCCGCGTAAAAATCATTGATTTCGGGCAGAGCTGCAAGATTGGTACGATCAAAGAGCGCATCCAGGGAACGCCGGATTATATCGCGCCTGAACAGGTGCACCGCCTGCCCATCAGCCTGCAGACCGATATTTTCAATCTCGGCGCCACTCTCTACTGGGCCCTGACAGACAACAAAATTCCCACGCTTTATACGATCAATAAAAAAGGTGAAAACAGCTTCCTGGTGGATGATCGTATTACCACGCCGCAGGAACTGAACCCGCGCGTTCCCCAGGGGTTGAGCAATCTCATCATGGAAATGGTATCCACCGTTCCCAAAAAACGGCCGACGGATATGGATACCGTTATCACGCGCCTGGAACTGGCCAAACACATTCTGACGCGCGAGCTGAACCCCGACGCGGGGGATGTGGGCGTCGATCCTTACGATTCAGGATTTTTCAGCAAACAGACCTGAGTTGCCGCGCTGTTATTTTTTCACCGCGCGGCTATTTTTTCACCGCGCCACCGACGCCGCCCATTTCCGACGGATGATTGTGCTGCTGGTAGAGAATCCCCGCAATGGCTGGTATGAGAACCATCAGCGGCAATAAAAAATGATTCACCAGCATCTTGCCTTCCAGCGGCGGGCCAACCTGCTCATACTTCAACGTCATCGCCAGAATTCCGAATACCAGCATGATGCTGCCCTGGAAACTGGTGTACATCATGATGCTGCCGCGGAAAAGGATGAAGCACATCAGACCGAAGAAAATCAATCCCATCATCGCGCCGGTCCACGCGAAGTTGGCATCCATCCCAAAGCTGGCCCAGACACCCGCCCCGCTCACCGCCCCCACCCGCGCCCCCATCACCGCCCCCGCGTATTTCATCTGCGGCCAGGTAATGGCTGCACTGAGACACCCACCCAGGAACGCGCCGACCCACGGGTTGCCCCAGCGCTGGCCAATAACCAGACCCAGGAACGATCCCAGGCAGATGGCATTGACCATGATCAGCGTCTTATACCAATAGAAACCAAAAAGAAGATAGACCACCCCAAGCCCGATCAACAACGTCGCCGGCGCCGGGCCGAGGCTATGACATAGACTGATAATATCCGTCTGTTCCGGCCAGCGGTCAGGTACTGGAATATGCAGAACATTGGCCTGTGCCAAGTTGATCACAATATTCTCCTTCGGCAAAACAGCCTTGGCCGGTTCAATCCGATACTCCGATCAAGCCTGACAGCACAATCTCGCATTCAGGCAATCCGTGGATAACCGTCGTACTTCGTTGCCGCTCAGGCTATTCGTCATCTTCCACTTCAACATCATGTCCATCGACAAGAACACGATGCCGGTGCGGCATATATTGCCACTGCACAACAATCCCGACGATGACCACCCCCGCCAACCACGCGATCTGCGACCAGGTTTGCTGCGGGAGATAACTCAACCATTCCGGTTTGAGCGACTGCATCGCCATCACACCCAGACTCGCGAACAACGTCACACCCAACATGCTGTACATCATCACTTTGGTCAGACGCGGCCAGAGCATAGTCATGACGATTCCCGCCAGCAATCCGGCGGCTGCGGTAATTGTCCACCCAGTCTGAAGCGATTTTGGCAATTCATCCCAGAAGTGCCGGATCGTCTCGGTCATATTTTGAGATTTTTCGCCGATCTCCTGCCAGTTGGGCTGATAATCACCATGCATAAAAACCCAACAGGCGCACATGCCCCAAATCGCCAGCACAACGCCCAGACCAACACCCACCCACAAGCGATGTAAAAGCAATCCCAGCACACCCCCCGCCAGCGCCAAACCGACCGCCATGGCCAAGCCCGATACGGACCAGCCCATTTTTTCCGGTAGATAGCGGCCGACCATTCCACCGACGGCAACCAGAACCAGCGCAATCAACCCCTTGCTGGTATGCGAACCCATCAACCACATCCATAACCCAACAACCACCCCGCCCAGCGCAAGGTAGGTACCCAATGTGCTGGTTAATGCAGGCAAAAGTTGGTCAAGTTCGCGCAGCATAAGCGCAATAAAGCTCATAAGCACTTATCGACGCTTGGCTGCCAATTTCTTCAGAAATTTGTTTGTTCCTGAATCGTCTGTCACAATTCGTTCATTATTTTTCTGCCCAACCGCGTGCGAGCAGCCAGCCGAGGGCGACTGCCTGTTGGCATCAGATTTCCCGATCAACCGCTGCTGCCACACGCTTGACCGATGCCATCATCTGGCGGAACTGATCGAGATTAAGCGACTGGGCGCCATCGGTCATTGCGTGTTCCGGATCGTTATGAACTTCCAGAATCAGCCCATCGCTGCCACAGGCAACCGCGGCTTTGCACATATCCGGAACGAGATGGCTCTTGCCCGTACCATGACTGGGATCAACAACCACCGGCAGGTGGCTGCGTCGATGCAACTCGGGAACAATCGCCAGCGGCAGCGTATTGCGCACATAATCCAGCTCAAAGGTGCGAATACCGCGCTCGCAAAGGATCACCTGATCATTGCCGCCGGCCAGGATATATTCCGCCGCCAGCAAAAATTCTTCCAGCGTACTGCTCATCCCGCGCTTCAGCAGGATGGGTTTATGGACATGGCCAAGACCCGCAAGCAGATTGTAATTCTGCGCGTTGCGTGCCCCGACCTGGAGCACATCGGCATATTCCACGCACAGCGGTATCTGCTCGATGCTCATTACTTCGGTCACAATCGCCAGGCCTGTCTGTTCGCGCGCCTCGGCCAGGTATTTCAGTCCCTGTTCGGCCAATCCCTGAAACGCATACGGCGAGGTGCGCGGCTTGAACGCCCCGCCGCGCAATCCCACTGCGCCCGCCTCCTTGACGGCGTGCGCAATCTCCAGCAGATGTTCGCGGTCTTCAACCGAACATGGTCCGGCAATAACCGGCACTTTGGTTCCGCCGATCGTTGCGCCCAGCTTGCCCCCCAGTGGAATAATCGTGCGCCCCTTTTTCGTTTCGCTCGACGCCATTTTGTACGTCGCCAGGATCGGCACCACCCGATCCACCCCCTCGATCAGCTCCAAGCGGCTTTTGTCCTTGAAGCGATCATCACCGATGCACGCCACCACCGTGCGCTCCGTACCGACGATGACATGCTCCTTCAGACCCATGCTGCGAACCAGTCCGACAACATGCTCCACCTGCTCCGGAGTCGAACCGGATTTCATGACCACAATCATTGACGTACCTCCAGAATTAAAGGATTACCATTCATCACTCGCTGGCAGCTTTACGCCGGCGCCAAACCATAAAAAAAACCCCAGGACCACGTCCTGAGGCTGCTTGTTACCGATATCAATTCATGCAAACTCAGGACGCAGGATTTCTGGCTGGCTGATAAAAGCCATAAAAGCTGAAATCAAAATCCACACGCCACGATTGCATGATGTTGTGAGTCTATCACCGAATCAGAATCTGTCAAATAAATTCCGATTCTTTCGTAGAAAGGACCCCAGACATCGTATCCCCTCCGGGCTGTTGAGCGTCTGCCGGGGGGCTGATGGACGAACGCTGGATCGACTGTTGAAAGAACTGGGTCGAGAACCAAGAAAAAAGGACGCATGAAGT
>JADLCB010000011.1 GCA_020847375.1 Phycisphaerales bacterium | reverse complement strand
GTTCATGGCGCTGGGCGATTCGAGGAAAGTCAGGGCAATACTCCAGCGGCGCGGCTGCGATTGCAGTCAGTTGGCTGGTCAGGCGGGGGAACAGTCCTGACGATTCAGTTGCGGCCATAAGTCTCCGACGCTCCCATCAGAGCCTTGATTTTAGCAGCAATGACATGCTCCGATCCATGAACATGCAGGGTGTCGCATTCGGTTCCGAGGATAAAAGGATGACCAACCGCCTGCATGGCCCGTACCAGCTCATCAGCGTGCTGGCGGGTTTGGTCGGCAGTAATCATGTCGTCAGAAAAGAACTTTTTTGATGGCAGATTGCCGTAAAGCACAGTGGTTTGGGGGACAAGCCTGGCATCGTCGAAAAGTTTGCGCGAGCTTCCCAGACTCAGAATGGCAGGATCAAGTGTGCAAAACAGGCTGACCATCTGATCGACCAATTCTCCGCAGCAATGAAAGATCAGATCAACACCGTGACGATCGAGCAGATTCTTGATGCGGCGATTTGGGGCCAGCACATACCGATCAAAGATATTGGAACCAGCCTCCAGTTGATTTGGCGAGATGTAGCATTTATTGGCGGCAGGTTCAGCGATGAAAATTGCCTTGGCCCCAGCGTCGATCTGAATCTGGATCGAGCGCAGAATAACCATCACCGATAACTCAAGTGCGCGCTCCACAGCAGCGACCTCCGGTTCTTCATCGGCACTCATGCCCGAAGCAGCGAGATAGACTGCGGTGATGGGATCAGCGATCAGTTTGCTCATCAGGGAAAAGGGGCCAATGGCCATGCCAACCGGCAGCAGATCGGTGCCGGCAATATATTGGATTGCCTCGACCTGCGCCTGCAGTCGCCTGCCGGCGGGTTTGGCCAGATACGCCCTCAATTGGGAAAAGACCTCATCGCCGGGGGGTTGATCGAAGTGATGGGTGTCGATCTGATCCGGTGCAATGCCAAGTCCTGTCAGCATGTCCGTCTTTTCCACCATCAGATCCATGATGGGAAAAGCCAGCGGAGTATGATAACGCCGGGCGGCGGTTTCAAAGACCTTGCCAAGTTTGAGTCCATCGTGAAGAACCGCTTCAACATCTTCATGTTCATGAAGAACCAGATCGGTTGCAATCGGCATGCGCAAACCTTGACGGGCCAGGCTGAGATAAAATTCACGCTGCATGGGGGGACTCCTTTGTCAGCAATGGGGTTTCAATCTTCAGCTGCGATACACCGCGCACAACACACCGAACACGACGTAGATTGTCCAGCGCATCGAAAGGCGAGCCTTCCAGTATCAGCAGGTCAGCCTGATTGCCCACCGCAATGTCAGCCGACGGGCAATTCCATAATCGTCGCGGCGTTGACGTTCCCGAAGCAAGCACTTTTTCCAGCGATAGGCCCGCACGACGATGGAACATCAATTCATCGACTAGCCCTCGGCCGTGGCCAGCACCGAAACTGCCAGCGTCTGATCCGGCGACGATGGGTACGCCAGCGTCACTGGCGACGGCAATGTATTCAAAATGGTTGTCAAGAATCCGTTTCAATCCTTCGACGCTGGCTTGATTCCATTGGCAATGGTGCGGGTGTTCGTACTGGAACCAAACCGGCGAAAATGTCGGCACCCAGGCGATACCCTTGTCAGCCATCACGTTGACAATTGACCGATCCATGAAAAAGCCATGTTCGATGGAATCGATCCCTGCTTCCACCGCAATGCGCAGTCCGTCGATACCGCTGCAATGGGCGAATGTTTTCAGGCCATGTTCACGGGCAACCGCAACAATCAGCCTTGTCTCGTCCAGATCAAACTGCACGCCACCTTTCATCTGGCCTTTTTCAAAATCGATAATGCCGGTTAGTAGAATTTTCAGATCATCCGCCGTTGAAGCCAGCTTGCGCACGGTGTGTTCGATGCTCCGGGCATCAGTCGTCTCCTCGGCCATGAAACCGCCGTAGCGCCCAGCCTTGCGAATGGCCCGACCGGGACTGCGCAGACGCGCGGTCACGCTGCTGCCTTGTGACAGCTCCTGCCGCAATTCATGATTGATGCCGTGAATATCGCCGGCGTCGCGGATCAACGTCACACCGGCAGCCAGATTCTCCGCCAGGCTCTGCCGACCGATCTCGAGCATCTGCGCCCGTGGAGCGCTCAGATACTGCTTGCGCTTTTCCAGATCGAGTTCATTACCATCCAGAAACAGGTGACAGTGCGCTTCGACCAGCCCGGGCATGACAAATGGTGCGTTAATGACCCGGTTTGACGCGGGCGACTGATGCTGATCGCGCTCGATTTTGACGATCACGCCGTCGTGGATATCAATGCGGTATGGTCCGTTGGTGTGATGGCGCGTTCCATCGAAGTAGCTTGTGGTCATCAACGTCAAAGTATTCATCATCAGCCCTGCGGTTAATCACGCCGATAGAGCTGCTGGACCCGTTCCAGCGTCTCGAATCCTTCGAGATCAATGGCTTGTTTGACACCTTGCATCACGAAGTCATTATCGGGCAAAATACGGTAGTCGCGACCGGGCGTCCCCAAAATCACATCCAGCCCGTACGGCATTGCCATGGTCAGAAAAGCAGACTCGATGCGTACGCCCAGACGCTGTCCGTCCAGCGCATCCTTGGGGAGCATGACGGCCAGATTGGACAGACCAACCAGGGTATGAATGCCGCGCAGGTCAGGGTCGTTGTTGATCAGACGGATCGATTCGATAGCCCGGCGGGTCTGCGCTTCGGTGTCGGTGGCAATTGGGCACAGTGACACGTCCACGATCAGATCGTCCATCGTCAGGTTGTAATCTTCGTTGACGACGCGCAGTGCCATACGCCGGGCGGTATCGGCAATCTGGGTGGCATATTGGTTGGAAATCTCTTCGCCACTTTCCAGCCGTTCCGATGCCATCAATACGACTTTAGCTGGCTGGATCTTAAGTACATCCAGCATATTCCATCGCAACTCCGTGACTGAGTTGATGATTGGTTTGCGTCCGCGCGCCTTGGCTGGGTCGTATACTTTCAGGCAGGCTTCCTGTACCGAAATATGCGGATAATCAAACGCCAGCGGTACATCAACGACAGCTTGAATTGCCTGAACCACTTCCTGGATAAAATCGAGATTTTCCATCGCCGATTCGCCGACATTGATCGTCAGGTAGGCGGCTCCCTTTTGCGCCTGTGAAACCGCCAGTGCCTGAATACCCTTGATGTCCTGATTTTCCAGCAGGGCTTTGGAGGAGGCGAATCCGGGGTTGATTCGTTCACCGATAATGGTCAGTTTGTCGATCATGTTACAGGTGTCTCCGTCCCGCCAGCAGCGCGAAAATTGGCGGTGCGGGATTGTTGAGGGGTTGAGTCCAATACTTCGATAACGTCGGGCAGTACCGAATGATCCGGGCCAAAGAGCATCAAATGAACACCGGCCACTCCGGGAATATCGGCAGCCTGCAGCACCAGTTCACGGGCCAGTCGAATACCTTCGCTTTGACAATCAGCCGCTTGTGACAGGCGTTGCAGTGATTCGGGGGGGACGCTGACGCCGGGAATGTGCTGAAGTACCTCCAGCGCCTTTTTTGAAGTCACCACGGGCACGCCGGCAAGGATAAACAGATCTTCATGGATGTTTTCCTGCCGGACAGTTGTCATAAACCCGCTGGCAAATGCCTGCATGTCGAAGATCAACTGGGTCTGGATGAAATCAGCGCCGGCAGCGGCTTTTTGTTTCAAGCGACGGATCGGTATATTGGCTGGTTCAGTGAAGGGGTTGATCACCGCGCCGATAAACGGGCGGGGGGCATTGGCGATACGCTCGCCCGTGAAATAAACCATCCCCTTTTCGCGGAGGTAGCGCGCCTCGTAGAGCATGATGGCGCCATCCATGTCAAAGACCTGTTTAGGTCTGGGGATTTGCTTATACGAATCGCCTGTCATGCACAGCGAATTGTGTACGCCATTGAGTTGGTTGCTCAACAACTCAGCGATGAACGATGTTTTGGTATGGTCGCGGCAGGTGGATTGACAAATTGCTTCAATCCCCATCTCGGCCAGTCTGGCGGCCACCACGGCTGATGAGAGTGAAGGCTTGGCGCTGAGATAGGAGGTGGCGTTGACGGCATCAAAACGATCGCGCACATAGCTGACCTGTTCATCCACCTGTTTGAATGTTGCGCTGCGCGGAGCCCGCATTTCACAAGTCCGTACAAAGGCGCCGCTTTTGAGACGCTGTTCCAACCGGGATTGTGTCTGAAGCGGCAACTTGGTGCGCTGGGTTCCCAGGTCGAGGTATTTGAGCGGCGTTCGGCCGATCTTGTCAGCACCGGTAAACAGATTGATATAAGAGGAGGTATCCTGCAGTCTGGCATCGCATGACGGGAGCAAATCAGGCAGCTCCAGCGATTTTTCGCCAACCGTGCGGCGATGAATGCGCACCCAGACACACGGTTTGTCTGGCAGAACTTCACATTCTCCGTGCAGCGTCCCGCCGCACGGGCCATTACGCAGGCCCTTGGGGCAAGTCATCGGACAGATCAAACCCGTCTGGCTTAATACACACTGTCCGCACATCCGGCAATCAAAGACCATGCCTTTGAAAAAGCCTTCGACCTGCGTAATCACCCGGATAAACATAGCTGGTTTTTGCCACTGCCTGTGAAGACACATTCAGTGCAATGCTTAATTGACGGCAATACTCGACACTCTGTCGCGCTATGCCGAACGCACAAGTTTCAATACGCAGATTGACGCCGCAGTGTTTCAAACCTGCACGGGGGTATTTTCAATCAATGCCAGCGCCCGCTCGACCGCAGTGGCAGCATCAGCGGCGAACCCATCGGCCCCGATACGATCGGCAAACTCCTGCGTGACCGGCGCACCGCCAACCATCACTTTGAGGCCGGGCAGATTCGCCTGGCGAATCCCCTGGATCGTCGCTTGCATGATGGTCATTGTGGTGGTGAGCAGCGCTGACATACCAATGATATGTGCCTTGTGTTCACGGGCGGCTTCGATGAACTTGGCAGGCGTGACGTTGGTTCCCAGATCGACCACGCCGATGTTTGCCCCTTTCCACATCAGCGCAACCAAGTTCTTGCCGATGTCGTGCAGGTCGCCCTGCACGGTTCCAATCACCGCGGTGTATTTTGGCGTGATACCTTGGCCCAGCAACAGCGGCTCGAGAACAATCATGGCTTCTTTCATCGCACGGGCAGCGATGAGCATTTCAGGAACGAACGCCTGATTATTTTTGAATTTGTCCCCGATAATCTTCATGCCCGGAATCAGACCGCGATCCAACACTTCGCCCGGCGCCATGCCAGCGTCGATCAGCTCTTGCGTGATCTTCTTGGCCTCAGCACGATTGCCACGCGATACCACATCGGACAAGGTCTCTAACTCAGCCATGATCGACTCCCTTAACAAGTATAGAACACCATGCAAACAACTGCTTGCATCTAGAGTTAATATACCATACCCATATCTGCGGATCAACAAATAAATCGGCAAAAATTGTCGCAGATGATTTGGTCATTCCCTATTTGCTGGAATTAAATAAATAGGCGATTGTACAGTGTGAAATCGCACAATCACTTATTGTCGTCATTTTAGAAGCCAAATTCTCATTATCTAAAATGCCTTTGAATATTACCATAAATGATGATCAAAAAATAGAGCAAATGATTGTGGATATATAAAAGTTTTGTATGTTACATGAAGATCGATCCAATCGTTTTCACTGCGATCTGGAGTCTGTCCTGACTGATGGACAAAGACTTCAACCGACGCAACAGTGGTTCAAACAGCAGCGCAACGATCTGGTTAAAAAACAAGGAGATTGCTGCAATCATGCGTGAAATTCATCTTGATGTCGCCGGCGAAGCGCACACGATCACGGTTGAAGAAGAGAGCGTCAAACTTCCTCTGACGGATGTTTTGCGCAATGCGCGACTACCCCTGAACACACGCTGCGGCGAGCGCAGTGCCTGTGATGGATGTGTGGTTCATCTGGTTGCGGGGAGCCTGATTTCGCGCCCCAAGTCTGCGGCCATCCATGCCGGTGACGAGCCGATTAAAGTTCGCAGTTGCGAACATTACATCGACCCTGCAGCCAGTGAGTTGCGACTGGAAATCCCGCAGCGGGCGCTGCTGGCGTATGAACCGCAGGTGGTGACTGACTTTCATATTAACGTCACCGCAGGGCGCAATCCATTGTGTTCTGATCCGCAGCGGCCGCTGGGCGTCGCCATCGATGTGGGAACGACCACCGTGGCGTTATTGCTGGTTGACAGCACAACGGGCACAATCCTTGCCCGCGCAGCCAGTTTCAATCAGCAGTTCTATCTCGGTGATGACGTGGTGACGCGCATCGATCTCTGTGCGGCTGATTCATCCATGGTCGCGCGACTCCAACATGCGGTTCTTGATGAAACCATCCGCCCGCTGATCATCGAGGCACTTACGCTGGCCAATCGCAACGAAGCGGAAATTGGCACCATCTCCATCGCTGCCAATACGATCATGCTGCACTTGCTGGCCGGTGACGATCCCACACCAATGGGTACAGCACCCTTTACGCCCGTTTTTCTTGAACACAGGCAGTTTTCGGCAGGGGCGCTGCCGCTCAACATTGCCACTCATGCCACCATCCATCTCCTGCCCAGTGCCGCTGCGTATGTGGGGGCGGATTTAACCGCCGGAGTTTTTGCCACCGGCATGATCTACGACGAGGGGCCGAGTCTGCTGGTCGATCTGGGTACGAATGGCGAAATCATCCTAAAACACAATAATCGCCTTATTGGTTGCGCCACCGCGGCCGGGCCGGCATTTGAAGGTGCCAAGCTCGAGTGCGGCATGCGCGCCGGCAGCGGCGCCATCAGCCACGTCCGATTCAAGACCGATCCATTCAGTATCGAAATCGACATGATCCCAGGGCCGGTGGGTGCCAAGACCAAACCAATCGGGCTGTGTGGTTCAGCCTATGTCGATATTCTGGCGGAAGGGCGGCGCAGCGGTCTGCTCTCGCCGTCCGGTCGATTTGAAACTTCGGCGCTGACCGACGGGGCAATCCGCCTGATGGAGCAGCGTCCGGGCAATGATCTGGCACTGCGGCTGGCGTACGGGCAGGCCAAAACGC
The DNA here is from genome assembly GCA_020847375.1 of Phycisphaerales bacterium. Lineage (GTDB taxonomy): Bacteria > Planctomycetota > Phycisphaerae > Tepidisphaerales > Tepidisphaeraceae > JADLCB01. The sequence goes on along the minus strand of JADLCB010000011.1, from coordinate 335,212 downwards.
CCGTTGTTATTTCTGAATTGGATATTTCACGCCTGCTTCAAGCCAAGGCAGCCATTGCTGCTGGCATCCTGACCCTGCTGAACCAAACCGGGGTTGATCCATCTGAGGTGAAAACGCTGTATCTGGCGGGGGGGTTCGGCCAACATGTAACATCCGCCAGCGCCATCGCCTGTGGTCTGTTGCCAGGATTCACCTGCCAGCAGGTTCAGGTCGTCGGCGACACATCGCTGGCCGGCGCTTATCTGTCACTCCTTGATGCGACCACCATCGATATCATGTCCAATCTGGCCCGAACAATGAATATCATTGAACTGAACCTCGATCCAGGTTTTGAGGATCGCTACATCGATCAGCTTCCCATGCCCTGACTTTGGCAATGCGCAGGCGCGCGGCTGAATTGAGTTGCCGTGATACCATGCGCTGCGCGCACAGCGGCAGCAATGGCCTATTGGCCGTTGAACTGACGGCGTGTCTCGAGCATCGCCACGAGGTTTTCAATGGGGGTCTTGGCTTGGATGTTGTGGATCGTGTTGAACACAAACCCGCCATTTTTTGAAAAGATTCTCAACCGCTCGGATACCTGCTGACGCACTTCTTCCGGCGTACCGAATGGCAGCACCCGCTGAGTATCAACGCCACCACCCCAGAAGGTAATGCGGTCGCCGAACTGCTCTTTCAGGACTTGTGGATCCATCCCACCTGCTGAGCACTGCACGGGATTGAGAATATCAAAACCGGCATCGATGAAGCTGTTGATCAGCGGAATGACGGCGCCGCACGAATGTTTGAATGTTTTCCACTTCGTATTGGCGTGAATCCAATCGTTCATCTGGCGATAATACGGCAGCCATATATCGCGGAAGGTGTCATTGGAACAGAATGTCGAGTTTTGCGTGCCAAAGTCCGTACCGCAAAGCATTACCACGTCCAGATCATCGCCACAGGCATCGTTAATCGTCTTAAAATTCTGTAGGGCAATCGCTGTTTGCCGGGCGAAAAGCTCTTTGACATAGTCCTGCCGGACGGCCAGTGACATATACCATTCGGTAATGTCACGAATACCTTTGGGATTGACCAGGAACGGCGCAGGCACCAGGGCAATATCACCCAAGGCCGCGCCGGGCAGGTTGGCAACCACACATCGACCGGTTTTGCGCGCCGCTGACGCCATCGAAGCAAAACGCTTCAAGTCGCTGTCGGAGATTAGTTCAAACTCCTCCATGTTTTCTTCAACGTCTAATTTATCTTCGTCGATCTCCGGTTGACGGATGATGGTGTCGAAAAAGAAGCTGGAGGCCGGCATGTGCCCGCTGGGGCCAACCGACATGTCTCCCTTGGGATAAATGAACTGATCGCCTTCAGCATTGCTGGTGGTATGAAAATCAGCTGGTACAAGCAGGTCCTGCCCCCACGGCGCTGTCCAAGGCTTATAATTTTCCGGCGGAAACCCGAAGATGGTGTTCGGAGCAGGGACGCCTACCGTATCGACTCCCATCGCTTCCTTCAGGTCATCTTCCACCATCCCGAGCATCTGGTACGGCTCGTGAACTTTGACCAGCCGCTGCGGCAGACCGTAATGCTTGCGCAATGCTTCGACGATCGAGCAGTGGATACCCGTCACCGGTGTACCGCCTAAATCCATCGGCGTGTAGTCCGGTTCACGATGTTCAACGGCTGCCAATACACGTTCACGTGGGGTCATGACTGGTCTCCATTTTTATGGATGCCGCGACACGATGTTACGATTTTTGCGAGGCTTGAACACACGAGCTACGGTCATCAAGCCGCCATAGAAAACGTTTGCCCATGTTAACTTGCCAGCGCCTGATAATTCAACACATTGTGTTTTCTCAACATGGAACTGATCTGTTTATCCCACGAGAGAATAAAAGGCCTGATTCACTGCTTGATCGATTATTCGCTTGCGCGCAACAGCGGCGGGTTCAGCCCGGAGCAGGAACCGGGCCGGAACCGAAGGAAACATCAGGCCCCGTTTGATTATTAGGTGGCGGAACCGCTGGCGTTGCCTTGCGGTTTTGTTCCTTTTCAATCAGATCCGTAACGGTGGGGCGGGTGAGCTGATCGCCGCGCATGATACGCTCGATATCGGGACTATCGAGCGTTTCGTATTTGATCAAAGCCTGAGCCAAGGCTTCAACCTTATCGCGGTTGACTTCCAGCAGCTCCCGGGTTTCGGCGTACAACCGATCAATCAGGCCACGGATTTCTTCATCCATGGCTTTGGCAGTTTCTTCGGAATACTCACGCCCCTCGCCAAAACCGCCCATGAAATTGGGTTTGGAATCATCATCGCCATAAAACACGAACCCAAGGCGCTCATTCATGCCCCATTCGCGCACCATCCGGCGGGCGATGCTGGTGGCTTGGCGAATATCGCCTGATGCACCGGTGTTGATGTCGCCGGTGAACATTTCTTCAGCGATACGGCCACCAAACGCGGTTTTCATCGTGGCGATACACCATTTGCGCGAATAATTATTGCGGTCGCGTTCGGGCAGGCTGAACGTAGCACCGCCCATTTGGCCGCGGGGGATAACCGTCACCTTGTGGATGGGGTCGGCATCTTTGGTCAGGAACTGCACAACAGCATGGCCGGCTTCATGATACGCCGTCGCCAGACGCTCTTTTTCGTCAATGACGCGACTCTTGCGGGCACGACCCCAGCGAACCTTGTCGCGTGATTCTTCCAAGTCATCCTGTTCGATGAAATCCTTGCCTGCCAGCGTAGCGCTGAGGGCTGCTTCATTGATAATGGCAGCCAAGTCAGCACCGCTGAAACCAGGCGTGGCACGGGCCAGACGCAGCAGATCGACATTGTTGCCAAGTTTGACCTTGCGGCTATGAACCTTGAGGATTTCGACCCGACCCTTGACATCGGGCAACGGAACATAAATCTGCCGATCAAAGCGGCCGGGACGGGTCAACGCCGGATCAAGCACATCGACACGGTTGGTCGCAGCGCAGACGATCACCTGGTCGTTGGTGTCAAAACCGTCCATTTCCACAAGAATGGCGTTGAGTGTCTGCTCGCGTTCGTCATGTCCGCCGGAACTGAATCCCGAACCGCGACGACGGCCGACAGCATCAATTTCATCCAGAAAGATGATGCAGGGGCTGTTGTCCTTGGCCTGTTTGAACAGATCGCGCACGCGCGATGCACCGACACCAACGAACATTTCAACAAAATCCGAACCACTGATCGAAAAAAACGGCACGTCAGCTTCGCCGGCAATCGCCTTGGCCAGCAGAGTTTTACCGGTTCCCGGCTCACCCACCAACAGCACACCGCGCGGGATGCGCCCACCCAGGCGCTGGAATTTTTTGGGATTGCGAAGAAATTCAACAATCTCCATCACTTCTTCCTTGGCTTCTTCGACACCGGCCACGTCGTCGAAGGTCACATTGGTGTGTTCCTTGCTGGTGATTTTGTGCCGCGAACGGCCGAAATTACCGAGCATCCCGCCAGCACCAGCACTGTTGCGCAATTGCCGGAACACAAAAAACCAGATGAACCCGAAAATCAGCAGCCAGGGGATCAGCGGAATAAGGATGTTGATGAAAAGATTGGAACTGTCCTTCAGGTCGATGCGCGTGTTGGTGCCGCTGGCAACAGCGCGGTCGCGGATTTCTTTCTGCAGACGATCGGAAACAACCGTTTCATTGGAGAGCTTGACGCGGAATTCGCGTGTCCCCTGGGTTTCGCGCAATTCGCCGTGCGCTTCGTTGCCTTCGATAACGAGTTTGACAACCTCGCCACGATCCAGTTTGTGCCAGAAGTCGCTGGCGCCGATTTCCGTGCGGGCCGTGCTTTGCTGCTGCAGAAGCAGGAACAACATGATGGCCAGACCAATGAACAGAACCCAGCCAAATAGTCCGCGCCCAAATCGCATCCCACCGTTGGGGAGAGGGCGGCCAGGTTTGCGGCTGGGGCGTTCGGGACGTTGTTCTGCCATGTCACTTCCTTAATGACGTTGTTTACCTGTCGGTAACGAATATACCCAAAAGGGGTGATGAGATTGGGTTGCAAGCAAGCCAATCGAGTCAGTCTATTATATCGGTCAGGCGGAGATTTTGCTCATGTCCGACGAAAATTTAATTATCTTCGCTGTTTTTCCTTTTCCTGCTGCGATCCGGCGGAATATCCGGTGGAAAAGGTACACATCATCGCCAGCGGCGAAAAAGTCGGCTGAATTTACCAGTCCGATTCAAGCTGCTGCACAATGGCGACAGCCAGTTTTTCGACCGCGTCCTGGCTGCCGGCGAAAGAACCCTCGCCCAGAGTCGGATAATACGGGCCGGTTTGTTCGAATCGTTCTTGTTGACGCAAAATTTCACCCGTGCGCAGGTTTTTCCAGGTGAAATTAACGACGATGGTATAAAGCTGTTCCTGCGGGTTGGCGGTGTAGCGGTCAATGCCGATCGGATCTGCACCAATGCGGACGATTTCACCCTCCAGCACGGTATCGGCCTGGCGGCGATCCATCACTTTATACGGGGTGGCTGACTCGATGCGCTGAACCAGTGCCTGACTCAGGCGGAACTCAACCCCGCGCTCAAATGTTTTGTTGGTAAAAATGGGGACAGCCACGCTTTGAATATCCTGGCGATGCAGGCCCGACCAGTGATACCCGGCTTCGCCGTGGGAGTAATTGCAACCGCTGGAACCCAGCAGAACCAGCAGGGGGACCATCCACAATAAAGCGCGCTTCAACCGGTGCCCAGCGCAGTAGTGCGACATTGTTTTGACCCATCGGCGGGGATAATTTTGATTTGACAGCGTCACAGTGATCCTCGCAATTCTATTCGGCGGCGCTATTGCAGCGCAATTTTTCCTTTCCTCATTCTTTAGGATGGCAGCGGCGGAGGAGCCTTCTGCAGATTGGCCGGCATACGCGCCAAGGCCTGTTGCGCCTTTTGTGCTTCTTCGGTTTGGGGATACGTCTGGATAATAGCGCGATAATAATAGGCCGCCGCCGCGGGCTGGCTGGTACGTTGATACCAGTGACCGGTCACAAGCAGTTTCTGAGCCAGTTCGCGATCGATCCGCTCAATGAAGGCGGATAGATTCTCTTTTTCGGCCAGTTGCGGGTATTGGGCGATCAAATCCATCAGCTGCGCCCGGGCATCGAGCAGGGGTGTTGCATCAAAACGCAATCCGCGGAACTGGGCGTAATTGGCAAACGCCTGGCGCAGGTTGGCCTTGGCCGCCAGCGGGCTGCGCGGATAAGAATGGACATACGCGTTGTAGGCATCTTCCGCCAGGTCGTACTGACGGCTGGCGAAATAATAGTCGGCAGTGCGCAGCAACGCTTTTTCCGCCAGCGGGGAACCGGGGGAACGAAGCTGGATACGGAACAGAATATCAATCCCCGTGTCTTCATTGGTGAACATCGGAATACCCAGGAACCGCGTGCGATAATCGCGCAAAAATTCATCGGCAATGTCGTACTGGCGTTCCAGGGCAGCGTAGAACAGCGAACTGGTCGGACGTTCATCCATCAATTCATCGAAATAATAAAATGAACGAATGCGGTCGCCGTAACGGAAATAAGCTTCGCCGACGAGATAAATGGCACGATCGCGCAGCGGGCTTCCCCAATCCGTTTCTTCGAGGAAATACTGATCGATTTCCCCCTTGGTCAAATTGCGCTGGCGTAGCGTCTGTTCAACGGCGCGGCGATCCTCATTCAACCAGTTGATCAATAAATTTTTGGCTGCCTTGTACTGGCCGCGGGCGATCATGGTTTCGGCCTGTTCCAATAATGGGCTGGTCACAGGCGCGGGTTGGGTCGTCGGATGTTGCAGCGGTTGAAATTGTTCATCCTGCAATTCCCAGGTTTGGCTCTGGGCGTGCAGCGTGCCCGTCAGCAAAGCGGTCAGCAACAACCCTGAGAGTAGTCGGCTCGTCTTTGGCATGACCAGATGTTACGAAATCAAACACGAAAAGTCATTATCAACCGGCGCATCCGATCAGGTCTGTTCCAGCGCTGCCTTAAAGACCGTGATGAGGCTCGAGGCAGATTGTTCCGCCAGCGATGATCTGCTGATAAAGGCTGTGATGCCGCTCAATAAAGCGGCCTGGAGAAAAAAGCTGTTTTGCCTGCGCCTGGGCGCGGGTGGCTAAATGCTGTTGCAGGTTGGGGTCGTCACAAAGCAGCAAAAGCTGCCGGGCCAGATCACGAGCGTGAGGCCGGTCGATCAGCAGGGCGGTCTGACGATCTTCAAACAATTCCCGATGGGCGGTTGTCGCGGTGGCGATGATGGGCAGACCCCCAGCCATGCACATGGCGATGGGTACGGTGGGAACGACACCGCTTCCGGTCATCAACGCCAGATCCGCCACTGGTAGCAGCTCATGGAAATCGATCGACTGCCCCAGGGTTTGCTCAGCGTTAATCACGTATGGAATTGCATCAAACTGCTGGCCGGCACGCACAATTTTACTGGCTTGCTCGCCGCGACCCCAAATCAACAACCGATAACGCGGATTGGAAACGCGCAAAATGGCGACAGCCTGCGCACCTAATTCATGAGCCGCCTGACGGGTCGATTCTCCGCCAGCCAGGATAACGATTTCATCCGCTTTGATTCCCAGCCGTTGGCGCAAGAGCGAATTGCGTTGCCGCGGCGCCGGATCGGAACGATCCACGCCAGGCCGGATGAGGTGGCAGCGCTGCTGGCCAATACCGTGTTGAATCAGAAACTGCTGCAAGGTTGTGGTGGGGCAGACGATTTGTATATCCAGACGTTCGCTGATGGCGCGCAGGATTTTGGCGCTGCGCCGCAGAAGAGCCGGTTGATCCGTCGAAGGTGCAAAAACGATGGCTGGGCAATGTGACAAGATCGCCACCACCAGCGATCGCAGACCCCAGGCATGAACCAGACGTGGAGGCGAATGACGCAGGGCGCGAACAGCTGCGGGAATGCTGCGCCAGTGACCACCAGCACCCATGGTATATAAAGAAACAGGTAAATCGTCACGGGCGCTGCGGGATAGGGCACCGGCGCAATAGCGGGTTTCAAACGGGGCGCTGGTGCTGTGTAAAATGCAGATCGGATTCATGCCAGGCGGTAGATTAACCGCACAAGGGGCCTGGGCGAAGTGCCCACCACCTGCCAGACCATAAAATTTGCCGGCACCATCCGCAGTCCATCATTGACAAGGGACAAAGCGTGAACGTTGCCGAAGGGTGATTCTAGAGTCATGCTGCAACCGACCATCGGTCGATTAGTAAAGATAGATCTTCAGCACGATGAAAAGTGTTGCAAAGAGGGCGTAAATCACCAATGCGCCGGTGAAAAGATTCCAGCGGCGGCGCGTCGGGGATACTGGGTTAAGCGGCATATCGGTCATGGTTCTGGCTTGGCGACTCTTCAAAATAAACGCATCGACATTCTCGTATCGGCGGCAAACGCAAGGCGATTAGGCCCCATTCACGAATAATTATAGCAGAGACTGTCCCAGCGTGCGACCTCCTGGCAACCCGTGCGCATTATGGCGCTGCTTCCAGTCGCACTGGTATCACGCTCTATACCGCCTGCGCGGTTTATGACGGTGTGATGCCTGTCCGTCAGCCAGCGGAGGTTCAGATCCCCTGGGTGCGCGGATTGAGAAAGAGATTGTCATGCCCGGGGATAATCAGATCAGCAATTTCGTAAACTTCTGCCATGGATTGTTGGGCCTGCTTGATGTCCGAGGCATTGGGCAAAACCTGCCCAGCTAAAAAATGATCCTGCGTGATGACACCATCACCGGTGATGAGAATGGTTGTGGTGGGCATGGCCACCAGCAAGCCGCAGGTGCCGGGGGTAAAACCGGGCAAAGGGAACAGATCAACCCCGTGAGCCAGCGAATCGGGGGCGGAATGGAGCTTTCCCAGAAGCGATAGCTCTTTGCGCATGATTTTGCGATCAATGTCCTCCGGCGGGGCCTGTTCGATCAGCGCGGACAGGCGCTGGCTGGCCCATTGCTGCTCGGGTTGATGGATCAATCGTTTGGCCTTTTCAAATACATCCAGCCCGGCGCGGTGGGCGGGTTGAAAATTGGTGAGAAAGACCGTGGTGATCTGATCCGGCGCCAAACCGGTGCGCTCAGCCAGTCGGGCTGCCAGAATCGGCCCGGGTAAACCTGGATCGACCAATATGGTCTGTTTGCCAGTACGAATGAGTGTCGTGGTGGCGTGGGGGGTGCGCAGCGGTTGTGTTTCACCCCAGAGACGGTTGCGCGACAGCGTGCCAATACTGATCACATCAATGCGAAGACTCATGGCTTGGAGAATAGCCCCATCACCAGCGGAGTTAAAGCGATGATGCGATAAAAATCAGTTGATTGAACGTTCCGACTCCCTGACAGAGCCAATGCCATGCGAGCAGGCAGAAATTGCGCCACCAAGCCAACAGGTCATAGCGCAGCAACAGCAGGATTATCGGTCGTTGAATGCAGCGATGGGCTGTTTATCATGCAGCAGAGGCTGGCGGTCGAACCGGCGGAGGTGAAAAAATAATAGTGAAACACCTTTTTATGGCGATGTGGTATTATTCAAAGGCACGGTCGGTGCCTGGCGCGATGACCGTCGTGATGTTTTCGTGCTGATCGTGTGAGGGGATAATACAGTAGAGATATTATATTCATGATGTTTGAATCATTTGAACGACGAGTTTTGCTCAGCGGCAATGGTGGAACAATCAGCCAGCCGAACCTGATTGCCTCCCCGCAGGCTGATCACGTGGATGAGAATGCCGTTGAGCTGAATCTGTCGGTTCAGTCGCAGGTATCGCTCTATAACGCGCAACTGACTGCGGTGATTGCAACAAAAACGCCCGTCAGCGGGAAGATTCAGTTTTACAGTTCTGCCAAACTGCTTGGCGAAGTGCGCATTGATGATGATCAGCGCGCGGTGCTGAATGTTGTCCTGCAACCCGGCGAGCATACCATCAGTGCCCATTTCAGCGGCGATGATGCGCACGCACCAACTGACAGCCAGGCGATCACTTATACCGCCGGCAAACTTTTCGTCGGGATGAATAACGCCCGACGCGCCGACGATGGCAGCGTTGTGGTGGACTGGAGTCATTATCCTGTGAAACCGACAGGAACGGTCTATTTCGGCCAAGGCCCGACACCAGCAGAATCATCAACCCTGGCCGCAGTGAAACTGGTGGACGGGGTGGCGGTGCTTAGACAGGTTCCCGATCATTATCCGAACTATCTTTCCTACGCATACAGCGGCGACACTTACTACCAGGGGCAGATGTACCGCATCGACATCATCCCCATGCCGATCGTCGATTACAAACCGGTTAATATCACAATTACACCGCCGGCCGGCACTGTGGTTGCCGGTAAACCAGCCAATTTTCAGATTCAGGTGGTTGACCCTGATCTACAGGCGGGCCAGTGGTATGCCGGCGCGATCAAGATCAAGCTGGATGGTCAGGATGTGGATCGGGTTGATGTTGATGAATCAGGCCGGGCGGAAATCAATTTGACGATGACAGCCGGCCGTCATGAGATCACGGTGGTCTTTGATCGTGGACTGGAACATGCCCGCATGACCGATCCATTCCATGCGTCAGGAGCCAGGGCATCTGTCACAACTGAAGTTGCGGCGCCATCCTTATCATTACCGGCAACACCCTCGTCACAAGTGATTCTGCCGCAGGGTTACAGCATCGCCCCGGCATGGCAGGCGATTACCAGCACTGATTTCAACGGCGACGGTGTAGCCGATTATTTGTTCAGCCATGCGGGCAGCGGTCGAGCGTATGTATGGTTGATGAATGGTCAGTCGGTGGCAACGCAGACAGGTCTGACACCGGGTAATGGCTGGCGGGTCGCCGGTGCCAGTGATTTCGATGGCGACGGCAAGGCTGACATTCTCTGGACCAACGATACGACCGGAAAACAAGCCGTATGGAAGATGAACGGCACGGCGATTCGCGGGTTTTCAGTGTTGAACCATGCGCCCGCCCGCGTCAACTGGCGGCTGGAATCGGTGACCGATCTGAATGGCGACGGCAAGGATGATCTGCTGTGGCGCAACGTCAGAACAGGCACGGCTTACGGATGGCTGCTCGACGGCCTGCGCGTGATTGGCGGCGGCGCACTGTAGTTGCGCTAATCGTAGCGCACACCGGCGTGCTGCACCTGGGATGGAGCAGCGGTTTGCGGTCAACTTCAGTTCAATATCATTTCAACGTTTGAAGAAATTGCGCAATGCGGTCGATGCCCTTGTCGATCTGCTCCATGCTGGTTGCAAAGCTCAGGCGGACATGGGTGTCAAAGCCGCTGTCATTGCCAGGCACTACAGCCACGTGGTTATGTTCCAGCAAGGCTGCGCTGAAGCTGACGGCTTCGGTAATTGTTTTGCCGTTGATCTGTCTGCCGTAATAAGCACTGACATCGGGGAAACAGTAGAACGCGCCCTGGGGTTTGACACAGACAATTTGGGGCAGACTGGCAAGGCGCTGGTGCATATGCTGGCCGCGTTTTTCAAACTGTTGGCGCATCTGTTCGATGATCTCAGCTCCGCGCGGGTCGGTCAGGGCCAGTGCCGCAGCGGGCTGGGTGAAACTGGTGATGTGGCTGGTCATCTGGCTTTGCAGCTTGTTGATGGCGTCGATGACGGGCTTGGGACCGCCAATATATCCAACGCGCCAACCCGTCATGGCAAAGCTCTTGGAGTGACAGTTAAATGTCAGCGTCTGTTCAATAAGCTGAGGCGCCAGTGTGGCAAAGCTGACGAATTGAAAATCGTCGTAGACCAGCTTTTCGTAAATTTCATCAGAAAAAACGATGAGATTCGGGTGCTTGACCACCACGTCCGCCAGGGCTTTAAGCTCGGCGGGGGCGTAGCCATGTCCGCCAGGATTGCTGGGGGAATTCAGGATCAGCACGCGGGTTTTCGGAGTAATGGCTGCTTCGAGCTGCTGGGGCGTAATTTTGAATCCGTTGGACTGTTCGCCGCGAATATACTTCGGCACGCCGCCAGCCAGCCGCGCCTGCTCGGGGTAACTGACCCAGTACGGAGCGGGGATCAGAACTTCATCACCCGGATTGATCACCGCCATAAACGCCATGTAGAGACAGTGTTTGCCTCCAGCGCCGGTCGTGATGTTTTCCGGTTTGTACGGAAGATTATTTTCACGATTGAACTTCTGGGCGATGGCTGCTTTCAACTCGGGGTAGCAGGGCGAAGGGGTGTACTTGGTCAGCCCCTTATCCAGTGCCTGTTTGGCAGCATCCTTAATAAAGGCGGGGGTGTCAAAGTCAGGTTCGCCGGCACCGAAGCCGACGACATCGACCCCCTGTTTTTTCAGGGCATTGGCCTTGGCGCTGACCGCCAGGGTAATGGATTCTGAAATCAAACTGATACGCTGAGCTAACTCAATCATCGCAAAAACTCCAAGCAATACGGTTCAATGACAAAGCACAGAAAAATAGTGACGCTGGGCCAATTAAGCAAGGAAGCTGAGCAGCTATAGCTGATGGGTCAACCCGCCAAAGCAGTAAAATACCTTAGCTTCTGCGAAGGCAAAACAGCGCGGTTGCCATGAAAAAAAACGCCCCCACCAGCAGATATCCGGAAAGTTGAATAGGGCGATGGCGGTGCGGCAAATCCAGCGGGCTGGTCTGTCGCGCGGAGATCAACTGACCGCCGGTTGCCTTGGTCAACTTGTGCAGCGCCATTTTATCCGTACCGAGCGCATCAAATTCCGTCGGATAACGACCGGCGATGGCCAGGCGGTCAATGATGCGGTCATCCTGAGAAATGGTGAGGCTGGTTGGCGTAGCTGGGGCAGGCAGAACGATCTCGTAGCGTCCGGGGGCAATTTGCGGGACCGGATATTGGTGCAGTTGCGCGGATTCAAATAGTCGCAGCGTAAAAATCTGATCGTTGAGATGGGTGTTCGCGCCGTTATTTTTACTGCTGCCGACACTGACGGCATCGACTGTAACGCGCAATTTGTCGGCAGATTGCAGGTGGACTGAAAATCGCGGATCGTGCGGCAATGAGGCGGTACGCTGCGCCCATTGTTCGACATCGGGCAGGAATGCTGACCAGGCTGCTGCCAGCACCGTGCCGGTGCCACGTTGCCATCGGGCCAGAAGCGGGATTGTCTGGTCGTTCCAGTTGGCCTGTGCCAGTAGTTGCGCCCCGTCGCGCAGCCAGGTGCGGTTCCAATTTTCAACAACATCCTCCGATACAGGCAAATCCGACAATTGCTGCGGGCTGATGGGCCAATGGATCATCGGACTACTGCCAGCCCTATGCGCCAGTTGTTGCAGTTGCGCCGACCAGACGGTTGGGTCTGATTGACTCAGCAGGCCTCCGTTGGTTTGGCTGGCCAGTTTGGTCAGATGGTCAATGGCTGGCCCATCGCTGATCGCCAGCAGCCACAGGCGGACGCGGGCGCTGCGCAGATGATCGGCAAGCGGCGCAATATCGTCCAGACGGGCCTGACCATCCGTGAGGATGATCAGTTCGACGGGCAATTGATCCGATTGTTTGCTGATGGCATCGAGGGCAGCCTGAAGATTTGTCGGGCCGCGCGGTTGAACCGCCACTGGCGGCAGTGGTCGATGCTGGGCAGCTTCAACACGCTCTCCTTCAATCCACCACTGCACATCCGCAGCAAAAGCGCCGATGCTTACCCGGTCGTTATCCGGCAGGTGGGCCAGAGTCGAACTGATGGCGCTGACAGCGGTATCGAACCGGCTGACCGGCCCGGCTGGGCTGGCCATCGACCCGCTAGCGTCGGTCAGAAGTATCCAATGGCGCACCGGCGTTGGTGGTGAAGCGGTCAGCGGCGAAAGATCATCCAGCACCGTGCCGGTGTAACCATCAGCCCCGAAGGCGCTATCGCCACCGAGAATAATCAATGTCCCGCCCAGATCAGCGACATATTGCATCAAGCGCTGCTGCTGGGCAGGACTGAGACGGTGTGCTGAAATATTGTCGAGTACAATCGCCGAAACATTTAACCATGTCGTACGGGCAGTAGGGATTTGTTCGACCGTCAGGTGGTTCCAACCGGCCGGGGCGGATCGAGCGCCGATCCACCAGTAAGCGGTGTGTGATTGTGGCTGGGGCGCGAGGGTTAAATGATCATTTTCCGGCCAGAAATCGCCACCAGCAAGTCTGGCGCTGATCGGAGCGGCCGAATCATCCGGCGAGACGACCAAAAGATGCTGACCAGATTGGAGTTGCTTCACAGCCGGACCAAGTATGTTGGTCCAGGTGAGGGTGCGCGGCTGGGAAAGCCCAACCTGCGCTGCTGCCCGGTCTCCCTGCCACGTGAGTTGAACCACGCGGGCGTCATCCACATTTTGCAGTTGGGGATCGAGCACCGCAAAAACAGGCGGGAGAACGGGAGGCGGTTCAAAGTGACCATCACTGAACAGGACGATGGCTGATGCGTCCGCCGGTTCCGGCAGGTGCGTCTGGTCAGCGGGTAAGTCCCGCAAATCAGGGGAATGGGAAGCGTCGATTGTGTCATCTGACGAACGCTTATTCGGGCTGATACCGGAGATCGGACCATCGTCGGGAAAATAAACAATACGGTAACGGCGCTGACCAAGGAGCTGATCAAGTCGCTGCTGAAGATAGGCGCGGTTGCGATACGCGGCGGTACGGGTGCTGGGAGAGAGATCCACCAGAACCGCGACAGGCCCGGTTGCGGGGATGTTCCAGACCAGACCGCCGGCCGCGAGAGTGGTGAGCAACAGCGAGGCGGTTATCAGCCATATCGATACGGGGGGCAAATGCAGATGACGCAGCAGCGCGATCAAAATGATCGTCCCAACCAGGGCGGCGGCGATGAGGAGCAGGATATTTGAACTGAAGCTCAACGACATGATTTGGTTGGGCGCTGATTACATTGCCGGCTGCTTGCGCTATGATGCAGCCATCAAACAACCGGAGAGCGTAACGTATGAGCATGCAAGCAGCGAGATCAACAACAATCCTGAGTGTTCGGCGTGATGGCCAAGTCGCCCTTGGTGGCGATGGGCAGGTAACACTGGGCAATGTCGTCGCCAAGGCTGACGCGATTAAAATCCGCAAAGTGGGAGGCGGCAAGGTATTGACGGGTTTTGCCGGCAGCGCAGCCGATGCCTTTGCGTTACTGGAACGATTTGAGCAGAAACTGGGTGATTTTCCAGACAATACGCGCCGGGCAGCCATCGAGCTGGCCAAGGATTGGCGCACCGATCGAATCCTGCGGCGGTTGGAAGCGATGCTGGCCGTGGTGGATCATCAGGTCAGCCTCATGATCAGCGGCGCGGGGGATGTGATCGAACCGACCGACGGAATCATCGGTATCGGCAGCGGCGGGGCCTATGCGGTCAGTGCCGCCAAGGCACTTTTGCAACATTCCAACCTCAATGCCAGGCAGATCGTCGAGGCGGCCATGAAAATCGCCGGGGAGACCTGCATCTATACCAATACCAATATTCGGGTGGAATCGCTGTAAGTGCTGAATAAAACCGGAGATAGGTAATTAGTGTGATTAAAATGGAGGTTATTTAGTTGTCAGCTGGGTTGCGCCAAAGTACGTGCAACAACTGGCGTAACGCGCAATTATCAAAAGATTGAAAATTGATTTGACCGATGGCTATTGGGGTGACCATAATATCTCTTAGGATATTCGAGGTATGTCAAAATTTCGGATCGACATCCTGAGTGAACTGGCCAGCCAGTTGCGTTTTACGCCGCGTGAGACGCGCGCTGCTCAGGTCGATGCCGCGGAAGTGCTGCTGGCAGAAATCGAACGCTCCAAAGCCTATCCGGTTGATTACGTTATTTTCCGTATTACAGGCTACCATCCCAAGCAGACAACGCCTGATCTGTTGACGGGTTTGGCACTTCAGCACGATCTGGGATTGCTGATCGAACAGGTGAGTGATTCGCTGGATCAGCTATCGACAGAGTTGTCCCAGCCGGTTCTGCCGATTGATGATGTCTGTGCGCGGTTTAATGTCACCAGTAAAACGATTCAGCGCTGGCGGCGCAAAGGCCTGGCAGCCAGGCGGTTTATCTTCCCGGATGGGAAACGTCGGATCGGTTTTCTGCTTGGCAGTGTCGAGCGGTTTTTTGCCCGCAATTGTGATCAGGTTCGCAGTGACAGCAACCTCACCCAGCCCAACGACGATGAGCTGCAAAGCATTCTGCGCCATGGCCGGCGATTGGCGGTGGCTTGTCAATGCACTGTGGATGAAATTTGCCTGCGCGTTGGACGACGGGTGAATCGCTCGCCGGCAACGGTGCTGCATACGATCCGCAAATACGATGCGGAGCATCCGCAGCAGGCTATTTTCACTCATGCAGCGTCAGCAGTTACATCTGAGCAGCGCCTGATCATCAAACGTGGCTATCGTACAGGAGCCACGCTGAATCGCCTTGCCGAGCAGTTGCATCATCCGCGCCATGCGATTTATCGGGTGCTGGTGGAGGAGCGGGCACAACAATTAAGTCGAAAAAAAGTGCGGTTTATTGATGATCCGCTGCTGCATGGCGAGGATGCCGCTGCGCTCATTGACGCCATTATCGCCCAGCAGCCGCTGGGTGATGTTGCGCCCGACAGCAACGAGCAATCGCGCTGCCCCCGTGATTTGCCCCCATATTTGGCTGAGCTTTATCGCGTGCCACTTTTGAATAAGTCGCAGGAGCGCGGTTTATTTTTGAAGCTGAACCTGCACAAATATCAGTTCGTGCAAGCCCGTCGTCGTCTGGATCCCCAGTTTGCCCGGGCACGGGATTTGAATTATCTGGAAAGTTTGCTGACCCAGGTGCAGCAGGTGCGCAACGCGATTGTGCAGGCGAATCTGCGCCTGGTTGTCAGCGTGGCGCGCAAGCACCTGCGCGGCAATCTGGATTTGATGGAGCTGGTCTCCGAGGGCAACGTGGTCTTGTTACGGGCGGTCGATAGTTTTGATGTGTCCAAGGGGTATAAGTTCAGCACTTATGCTACGTTGGTTCTGATGAAGGGTTTTGCCCGCAGCGTGACGAAGTTGCTTCAGCGTGGGGGTCTGGCTGGTGCTGATGAAAGTGCACTCTCCTGGATGGCGGATTCATCGACGGATCTATCCATGCGGAATCTGGTCGCCCGTGATGAATTGAACCGCCTCCTGCTGGCGCTGGATCCCCGTGAGCGCGCCATTGTGCGTGGATGCTGGGGCGTGGATCAATCGCAGGGCAGTTATGATGAGCTGGGGGGACGACTGGGGTTGTCACGCCAGCGCATCCGTCAAATTGAACGAACTGCCCTCGGCAAACTGCGGGAAATGGTTCGTCCGGCGTCGGATGCGATCAATCTGGCGCGGGGTGGGGAAAAAACCGCATCGACGCGCCGGCCTGTCCGATAAACCCGCCTGTGTTTTGCCAGGCTCTTTCTTGACATCGGTTTATACGACTTTTATCCTTCGTCATTGGAGAATGATATTCGCCTCCGTATGAGTCGAGACGCGAAGCCCAGATGTGAAAGCTCGCGTGGAGAAACTGCTTTCGGCGCTTGAGTCGATCCTGCGATCGAACCCGCCTTTAAGATGTGCAACCGCTGCGTTTAACACCCTTGGAGGATGAGCACCATGGTGCGACTGCCTCGTGTTTTGCGACCTGATCTTGTCCAGTTCGGTCGAGTCGTCGTTTTGGCCTGTGCTGTTTCGGCTGCTGCGCTCGTGCTAAGCCCTGTCGCCTGGGGGCAAGGTACCAGTTCGCCTGCCCAGCAGACGGCACCGGCACCGCTTGATGCTGAGCTTGTTCGCTCGGTCGAGCAGTTCTGGCATTTTGGCAAAATCGCCAATTATCCTGCTGCGGTACAGGCTGGTCAGACTTTGGTCAGTCAATACAGCGGGCAACGGGTGGATCTATTGCGTGCCTTCGAACAGGTGGCTAACCAGCGCAAGGATAACATCGATCAATGGATGATCCGCTGGCAGGGCGTTGAGTCGATGCAGGAGGTGACGACGAAACTTTATTCGACTCTGGAGGAGGCGCGCCGCGATCTGGCGGGCGACCCTGCCATTATCGAACAGAACATTCAGCGGTTGGCTGGCGGTGAGCGGCCGTACCTGCTGGCGATTGAACGTCTGCGTGCCAGCGGTGAACTGGCGGTTGAGCGCATGATCACTTATTTGCGCGATCCAGCCAAGGAGCAGTATCATCCGGCCATTCGTCGGGCGTTGCACGACCTGGGGCGGATTACGCTCAATCCACTTCTGGCCGCCACGCAGATGAAAAACTCCGATACGCTGGTTGCGGTGGTCGAAGTTTTGGGTGATCTGGGTTACGACGCCGCTGTACCGTACCTGGCCCGGCTGGTGCAGACCAACGAGAACAGCAGCGTCAAGGAAGCTGCCAGCCGCGCGCTGACCCGCATGGGTGCGGGCAATGGGCAGGATATTGACCTGGCTGAGGCGTTCTATCAGCTTGCCGAAAAGCTCTACTACAACAACGCCTCGATTACCGCTAATACGAATTTGCCAACCGCGATTATCTGGTACTGGGACGACACCAAAGAGCTGGTTCCGGTTCATGTGGCGCCGGCGATTTTCAGCCCGATCATGGCAATGCGCGAAGCAGAGTACGCCCTGCAGGCGAATCCGAAGATGGACAAGGCGGTCAGCCTGTGGCTGGCAGCCAATTTCAAGCGCGAAACCAGTCTGCCGGCGGGTCAAACCGACGCAACGCGAACCCAGGGCCAGCCTGATGCCCATTATTATGCCGTAGCGACGGGTTCAGGTTACACAACACAGGTACTTGCGCGGGCGTTGAAAGATCGCAGCACACGCATCGCGCTGAAAGCGGTTGAAGCGCTCAAGGAAATTATCGGCCGGGCGAATCTTCTCAGCAGCGATGAAGGGGCCGTGCTGGTTTCAGTCATGCGCTATCCAGATCGGCTGGTTCGGATCAATGCCGCCCAAGCGGTTGCCAGCGCTCTGCCACTTCAGACTTTTGAAGGTATTGATCGCGTCATTCCCGTGCTGGCTGAAGCGGTTACCCAGACCGGCAAGACCAACATTCTGGTCATTAATCCTGATGAATCAGCCGCCAAAGCCTTGGTTGAACAACTGACCGCCGAGGGTTTCCAAGCGGTCGGCGGTACGTCGGTCGATACCGCCGTGATTGAAAGCAGCCGTCTGCCCGCCGTGGATGCGATCCTGGTCAATGAAAAAATTGGCGCCGATCAGATCCAGCACCTGCTGGAAGTGTCGGCTGGCAATCCGCGTCTGGAAGCAACCGCGCAGATTGTGATGACGGCTGGGCCAGCCAGTGTTTATGCTGTCCAAGCGGTGACGAATCCGCTTTTGAATGTGTCACAGGCGACGACAGGCGATGGATTAAAGTCCGACATCACAACGGCTCTGGAGCGTGCCGGTGGGCTGCAATTGAATGCACAGGCTGCTGCCGATCTGGCGTTGCAGGCAGCCAGTCTGCTCGAACAGGTCGCCGTCAGCGGGGTTCAGACGCTGGACGTGTCCGCTGCTCAAGCAACGCTTTTGGCCGCCCTGAATGACAATCGCGATGAGTTGGTCAAACAGGCTGGCCGGGTTCTGGCGCGGATCAATTCCGCCGACGCCCAGCAAGGCCTGCTGGTCAAGGCGGTTGATGAAAAGACATCGCCGGAGGTGGCGGTCAGCCTGTTTAGCAGTCTGGCAACCAACGCCAAGCTGTTTGGCAGCACGTTAAGCAACGACCAGATTCAACAACTCAGCAATGTGGTTGAAAAAGCCGACAATCTGGAGGTTCGCTCAGCTGCGGCTGAAGCGCGTGGCGCGCTGAATCTGTCGAGCGACCAGGCCAATCAACTGATTCTCAATCAAGCGCGCGATTGATGGCAGGGTTGTTGCAGACCGTCTTGATGACGCAACATGAGATGGTACGTCGGTGCGCGGGTAAATTGAAGTTTGGGTAATGGTATGGCGCGGTGCTAAGCGCAGGGAGCTTGAGCGGTATGCAGTTAACCAAACATGAAAATATCACGTTCACCAATGCGACGGTGTATCTCAGTGGTCAGGCGTTTATTAAATGCACATTTGTGGCCTGCACGCTGGTATTGCGCGAACCGCTGTACCATATGGATGGCTGCCGCTTTGAGCGATGCAACTGGCATATCGATCGTACGGTGATGTGGGGCAACCGCGAATCATTGCGTGATTTGCGCTGGCTGGTGGACATGCTGGAAAAGAATCAGCAGCAGCTCGAATCGGCCAGGGAACAACAGGCACCGGGTCACGCGGGGGGACAGGCGCAGGCAGAAGCCGGTGCGTAGCAGGCGTTGGGGTCTGATGTGAAACCAAAACCATTCAAACCCAATGCGCCCGACACAAACAAAGGCGGCGCCCGACGGGCATTGCGCCGCCGGCCAGGTAATGATCGCAATTCAAGTCTCCATCGACCGGGCAAATCCGCCGGTGGCATGAAGACAGACTGGAGCAAGGTCGCCGACTGGTATGACGACGTTGTTGGCCAGGAGGGCAGCGAATATCACCGCGAAGTTGTACTGCCCGGCGTTCTGCGCCTTCTGGCAGTTACCCGGCAGGAGCGCGTGCTTGATATTGCCTGCGGGCAGGGGGTGTTATGCAGATTGCTGCAGGAACGGGGGGCAGAAGTGACGGGGATTGACGCATCGGGGGCACTGATAGACCGCGCCCGTCAGCGCAGCGATGGCAGCATTCATTATCATGTGGCTGACGCCCGCGAAATGGATCTCCTTGCGCCCGTGTCGTTTGATGCAGCGGCGTGTGTGCTGGCGATTCAAAACATCCACCCGATCCAGAGTGTCTTTACCCATATCGGTCGTTGCCTGCGCGACCGCGGGCGATTCGTGATTGTCATGATGCACCCTTGCTACCGGTCGCCTGGCCAGACGAGCTGGGGCTGGGACGAACAGCAGCAGGTGCAGTACCGGCGGGTCGATCGTTATCTGCTGCCGCGCAAGACGCCCATCGTGGCCCATCCGGGCAGTGCGCCGGATGTTTACACCTGGACATTTCATAAACCGATCGGCAGCTATGTCAAAGCGCTGCGTCAAGCGGGGCTATTGGTCGATGCCCTGGAGGAATGGCCCAGCCATAAGACCAGTCAGGGCACTGGCCCGCGCCCCCGCGCTGAAAACAATGCCCGCCAGGAGATCCCAATGTTTCTGGCGCTGCGCGCGGTGCGCATCAGTTCGGCCGCTGCGACGCCATAACGACGCATCATGCGGCAGCGGCAACCATACCCGGTAACAAGCGCACTGATCAAACAGCCGCATCTCGCGATGCATCCGCTTCTTCTTCCACACGCAGCAAATGATATTCGCAAGCGTCAACCAGTGCCTGCCAGCTTGCGTCAATGACATTGCTACTGACACCAATGGTGCCGAACGTTTCCAGCTTGCCGCTTTTGCTCTTGCGCTTGGATTCAATCACGACGCGCACGGTGGCAGCGGTCTGTTCACGCGAATTGATGACGCGCACCTTGTAGTCAACCAGATGTACGTCAGCGATGGCCGGCAGATGATGAATCAGCGCCCGGCGCAGGGCGGCGTCCAGGGCGTTGACCGGCCCGTCACCCTCAGCCACCCGATGTTCCAACTGCCCGTTGATATGCAACTTTACCGAAGCTTCGCTGATCGGTTCGTTGCCATTGGTTTTGAGCATGACGATACGGTAATGATCCAGATCGAAAAACTGGTGATACCTGCCGATCTGCTTGCGCAAAAGCAGTTCAAAACTGGCTTCAGCGGCTTCAAACTGATAACCGACGTTTTCCATGTCCTGCACCATGATCAGCGCCTTGCGCAGGGCAGTTTTGTCCTGCTCAAGGTTGAATTTCTTGCCCATCTTGGTGGAGATGTTGGAAATACCGGATAATTCCGAAACCAGGATTTTTCGCGTGTTGCCAACAGCTTCAGGTTGGACGTGTTCGTAGGTGCTGACATTTTTCTGCACCGCATGAACGTGCATGCCCCCCTTATGAGCAAAGGCGCTGGAACCGACATAAGGCTGGCCATTGTGCAAATTCAGATTGGCTGTTTCGTAGACGAAATTTGATACCTCGGTCAAAGAGCTGAGACTGTCGGGCTGGAGGCAGTCATATTTGTACTTGAGTCGCAGGTTCGCCACCAGCGGGATCAGATCCATATTCCCGCAGCGTTCGCCCAGGCCGTTGATCGTCCCCTGCACGAGGTTGGCACCGACCCGGACGGATGCCAGCGCGTTGGCCAGGGCGACACCCGAATCGTTATGCGTATGCACACCGATCGTCACGCTGCTATTGCAAAGCTCCAGTGCCGTCTGGGTGGCTTTTTCCACATCTTCGGGCATGCTGCCGCCATTGGTATCGCACAGACACAGAACCTGCGCGCCGGCATCGCGCGCGACTTTCAAGGTCTGCAGGGCATAAGCCGGATCAGACCGGAAACTGTCGAAGAAATGTTCCGCGTCGTAAAAGACGCGCTTACCCTCACTGACCATGAAACCGATCGTGTCAGCGATCATCTTCAGGTTCTCTTCCAGTGTTACCGACAGTACATTTTCCACCTGCCACGGGCTGGTTTTACCGACAATGGTGATCACTTCGGTCTGGGCTTCCAGCAGAGCGCGCATTCCCGGATCAGCATGCGCTTCAACCCCGCGACGGCGGGTCATGCCAAACGCCGCCACCTTGGCCTGTTGAAGCCCCAGGGTTTGCACTTCACGAAAGAAGGCGGCATCCTTGGGATTGGACAGAGGATAACCTCCCTCGATGTAATCAACGCCAAACTGGTCGAGCTTCTGCGCGATCTGCAGCTTGTCCTCCAGCGAAAGATTGATTCCCTCGCCTTGAGTGCCATCGCGGAGGGTGGTGTCATAGATTTCAATGCGGCGTGCTGTCATAGTTGCTACCGGTTGACAGCCGCGCAGGTCAAGGACCTTTAGCGGCTGGTTTTATGAAAAGCCCTGTTCAACATCACTTGGGCTGAAATAAAAAAACCCTGCCACAAAAGGGCAGGGCTGTTTTTGCACCATGTATACTCAGCATACCAGCCCTACCCGCGGGTTGTCCGAGGAGTAATAATGCTGATATTCATCAGGAAACGAGCCATTGTTCACTATCTTATCGACCGGACGCCCCGGGTCAAGCCAGTACGGTGATTATTGTTCCTGAAGCTGATCCCAAACATCGCGCAATTCAAGCGACGAACGCACCACGACCCGACCATCGGAAAAATAATCGCTCTTATAGGCCCGGGCGCGGGACAGGGCACGATCCACCGCTGCTGCGATCTGTGGATCATTCAGAGCGGCATCGCCCAGTTTTAATTCCGGTGTCAGCGGCAGCTCCATGACCTGCTGACGCAGTTTGACCAGCGCATCCTGCTCTGCCGCCCGCCGGGTTTTAAGGCGCGTATCAGCAGCCTCGGCAGCGCCGACAGCATCGATCATTTCTCCCGCCCACAGCGGCGGCTCGACGGGGAGCGTAACCGGCGCCAATCGGGGTAACAACGCAACTGATTGCGGTAGTTGACCCAAACCACAACTCGACTGTGGAGATTGCTGGAACTCTGTGAGCATCTGCGCCCAGGCGCTGTCGGTCAGCACGGTTGGTGGCGTCGTGGTTTCAACAATACGTCGCAGCGCTTGAAAGACCTGTTCAGCCGGGGCAGAAATCGTAACCTCAACCTGCTGGTCATCGCGGAAATTGACCGCGGTAACAGGCCGGCTCATCAGGTAGCGGTGCAGATCCGCACCAACAGACAGTTGCGGATTGTCGATCAGACTGCCCAGAGTGGTTCCATCAGGCAGGGCAACGACACGGACGGAATCGATCACCTGTTGAACCGCGTGCTGATGGGCCAGCGCAATCGCCTGGCGGCGGTACTGGGGATCAATTTTTGACCAGACGCCATCTGTTGCAGCCGGGCGGATGTCTTCAATCGTGCTGGCTGAGGCGCTCGTACCACTGGTGGAGAGCTGGCGCTTAACCAATGCTTGCAGAGCTGGTTGAACCTGTACAAGGGTCACTGGCGCGGTCGTCGGGTTGGCTTGGATCGTTGATTCAACGAAAGCGCTGATGGCTGCGCCGCTAAGCTCCAGCCTGATCTGTACGGTATGCGCATCCAACCAGCGCGGGCCGCCAATCTGCCGAGCCTGTTCCAGAAGCTGCGCCAATTGCGTCTGGGTGCTGGTTTTCTGGACGAGGCTGCCAATGGTAACACCATCAGCCAGCACCATCGTGCCAATCTGTTGCTGCAAGCTGGCCATCGCGTCAGCGCTGGCTGCCCGAATCTGAACCAGGCGCGTATCAACCACCGTGCCCGTCTGAGCTGACACCCACGCAGCGCCACCACTTAGCCCCACAGCCAAGCTGATCGAAACCGCCGAGATGAAAACCCACCATCGCATTAAATATCAACTCCGAACAACCACTACAAAGGTCATTTGTTGTCACACAATTCTGTCCAACCGACAGAGTATTTTAGCGTTCTGTTATGACTAGACACGCCCATGCCGTTGACGTTAGCTGGTAGAGGAGTCGAAACGACCTTGGCCCGTGCTGATTCTCAATAAAAACCGCGACTCAATACCAAGCGATGCAAATGAACAGTATTTTGCGCGTAACTCGTGATTATGCCAGACCTAACGGTTCATAATTTAATCCGAGTGTAACGATTTTTTGCAGCAACGTCTCGTATTCAATACCCCCGGCTGCAGCAGAATCGGCAAAATCTTCCCCACGGGCAATCTGGGGGTTTGGGTTGGCTTCTAACAGATATACCTCGCCGTCCGGGGTCAGACGCAGGTCGATACGGGCGTAACCCGACAAGTCCAGCGAGCGATAAATGTCCTTGCAGAGATTGGCGATGTGTTCTTCAGCCTTTTGTGGCAGATCAGCTGCCGCCTGCGATACGATCCCGTGTTTTTGTTGATAGGTTTCATCCCATTTCACCCGTGAGGTTGCGATTCGTGGCGTGCCTTGCGGTAAATTGGCCAGACAAAGCTCCCAGATCGGGAAGGTCTGAAGTTTACGATTGCCCATCATCGCGACGTATAGCTCGCGCCCTTCGATATACTGTTCAGCAATGGCCGCCGTTCCCAGAACCGCGTGAACGTATTCAACCCGATCGGTCAGTTGCTTGTCGTTATGAACCACCGATGCCTGGGAAATTCCGGCTGATCCTTCCTCGGTCACACTTTTAACCACCAACGGAAAAAGCAGCCAATCAGGGCGACGAATCGCGCGATTTTGCGGGAAAACCTCAAACTTCGGCACGGGAATCTGATGATAGCTGAGAATTTTTTTGGTCAGGGCTTTGTCGCGCGCCAGCGTCAAACCGCGCGGGTTTGACCCGGTGTAGGGCTGCTTGAGCAGTTCAAGATAACTCACCACATGCTGGTCGTAGCAGCCAATTCCGTGAAATTCTTCCAGCAGATTGAAACAGACATGCGGGCGGTAATCCTCCACCGTGGATTTAATGATCCCCAGATCTTCGCGCACGCCCAGTGGTTTTACATCATGCCCCAGATTGCGCAGATGGCTGCAAACATCGAATTCAGTGCGAATTTGCGCAACTGCTTCCAAGCCCATCCCTTCGATCGAATCGGGAGGGATAAGGTCTTCATGCACCAGAACCATAATGCGCAATTTCTTCATACACTCAGCCCAGAATAATTTTCTGAACCTTGTTGGCATTATCGGCATATACAGTTAATTGCGTGAGGTTCAACCAGTCTGATTCGGATCCGTTAACGAGCATTTACGTCCTCAAAAGGGCGATGCGCTGCCGCATACGGATCAAGATTGACCAACTGCAATGGCCGCATGATAGTTTTGATTTGCCGCTATTCCGACGATACAACTGCGTAAGTATCGATTGTGGCGATCGACAATTAAGCCGGTGGTGTTAAGCTGATGATCTGTTTTCAAGCGAAATCAAAATTACTGTGGAGTCAGGTGATATGAAACCGAAAACAATCGCAATTCTGGGCGTTGGGGATCGTGGAAAGATGTTTGGCAACGCCATTCAGCTTTATTCGCATCTGGCCAAAGTGGTCGCGGTGGCTGAACCGCGCCAAGCCTATCGTGAAGACTTCGCCAGGGAATATGCGCTTGATCCCGCGATGGTTTTTACGGACTGGCGCGAATTCATCTCCAAACCGAAGATGTGTGATGCCGTGGTTATCTCGACGATGGATCAGGATCACGTGACTCCAGCCGTGGCGTGTTTGAAACTTGGGTACGACCTCATGCTGGAAAAGCCGATGGCAACCACGCTGGAAGACTGCCGGGCCATCGAAGCAGCCCAGCGGGCCAGCAACGGCGGAATCGTCGCCGTCTGCCATTCGTTGCGTTACGTTAAAAATATGCGCACGCTGCGCGACATGGTTGTCAGCGGCGCAATCGGGCGGGTGATGACGGTGGATCAACTCGAACCGGTCGGGCTTTTCCATCAGGCGCACAGCTTTGTTCGCGGCAACTGGGGCAATGAAGGCCGCAGCACCTTCATGCTACTGGCCAAGAGCTGCCACGACATTGACTACACCAGCTATCTCGTCAATCAACCCTGCCTGTCGGTCATGTCCTATGGGCATTTGTCGTTCTTTACGCGGGCCAATGCGCCAGCCGGAAGTGGTGAGCGTTGTACAGCTTGCGCCATCGAGCCAACGTGTGAGTTCACCGCCATCAAGCAATATGTCCAGGGGGACCGTACCCAATGGCCGGCGGCGATCGTAAGCGCTGATCACAGTTATGAGGCGCATCTGCAGGCGATCAAAACCGGCCCGTACGGCCGATGCGTCTGGAAATGCGATAACGATGTCGTTGATCATCAGGTCGTAGCGATGCAGTTCGCTGACGATATCACCGTCACCTTCACCATGACTGGTTTCAGCCACGGGCTTGGCCGGCAGATCCGCGTCCACGGAACCAAGGGCGAATTGCGATTGGTTAATGAACAATTGACGATGTACACCTTTGCCACCGGCGATACTCAGACGATTACCTTTGGTGAAGAAGCCGGCAGCCACGGCGGGGGCGATCAGCGGGTGGTGCGTGAATGGTTGCTGGCACTGCACTCGCGCGATGATTCGCAGATCGTGGCCAACGCGCAGGAATCCCTCAAGACACACACGATCGTCTTTGCCGCAGAACAATCACGCCGGCAGGGGCGGGTCGTGAAAATCGCGGAGATGTGATTCACGCTGCCGACAGGGTTGGAATACGCCATGGCTACGGGGTGGCATCAGTGGGTGTATCGTTCACGTTCACGTGAAAAACCGCCAATCGGCAGATCAATATTTCACCCGCGTCGACGATGCTTGTTCAATAGTTGTTGCACAGCTTTGCTGGTTGGCAGGGAAGGCTGGGCGCCCAAGGTTGTACACGCCAGTGCGCCTGCGGCGTTGGCCATGCGCAGTGACTCGGGCAGGCTCATTCCTTGTGCGCGTGCGACCGCCAGTGCTGCGGTGAATGAATCACCTGCTGCGGTTGTATCGACCACGCGCACCTTGAACCCGGGCGTATACAAAGTTGATTCACCAACCAACATCGCCCCCTTGGCTCCCAGTTTCAGTACCGCAGCGCCCGCGCCATGCTGGCGCAATTGATTACCAGCGGCAATCGCCCGACCTTGCCAGTTACGATGTTTTTCCACCAATGTTTTACGACCCAGAAGTATCTGCGCCTCGGTTTCATTGGGACTGATCAGATCCACCTTGAACAGTTCGCGCGGCAACCCGTGTTTGGGTGCTGGGGCAGGATCAAGAATCGTGTAAACCCCCAGCCGTCGGCACAGCTTGATGGCGTATTGGATCGTCTTGAGTGGAATTTCCAGTTGCATGACGACGCAGGCACTACGCCGGATAAGACCCTGGGCTGCATCAATATCCGTTGGGTGGATATGGGCATTGGCACCAGGCGAAACGACGATCGAGTTCTCCCCGTTTTCATCCACAAGGATCAACGCGCAGCCTGAAGATGTCTTGGGAGTGACCTTGACATATTTCGTGTTGACCTTGTTCTGCTTGAGTCCGGCGATCAACTGCTGACCAAAATCGTCACTGCCCACCCGACCAATCTGGTAAACGTCTGCCCCCAGTCGGCTGGCTGCCACCGCTTGATTGGCTCCCTTGCCACCGGCAATTGCCTGCAAATCACTGCCCAGAATCGTTTCTCCCGACCGCGGAAGCTGCCCGATCCGGCAGACGAGATCCATGTTGATCGATCCGATGACGACAATGGGTTTGACCGCGTTGCTTCCAGCCATGCCGGCGATCATACGCACGATGGCCAGATCGGCCAAACGGCTTGATACTTATGATTGATTCAACAACTGAATCTGCCTGCGGCTGGTCTCCATGATCCGGTCAGCGACGCCGGGAAACATGAACCCCAGCAGCAGTGCGAATTTCACAGGATAAAACGGCCAGAGTTCAGCGCGCGGTTTTTCAATCGCCTTGATCATTTTTCGTACGACTTTTGTTGCGCTTTGTCGCCAGGCTTTGCGCTGGGGTGTTTGCAGACGCAGACTCGACAGACTTTCAGCCCGGTTGAAAAATTCAGTTTGCGTGCCGATGGGGTGTACGCTGGTTACGGCGATGCGCTCTGGTTTCAGCTCCACCCGCAGCGCCTCAGCCAGCGACTTTTGCGCTGCTTTGGTGGCAGCGTAAGGCCCGAAATAGGGCAGCCCCCGACCGGCGGCTGCGCTGGAGACGATCATGATCTGACCGCGCCACCGGTTTTGCGGTGATTGCGCCTTCATGATCGGTACAGCAGCATGAATCAAATCGACCGTTCCATGGACATTGGTGGCAAAGATTTGGCGCAAGTCCTCCGGCGATGTGCTGGCGGTCAGTTCGACCTGCCCATATCCCGCGTTGCAGATCAATGTGTCGATCCGGCCAAATCGTTCCTGCGTTTTTTTAATTATCCTCACGCAATCCTGCGGCTGGGATACATCCGCACCAACGCACAAATGACCGCCACCCAGTTGCGCATTGAGTTCATCCAGGAGTTCCAACCGTCGCGCCGCCAGCACCAGATGCGCCCCCTGACGCGACAGTTGTACCGCCAACTCGCGCCCCAGACCGCTGCTGGCACCGCTGATCACGACCACCATACCTGCCAATAACCGCTTCATGGCAGCATTGTACAGCCTCAGCCGTTGATGTACTGAATTGGACCCATCGCAATTGTCGCCAATCTTATTTGCAGTAAACATCGTAATAAAACGCAATCAATGAAGACCTTGGCGATGGTCGCGCCTAAACTTACAGGGTGTGATATTGGTTCACCACGGCCGTTAACTTGTTCGTCTCAAACGCTTTTATCGAAGGAGAAATCATGAGTGTTGCTGCAAGTGAAGTACTGGCCTCGTTGCTGGAGAATAGTCTGGGAACCGTCAAGGCGACTCTGGCAGACTTTACCGATGAGCAGATGCTGACGCGCCCATCGCCCAAGTCGCATCATCCGATGTGGGTCATTCTGCATTTGACGATGGCTGAGCATCGATTTATCGGGGCGCACAATCCCAACATGCCGCCGGTGCCTGCAGATCTGGCAGCGCATTATCACAAGGGTAAAACACTGGAAAACGCGACACTGGCCGATTATCCGGGAGGCAAAAAAGCAGTCCTTGGCGCGTTTGAAGCGACACGCAAGGCGACCATCGCCTGGGTGCGCAGCCTCACGCCTGAGCAACTGGAGCAGCCCAGCAAGGAATTGGCGCAGATGTTTCCCAAGCTGCACAATCTGATCGGCATGCAGGTGCTGCACACCATGATGCACATCGGCCAGTGTCAGGTGGTTCGCCGCGTGCTTGATAAGCCGGTTTTAATGTGAAAACTGGGGTGACCTGTCTCGGCTTGACTGGCTGGTGCTATTGAGCCGAGATGGATCGCTATGCAGCTATCACCATTTGTCAAACTGTCTGATCCCGCGTCCTATGTGGCCTGTGATTGGGATTTAGCGGCTGATGCCGATGGTCGCCGGTACTGGGTTGATTTGTTCAAACGACATTTCGATACCGTACTGGAACTGGGCGTATCGGCAGCGGTTCTTCGTGGCCAGGAATCAGGCGCTGCCGCGGCACGAGCGCAATCATGCGGCGATGAGTTTCACCGTGAATTTAACGCCTTTGCTGCCAGCCCGCGTGATTTTGGCCGGATTACGATTCTGACACTCGATCAGTGGCGCGACCGATTGTTGCGGCGTTTTGGTTTTGTTGATGCATTTGCTGATGTAAAGAATCGTGAAAACGAGCAAATGCTGCCGCTTTTGCCGCGGGTTTGCCGACAACTCGACGCTTTAACTGACCCAGCCCATCAGCTCCGCGCTGCCATCGAAGGCGTATTTGCGGGAAACATTTTCGATCTGGGTGCTGAAGAAACCACGCGACGATTTCTGGGTCAGACCGTCGATTTTTTCGCTGTTCGCAGCCAATTAGCGCCGCGACCCTGGCTGATTGACGATTACGATGCCCTGGCGGATCGGCTGTTGGGACAAGGTTACCGCAAATGTGTTTTTTTCGTCGACAACGCCGGCAGCGATTTTTTATTGGGGGTATTGCCGCTGACGCGATGGCTGGCGCAGCGCGGGACCCACGTTGTGCTGGCAGCCAACGAGCGGCCGTCGTTGAATGACATGACGATCCACGATATCCGCTCATGGTGGGGGCGTATCCTCAAGGCGGAACCGGGCCTGAACGATCTGCCTATTGAATCCATCTCCACGGGAACCGGCGAACCATTGATTGATCTGCTGGGCGTATCAGATGAATTGAACCAAGCGGCGGCTGACGCGGATTTATTGATTATTGAAGGAATGGGTCGGGGGGTTGAAAGTAATTTACATGCCCACTTTACCTGCGATGCCCTGAACATCGCGATGCTTAAAGATAGTTCCATCGCGCAGCACGTGGGTGGCAAGGTTTATGATCTGGTGTTGCGCTTTCGTATCGGTGGATAAGCACGGGCGAACCGTTGGTCAAATCGTTCGTGATGACCACTAAAAGAGCGACCGGCCACCATCCAAGCGAATGATTTGCCCTGTGATATAGGTGCCGCGCGTGATGAGGAATTCAACCAATTCCGCCACATCCTGCGGCGTGCCGGTTCGCGCCAGCGCAACCCGCTTGAGATACTGTTCACGCTGTAATAGCGGCATGTCGTCAGGCCATTGCACAACGCCCGGCGCAATGCCATTCACCGTGACCTCGGGCGCCAATTCACGGGCCAGACTCATGGTCAAACTCCACAACCCCGCCTTGCTGGCGCAGTACGCCATGTAGTCCGGCCAGGGCCGGGCCGCCAGCAGGTCAACCATATTGATCACATGGCCGCGATTTTCGCGGAGCATTGCGGAAAAACCCTGGCATAACAGCAGCGGAGCGTGGACGTGAATGGCATCGAGCTGGCGCAGAAGTTGTATATCCGTTTGCGCCAGTGTTGCGGCTTTGTAAATCGAAGCACTGTTCACCAATACATCCAACCGGCCGAAATACTGTCGCACTTCACGATGAATCAATTCCACCGATGATTCGACCTGTGTCAGATCCGCTTCAATCGCCAAGGCGCGCCTGCCGGCGTGGCGGAGTTCATCCACAAGGCTGTTGGCTGCGTTTTCGCTGGTTCGATACGTTATGGCAATGTCATATCCTGCCTTCGCCAGTTGCAGGACAATCGCCCGACCGACACGCTTGGCTCCACCGGTCACCAGTGCCACACGATTATTTTCTGCCATAATGTCTAGTATACCGTATTGCCTGATTTAGCCCTAAAAAACCCGCTTTTAACCACTGGCAAGGATTCAATGCCGTCGTAATAAACCGGATGATCTTCGTACGAATCGCGCCGGGGCGAAACTTTTCCAGCCCTGAGCTATCATTATGACAGGCGATGTGTCTTACAGTACGTTAGTTGTTACGTGCAATTTTGATTGCTAAAAACTTTTGGAGATGCCGATGCGGCGGAATATCGTTCAGCAGAGTCTGATTGTATTGCTGGTCATTGTTTTTCTCGTGCCAATGCTCTGGCCGCTGGCGCAGGCGCAGGATACGACAACAGAACCATCCCCAACGCCACCGACGGCACCGGGCAACGCCCCCAGTGCGACCATTTCCGATGATGCCAAGCCAGTGCTCGATGCGGTGGTTGACGCATACAGCCAGCTCAAATCATTGTCGCTGGAAGGTAAAGCAACCATCGACTTCGATGTGAACCAGCGCAAGATGAATCAGACGACGACTTCTACCGCCAGTTTTCTGGCTCCCAACTATTTTCGTCACGAAGTGCCCGGCGAATATTCAGCCGGTTCAACGGGTAAGGAAATCTACTTTCATTCCACCAAGGGCAATGTCTATATGAAAGCTGTTGCGCCAGAACAAAAGGTGACCAGCAACCAATTGCCCCAACCGCTCAACAACATCCTTCAAACTGAAGACCCAGCCCTTTTGCTGGCAACCAGTGCTGATCCGCGCCGCGAGCTGGTCGAGGGCGCTTCCAGCATCAGCCTTGATCCGCCTGTCACGATTGATGGCCAGTCGTATCAATCGCTGCATCTGGTCATGCGAAACGGCCCGGAAATGAATCTGGATATCGATCCGGCGACCCATTTGGTTCGTCGAATTACCTTCAACCTCAAGCCAATCCTCGAAGCCCAAGGCGCGCAGGACATCAAGCAGGCGCAGGCCGTGATTGATTACACCAAGGTTGATGCGCAATCCGAGCTGACAGCTGATGCCTTTGCCTGGAGTGTCCCGGAAGGTGCCCGAGATATCGCCCAAGTTCAGGCTGAGCAGCAGGCCCGTGCCAAAGATCCGTCGGCGGCCGTGAAGGAATGGGAAGGCAAAACCGCGCCCGATTTCACCCTGCCGGATATTGACGGCAAACAGGTCGCATTGAAAGATTTGCAGGGCAAAACGGTTCTGCTTGATTTCTGGGCAACCTGGTGCGGGCCATGCGTCGTCTCCATGCCGCACCTGATCGATACGTACAACCAGAAAAGCGCCCAGGGGTTGATGATTTTCGCCGTCAATATCGGGGAAGAAAAGGAGCAGGTGCAGAAGTTCGTAAACGAAAAAGGATGGAAACTGCCCATTCTTTTTGACCATGATTCATCCGTCGCCATGGCGTATGGTGCAGAGGCAATTCCGTACCGCGTTCTCATCGGCAAGGATGGCAAAGTTCGCAAAATTACCATTGGTGCTGGCGAATCCGCCATGTCGGACATGGACAAAGCGGTCGAAGCGGCCTTGGCTGAATAACGCACAATCGTCTGATCATCCGGACGACTGGCTGGGCGACCAACCGGTTGCGCGATTCGGAGAAACAACAACCGTTGCTGGAGCAACGCCTATCGATGACACGGCTAGATGAGCAGATAAATCACGTGCGCAACAAGCTGACCCTACAGCAATTCGTCAGTGGGGCGGGTTGGTTGTCGATGGTGTTGGCTGGTGTGGCAGTCAGTATTGTGGTTTTCTGGATTGTAACCGGACTATCGCTGCCCCATCTGCGGTGGTTCATCGGACTGGCTGTTGCGATTGTTGTCGTTGGCGCGGTGATTTGGGCGGGTATGCGCCGGCCTAGTGCCCTGTCAACTGCGGTGATGATCGACCAGAAGCTGGGTTTGCAGGAAAAGTTTGCCACCGCGATCTTTATTCGCAATAGGCGTAGCGCCAACGATGACCCGTTCGCGCAGGCTGCGGTGAACGACGCTGAGCAGTCGGCGCAACAGGTGATATTGCAACACCACTTTTCACTCGTGTTGCCGCGCTCATTCAGGCTAGTGGCGGCATTGGTCGCGCTGGCGGTGCTTCTTTGTTTTATTCCGTCTGCCAATCTGCTCAAGCGCCCGATCAGCACAAACCAACCCGCCGCGCAGGCGCAGCAGGTACGACAAGCACGCCAGATCGTGCAGGATACTTTGGTCAAGGTGCAGGCGATTGCGCAGAATTTCAACGAAAATAAGGAGCTGGCTGCTATCCAGAGTGAATTGCGGGCCTCGCTGGCCGATCCGCCAGCCTCAACATCACAAGCACATCTCAAAGCCATGCAGGCATTGCAGAGCACACAGCAGGCGATTCAGAAACAACTGGAGGGGAATGCCCGATTACTGCAATCACAGCAAGAACAACATTTCCTGCAGGCGCTACAACCGTCGCCACTTGACCAGGGGCCTCTTGCTGCCAGTCGCTACAGTCTGGCGACGGGAAACTTCGATCAGGCAATGCAGCAATTGAATCAAGTGGTTGCTTCGTTTGACCAGATGGACGAGCAGCAGAAGGAACAAACCGTCCAGGAAATGCAGCAGATGGCGCAGGCGCTGGAGCAACCGTCAAAAGATTCGCAAAACGATCAACCACAGTCGATGAAGCAGCAACTGGCTCAGGCAGGTGCATCACCGGAACAGATTGACAAAATTTCACAATCGCTTCAGCAGGCAGCCCAGGGAGACTCCCAGGCTGCCCAAGAGGCGCGCAAACAAAGCGATGCGCTGCAGCAACAGGTGCGAACCAACCCCAACCTGACGCCTGAGCAATCGCAGGCGATGCAGGAGGCCATTGGGCAAACCATTGACCAGTCACTGGCGCGGGCTGGCGCCGAGGCGCAGACACAAAAATTGGCGCAGACGACACGTGAACTGGCGCAGCAGATGCAGCAGGCCTCCAATTCATCAATCGATTCACCG
The DNA here is from genome assembly GCA_020847375.1 of Phycisphaerales bacterium. Classification (GTDB taxonomy): domain Bacteria; phylum Planctomycetota; class Phycisphaerae; order Tepidisphaerales; family Tepidisphaeraceae; genus JADLCB01. The sequence goes on along the minus strand of JADLCB010000011.1, from coordinate 301,538 downwards.
CAGCCGCCCAACTCGAATCAATCATCCGATTCAAGTGAGCAACTGCACGCGGCCCAACAGGCACTCACTGAACAATTACGACAGATGCAGGCAGCGCAGAATGACCTGCAGCAGGCGCAAACTGCGCAGAATGCTGCGACGGCGGCAGCCCAGCAGGCAATGGAGCTGGCCAATGCCGACACCAACGGGACCGCGAATCAATCTTCCAATCAACTATTGACTGCTGCGCAACACTCAGACGGCAGTGCGCCGCAAAAGCAAAACCAGCAGAGTCCGATTACTTCCACCGCCCAGCCAGCACCACGCGCATTGGATATTCAGCGCCGATACGCCCCCAGTGCTTATCAGGATCAAGCCCCGCTCATTGCCGGGACATTACTGAAAGACCGAACCGGCGTGAAAGGTGAAAGCCGGGAAACCTTCAAAAATGCAGTCATCTCAGCTCAGCAGCAGGTGAGCCAGGAAATTCAAAGCCAGGCGATTCCCCCCCAGTCGCGGCAGGCGGTGAAAAATTATTTCGACGCCATGCAGCAGGACGCTGATTGATTACACACCCACCTGTCGCTCATCGCGTGAAACCGCCGGGAACACTATCATGCACAACATGGCTGACCAATACGATGTACTGATTGCTGCTTTGAGCAAATGCCGCCGCGTGCTGATAACAACGCATGTTCGCCCTGATGGCGATGCCCTGGGGACAGCGGCCGCCATGGTGCTGGGTATGCGCCGTAAAAATATTCAAGCGGAAGTATTACTGCTCAGTCATCTGCCAACCAAGTATGCCTTTGTCTTTCAGGATAACGCGATCCCGTCCCACAATGCTGAAACAAATTGGCCAGCCGATCTGAATCTGGATCACTTTGATGCGCTGCTGGTGGTGGATACAGGAACATGGTCACAATTGCCCGGGCTGCGCCAGCGACTGGTGGATTGGTCGGCGCCAAAATTTGTGCTGGATCATCATCTGACTCAGGAAGACTGGGCGACTTTGAAAGTGGTGGATACCCAGGCTGCCGCGGCCGGCGAAATGGCCTGCCAATTGCTGCAGCGTTGGGTGGGGAATTTTGATCAACCAATAGCCGCGGCGCTCTTTTTAGCCATTGTGTCGGATACCGGCTGGTTTCAATTTGCCAATACCCGTCCGCGTACGCTCCGTATTGCTGCGGATCTGATGGATACGGGTATCGACACCGACAGCCTCTATCAACGGCTTTACCACAACGAAAATGACCGGCGTTTTATTTTGCACAACCGGGCAGGCCAGTCGTTGCAGCTTCTGGCCGGCGGCCGACTGGCGATCATGCGCCTGAGTCGTCAGGATTTTGCCCTGGCCAAGGCTGCCATTCCCGATACAGAAAATCTGGTCAATGATCCACTGGTGATCGGTTCGGTGCAGGTATCCGTTTTACTTGTTGAATCGCCCGACAGTGGCGAAATACGGGTCAGTTTGCGCAGCAAAGGAACCGTGGATGTCGCGCGTTTTGCCGAATCGTTTGGCGGTGGGGGGCATGCCCGTGCTGCCGGTCTGCGCATCAATGCCCCGCTGGATGAAGCGGTCGAAAAGGTTGGTTCTGCCCTGGTTCACCTACTGGAACAAAACTGACCGTTCGTGTCATCGCCGTAAACTTTTCAGTCTCATTCCACCGTCATCCGATAAAACCCAAGGGGTTGTCGCTATTTGATGAGAGTGATTCGCATGGGTACAAGCCAATTGCAAATAAGTTTGGTGTTGACGGCGATCATTGCGGCTGGATGCTCCAATGATCTGAATCAGAACAAGGGAGTGCCCCCGCACGAACAACAGATTATTTCAGCATCCGATCGGGAATTTGAGAAATCCAAGGATCCCCCGTTGAATGCAACCAGCCATTTTGCCGCTGGACAACTGGCTGAATCACAAGGCAATCTGACCAAGGCGGTTGAGCAGTACACCCAGGCGTTGAAACTGGATGGCAAAAACAAGCAAGCACTTTACCGCCTGGCGGTTGTACAGACACAACTGCAACAATACCCCGAAGCGGTTAAAATCTGGAAGCGCTATATTGATGTAACTAACAATTCTGCCGCCGGTTACAGCAACCTTGGTTATACTTACGAAATCGCCGGTCAACAAAGCGAAGCCGAAGCGGCCTACCAAAAAGGCATTGAGATCGAACCGGATAACGCGCCGTGCCGTATCAACTACGGTTTAATGCTGGCCCGGCGTGGTCAGATCGAGGCTGCCCAGAGTCAGCTCAGTATGGTTTTGCCGCCGGCGCAGGTGCAATACAATCTGGGAAGTGTTTCTGAGTCAAAGGGGGATCGGCTCAGTGCGGCCAAGTTCTATCGACGTGCGCTGGAATTGGATCCAACCCTGTCAGCGGCGCGCACGCGGCTGGCAGCGGTGGAGTGATTGGCGGGAAGCAACCCATTCCGGCTGTGCTGCTTCGATGATTTTCGCGCAGATTCCATCGTTCATAGCGCTGGTTGGATCTTTTGGGCGCATTTGTGGCCTATTATTGGTGCTGCACATCTTGTCGCATCCGACAATCGCTCTTAAAGTATGATTTCAAGCATTTACGGAGATACGCATGGGACTGATGGATGGAAAAAAAGGATTGATTCTGAATATCGCCAACGATCGCAGCATTGGCGCACATATTGGTAATAACGTCACCCAACACGGGGCAACGGTGGGCTACGGTTTCCTTCCGGGGGATAATCCGGAAAAATCAGAGCGCCGCGCCCGCAAGGGGCTGGATGCGTTTGGTGTGACCAATGCCTGGATGGCTCCGTGCGATGTATCGCGCGACGAGGATATTGAGGCGTTCTTTGCGGTCGCCCGGGAAAAATTCGGAACGATTGATTTTCTGGTTCATTCCCTGGCTTTTGCCAATCCCAACTATCTGAAAAAAGATGAGGGGAATTTTACCTCCACGCCGCGCGAAGTCTTCAAGCAGGCGCTGGACATCAGCGCCTACAGCCTGATCTCGCTGGCGCGGGCTGCGGCGCCGCTCATGCCGCAGGGCGGTTCCATCATCGCCATGACCTATTACGGAGCGGAGAAAGTGATTCCGGGGTACAACGTCATGGGCGTGGCTAAGGCGGCGCTGGAAGCCAATGCCCGTTATCTGGCGTTTGATCTGGGTAATAAGAAGATTCGGGTCAATACCATTTCAGCCGGGCCGATCCGAACCCTCAGCGCCATGGGTGTGGGCGGTATTGATGAGATGTTCGCTCATACCGAGCGTAAAGCGCCGCTGCATCGCAATATCGAAGCGGACGAAGTCGGCAAGACGGCGGTCTATCTGCTCAGTGATTTGTCCAGCGGCGTAACCGGCGAAAATATCTATGTGGACAGCGGATTCAACAGCGTCGGTTTATAACTCCATCTTCGGCGTGTGCCGGTGTAGGGTGTCGTGATACAGCGTAGCGTGTTTTGATACTGGATCGAAATTATAAAATCGATCCGGGGAGTTTGTGTGATGTATCGCTCAATGATTGCGGGTGTGTGCCTGGCCATGATTGCTGGCTGCAGCGATGCTGCACCCCGGCCCGCGCGGACGGTGAGTCCGGACCGACCGGCCCAGCCAGCGTCCGCCGTTGCGCCAGCTGCCGCACAGACTTCGACGCCCGTTGTGCCTTCACCAACGCCCATTACGCAACCTGTAAAAACGGATGTCAAAATCGCCAGCGCCGGTTCAGTGGTCGTTACCCGTGATGAGTTGGTCGAACCGCTGATCGAAGCACACGGTCTGGACTTTCTGATCCAGCTTCTGACCTTGAAGACGGCTGCCCAGGAGGCGCAGTTGCGGAGCATCGAAGTCTCTGATGCTGACATTCAACAGGAAATCGATCAGACCATTCACGGTATGTTCCAGGATGCTGCGCCAGAGGACTATGACCGCCTGCTCCAGACATTCCTCACGCAGCAGCAGATCAGCCGGACGCAGTTTGATATTCTCATGAAGACCAATGCGTATCTGCGCAAACTGGCGCAGCCGCAGGTGGAAAAATTGATCACGGAAGATGTGCTGCACCAGGCGTTTGGAACCATGTACGGTGAGACCGTGCGCGTGCGGCATATTCAAGTCAGCAATATGCACGAAATCACCGAAGCGCAACGGCGGCTGGCAGGCGGCGAGGATTTTGCCCAGGTGGCCAGGGAAATGAGCCGCAACACCATCACCGCGCCGCGCGGCGGTGAAATGACCCCGTTCAGTCTGCAAATGGGTGGCTTGCCTGATTCTTTCAAACAGGCGGCTTTTGCCCTGAAAGTCGGGGAAGTATCCGATGCAGTTCTAGCCGATGATGCCTATCATCTGATCAAGCTGGAAGAACGCATTGCGCCCAAGGCGGTGAAGTATGAAGATCTGCGTGAGTCGGTGCGTCAGCACGTCTACGATAGTTTTATGATGAGCAGTATGCGCCACATGCGCAACAGTATTCGTCAGGATATTCTTCAGCGAATCAAGATCGACAATCCGACGCTGGCGCGGCAGTTCCATGATCAGATGCACCCAACTCCGGCCAGCGACGAAGAAAAACAGCGCATTCTCCGCGATGTCCAGCGCCAGCAGGAGAACAAAACCGTGCCTGATGCAGCGGTTCCTACAACTGCACCTGCGCCGGGTGAACAGGAAACAGAAACCAACCCGACAGAACCAGTTGTCGAGCCATCAGCAGCGCCTCAGATAACGGAGTCGCCGAAAGTTGAAAATGTGGAGCCTGCGCCCATAACGCCGGCGGTGACGGAACAGGCGGCGGGTGCCGCTACCACCCAACCTGCCTCAGCCACTGGCGCCGACGAATAATTATTTACGTCCTCTTTGTCTATAGGCTCTCATATAATAAAAAGAGCACTGATAACGATCAGCGATCAACCCTATCCGTATTAGACGGGGTAATGGGTTGATCTGATTGTCTGGCCAGCTATCGGAGCAAAACTGATTGCTGGTCAAGCAGAAAACCGATCTATTAACGACGAGCAACTTATGGAAAGTAAATCCTTCAAAATCGACCCTTCCGCCCGGATCCAGCGTCTGCCGCCATATCTTTTTGGCCGCATCAACAAGATGAAGTACGAAAAACGGGTGGCGGGAATCGATATTATCGACCTGGGCATGGGCAACCCGACAGACCCGACGCCCGACGTGGTCGTCAACAAACTGGCTGAGGCGGTGCGTGATCCGCGCAATCATCGATACAGTGTCTCCAACGGTATTGCCGGATTGAGGCGCGAAGTCGCGATGAAGTATGAGCGCAAGTACGGCGTTACACTTGACCCGGAAACGGAAATCATCGCGACCATTGGTTCCAAGGAGGGCTTCAGCCACCTATGCCTGGCGATGCTTGGCCCGGGCGACACGATCGTCGTCGGCGATCCGGCGTTTCCCATCCACGTTTACGCCCCAGCCATGGCCGGCGCCAACGTCATCCGCGTACCGCTGGGCAATGACCTGGCGTTTCTCAAGCGTATCGAAAAAGTCTTTGTTGAGCTGTATCCCAAACCCAAGCTGTTGATCCTGAACTATCCGCATAACCCAACCGCCATGACGGTCGATGCCGATTTCTGGAAACAGGCGATTGAGCTGTGCCACCGCCATGGTGTCATGATTATCAGCGATTTTGCCTATGGCGAAATCAATTTCGACGGATATCAGTCCCCGTCGTTCCTGTCAGCGCCAGGTGCCAAGGAGATCGGGGTGGAATTTACCACGATGTCCAAGAGCTACAACATGGCTGGGTGGCGCTGCGGGTTTTGCAGCGGCAACGCGGACATGGTCAAGGCGCTGGCGACGATCAAAGGCTATTACGATTATGGCATGTTTCAGCCCATTCAGATTGCCAGCGTGATCGCCATGCGCGAATGTCAGCAGACGCCCGAACAGCAGTCGGCCATTTATCAGAACCGCCGCGATGTGATATGCAGCGGCTGCGACAAGCTGGGATGGACGTATGATCGACCCCGCGCCAGTATGTTTGTCTGGGCTAAAATCAATCCTGCCCATTTCAAACCCGACGAAGGAACAATCGAGTTCTGCCTGCGCATGATGGATGAAGCCGAGGTGGCGCTCAGCCCCGGCGGAGCGTTCGGTGAAAACGGTGAGGGTTTTGTCCGTATTGCCCTGGTCGAAAATGAACAGCGCCTGGCTCAGGCGATGCGTAACCTCGAGAGGGCACTGGTTCCTCATGTCCCGCGCGGGCGAAAACCGACGACCGCAGTGTAGAACCGAAAGAAAATCGTAGCCATTGACCAATGACAGGGGCAAACCGACTGCATGGTCGTGCTATGCGCTGACACAACATGATTTGATGCTGGTACTGGTATTGCGGCGAGCACATCATCAGCGCGGTTCATCGATGATAAAAATACGGATCGGCGAGCTGCGGGTTGGTATGGAGACACTCTGTCGAATCAGACGCCAGCCGCGCAACTGGATCCAGTCGATGAAGGCATCGCTGCTGGATCGCCCCGGTTCGCCCAGTACGACGCGACCGCGCCTGGCCAGGTGCTGACGCCAGAAGGATTCCAATACGCCCCATTGACGCACTTCGTAGAGAATGTCGGTTCCGAGAATCAGATCAAAATGCTCACGCAGATGGTCGGCCGACCAGTCCAAACGACGGGTGCGAACGCGCTGATGCCAGGGCAGGCTGTTCAAGCGCGCAAACAGCAGGGCGGATGGCTCCAGATCAGCAAAAAGCACCCGTGCGCCCAGCGAGGCAGCAATTGATCCGGTCAACCCCATACCGCAACCCAGATCCAGCAGGCGTACATTTTGTAAGGACTGACCACCAAGCCACTGGGCAATACCCAGCGAGCTATCCCAAAGCTCAGCCCAATAGGGCAGGTGCAGCACGTCACTTGTGGTGTACTGGTTCTGCGTGCTGGCCTGAGCGGAAAACTCAGCCAGAACGCTGTTGGGATCAGAAATCCGCGTAAAACAGAACGTGCCTGATCCTATGTCCAGCGATTCATGCAACGTCTTGTACCGCCGGTTGATACGCGCCAGCAGCGACTGCCGCTGACGGCGTAAATCAGGAGAAAATGGTGATGACAACCACATGTTTGGTTATTCCGGCGGATAAAATCCTCTCCACCAGCAAGTTCCGCAAAATATCAATCGTAAAACTATCTTGAAAAACGGTATTGGCCGGCCTTGAGTCGGGATGGTTTGTCTGTTAAAATGTACCCTTTGAAGCTAAATTGCAGTATTTCCTGAAATACAAGGATCGGAACTGAGGTATAGTATGTCGTTAGATGCAAGTTTGAAAAGTGCCAGTGCTCTGGTTCGTCATCGCAATGTTTTGTCGAGGGCGGAACGCCTGGAAAAATTGGTTTCCGACGGCAAATGGGAGGAGAGCAAGTCAATTCTGGGTTTGCCGAAGGTGGCACATCGCAAGATGGCGGTCGGCGGAAAGAGCACAGAGAAGGCTGCTGAGGGTGAGGAAGCGACGGTCGATGCCGGCAAGGGTGCCGCAGGTAAAGCTGCCCCGGCCAAAGCTGCAGCCCCAGCCAAAGACGCTGGCAAGAAGAAATAATCTTGTCTGCTTGAAATTACCAGACTTCACAGGATCCAACCCCCGGTATTGCGCCGGGGGTTTTGTTGTTGATGGGTTAGCACATCGACTCGCCGGAGCGGAGACCGTATCAGTGTTGGAATATCTTTGACTGACCAGTGTTATCGGTCGTGTTTATTCGCTGCAGCTCCTACAGACCATCTAAATCGACCTCCTGATTCAGCCGATGCAAACTACGTTGTTGGACTTAATTCCCGACATGTAACAACGGTCAGGATTGTAACCCGTACCTGAAGGAGGCCAATTATGGCAGTAATGACCTATGCAGAAGCGTTGAATCAAGCCAAATCGATGATTCTGAAGCATCGCGAGCAGATCCAAAAACACGAGGCCACAATCACCAGGCAGGAAAAAACGCTGGAGGAGCGTCAGGCTGAAATCGCCCAGCGTAAAGCGCACGCCAATGAACTGCAGAAGGAACTGGCGGTGGAGCTGGACCGCTGCAATCAGATTGAATCGAATCTGGCCACGGAACGAGCCAATCGGGAACAGGCAGAGGCGACCTGTGGCCGTCAGCGCGTGCAGATCGATCAGATGGAACAGAAAACGGCTGCCTTAACCCAGGCCATCGAGCATCAGGAAACCGTTATCGATCATCTTCGTAGCGAAATTGAATCGCTCGACGCCGAGCTGAAAACCGTGCTTGGTCAGTTGCCTACCGATGCCGATAAAAGCGCGCTCGAGGAAATCGGCGACCTGCTCAAGCCACAATCGCAGGTCAGCAAATCTCAACCTGAGCCGGCCAAGGTTGAGCCACAAACCAAAACAGCACCGCCGGTTGAAGTTGCGTCTTCGCCAAAAGATCAGCCGATTCAGCCGCAAAATGACCCGGAAGAAGTGGTTGGTGAGCCGCAAGCGGCCAACCCAACCCGTCAGACGACAGGTCGCAAAGATCGCCGCTCCGTCTTTTGCTTTCAACAGGCTGCTTGAGCGCGGTCATCAAGACGATCCATAAATTCAGTTGAGGATGGATCCTCCTTCAGTAGACCTGCAGCACGGTGGCTGCGGGTCTTTTTTTATCGGCTCCATTATGATCGCGAATCAGTTGGTTGGTGGCGGCGGGGGAGGGGGTGCTTGCCACTGGCCGGGATAAGGCTGTTGATACTGATACTGGTGTTGCATCGCCTGTGGGTATTGCCTCTGCTGAGTAAGCTGGACAGCACGAATCTCGCGAGAACGCCGCGCCGCCTGAATGAGCCATGTTTCCAGCAGGATCAACATGACCAGGAGAATAACCGGAACCACCAACTGAGCCGGGCCAGCGCGCAATGCGGCAAGCACGTTGAATCCTGACATCAACAGCAGCACAGAGGTTAAAATGATGGCGAGAATTGCGCTCACCAGGCCGCCTCGGCGCACAAAAAAACCCAGGATGATCATGATCAGCGCCGGCAGGGCGATGATGATACCCATGATGATAAAGAAGACCGGGATTTTGATTCCGGTTTCCTGTTCAGCCTTGTGCAACTGGCTGAGCATATCATGGGGCAGTTGCGTCTGCTCCGGGGTCATCGGCAGCGTCCCGATCAACCCTATAAACAGGCCGCAGATTAAAAATAACCCACCGATGATGAACATCAACACGCTGGCGCGTTGCGCGGGGCGCAACAACGCATACAGCACTTCATCAGCGCCAAAGACAAACGAGTCTTGATCCCTGCAACGCATCACTCGAAAATTGGTCCCATGATTAACCGAGTTCGCCGGCACAAGCCTTGCCACGATGAGCGCTCGAGGCCGCCGATAGTAGCGTCGCCGCCACAATTGCGGCCGTTTCCACCCGCAAAATTGTCTCCCCCAGGCTGACAACGGTCAAGCCAGCAGACTGCATAGCACCAAGCTCGCCAGTTTCCCAGCCTCCTTCCGGTCCGATGAAAATCCAGATATCTGGCGCCTCGGTGCTGGCGCGCGCCTCAGCCCATGCCAGTAGCGGCAGGGGGGTGACGTGGGCAAGTTCCGTGGCAGCTACTGCGCCGCACGCGTGGCTGGTATTCAGTGCAGCCAGCGCGCGATCCAGTGGCAGCACCTCTGAAATATCCATTACGCCATGACGGCGGGATTGTCGGGCGGATTCAAGCGCCAGGCGATTCCATCGCTGAATCTTATTTTCCCCCTGCGGCGTAACGATGCTGCGCTGAGTCACAAGCGGAACAAAGCGATTCACGCCCAATTCTGAGAGTTTTTCAATCATCCAGTCCGCCCTTGCCCCCTTGGGCAAGGCTGAGGCGATGGTCAGATTCAAATGATGACCGCAAGGGCGTATTTCCAACTTTTCAATTTCGATTTCCACACCGGCAGTATCGACTTGAATCAGCCGCCCCCGGCCGACGTGACCCTGTTCATCGAACGCCTCGATTTCCTCGCCTGGCGTCATCCGCAGCACATCACGCAGATGATGCGCGGCAGCGGCATCGACGGCAATCTGTCCCAGCGTCAGATTTTTTACATATACTCTTCGTGGCACAGACAGGATTGTGACCGCCGACCGCGAAAATGTCGAACCGGTTGAAAACAGGCCGAAAATCGCAGCAAACCGGAAATCCTGTCAAAAAGTCGTCAAAAACAGCGCATTGACGTAAATCCAAGCCTGCTAACCAGGTCAATTTTTGCCTGTTTGCCACATTTTTTCTGGATATTCTATCAGCTCGTAACTGGACAAAAGAACGTTCAACAGTAAGATCATTGTCTTGTGCTGCCTTGGTCGGCGGCGTTTTCGCATTGTACATGGAGAAGATAGACTCGTGGCTCATTCGTTATCCGCTAAAAAGAGAATTCGTCAAACCGAAAAACGCAATGCGCGCAACCGCGCCCGTAAGGGGCAGGTCAAGGAGGCGGTGAAGTCATTTACCGCCGCGCTGACTGCAGGAAATCTGGATGAAGCGCGCACGCAGTTCAAGGCGGTTACCAGCCGTCTGGGCCGAATCGCAGACCATGGTACCATCCATAAAAATGCAGCCGCGCGCCGACGCAGCCGTCTGGCCAAGCGCCTTAACGCCGCCGCTGCCAAGACGGGCCAGGCCTAAGCGCGTTGCCAATCGATTTTTCGAGCGACTTTAACCAGCACTCGGCTTCGGGCATTATCACTGGCTGCTTGCTCAAGCGGCTTGGTGTTACGCCAGATGCCGGGTGCTGTTTCGTTAAACACCTTTAACATAACCGTACTCAGCAAATAGAATCCATAACGGAGTTGAACTATGTCCGATACACCCGCTGCCAGTGTCATGGATGCGATTGTTTCCCTTTGTAAACGGCGGGGATTTATTTACCCTGCATCGGAAATTTACGGCGGAATCCGTGGATTCTGGGATTATGGCCCGCTGGGGGTGCTGCTGAAAAATAACATCCGTGATGACTGGTGGCGCAACATGGTCGAATGTCCGCCGATTGGCCCTGATGGTCAACCGGTGGAAATCGTCGGCCTTGATTCAGCGATTATTCAGCATCCCAAGGTCTGGCACGCATCGGGGCATGTCGATTCATTCAATGATCCCATGGTCGATGACCGCGAGACAAAAGGGCGGTACCGGGCGGATCATGTCAAAGTGCTGGTTCCCAGGGATGGGCAGGGCAACAGCTTCGCCTTTGTGGAAGACCGCGAAGCAGCCGAGAAAAAAATCAAACGTGATGCCCGCCGCAATCCCACCGACTACGATGAAGTGATCCTGACGACACTGCCGCCCGAGGCGTATGCCCGCGTGGTTGGGCCGGATACGCGCACGCCAGGAACGCTCACCGAACCGCGCGCCTTCAGCCTGATGCTGGATACCTATCCCGGACCGATCCGCGACGAAGACAATAAAACCTACCTGCGCCCCGAAACAGCCCAGGGAATTTTCCTGCAGTTCAAAAACGTGGTCGATACCACGCGCGTCAAGGTACCTTTCGGTATCGCCCAGGTGGGCAAGAGTTTCCGCAATGAAGTGACGCCACGCAACTTTATATTCCGCAGCCGCGAATTTGAGCAAATGGAGCTGGAGTTTTTCTGCCCGCCCGATGATGCCCTCATGTGGTATGAATTCTGGCGGGCGCAGCGCATGGCATGGTGGCAGTCACTGGGTATCGATCCATCGCATTTGTGCTACCGTGACCACGATGCTGATGAGCTGGCGTTTTATTCCAAAGCGACGGTTGATATCGAATATAAATATCCCTTTACAGCGCCGGGTTTTGGTGAGCTGGAAGGTATTGCCCATCGCGGTGATTACGACCTGTCCCAGCACGCCAAACATTCCGGGCAGAAGCTGGATTATTTTGATCAGGATCTGCAATTGCGGCTCAAGGAGCAGGGGACTTCAGCGGAAGAGATCAAAACCAGGAGTCGTTATGTGCCCAACGTGATCGAACCCTCCAGTGGTTTGACTCGCGGTGTGTTGGTGCTGTTGTGCGAGGCTTATCGCAGGGATGAGTCCCGGCCCAGCGGCGAATATCTGGCGTTCAAGCCCAGCCTTGCGCCGGTTAAAGTTGGAATCTTTCCGCTGGTTAACAAGGAAGGCATGCCCGAAATCGCCAGCAAGCTGTATATGGACCTGCGGCAGAAGTATACCTGCGAGTTTGACGCCAAGCAGTCCATCGGCAAGCGCTATGCCCGGATGGATGAAATTGGTACGCCGTACTGCGTAACGATTGATGGTGACACGCTCAAGGATCAGACGGTGACGGTTCGTGATCGCGACAGTGCCACCCAGCAACGAATCAATATCGATCAGGTCGGGAGCTACCTGAATGAACGATTGAGCGGATAAGAGGTGATCGTAAAGCAAGGATGTGGCGGTAATCAGCCCAATGCCCACGCAACTTGATATCATCGCGCTGGAACCCTTTTACGGCGGGATTCGCAAGCTGGCGCTCGAAACCCTGATCCGCCATAGCCGTCACCGTTGGACCGTTTTGAAGCTGCCGCCGCGACGTATCGAGCGGCGGTTGATGGCCGCCGCCACCTGGTTCAGCGAACAACTAACGCGGCACTGGGTCGGCAGGGCGGATATTCTCCTGACCAGTGAAGCCCTGAATCTGGCTGATTTTCATCGGTTCATGCCCAGTCTGGCGCGCGTACCATCGGTGGTCTATTTTCATTCCAACCAGTTGCCGCCGGTTCATAACGTGGAAGATGATGCTGTTCATCTGGTCAACCTCAACACTGCCCAGGCCGCGACAGAAATCTGGTTTAATTCACTGTTCCATCTACGCGATTTTCTGCACAAGGCCTCGGCCCTGGTCAGCCGCCATCCAGAGTTGTCTGGCCGTAACCCCATGCCTGAACTGATCGGTAAAGCGCAGCACATGCCGCCGCCAATCGACTGGCATGCGGTCGAAAAGGCCGACGCGCGAAAACAAGTCACGCGCATGAAGCGGCGCGCTTTTGTCGATACCCGCGACGCCAATATCAAATTGATCAATGCAGCCTACAACCTTCTGCAGCGCCGTGCTGATAAGTGGAATTTTATCACCGTGGGGCCTGTCGATGATCTAGCGCCGGAAATTCCGCGACAAACCATTGTCGAGACTGACGAAGCAGCTCAGATTCAGGCGATGTATCAATGCAGCGTGATGATTTCCACCAAGATTGGCGCGACGTGCGATCAGTACGCCATTTTTGGTCTGGCGGCAGGGTGCTTTCCCATCTGGCCGCGCATCGGGATTTACCCTGAACTGCTGCCCAACGTCCTGCATCCCCATTGTCTTTATGATGGAACAGCGCAAAAGCTGGCCAGCCTGATGCAGGATGTTTATTACATCGAACAGCCCAGCGGTTATGAAGCGCAACAGCGCACAATTCTCAACCGCTTTGACCCCCTTGCCGCCAGCCGCGCCATTGACCGTCGTCTGGATGAACTGGCCGCAAGACAGTCACTTCATAGCTGACCGCATCCTGAGACAATCGAAAAAGTTGCATAAGTTACGAATGCCGTTGCTGTTTTTGCTGCCCATATTCGGCATGAGCCTTCAGAACGCCCGCCCGAATCGCTTGGATTTTCGCCAGCCGATCCGAAGCCTGTTTCAACGCCTGCCGGGCAGTCTTGAATCGTGTATTGGCCAGGGTCATCTCAGCCTCAGTTGCCGTGACCCAGTTTGAACCTGGTTCATTCATCGCCCTAGCCAGTAATGTGCCAGCGGCAACACCTATGGCCAACACCAACAACACTGATGTCGCGGATAACAGGCCGGTCAACCAAGCAAGCACCAACAAGAGCAAAGTCACCGCGCCAGCAACCAGATAACTGCCAGCCACTGGATGAAACCCCGCCAGCGAAATATCCATTTGCAGACGATGCCACCGGACCAGCCACTGGGAACATTTCACCACCGCCCGCGCCTTGGGCAGCGCGGCATTGGCTTTACGATACAAAAACTCCGCCTCGGCAACACTGGTGATTTCGGTCTGACCGCTGAACTGTGAGATAAATTGAGTCAAATCAGGACTGAGCGTTGAAGTTGGATCAGACATTTGAGATGTTCCTGCTGCATAAAGTGGATTGAACGAATGAAACAAGTGATTATAGCCAGCTTTTTAACTCGAAGCTGGCGAAAAATTACATTCGTACCGGCGTAGATCGGTCTCAAGTTTCCCCGATTTTCAAGGTCCTATAATCTATGTTATGTTAAGTTTGATATTATCCGTATTCGGCGCGTATTTACTCTTTCTTTATCAGGTCGTCCGCAGGCTGACGGCTGCCGTCGCCCCCCCGAAGCCCGAAGCAATCGCCACGCTTCGACGGATCGGCCTGACGATCGCTTCACAGCCGATTTGAAGATTCTCTGCTTGCAGCGGCTGGTCGGTGTTGATGTTGCCCGGCACGCAGTCGTATTGGTGCATCAAACAATTCAATACCAAGCTGACAAGACCCGAAGCCCCCAGCGTATGGCCAATGGCGGCTTTGTGGGCATAAACCAACGGTAAATCAGCCCGGCTGCCGGGACGGACGGTTGGCGATACATCTGCTAAAGATGCTTCAATAGCGGCAAGCTCGATTGGATCATTTAACTGCGTGCCCGTGGCATGGGCGTGAACAAGATCAACGGACCTGCCGGCAATGGCGCGCATCAGACAATAGCGCTGAATCCTACCGCCGGGCTCCGCACCGGTCAGATGATATGCATCGCCACCTTGGGCAAATCGATCGATCACCAATTCATTCGGCGTCGTCTGGCGTCTTTCCAGACAGATGGCTGCGGCTGCTTCACTGATGAAAAACCCATTACGTCGAACATCCAGTGGGCGCAGCGGTTGATCTGGCGGAGACAGCACACCCAGGCGTTTGAAACTGGCCAGAAAAATCGGGTGTAGCGACGATTCAGCGGCTACAACCAGTACCCGATCCGCCTGATTACTCTGTAGCATCATGACGCCGCGAATCAGCGCAATCAGGCCGCTGGCGCAGGCTGCCGATATTGTCAGTCGTGGTCCTTGAGGCAGGTGCAATTGTCGATCCAGCCACTGGCTGATCGTATGCAGACCCAAGCCCGGCTCGAATGGCGAGAAATGTAATTTCCCCCCTTTTGCATTATCGGACGTTGCGCCGTCTGGCAAACAAGGGCGCACATCGGCAGCCAGCCACTGATCGATCGGGCCTTTGCTCGTACCCACGATCAAGGCACAGCGCAGTTGCGCTTTATCAGAGCCTGACTGTTGTAAAAAAGTCGGCGCACTATCCAATGCCTGACGCGCCGCAATCAGCGCTAATGCTGAAACTCGATCGGGCGCGTCAGCCACCGGCAGGATTGTTTGAATTGTTCCATGATCCCTCAGCGACCGGCCTGCCAGCAGCGCCTGCCAATTCGCCTGAACCCCGCAGGCCAGCGGCGTGATAAGTCCCAACCCCGTGATGACGGCAGACGTGTTCACAAGTCAACCGCAGCTCCTTGGCTGCCCACCTCTTTTGCCCCAGCCCCCTGCCACCAGAATACATCCCGATGCAGCTTGTTTTAGCGTATCAGGAGCCGTGGATCGGTGTTGTGTTATCAGGTCTGGGCTGATGTTGCCTGCGCTTCGTTCAACGCCTCGGACGACACATCGCCCAGATGAATCGGCTGACCAGCGTGTTCGCGGGGATGACCATTTTTGAACGACGGACGGATCGTCATGCCGAGTTTGTCCAGCATGGCTTGATCCTCATCATATCCCGGTGACGGCACGGCTTTGGTCAGCATGATCTTGTCATCGCTGGAGAAGATCGAGTTGGCCCCGGCCATGAAGCACATGGCCTGCTCCGCCTGGCTCAGCTTCGCCCGGCCAGCAGCCAGACGCACCACAATTTCAGGCATTAAAATGCGCGCCGTTGCAATCATGCGCACCACATCATCCCACGGCACATCGGGATTATCCGCCAGCGGTGTACCGGGAACCTTGGCCAGCACGTTGATCGGCACGCTCTCGGGATGCGGGTTCATGGTGGACAAGGTATGCAGCATCGACACGCGGTCTTCCACACTTTCGCCCAGACCAATGATCCCCCCGCTGCACAGCGTTACATTGGTTTTGCGCACGCGGTTGAGCGTATCAATACGATCCTGGAAGGTGCGCGTGGTGATAATCGTTTCATAGTGTTCACGCGAGGTATCGATGTTGTGGTTGTAGGCGTATAAACCCGCTTCATCCAGACGGCGGGCCTGATCTTCGGTAAGCATCCCCAACGTGCAGCAGACTTCCAGCCCCATGTCCGTAACGCCCTTAACCATGTCCAGCACGCGGTCAAACTGCGAACCATCCTTCACCGCACGCCAGGCTGCCCCCATGCAGATGCGCGTGACACCCGCATCCTGCGCACGCGAGGCGATTTCCATCACCTTGCATTTGTCCATCAGCGGAGCAGACTCAATCGGTGTCTCGTAGCGCGACGATTGGGCACAATAAGAACAATCTTCCGGACACTTGCCCGTTTTAATCGAGATCAGCTTACAAACCTGCATTTCACGGGAATCCTGAAACTGACGCTGTACCTGGGCAGCACGGAAAACCAGTTCCAGAAGCGGCGTATCATAAATCGAGCGGATTTCTTCAATGGTCCAGTTGTGGCGAATTTCAGGCATGGTCAACCAGGAGTGAAATTAAAACAGGCAGTCGAGGCGCCCCGACTTCATTTAAGAGGATACGAGAATTATCCCGCAGATTCCACAGGTTCCCGATGATTAAATCGGCAATCGCTCGCAGGCAAGCAACTTAGGATAAAATCATGTCTGCCCTCTATTTACGTTTTTGCTCCTTGGCCCAGGAGTCCTTGAGGGAGACGCTGCGATTGAAAACCAGACGGCTGGGCTGGCTATCGCGGTCAACACAGAAATAGCCCAAACGTTCAAACTGAAAGCTCGTGCCAACTGGCGAATCATTCAGTGATGGTTCGAGCTTGGCGGCGGCGATGACCGTTTCCGATTGTGGATTGAGATTGACTTTCCAGTCCTTGCCCGGCGGGACATCCGAAGGATCTGCCGCTGTAAACAGATGATCGTACAACCGCACTTCGGCACTGATTGCGTGAGCAGCACTCACCCAATGGATCGTCCCCTTGACCTTGCGCCCATCCGGCGGATTACTGCCACCCCGCGTCTGCGGATCGTACGTACAATGAATCGCCGTGATATTCCCAGCCGAATCCTTATCGACATGGGTGCAGCGAATCCAGTAGGCGGAGCGCAGACGCACTTCCTGACCGGGGGCAAGACGAAAATACTTCGGCGGCGGCGTTTCACGAAAATCATCCGCCTCGATATACACCTCCCGCGAAAAAGGGATCAGGCGCGTCCCAGCCGATGGGTCTTCAGGATTATTAGCGGCCTCCATCTGCTCGACCTGATTCTCAGGATAATTATCAATGATGATCTTGATCGGTTGCAGAACAGCCATCCGGCGCGAAGCGCGACGATTCAGATCATCACGCAACGCGTTTTCCAGACGACCAATGTCAATCGTGGAATTAAATTTCCCCACCCCCACTTCGGTAACGAAATTGCGAATCGCCTGAGGGGTATACCCCCGCCGCCGATACCCGCAGATTGTTGGCATGCGCGGATCATCCCAGCCACGCACGACATCACTCTTGACCAGCTCCAGCAATTTGCGCTTACTCAATAGCGTGTAGGTCAGCTCCAACCGGGCAAATTCGTACTGATGCGGTCGATAGCCCACCTTCGGCACCTGGGCGCCGGCCGCAATCAATGACTCAACGAACCAGTCGTAAAGCGGGCGATGGTTTTCAAATTCCAGCGTACAAATTGAATGGGTAATCCCTTCGATCCAGTCACTTTGACCATGCGCCCAATCGTACATCGGATAGATACACCACGAATTGCCCGCGTGCGGGTGGCTGGCGTGAAGAATGCGATACATGACCGGATCGCGCAGATTCAGATTTGGTGATGCCATGTCGATCTTGGCGCGCAACACCTTGCTGCCATCAGGAAAGGCTCCCTCGCGCATGGCGCTGAAGAGTTCCAAGTTTTCCTGAATCGGGCGGCCGCGAAACGGGCTGTTCCGGCCTGGATCGGTCAGTGTGCCGCGATTGATCCGAATTTCTTCGGCACTTTGATCGTCCACATACGCCTTACCCGCCTCGATCAGCAGGATGGCCCAGTCGTAGAGCTGGGCAAAATAATCGCTGGCGTGGTAATAATGCTGACCCCAGTCAAACCCCAGCCAGCGCACGTCTTCCTGGATCGACTGGATATACTCCTGTTCTTCCTTGGTCGGATTCGTGTCGTCCATGCGCAGATGACACTGGCCTGAAAATTCCTGCGCAATACCAAAATTAAGGCAGATACTCTTGGCGTGACCAATGTGCAAATATCCATTGGGTTCGGGCGGGAATCGCGTGATAACCCGCTGGCCGCCCTGCTGTTGATGTTGAGTCACGATCTGACGGATAAAATCGAGCGGTTTGTCGGCTTGAGAACCGGGCGCACTGTTTTCTTGATCTGCCATCGAGGTTGATATCCTTTATTTCTGCTGTCCCACAAACCCGCAATCCTAACGAAAAATAGGCTGGCTGCCACCTGCTTACCCAACAACCCGATTTGCGTAAAATAGCAGACTGATATGAACCAAGAATTTCTGATCATCCTCGGATTGGCGCTATTGCTGGTTGTGTCATTTATCACGAGCTGGCTGGTTGTGGCCGCGATGAAACGTATCGCGGTGCGCATCGGATTTGTGGATAAACCCGGGCATCGCAAAATCCATCATAACCCCAAACCGCTGGGGGGAGGCGTGGGGATCGCAGCCGGTATCGTCCTGCCATTGCTGGCGGGGTTGATTTACGTCAATGTTGCCTCCCCACCGCTCGGTATCGACACCGCCTACTGGTCAGGGGCACGCGAGCAAACACCGCTGGGATTGACATTGGTTGGTTGTATCCTTGTGCTGCATGTCATGGGATTGAAGGATGATCGACGGGCGATGGGGCCATACGTTAAGTTACTGATCCAGTTGGCCGCCGCTGCGGTATTGACCATCTCGTTCGATCAGGTTCGCGTGCTGACATTTCTAGGCACAACCGCCTCAATCGCGCTAACCATCCTATGGATCACGGCAATCACCAATGCGTTCAATTTTTTGGATAATATGGATGGATTAAGCGCCGGAGTCGCCGCCGTCTGCACACTGGCGTTTTTACTGACCGTCATCACGATCGGGCAATGGTTTGTGGCAGCGGCGCTGGCGATTCTGCTCGGCTCGCTGCTCGGATTTCTCTGTTTCAATTTTCCGCCAGCCAGCATCTTTCAAGGTGATGCAGGCAGTCTGGTGGTGGGATTTACGCTGGGTGTCTTGACGGTACGAACGACGTTCCTGCCGCCAGGTAGCGATCTGGGCGCAGGATGGTACGCCGTGTTTGCACCGGTGCTGGTATTGGCGCTGCCGTTGTACGATTTGATCGTGGTCAGCATCATCCGGTTGTACCACGGCAAAAGCCCGTTTGTCGGCGATACCAATCATTTCAGCCATCGCCTGGTTGCGCGCGGCATGTCGCGGCGTACTGCGGTGTTGTGTCTTTATCTGGTAACGGCCGCCACCAGCATTGCGGCGATTCTCCTGCCACAGGTTCGATCGACCTACGCTGCCATTCTTATTTTTAGTCAGTCATTGCTGGTGCTTGGTGTTGTCGCCCTGCTGGAACAACATCCTTTGCCTCCAGAAAACCACAACTGATTGTTTCACTGTTTCCCGCTTTTCAGCAAGAAACGTGACGAGAATTGACCGTCCGCTATGATCAATCCCATGAGCTTTCGCACATCAGCACCAAAACGGACAACCACAGCCCTGGCTGATGAACCATCGCCACTGTGGAACTGGATCGAGATATTGGGGCTGATCCTGACTGCTGGCGTGGTCATCGCCCGCGCGACGATGCTGGAAATTGTGCGCGAACCACAAACAACCGCGTCAACCGCCTTACCATCAGGCCCCGGCGCGACAACATCGTTGATGTTAAGTCTTGTCGCCTGCCTGCCGGCACTTTTTCTTTTATTGCGCAGAGCTTTTTCCGGGTCGTATCGCTTCGTCAATCCGATGACGGTTTATATTGGTCTGACCCTGGGCGCTCTGGCACTGGCCAGCACGTTCTGGGCATCGGATCAATTTGCTGCATTAATCGGCGCATCCACTTTTTTTTCAGCTCTGGTGTTGATCTGGTCAACCGCCCAGCTCGTGCGCACCTGGGGACGGTTTCGTTTGGTTATTGGCGTATGCCTTGGACTATTGTGTGTCTATGTCGCGCAGGGGGTTATTTATCGTCTGGTCGATCTGCCTGATCTGGTCCATGCCTGGGATGCCAATATCGATGGTATGAAAACGGATGCGTTGCGCGCCCATGGCTGGGAGGAAGGCGATGTGCCGGCGGTTCGTTTTGACCGAAAAATCCATGCTGGTGAGATGATCGGTTTCATGGCATCACCCAACACTTTTGCAGCCACAATCATTACGCTGGTGATCATACTCATCGGGCTTTGCCTGCAACGATTGCGCTGGCGCGAATCCGCAGCGCTGATTGTTCCAGTCATGGTGATCGGATTGGCTGGTTGGTTACTCACCTACACGCAAAGCAAGGCAGCGCTCGTTACGCCCCTGATTGCAATAATCTCCTTCGCATTGCTATCCATCAAGTCATTACGAGGTTGGATGATTTGCCGCCGCAGACTCGTGTTTGCGCTGGGCGTGTTGGGGTGCGTAATGATCGTCGCGATGGTCGTTGGGCATGGCTGGTATCATGGTTCATTGGTGATCGACAGCCTGACGTTCCGCTGGCGATACTGGATTGCCTCGATGCACCTGCTGGCCGATCATCCGGTGTGGGGCGTTGGTTACGCGAACTTTGGCGATTATTACACGCAATACCGTCTGCCGATTGC
This sequence comes from Phycisphaerales bacterium, assembly GCA_020847375.1. Lineage (GTDB taxonomy): Bacteria > Planctomycetota > Phycisphaerae > Tepidisphaerales > Tepidisphaeraceae > JADLCB01. The sequence continues at coordinate 280,637 of JADLCB010000011.1, read as the reverse complement.
AGCAGAGGAAATTCGTGACCCTCACAATCTGTTCATTCGTTTTTTTACAGAGCTTGGTCTGTTTGGCGGGATTCTCGCACTTGGCTGGATTGCATCGCAATGGTGGGCGATGACGCGACCGGTATTGCCCGGAATCAATTCCAGCCCAACTGAAAATACACAGCCATCCAGCGCCGCGCCAGCAATTGCGCCTGCGGCGGCCATCAGCGGCCAAGACGCGCGTTGTGATGATGATGACAATAACGTTGAGTCGCACCGTGGAGCATTTTTTGCTGCAATCATGGCGGTATTGCTGGGTTTTGGATTGAGTTTGGTTTGCGTGGTCGATTTTTCCCAGATGAGTGAAGTTGTCATCATGGCAGTGGCACGCCAGATTCTCTACCTGCTGATGCTCATCATCGGAATCGCCCTGGTATTCTTGCGGATGAACAAGGGCCAGATTGTTGTGGATCATCGCCCTATTACCGGGCTGGTTGATGCAGCCATTATCGCCGTTCTGATATTTCTTCTACACAGCCAGATAGATTTTGTCTTTTTTGAAACGGGGCCGATGTACATTTTCGCCATGCTCAGCGGCGCAATTATTGCAATGCGCAACCCGCACCACCATCACACGGCCAGCCACCAATCGCAGCGTAGTTTATGGATCACAGGTACTGTCATCGCGTGGTTGATCTGGTTCATCGCCATTGGCACGGGTATCAGCCGGGTCTTTGTTGCTCAAGATCAGGCTCATCGTGGCGATGAGCTTGCCCGGCGTGGCCAGCAAATGGCCGCAGCAGCACGTTATCAGGAGGCGGCCAGTATTTTGCCAATCAACAGCACCTACGCTTTTCGGGCAGCCACTGCCTTGATTTACGCCGGTGCGCCATCTCAGCAGGTGCTTAACACGATCGACAAGGCAATCGACGCCAATAGCCGCGATACCGCCAACTGGTTGTTACGGGCGCGCTATCTTCTGCGATCAGCCGCATCAGGCTCACCTGATCGATCAGCCCTTGCTGATTTTGACCATGCAATACAACTTGATCCGCAGGATATTGACACTCGCGTGGAATACGCGCACGTTCTGGCTGATGCCGGTCAACATGCAGCAGCGGCCCAGCAGGCACGGGCTGCGCTGGCGATCAACAACGCTTATGATCCTGGTGAAGAAAAACGCCTGACACCTGAAAAATTAAACGCGCTACAAGCATTTATTCAGATGCAGGCGAAACAATAGGCCAATAATTCATCGACTCACCCGCCACTTTGTCGCATTTCTAATTTTTTATGACCGGATGTGGCACGCACTTGGGCAATTGCGCTGCAAATCGCAATGCCCTCTACCGCACGCTATCAAGGTAATCGCAGCTTTGCCGAATAAAGGAGGTTTTGGCACGGATTTTACACTGGAACCATCGGAACGGTCGATATGTCGTAGGACAATCACCGTGGAGACTAATTCGTAATGCTGCCTCATCTTCCTATCTGTGCTGCCGCCAAAGCGTTCGATCATCTGGCCAGACAAGCAGATGCCTTGGAATCGACCGATGCCCTGCTGCAAGGGGCACTGGCCATCGCGATGCACGGTCAGGCGGATGATCCGAGCGGTTTTTCACCGGCACAGGTGGAAGATCAGCTAATGCAATATGCCCAGTGCATCCGCCAGCGGGTACAGGGCAGCCAGCCGCAGGCGGTCATCGCTCATCTGCACGATTATCTCTTTGATGAACTGCAACTCACCGGCGACACTCAAACCTATTACAGCCCAGCCAACAGTTACCTGCCCCATGTGCTAAAAACCAAACACGGGTTGCCGATTTCACTGGCTTTGATTTATAAGGTCGTGGCCGAACAGGTCGGTATCGCCTGCTGGGGCGTGGCCTTGCCGGGGCACTTTCTGGCCGGGATTGATTTTGACGGAGCGCCGATGCTGATCGACCCGTTCGCCTCGGGGCGTATGCTCACGCCTGATGAGGCGCGCGATCGTGTACAAACCATGTTCGGGGCTGAAGTGGAATGGAATGATGAACTGCTCCAGCCCGCCAGCGTGCGTCACTGGTTGACGCGCATGTTGCAGAATCTCCTGAATATATTCGGCTCCGAAGGTCGCTATCACGACGTGGCGGCCATGCTGGAGATGGAAATGCTGCTCTGGCCTCAGCAATACCGGTTGCAGCGCGATCTGGCGTTGGTGCTGGCGCGTCTTGGTATGAGCAGACCAGCTTCAATCTGGCTGGAAAGATATCTCTCCAATCAGCCGGATGATCCACAGGAAAAAGACCTGAAACAACTCCTGGATGTGCTGGCGGCGTAGCAATGCTGCCGACATTAAAACCGGTACGCGATTTCTTCCGCCGGCGCGATCACGTTGCGACTGGCAGCATGATCAAATCAACCCTTTTCAAGCAACGACTGAATCCGGCAGTTCCGCGTTATGCGAAACGTTCTGGATGTCGTCGTTATCTTCCAGAGTCTCGATCAATTTGAGCAATTTTACGCCTGCCGCTTCATCGAGTGTCACGGTCGAGTTGGGGATATAAGTGACATCTGACGCTTCGACGTTGACACTCGCTGCCTTCAGAGCCTCGCTGGTTTTGTGCAGCATCGCCGGCGGCGTATAAATCTCGAATACTTCCCCCTCGTTTTTCACATCTTCTGCCCCCGCCTCCAACGCCAGCTCGATCAGCTTATCTTCATCAACGCCTTCGGTTTTGACCGTGATAATCCCCTGCTTGACGAACTGAAACGCCACGGAACCGCTGGTGGCCAGATTCCCTCCTGCCACTTCAAAGATTTTGCGCATTTCCGGGGCGGTACGGGCACGATTGTTGGTCAACCCTTCGGCAATAATCGCCACGCCGCCGGGCGCATAACCCTCGTACAGAACGTCTTCATAATTGGTATCGCCCAGCTCCCCTGTGCCCTTCTGGATCGCCTTTTCGATGGTATCCTTGGGCATGTTGGCTTGCTTGGCTTCTTCGATGGTATAGCGCAGGGTCAGGTTATCGCGCGGATCGCCCCCCTTCTTGGCTGCGATGATGATCTTGCGGGCGATCTTGCTCCAGATCTTGCCGCGCTTGGCGTCGTTGGCGCCTTTGGCTCGTTTAATTTTCGCCCAGTGACTATGCCCTGCCATTTAATTATTCTCCAGCTACGAATCAATTACATTTTATAAAACAATACCACCCACATTTCCAATGCGCCGGCACTGCAAATATCGATATTCCCCAAACCGCGTCACGACCGGCTCATTCAGGCAGCGCCGGCGCCGTCTTGCGGGCTGGTAAGGCCCCATCGCCTGGCGGTGCCGCGACCGGCGCAACGTCAACCGTTTCCCTGCGATCATAGGCAGCCAGTTTCTGTTCCACGGCAGCACGAAGATTCTTCGTCTGCTCATCGTCATCCCCATCACTGCCCTGCTGAGCCAATAGCCCGAGGGCTTTTCCCCACTGCTGGCGGGCTTGATCCGGCTCATTCAGGCGATAGAGAACATCGCCGTAATGGTCGAGCACAACCGGATCGAATCGCAAGGCCTGCGACAGCGCCAGCTCGAGATATCGACGTGCCTCATCAAACTTTTCGTGCTTGTACAGCACCCACGCCAGGCTGTCGAGAAACGCATAGTTGTCGGGTTCAGCCTTGATGGCGATGCGAATATACTGCTCAGCCTCATCCAGACGAACGCCTTCATCCGCCCAGGCATATCCCAGGTCGTTGTTGGCTCCGGCATGGTTGGGATCAAGCTTGATAACCTGCTGCAAAATCTCGTTGGTTACCTGTTTGTGGTCGGTCAACGAGTATAGATGCGCCAGAAAATACAGAACATCCGGCTGATTTCGAGCCGCGATACAGGCTTTGTCCAGAACGTCCATCGCCTGATTCATCTGGCCTGTCTGGACATAACCCGTCACCAGTTGCTGCACGATCGCCAGGTTGTCGGGGTTATTTTGATATTGCTTCTGGAGCAATTGAACCCAGCGGTCGGCGCGACCATTCTGAACATACAAACTGCGCAGCGTCGCGAGAATCTGGGGATCGTCCGCACCATCCTGCAACAACTGAATCAACACGCGCTCAGCCGCATCGGTTTGCTTGCGCTGCGCCAGAATAATCGCTTCCAACAGCCGGGCTTGAATGGAACCCGGGTCGGCAATCGTCCAGGTTTGCAGCACTTTAAGCGCTGAGGCGGGCTGACGACGTGCAATGTAGTAATCAAATAAGCGCAAATAGGCGTTGCCATACGTTGGCCAGTCATCGATGATCTGCCACAGCACCTGCTCCGCCATGACATCATCTTTTTTCAGCAGCAGCGCATCGGCGTATGTTAGACTCAGCTCAGGCGAAGGATTTTTTTGATCCATCGCCGCAGCCAGATTGATCAGGGCTGCATCGATCTGTTTCTGATGAAGTTGCAACAACGCCTGCACCTCACAAGCCAGCGGAGCGTCGCCATCATCTTTGGCGTGCTGGGCTAATTGCGCAATGGCAGCAATCTTCTGTTGTTCATCCAGATCATCACGCGACAACGTGTCGGCAGCGACATCCCGATACGCCGGTGCGAAAGCCTGAGGCTGGGCAATGCTGTTCTGCAATGCCTGACGGGCGGCAAAACGTCGATTCCATATCTGGGCCAGACGCGATGCCCAGTACCACTTGGCTGCCTGGGCATCAGGGCTGACCTGAATCTCCTGCAGGTCTTTTAATTGCAGTCGATCGGCCCGGCCAATCTGCATCAATCGCGCCCAAAGTGACGCCGTCTGACCGATTAGATCAGGCTGGGCTGCGGACGATTCAATCAACCAGCGTGTCGCCGCCAGTGTCTGACCCCGATGCTGCAGACTCAGGACCAACCGGCGGATGATGTCCAGATTACCCGGATCCTTTGCTGCCGCCTGAGTGAGTAATTGTTCAGCCTCCGCCTCCTGAGCCTGTTTCTGCAATTCATCAACCAGCGCAATCAACAGCCAAACATCATCCTGGTGAGCCTGACGTATTCGCTGCAGATCCTGCACCAAAGAGCGCGATGGAATCAATGAAGAATAGACCTCGCGCAGCAACTTGATGGACTGGTCCGAAGCGCGGAACCTCGTCAGTAGTTCCATGACCGCCTGATCAAATCGCGCCGGATCAGCTGTGGGCGCAAGCGTTTGCAACAGCATGGCGTGAAGCTCAAGTCGCTGCGGCTGCAATTCAATCGCGCGCTGCAAGGCGTCCACCGCCTGCGAAATGTGGCCACGCTTAATCGCAAGGTCGGCAATTTGAATGAACAGAATGGACGGCTGATTGGCCAGCACCAGCAGCTCATTGCTGCCGCGCACCGCCGAGCTGGGTGGATCTATTTGTGTGCGGACATACTCAAATTCATCCAGAGCCGCCTGTTCATAACCCACGTGTTGCAGCACTTTTCCCAGCAGCAGATCGACCATCAAGGCATCCGGGCCACCACGTTGGTATTCGGGTGAAAGCCGGGCCAGACGAAGATTTTCAATCGCGGGATCGAACTCATCCTGCTCGGAAAGTTGCAAGGCCAGTTGCAGACGCGCTTCAAGACTGTCTGGTCTCAGACGTACGGCTTGTTGGAACGCGGCAATCGCCTGATGACCTGTGGCATCTGGGTTGGAATAGGCCTGCCCCAGCGCGTAATACAATTCATAACTATTGCCATCGAGCTGAACCGCCTTGGAGAGCATCGCCGCTGCTTCGAACTTGCGGCCCGACAATAGCGCCTGGCGGGCATGGCCAAATAATTCCAGCGCCTCCAGCGGCGGTGGGTTGCCCGCTTTTGGCGGTGTTGGGGGCAGTATCAGAGCCGGCGTAAGCTGGTCAAGATGAAGCCCTGCCTTGGGCGCAACCAGTGCTGATTGAACCAAAGCACCCGATGGACTTGGTTTGGTGGTTGCCGTTTGGCGCAGCGGCGCTGTTCGTGATGCGGTACAACTGGCGAGCGTCGCGATCAGAACTGAGAGGATCGCGCGAGTGAAAAAAGCCATGATCTTATTTTAACCGCAAAATGCCGGATATGCTCAGGGTATCACCTTATTTAATGGATAGGCGAAAATTCCCGTGGCTCCGGCGCGTCTGAGCTGCGGAATCAGCTCGCGTTCCTGCTTGTCGTCAACGATCACTTCAACGGCAACCCACGCAGGATCTGCCAGTTGCGAAATTGTCGGACTTTTTTCCGCTGGCAGGAGTTTTAAGATGGTTTGAAGATTTTCCTGCGGAGCATTCATCTTCAGCCCCACTTTTGATCGGGCGAGAATGGCGCCACGCAGCAACATGGCGATATTTTCCATTTTTTCGCGCTTCCACGGATCCTGCCACGCCAGGCGATTGGTGATAAAGCGGGTCGTGCTGGTCAGCAGCGTATCAACCACCCGCAGATTATTGGCGCGAATGCTCGAACCGGTTTCAGTGCAGTCGACAATGGCATCGAGCAGACGAGCTTTGATCTCGGTGGTTCCCCACGAAAATTCGACCGACACGGGAATTTTTTTCTGTTCGAAATAACGACGGGTGGTATTTATCAGCTCCGTGGCGACCACGGCGTTTTTTAGATCTTCCGGCTGACGAATGGCGCTTTCTTCGGGGACAGCCAGCACCCAGCGAACCGGATTGCTGCTGGCGCGCGAATACTCCAGCTCGCAGATTTCAACAATGTCCTGCTCGTTGCCGTTTTCCACAACCCAGTCATAACCGGTCAGGCCACAATCAACGATGTTGTCCACCACATAGCGGCTGATCTCCTGTGCGCGGAAAAGCACCGCCGAAATTTTAGCATCATCAAACTGAGGAAACACGCTGCGCTCGGGGATGGAAACGCGGTAGCCTGCCTTGGCAAACAGTTCAACGGTAGCCTTTTGCAGGCTGCCCGAAGGCATGCCGATGCGGAGGGTGTCTGTGGGGAGCTTGTCGTTCATGGTCAGGTCAAAATGCGGGCGATTGTTATTATGATGCCATAGCCAGCATCAAGTCAGGGCATTTTATTATTTCTTTTTCTTGGTGGGCGAGGCCAGCGCCATCGCCCGTAAAACCGCATACGCGGAATAGGATTCGTCAGCCTTGACGTGGTGCTCGACAAATTTTTGCGCATCAGCGTGCGAACTATCAGCCGGCAATAGTTCCTGGCTGACCAGGAAATCAACGATGCACTGGTCAACGGCCACAGCACCAGTTCCCTCAAACCCGTACGTGAACGTATAAGCCTCGATAAACGGGGTCATTCCCGGCAAATCGCGGAAAAACTGGCGAATCTCGGCTTTGCGTAATTCCTTCACCCGTTCCAGATTCAGCGTATGTTCGCGCTCGAAGATGGCGTTGAGGATTGACACCAGGGCGGCAGCGCGCTGCTCGGCCGCGGGATAGCGCTGGCCCATCAGGTCCTGCAGCTCCAATTCGGTCGCCACACGCAGCTCATTGGGATCAACAAAAACTCGATCAAACGCCTGCCAGGCGGATTGGGCGCGCTCATCCTCCACATCATAACTGAGGACTGCCATGATCAGCGCCACCAGCGGCTGCAGCGGCGTTAAAGGTGCTGGTTTGCCCTGCCGTACAGCTTTGCGGTGAAATGCTTTGAATTTGTCGGCACGTTTATTGGCTGTCTTCATATTGTTCTGCTTTTCAGCGCCAAACGAGCGCTACTCCTGTTCCATTGAATCATTGCCTGCCTGAGTCTGCGTCGCCGACTGGGACTGTGCCTCCACACGGCTTTTATCCAGTTCCTCGTTTTCCCTGCGGATTGTTTCGAGCAAATCCAGAGTCTGCAGTTCTTTTTGCAGGCGCTCATCAAAATGAAATTTCAGATACGGCGTCTGTCTTAATGATAATGAGCGCGACAGTTTGCTGCGCATCAGACCCGCGGAATGTTTAAGGGCATTGAGCGCAGCCGTTTTTTTGCCTTCGCTGGCCATGACCGAAACATAAATATCGGCAACCGATAGATCCGGGCTGACTTTGACCCGGGTAATACTGATCATCGCCTGCAGGCGCGGATCACTACTTTCGCGCATGATCATTTGCGCCAGCTCACGCTGGATCGTGCTGCCAAGCATTTCAGTGCGACGCGACATAATTCACAAAACCCATCCCATCAGCTTTAACCAACCCTGACACCATGAAGACCATCATCTCATGGCGCTGTGCTGATGATGATTACAACAAATCAATCTTATAATCCTGCAGAACAACATCGACCGTAGCCCTGACCAGATCAACCAGCTTGCTTAAACCGCCTTCGACATAGCGGCGATCATTGCTGACCATCGCCATACCCAGGATTGATCGACGATGTTCGTCCAAGGCACCGACCTCAGCAATCGAAACATTGTGGCCGTGGGTAATGCGGTCTTTCAAACTTTTAATGACACGCCGCTTATCCTTGAGGCTGTCCGCCTGCGGAATCAACAGTTCCAACTGCAATACACCAACGATCATAGCCATCTAATCCAGGCACCATAACGCACAAGCTTTGCTGTCGGCGACATTCGCCTGACAACATCAAGCCCTGACTCCGCCAATCACAAATGCCGCTCGATTGTTTCGCGTATATAGGCTTCAAAGCGGTCGCCGATTTTGACATCGTCATAACCAGCCAGCTTGATGCCACATTCAAAGCCCGCTTTAACTTCGCGCACATCGTCCTTCACGCGGCGCAGGGTGTCGATTGCCAGATCTTCCGTAATTACCACGCCATCGCGGATCAGGCGCACCTTGCTGCCACGCTGGATGTGACCATCGGTCACCATGCAGCCAGCGATATTGCCCAGGCGCGACACTTTGAAGACCTGACGCACTTCCGCGTGTCCGTGCAGTTTTTCGCGGATTTCCGGTTCGAGCATGCCGCTGAGGGCTTTCTTGAGATCATCAAAAATCTCGTAAATAACCCGGTAGGTTCGCAGCTCAACCCGGCGCTGCTCGGCCATGGCGCGGGCGGCTTCATCGGGTACAACCTGGAAGCCGATGATGACCGCACCGGAGGCGTAAGCCAATTCCACATCGCTTTCAGTGATGGCACCGACGGCCGCGTGAATGACACGCACCCGCACCTCTTCGGTATTGTGCTGCGCGACCGTTGCCTGCAGTGTTTCGACCGAGCCTTGCACGTCGGCTTTGATGATGAGATTGATCGTCTTGACCTCACCCGCCTGCATCGTGGCCAAGAAATTATCCAGGGTGACGGCGTGCTTTTGCGCCAGAACCTGCTGACGCTGCAGGGTTTCGCGCTCGGAGGCAATCGCCCGCGCACGCTCAATATCAGCAACCGTATAAAACTTATCACCGGCGTTGGGCAGAATATCCAAACCGCTGATGATGACAGGCGTGCTGGCACCGGCTTGTTCAATTGGCTGGTTGCGGTCGTTAATCAGGCTGCGGATACGCCCGTAGCCATTGCCCGACAGGACAATGTCGCCAACGTGCAAAGTTCCATCCTGCACCAGTACGGTAGCCACCGGCCCCAGCCCCGAGTCAACCCGCGATTCAATAACTGTTCCACGGGCGGGCGCGGTTGGGTCGCTCTTCAATTCCAGCAGTTCGGCTTGATAGTCGAGGATTTCGATCAGATCCTCAATGCCCTGACCGGTTAGTGCGCTGGTGCGCACCACTTCTATATCGCCGCCCCACTCGACGGGATTGAGGCCATTGGCGGCCAGCTCACCGAGAACTTTTTGTTCATTGGCATCGGGGCGGTCAATTTTGTTCATCGCCACGACGATCGGAACTTCAGCCGCCTTGGCGTGATTGATCGACTCAATGGTCTGGGGCTGAACACCTTCAGCTGCAGAGACAACCAGGACGACCACATCGGTCATGTTGGCGCCACGGGCGCGCATGCTGGTAAACGCCTGGTGGCCGGGGGTGTCAATAAAAGTGACGCGCTTTTTGGTGCCGGCGCGATCAACTTCAACCATCCACGCGGCGGTATGCTGCGTGATACCGCCCGCCTCACCGGCCGCGATATTGGCGGAACGAATCTTGTCCAGCAGGCTGGTCTTACCGTGGTCTACGTGACCAAGGATGGTGACAACCGGCGGACGTGGTTTGAGATTATTCTCGTCGGTCGGACGCTGCTCGATTTCCTCGACCAATACTTCCTCAAGTGTTTGCTTGCCACGGATCTGCAATTCAATGCCATATTCCGCAGCGATCAAGGTTGAAATTTCAGTATCCAGTGCCTGATTAACGGTGGCAAAGACCCCTTGTTTCATCAGATGACTGATGATGGAATTGGATTTAAGTCCAAGCGCCTCAGAAAGCGAGCGCACCGTGATTGGTTCTTCGATGCGAACCGGTTCACCTTTTTGCACAATGGTCTTGCTGGGGCCAACCTGGCGTTTTTGTTTCAGATGCGAATTCACGCCGGAACGATATGTCCCGGCAGCCGCCAGGCGCTCGCGACGTTCGATGAGGTCGGCATCGGTAAATTCGCGCAATTTTTCCTCAGCTTCACCACGACGACCATCGGGGCTGCGGCGCCGACTGGAAAGACTGCGTGCCTTGGTGGCTGCTTTTTTGTCAGCTGACTCATCTTCCTCGTCCGTCGTCACCCGCACACCGCGCCCCTGCTGCGGACGGGCCTGTGTGAACGAAGGTTGCTCCTGCTGCATCTGACCGGGACGGCGTGACCGGGGGGCAGGAACAATATCGGGCTTTTCTTCGCGCACAACCTTGGGGCCTTGCAGTTTGGCTGGGGCGGGCACGAATGGCTTGGGAGCAGCCACAGGTTTGCGTTTGGCAGTGGCCGGCGCATCCTGCGGGCGGTCACCCAGGCGAATCGTCGGGCGAACCTGTTGTGGAGTCAGCTTCTCAACAACCGGCGCGTCCTGCGGCGACGCTGCAGCAGCAGGAACTGCCACAGCCGCAGCTGGTGGCGGCGTTTTGGCTTCAACAATCTGCGGCGCCGTAACCGGTTCGATCGGCGCAGGAATCTGCTGCGGCGCTTCGATGGTTGCAGTTGTATCGATCGATGGCGGCGGTGCCACTGGAGCCAGCGTTTGGGTCACGGAAGTTGTCGGTGAAGTTGATTCAGCAGGCGGTTGTTCTGAAGCAGCCGCTGGAGTTTGTGTATCAGTCTCTTTGTCGGGCGATGCCTTGGCCGTTTTGCTGCGGGAGGCCCGTTTGGTTGCAGTTGCCTTGGCAGCGGTTTCATCAGCCACAGTCTCCACGGCAACAGCGGTATCTGTTGCTGCACCCTCTTCGGCGGCTGTTTTCTTGCTGGCCGGTTTACGGCGAGTTTTGGGCTTGGCTACCGCCTCCACATCGACCGGCGCGGCAATTTCAACCGCGGTGCTGGCGGCTTCGGCGTCGCGGGAGAACCAGCTACGGATTGTTTCGGCCAACCCGAGCGAAACCGTACTCTGGTGATTAAGGTCACCCACTTCCTCGGCTTTGAGTTTATCCAGAATCGCCGTGCTGGGAATGCCTAATTCCTTGGCGATCTGGTTGATTCGTATGCCCGATTTCTTAGCCAAAGCGTTCTCCGTATTTCGTTCGCTTAGTCATGGTTGCTGGCAACTCCGTGTTCCCAACCGCCAGGCTATCTTATTCAATTGCTTCCACGTTCCTTCGTAATATCCTCATCAGTTCGTGCCGCTGGAAGACTCAGGCCAAACTGTCATGATCGACGATCCATGATCGGATACCGCAGCAAACCATCGCCACGTCACCCAAAACAAGAATCCTTATTCGCTGGTCGCCTCGGGTTCATTGCCCGCAGCGACACCAGAACCTTGATCATCGCCAGTTGATGTCGGCTGAGCCGTTGCTTCGACTCCGGCCTCATCAGCGCCGGCAGCCGCTTGATCCTGATCTGCCTGTGCTGCTGTATCCGACTCAGGCGACTCCCCAGCGCCCTGCAGGGCCGCCAGAAACTTACTGGTGTCCGTGTTGCCGTCCTTGGCCTTGGCCAGTGCCTCGGCTTCCTTTTCAGCCGCCTTTTCCGTGGCGACAATTTTCGCTTCAGCCGTGCAGCGCTCGACAATCGTACCGGCCAGCGTTTCCTCCAGTTGCAATTCCTTGACCAGAGGCCCCGCGCCGACTTCCTCGATGTCGCATACATCGATCAGGCCCAGAGCGATAATTTTATCAACGATCTCCTGGTTAACGCCCTCGATCGCCTTGAGGGTTGCATCCAATCGTTGAACACCACTCTGAAATTCGGGGGGTGTGAGAATATCCACATCCCAACCTGTGAGACGGGCGGCCAGTCGCACATTCTGACCACGTTTGCCAATCGCCAGGCTGAGCTGATCTTCATTGACAACCACGGTGGCCCGGCCCAGTTCAAAACAGAGCGCCACCTCAGCCACTTCAGCGGGTTTGAGCGCGTTGCTGATGAAGATCTGGCTGGATTCGTTCCAGCGCACAATATCGATCTTTTCACCGTTGAGTTCTTCAACGATATTTTTAATGCGGCTGCCGCGAACACCGACGCACGCACCCACCGCATCAATCTTGGAATCGATCGAGCTGACGGCAATCTTCGTGCGATGGCCTGCTTCGCGCGCCAGTTCCTTGATCTCGATGGTACGCTCGCCAACTTCGGGCACTTCGCGCTCGAACAGTTTTTTGATGAACTCGCGGTGGCTGCGCGTGGCAATGATTTTGACGGAACTGGTGGCATCGCGCACTTCCAGGATCAACGCCTGGATGCGTTCGCCGGGTTGATGGCTTTCGCCGGGAATCTGTTCGCTGCGGGGCATGATGGCTTCAGCCCGGCCAAGCGAAATAATCATGGTGTTGCCCTCAAGACGGGCAACGGTTCCGGTGACAATCGTTCCGACCCGATCCTTGAATTCCTCGTAGATGGCGCCGCGCTCATCGGCGCGCAGAAGCTGGATAATGACCTGTTTGACCGTCTGGGCACCAATACGACCGACAATTTTCAGATCCAGCGGTTCGCCGTTGCGCGTGGCGGTGATGGCGCCATTGGTACGATCAAGTGCCACCTGAAACTCAGTCGTGTCTTCGGTATCGAAATGTTTACGAAAACCGCTGGCGATTGCCTGCTCGATATCGGCGTAGATCTGCTCGCGCTCGATATTTTTATCTCGGGCGATGCCATCGACGATCCTGATCAGTTCCTGACTCATTAGTTATCCTGGGTCAAATTTTATTCAATTTTTCAATCACAGATTTTTTTCAAACCACTGCATTCATCAGTTGTTGACCGGCGATCCCGATCAATCCTGTCGCAACACCGTTAAACATAAAGGCCACCTGCTGGAGGTGGCCCGCTGTCGCCATGATTCAGGAAGTGCAATAGCACCTCAACCGCCTATTGGCAAGGAAACCTCCTTGGCCAAGGCGGCCTGGTCATGCGACAAACGCCATGCTGTTGCTTATGCAATCGCATGGGCGGGCTCTTGTGCGGAGGCGCTGCCTCCACTGCTCAGGTTCATCCCGGTCACTCCGGGTTCGAAACAATGAATCTTACGCGTATCGACATACATATCGACACGCACGCCTAGCTCAATACCGGCTTCGGCGGCAATGCGACCAACCACATGCTCGTGCAACTGCGTCGCCATGTAAACATCCATATCATTACCCAACGGTTCAGTCACATTGACTGTAACCTTGATCGACGCCTTTACATCCTGACCCTCGAACGGATGCAACGAAAAATGCTCCGGCCGAATCCCCAGCACCACATGCTGATCAACCTTGGCTGCCAGGGCATCGCGCAGGTACTGCGGCAAGGGAATGGTAAAGCCATTGCCGGGCAGCGTCAATTCACCCTCTTTGACCACCGGTTCGTCGCTGCGCTGTTTGCGACCGGACGGGCCACTGGCAATACGGGCGTTAGCCAGAGCGCCCTCTTCAAAAAAGAGCCTGCCATCGCGCAGACGGATGGTTCCATCAAAGAAGTTCATGGGAGGCATGCCGATGAAGCCCGCCACGAAACGATTGCGCGGGTGCTGGTAGGTATGCAACGAGGTATCAGCCTGCTGGATGATCCCGTCCTTCATAACCACGATCCGATCGCCAAGGGTCATGGCTTCTTCCTGGTCGTGGGTGACGTAGATCGTCGTGGTGCGCAAACGTTGATGCAGGCGTTTCAGCTCAGCGCGGGTCGTTACGCGCAGCTTGGCGTCAAGATTGCTCAAGGGTTCGTCAAACAGAAAGCAGGCGGGATTGCGCACAATTGCCCGCCCGACCGCCACGCGCTGGCGTTGACCACCGGACAACGCCTTGGGTTTGCGTTCCAGCAAATGCTCGATATCAAGCATCTTGGCAGCGTCCATCACCTTCGCATGGATTTCCGCCTTGGGCATGCCGCGGAGTTTGAGACCAAACGCCATATTTTTGTAAACCGTCATGTGCGGATACAAGGCGTAGTTCTGAAATACCATCGCAATATCGCGGTCCTTAGGCGGCACGTCATTGACGACCCGTTCCCCGATGCGAATGATGCCATGGCTGATTTCTTCCAGACCCGCGACCATGCGTAAGGTCGTACTCTTGCCACAACCCGAAGGGCCTACAAGGACAATGAATTCCTGATCACGAATATGCAGATCGATATTGTCAACGGCCTTGACATTACCAGGATAGATTTTGGAAACTTTGTCGAGTAGTACTTGAGCCATGACACCTCAAAAAAAAAGGTACTGATCGCCAAGAAACAGGAAACGAAAATTATACAGCACAACGCGTTGGCGGAAAAGAGCAGCGATCCGTGGCAGGCGTCAATTGTTGCGTATCCAAAGGGGTTGCAGCCACTGGATCAGGCTGCTCCAGCGACGGAAAGTTCACGAAATAACGGATTTATTGCACTAAATGACGCTGACAGCTTTAGAGCAGGTGAGATCAAACGATAAAAATATTTTCTCGTGCGATTTGATGTTGACAAAATAAAGGAGCAACCGTACAGTATGCTAACAAATGGGGGTTAAGTTTTTTCATTTCTTACGCCGATGAGAAAAACCAGCGATATTATCGGTATATGGTGAACTAAATTGTGTCAACAGACGGGTTTATAAATGACGCCCACCGCCCGTGGTTGATACTTGCACGCATGGCAGGTAAAAGTCGTGAAACACCGTCGAAGAATTCAGACCCAGGAAAATGAGTTATTCATGACCGTATCAATGAGTGGAACTTCGCGCCGAAGCAAGCCGGAAACGGCGGATTCGATGTCAGCGCGTCAGAAAGAAATTTCTGTATCAGAATTTTTTGCCAAAAATCGCCATCTATTGGGGTTTGACAACCCGCGTAAAGCCCTCCTGACCACTGTCAAAGAGGCGGTGGACAACAGTCTGGACGCTTGCGAGGAGGCGGGGATTCTACCCAACGTCACGGTGGTCATCGAAGATCTTCAGCCTGACCGCCCCGCCAACAGCAAACAGAGTCGTTATCGCATTACCATCGTGGATAACGGCCCGGGAATTGTGCGCAAACAGATCGAAAATGTCTTCGGACGCCTGCTGTTTGGGAGCAAATTCCACCGATTGAAGATGAGCCGCGGGCAGCAGGGAATCGGTATCAGCGCTGCCGGGATGTATGGTTTGATCACGACGGGCAAACCCATGGTGATTTTTTCGCGCCCGCACTCGCGCAAGGTGGCGCATCACATCGAACTGGCGATGAACACCAAGACCAACCGGGCGGAAGTGACGGTTGATGAAGAGACGGAAGATTTTCCACCACGCTCGCGCTTGTACAGCATCAACAGCGGAACGCGCTCGCCGGAGTTTTTGAATGCTGAAGATTACATGACCGGCACGAGCGTGAGTATCGAATTGGAGGGTCGATATCAGAAAGGCCGGGGCAGCGTCGATGAGTTTCTCGAACTGACAGCCATCGCCAATCCTCACGCCCGGATTACTTTTGTTCCACCAACGCGCATCAGCGCCGATGAACAAGAAGACCTGCCCTTTACTTACAACGGCAACGGTGCAGCACGGATTCAACCAGCGTCTGATCGGGAAGATCAACCCGGCAGCAGGTCAGCCGGGCACAACAATGGCGGTCTGAGCGATATTGATCCGAACATAACGACGGTCGAAAAGGACGGAATCATTTATTACCCGCGTGGCATCGACCAGCTCCCGCCGGAAACGCGGGAGATTCAGCCTCACCCGCGCGGAATCGAGCTGGGCATTCTTCTTCAGATGGCCAAGGATTTTGAGGCTGAAAACCGGGGCGGTGGAACACTGTATAATTTTTTGCAGGAGAAATTCAGCCGCGTCAGCCCATCAAAGGCAGGCGAGTTTTGCAAAGTTGTCGGGGGGCACAGCCGGACCAAGGTCAGCGATCTGAGTCCCCAGCAGTTCGAGAAATTGTTCAGGGAATTCCAGGAATCCAAGCTACCTGCACCCCCAACCGACTGCCTGGCGCCGATTGGCATACGCCAGTTACAAAGCGGTCTGCTCAAAGGCGTCAAGGCCGAGTTTTATACGGCAGAGACGCGCGAACCAGCGGTTTATCGCGGCCGGCCGTTTTTGGTTGAGGCAGCGATTGCCTATGGCGGAGAATTACCGGCTGACCAGCCGGCCCGCGTGATTCGTTTTGCCAACCGTGTCCCGCTGCTGTTTCAGCAAAGTGCGTGCAGCAGTTTCAAGGCATGCGGTGAGACCAGTTGGCGCAATTACAATCTCAGCCAGCCCCGCGGCGGTCTGCCAAATGGCCCGCTGGTGATTATGATCCACCTGGCCAGTGTGTGGGTTCCATTTACCAGCGAATCAAAGGAAGCCATTGCTGACTATGACGAAATTCGCAAGGAGATGAAGCTGGCACTGATGGTTTGCGGGCGCAAGCTGGGAACCTACCTGCGCAAGCGACAGAAGATGCAGCGTGAAGCGGCCCGGCGCGATGTGTTTGAGCGCTACATCGGTGAGGTCAGCAAGGCGATCAACGCGATTGCGGGTCACGATACGAAAAAATTGTACGACTGCCTGCTGGCCGAGGCGCGTCGTCGGACCGCAATTGCTGATGCGCAGCTGGATGAGGAAGGCAAAACGATCAAAAAGGATGAGCACGAAGATTTGAAGAATGATGATACGGTGGTGCTGGTGGAATCGCGTGCGGTTCACCTGCAGGACCAGACGGATGAAGCAGATGATGAATCGGCGGATGACGGGCAGGAAATGGTGAAACTCTCGTCTGGCTCGCGACGACGTAAAGCCAGCGGCAAGAGCGGTCGATCACGTGATCGGGATGTGGAATAGGCAACTTGATGATTCCGGCAATCATGCCGATGTACAAAATCAATCCAATGGCAAAAGACGCAACGACAAAGTCGAAGACAGGCACCAGGGATCGCATCAATCAGCGTATTCGTCAGCGCGACAAGGCGACGTTGACCAAGATTGTTGATCTGGCGGATGACGTGGCGGGATGCGCATTCAAAGGCAGGGATATTCGCGTGGACATTCCCACGCGCACCCGTTCCAACACGATCTGGAACAAAAAGCGCGGCATTTTGCAGATGGGTGATGCCAAGTCGCAGCGTGAGTTGTTCAATCTGAATCAAGCCAAACAGTTCATGCAGACCATGCTGCACGGCAATTCGATCAAGGAATTGATCAATGCCCAGAAGACACTCAGCCTGCGTGGTATGTTCTACAAGGGGCTGCACACGATTCAGGGCACCAAAAGCGAAAAGACGTTCGACGGGCAGGATGAATCCGATTCGATCCTGGAGGATCTGGAAGTCGGACTGGGCGCGCTGCGCGAAGAACTGCATGTCTACGCCAAGAAACGCGGCACGATGGTGGGCAACATCACGATTGTTGACAGCGGCGACGAGATTGACTGCCGGCGAATGGGTTCAGGCGGTTACGCCGTGCCGAGCATTACTGAACCAGATATCATTCAGTTCAAGAAATGCGAAGCGAAGTTTGTGCTGCACGTCGAAAAGGACACCGTCTGGGGCCGGTTCAATGAGGATCGATTCTGGGAAAAGCACAATTGCATTTTGACTGAAGGTTCAGGCCAGCCTCCGCGCGGGATGCGCCGGTTGTTGCGGCGGTTGAACGAGGAGTTGGGACTGCCGATTTACTGCCTGCTCGATTGCGATCCATGGGGGCATTATATTTTCAGCGTCATTAAGCAGGGATCGATCA
Source organism: Phycisphaerales bacterium (assembly GCA_020847375.1). Taxonomy (GTDB): domain Bacteria; phylum Planctomycetota; class Phycisphaerae; order Tepidisphaerales; family Tepidisphaeraceae; genus JADLCB01. The sequence continues at coordinate 262,587 of JADLCB010000011.1, read as the reverse complement.
GCCTGGCGTTTGAATCCGAGCGGCTGGCTATTCCCAGCGCCAAGTTCATCGGAGTTCGGGCGATGGACTATGCCCGCTGCCAGCTCAGCGATGATGTGCAGATCAAGTTGAATGACAATGACACCAAGCGCGCACGAGAAATCGCTGCCTACCCGTGGTTTCAGGGAAACAAGGGGTGGCAGAAGGAAATCAGCCAGATGATGCAGAATGGGTTTAAGATGGAAGTGGAATCGCTGATTACCAAAGACATCAGTTATGTGACTGAGGAATATGTGCCCGAGCGGCTGAAGAAAAAAGACTGGCTGGATTGACCGGATCAGGCGGATGAACGTCTGATTGTGCATCACTTGGCAGCATATCAGCGCGGCCGTGAAGGTTTGCCGAAAGACTGAACATGGACTGGGAGCTGTTATTTGATACACCTTGGTGGCTGCCAGCGGGACTGATACTGGCTGGTGTTGCACTGTGGGTATCAGGCAACAACCGGCGTGATCGGGCGCTGCGTGGCATGGGGACGACGAGCCTGATTCTGGCCGTTGCGCTGATGGTGGTTTCGTATGTTGTTCAAACCCCTGTGGAACAAGCCGAGCAATCCAGCCGAATGCTGGTTCGTTCGGTCGTCAGCAAGGACTTGGCTAGAATCGATGCGATTCTTGATTCGCAAGCGCATGTTGTCGTGCAAGGGGGCGATATGCTGTATGCCAACCGCCCGCAGGTTATGGAAGCAATCCAACGGGCGACGGATTTATTCGGCATTAAAAGTGCGATAATTACGTCGCTGACATCTGAGCGCCAAGGTGCGTTCATCAGCGTTGCGATCAATGTACTGAGCGTGCAGTCAGCCACCATGGATCAGGGCTTTCCGACAAGCTGGCTGTTGGAATATCAACAGCATGGCGACCAGTGGAAATTATGGCGCATCACCTTCCTGAAAGCAGCACGCCTGTCAACGCTGGATGTGGCTAAACAGTTTCCCGTATTGCCCCAGCCGTAAACAAACAAACCTTGGATGATCCGGCAGGGAATCAGTCGCCATGTTTCACGCGGAGACGGCCGCTGAGTCGCAACATCAAATGGACCCGTTCGATTTCGTTCAGCCAGTCCTGCAGGGTAACGCGCAGTTCATCTTCACTGGGCGGTGTGAGGATCAGCGGACAGGCGGGGCCGAGTTGCTGGGCAGCCATCGCGCGATAACGGCTGAGGGTGCGATCGCCGGTGATGGCGCAGAGTTCAAAATCTTCGGCCAGGAGCAGAACGACCGGCACACGATCACCACCACAGATTTTCAGCCCCGCGGACAAGTCGCGATGTAAATCGCGGTCAAGGATGCGACAGTGAATTTTATCAGGGTTGGCTTCGGCGATTTTCTGAATCAGCGGAACCTGCAGCACACAGTCGCCGCACCAGACTCCTGAAACGATTAAGATGTGCATCTGCCTGACAAAGCTTTCAGCCAGTTTGCTTTGCCCGGGCGTGAGTGATGCGACATCATACACCTGATGCCAGCGCCGCTGTTGCTCGTCGGTGCCAGTGGCAACATAATTCCGGTAAATAGCGGCTTGTTCAAATTTACGTTGTAAGAATTTTGCATCCATGATTTAAGAGTATAGTCAACCCAAAGTGTTCCGGAGATAAAATTGATTCAGGCAACCACAAATTAGCGGGAAATATTCTTTGAGCGCAACATCAATTTCTTATTTCCAAGCGGATGTGCCACTGGCGGACTGCACGACATTTCACGTGCCAGCCCAAACCCGGTTCTTTGCTGAGTTTGACAGCATCGAACGCCTGACCGAGCTACTGCAACTGGCTGACCAACAGAAAATCGTACGACGAATGATTCTGGGGGGCGGGAGTAATGTGCTGTTTACGCGTAATTTCGATGGCCTGATTCTGCGTAACCGTATTGGCGGTATCGAGGTTGTCGGACAGGATCAAGACTCGATTTTTGTCAAAGTGGGCGCCGGAGAAAACTGGCATTCTTTTGTTGAATACTGCATCAAACAAAATTGGGCGGGTGTTGAAAATCTTTCGCTGATTCCCGGGAGTGTCGGGGCTGCACCCATCCAGAATATCGGGGCATATGGTGTCGAAGTCTGCCAGATTATCCACTCGCTGCAGGCGCTTGATCGGCGCGATCATACGCTGCGGACATTCGCTGCCGATGAATGCGAGTTCGGATACCGCGATAGCATTTTCAAGCGTGGCAGCCGTGAACGTTATGTTATCATCAATGTAACTTTTCGACTGCACCGTCAGCCATGCTTCAACATTAGTTACGCTCCGTTGCGGCAGGAACTCGAGCGGATGAACCCTGATAAGCTCTCACTCCAGGTTGTAGCGCAGGCTGTCATCAACATCCGCAGCAGCAAACTCCCCGATCCGCGACAGATTGGCAACGCAGGGAGTTTTTTCAAAAATCCGATTTTGCCGACTAATCAGTGGGCTGAATTAAAGTTATCCCATCCCAATATCCCGTCCTACCCGGCCAGCGCTGGGCAGACCAAGGTGGCTGCTGGATGGCTGATCGAACAGGCGGGTTGGAAAGGCTGGCGCCACGGTGATGCAGGATGTTATCCAAAGCAGGCACTGGTGCTGGTGAATTACGGTCAGGCCCGTGGTCAGGAGATACTTGATCTGGCCACTCAAATCATCGCATCGGTACGCGCTAAGTTCGGCATTACGCTCGAACCTGAGGTGAACATCATCTGATCGGGCGTATCAGCACTATTGACTACGGTATCGGCAATCATTCCGTTGGCGCAGCCAAGATGCGCTGCATCAAAGCATTAAAACTTCAGCATGGGGTTCTTGGGGTGCGAGCGATATTACCAAAGTAGTTCAGAACGATTTGGCCAGCTCATGTTGAACCGCCGCTACGCCCTTGCCCAGCTCGACCTTGTGGCCGAGCTTGTTCAGGACGTGCTCAATCGCCGCTACAACTGCCAGGGTGTCGTAGGCATCGGAATAACCCATATGGTTCACACGGAAGATATTGCCTTCCATCGTCCCCTGACCACCAGCCACATGGACATTATGCTTGTTTTTGAGCTGACCACGAAAATCCTTGTCGCTGATACCGGTTGGGTAGCAGATGGCCGAGACCGAATCGGCAGGCGTATGGCTGAATAATTTCAAGCCCAGCGCCTGCATGCCTGATCGGAATGCCTGAGCATTGGCGGCTGTGCGTTTCCAGACCCCTTCGATCGTTTCATCCTTGATCATGTTCAGGCTGACCAGCAGTGCCTCGATCAGGGTATTGGCTGGAGTGAACGGTGTATCATTATTGGCGATGCTCTTTTTATACTTGGCCAGATCAAGATAAAACTGACGGGCTGACTTGTTGGCTTCGACGGCGCTCCATGCACGCTGGCTGAGCGCGACAAAACCAAGCCCCGGCGGCAGCATCAGCGCCTTCTGGCTGCCGGTGATGGCGACATCCACGCCCCACTCATCCATTTTGAAGGGAAACGCGCCAATGCTGGTAATGCCATCGACGATAAGCAATGTATCGCCACTGGCCCGCACGGCTTTGCCAATACCCGCCAGATCGCAGGTGGTTGCGGTGCTGGTTTCACTGTGAACCAGGATAACTGCATCATAGTGGCTTGATTTGAGCTTGGCGGCAATTTCATCCGGCGTGACGTGCGTGCCGTATTCCTTCTTTAATTCTTCAACTTCAATACCGTACGCTTTGCAGACCTGCGCCCAGCGTTCAGCGAACTTGCCATTGCTGATATTCAGCACTTTTTTCCCGGGGGCAAGCGTCGAAACAATGCCTGCTTCCGCCGCTGCGGTTCCTGATCCGGTGATGGTGAAGACCGTCTGGGTTGTCTGGAAAACGTACTGCAAAAGCGCCGTCGCCTGCTTGAGCGTTTCACGGAACTCGGCCGTACGGTGATGATGAACCGGGCCAGCAAGTTTCAAAAGCGTTGATTCAGGGACGCTGGTAGGTCCGGGGGTATAAAGACGGTATTTCATAGCGGTGCTGAACTTTCTGTTGCAGGATAAATCACAAAATAGAATGCAATGAACGCTCGATTCTACAGCGTCATACGCAGCCAATACACGATGCCCGTTATTCGCACATTCGCGCCAGACAAATCTGGCGCTGCTCGGTTAACTCTGGCGAATGAGCCGGAGTATTTTAGGGTGAACGCTTATCAAATTAAAGACCCTGCGCCCGACAGTTGTTGTACGCCAGTAGAATTGTCACTGTTAAGCTCAAATAGAAGTGTCATGCTTGTTGACCGGCTAAATCGGTCACAATGGATACACTTTTTATGTCTTGTAACGAGTAATGAGTTCTTGCGGTTCAGGGCGACCCACTTCATCTCACGTTGACGGATGTTGTTGTTGATCGGCACGGCGGCGTTATTCGGCGATAGGCTATGTCAGCCCCGAAATATTCGAGGCGCGTTGAATTGACGCAGCATGACGCGCCCACCGTTCGTGGGGAAGGTCGCCCCCGCATCCAACAGGCCCCGCGCTTTGTGTGCGGCAACCCTTCCGCCTCCCACGATCACCACGCGCCGCTGCCCAATGTCCAGCGAAATTGGATAGTTATGTCGGCCCATGACGCCATCGTATCCCAGTCGCCATCGGGTTCATCGTGGCATGAGAACCGGAACAGAAGACGATTTTTCGGGATTAGAGTATGGTTCGAAGCAGTTGTGCGCCCTCAGCGGCCAGGCGATCACCGGCCGGTTGGGCAAAGGGGAGCATGCAGGTGGTGTAGCGATAGAATGCGCTCTGATATTCCAGGTCACCATTGTTGCCGGAGTCAGGAACATAAAAGACGTAGTCATCGTTCATGTAGCCGCACGGGAGCGTCATAGCGCAAGGGGCGGCGCGTTTGATCTGGCGGCCGATGTCATCGAACGGCTCGCACGGAAGCCCGACGATGCCCACATCCCCCAGGCGGATGGCGGCAATTTCCATATCCACGCCGGTGGGGGCCTGGTCGAGGCGGCCGGATTCGTGGAATCCCCTGGCCCATTTGGCCCAGTTAAGGACGTTGACCATCAGAGCGGCGCGGTATTGCGGCGTCATGTAGGTGGGGAAGTTCTGGTTTTGACAAACGCGGGTGTTGGGATCATTTTTTTCGCATCGTGCGATAAAGGCGGAGATGTCGGCGATTTGGGCGTCAAGGCTGGACAGAGAAGGCACGCCCGTGAAAGGCATTCGCACGTTGCGCAGCGCCATGCGGGCATCGCGGCTGGTTGATCGGGCGAATTGATCCTTGGCAGCCCGGATGAAGGTCTCGCCCAGTTGATGTCCCATGCGCGTGGCATCAGCCACGCTTTGATCGACCGGCTTCATGCTGACCGAGCCTTTGGCATTTACCTCGCCGCAGCATCCCTGGAGAAATCCGACAGGTACATGATCGAATGCGGCCGACAGATCGTCACAGGCGATTTGCGGATACTCACCGAAAATAACGGGATGTTCAGGGTGATAGGCGGTGGCGGGGTGGGCGGTGAAGGAGGTGAGCAGGCTGATGGGATGATCCTGGTCGTCGAAGAATCCGATGACAAAGGCGTCATCATCAATGTCGCCGTTGAAGTCCGCACCCAACAGCAGACGGTCCTCCTCGCGAAGCATGTAGGTGGAGCCGTCGGCGCGATGCGCCTTACGGTTGTATGAGATCCGCCGTTCGCACCCTTTGGCGCTACGAACCGTGGCATTGCGCAGGCGGGCAGGGAGTTTGGAAGCGGTGAGACAGGCCAGATCGAGCAGCTTGCGTCCTTCAGGCGTCAGGTCGTCAAGAGTCAGTACTTCATCGACATGCAGGTAATTGAAGGAGGCGAGCTTGTGGGCGGGGTTGAACGCCAGAGGCGCGCAATGGTTATGCGAGGAAAAGCAAAGCACCTGGGATGGGCGGATGTTCAATGCCGCAGCCACGGCGGCCTGCAGCACGACGCTGTAACGGTACAAATGAGTGGTTGCGTGTGTGGTGAGGATGCAAAATCGTTGATCCCCCTCCTCGATCAGTGTCAGCGTGGTTTGCAGCGGACTGTAAACCCGTTCAATGGGTTTGCCGGTGAGGGACAGCCCGGGACTGCCGGTTGAGGGTATGATTGAAAACGTTTCCGCCGACACTTTCATGGGGATTGCTTTGGTATGCGGAGGGGATGAAGCCGTCAGACGATATCGGGGAAGTCATTCTGCCAGTCGTCGCCAACCTGCCCGGCCCAGAGATCGGTGCCGGTGAGCAGGTCTTTGGGGCGATTGCCCCCCTTCAAATTGTCGGGCAAGGGATGAAAGCGCGCCGGGACGCCGTAGGCGAGCGTGTCCGGGGGAACATCCTTATTGACCACCGCGCCGGCGCCGATGAAGCTGTTACGGCCGATGCGCACGCCGGGGCAGATGGTGCATCCGCCGCCGATGCTCACACGATCTTCAACGATCGCCCCCTGCACAGGGTCGTCGGTGCGCATGGGCGTTTTGTGGTTCAGGAAAGTGGTTCCGGGGCCGATGAAGACGAAGTCGCCGATGACGGTCCGGCTGGGGAGGTACACCTGCGCCATGATCTTAACCGCCCGGCCGATGGTGATTTTTCCCTCCAAGGCGCATTGGTGAAGGATGACAACGCGATCGGCGATGTTGCACTCGGCGCGGATGAGGGTCTGGTGCCCGCAGGTGAAGCGTTTGCCGATGGTGGAGCCGGCGTAAAGGATGGAGCCGCAACGGATGATCGCGTGTTCACCGATGCGGAGCTTTTGAGTCCAGCCGTTGTAGGTATAACCCAAGGTGACGCCTTCGTCGATCTGGGCGTGTGGGCCGATTTCGTAGGTATTGGCGGTCATGGCGAAAACGTTTGCCGGCATCACGCGGCGCATATCGTGGGTCACGCGCTAATTGCCGTAGGATGCCTGCATGTTAACAGTCGCCTCGCGCGTTTTCAAGGTTTTTCGTCCACCGTTTGTTGTACGTCAGTAGAACTGTCACGGTTAAGCTCAATAAGTCTGGACCCGAAAGATTTCGTGCGTATCGCAGCTGACCCGTCTGCCTTCATCCGTGACATCGCACGGACAGATGGGCATAATGCCAATCTGACAAAGGAGCATGCCGATGGCCTACTGGCTATTGAAAACAGAACCTAATTGCTATGACTGGAATGCATTGGTTCGTGACAAGAAGACGGTGTGGGATGGTGTCACCAATGCGCTGGCGTTGAAGCACATTCGTACCATGAAAAAAGGCGATCTGGCTGCCATCTACCATACCGGTACGCAGCGGGCGGCGGTAGGCATTGCCACGGTGATTACTGATGCTTATGCCGATCCCAAGCAGGACGATGACAAACTGGCGGTCGTTCAGATTCAGATGCAAAAAGTATTGCCGCGGCCGGTCACGTTGAGCGACTTCAAAGCAGACCCTGGCTTTGCAGGATGGGATTTGCTGCGGATCAGCCGTCTGAGTGTTGTGCCTGTACCTGAAAAAATGTGGCAGCGAATGCTGGAGATGAGCAGGGAGTAAAGTGGCAGATAAACTCCAGCGACAATTACCGGCCAGTGTTTGGCAGTCTTTATCGTCAGCGGTCAGCATGGAAAAATTCGCCAACGCGCTGGCAGCACCACCGCATTGAATTACGCGTCTCACCAGTGATAATTATTTGATCCTTATGCAAAATTCTTCTGAACAACCAGAGACCAATGATCTTCAGGAAGCCCCGGATGGAACCGTGCAGGTTTCTGAATTAGACGAGCAGGAAATATCGCCTGAAGGCGCGGCAGAAACGGCCGATCTGACGATGCTGGAAGCCCTGCTATTCAGCACCCATCACCCACTGACAGCGCCACGTCTGGCTGAACTGATGGAGCTGCAATCCAGCAAGCCTGTCCGACAGGCGCTCAAGCAGCTCAACGATATTTATGAGAAAGAAGGACGGAGTTTTCGCGTTGAACAGGTTGCGGGCGGGTTTCAACTGCTGACGCTGGCGGAATTCGGGCCTCTTTTGAATAAGCTGCATCAGAAGGAAGCCGACGCCAAATTGACCAAGGCCGCATTGGAAACACTGGCGATCATCGCCTACAAGCAGCCAATTCTGCGCGTGGATGTTGAATCAATCCGAGGCGTGGCCTGCGGAGAAACGATTCGATCATTGATGGAAAAACATCTGGTCAAAATTTCCGGCCGCGCCGAAGTGCCAGGCCGGCCGATTCTGTACGGCACAACACGACGATTCCTGGAAATTTTCGGGTTGAATTCTCTTAAAGACCTGCCACAGAATGAAAAACTTCCTCCTGTGACAGAGACTGCGCCATAACCGCAGCGATTGCCCCGTGTTGCCCCGGACGTAACCAACAACTGCGAAAAAACATTACATTTTGCGCAGGAGTTTTTCGATTGCATCCAGTCCGTAAACGCGATCGACAATGCGGTCGCCATCCACGCGCAGCGCAATCAGGGCATGATCAACCTGATTGCCATTATCCTGCAGTTTGGCCTGGGCACCGGCACGATTGGCAAAGCGGCGAATCTCCTCCGGGTTTTCACTGCCAGCCAGCGTCCAGCGCTGGGGGTCAACCTTGAAGCGGCGGGCGTAATCCGCCAGCACGGACGGCGTGTCAAACTCGGCATTCAGCGTCAGACTGACCAGATGAATATCGCTGTTATTTTCATTCAGATATTTTTGCAACTCCGCTAATCGCAGACTCTGGGCGGGGCAAAATTCCTGCAGCGGACAGCGGGCATAAAAGAAGGTGATCACCTTGCGTTTGGATTTCAGATCGCGCAACTGAAACGGCTCACCAGCCGTATTTACAAGTGACAGGTCAGGCACAAGATCACCCGGTTCCAGCGGAGGTTCAGCCAGGGTCGCCTCCTCACCAGATTCCTGTGTGGCAGGCTTGTCCGGCGCCGGACGAATACTGACAATCTGATACAACCCGCTGACCCGTGCCAGATCGAACATAACTTTGTCCCCCGGTTTACAATCATCCAGCGCGACGGACGGATCAGCCTTCATGTCCATGGTCATGGCGCCCATGAGGCCGGGGATTTCCTCATGGTCAAGGGTGATGGAATGCAGCTCTGGATCAATGCGAACGACCTTGGCGGAGATATTGCGGTAGACTTTGAATTCAGCCTGAGGCTGCGGCTGATTTTGCGACGGCTGATCATCGCTGCGGCTTTGCTTGCCGATATACCAGCCAGCCACCGCCACAATCACCAGCAGTACAAGGGGAACAACCCAGCGGGCACGTGAACAACAGCAATTGCTCATATCGAATACTCCTGTCTGAGCGCGATCTTCCGACACGTGGGGATCAAAATTCCTGCCGGATCAATCTCCAACGGGCGATTATAAATAAAATCACCAGCCAGCAGAGGAAAATACCAATGGTCACCAGCATAATATTTTGAAAAATAAACTGCCCTGTGGTCAGGTCGGCTGTATCAAAGGGCACGGAATCCAACCCAATTAATGCCCCCAAGCGGAACGCACCGGCGGGATTAACCAGCAGCAGCGTAATAAACAACCAGGGAAGCTGTTCGATCCAGGCTGCTTTGCTCAACACCAGCAGGCCAACTTCCCAACCCGCCACCGATACTGCCCAGAACAGCAGTGTGGCCAGCAGACCCGATACTGGCGCAGTCAACAAACCCAGGATCAGACCGGTCAATACGAAAACCAGCAGAAAGCCGATGCTCAACGCTGCCAGAGGCAATAACGTGGTCATCATACCCGCCTGCACGGCGGCTGGGCCTATGAACAGAAGTAAAAGCAGAAGACACCAGCCGCCCGTACCCAGTAATTTCCCCAGCAGTAACTGGCCGCTTCCTATGGGTTGAGCAAAGAAAAACGCTCCCTGAGCGCGAATCTGCTGGCCGCTGCTCCAACCGATCAGGCATCCTGAAAGTGATCCGAAGAATAAAATGGCCTGAATCAACACCAGTGCCAGTGTTGTTGTTCCCGGTGCAGCCGCCAGCAGCGCCGAACCGCCCAGCACACAGGCCAGGGCGAAGACCTGAAGAAAGCGATTACGCAAATTCTGGCTGATATCCCAGAGGAAGATCGTCAGGACGGTGCTCACGCAGACTTCTCCATCACAGGTGATTGGTTCCGTGCTTTATCGACAATACGGCCAGCCTGACAGTCACAATAACGAACTCCGTCGCCCCATGATTCATGAAGCTGGCTGGTGACGAGGATCGATGCACCGCGCTGAGCCTGCTCACTGGTCCATTGCGACAACTCGCCGCGCCAACCGGGATCGAGGCTGCTGGCCGGCTCGTCCATAACGATCAGCTGGGGCGAGAAGAACAACGTCAGGGCAATGCCCAGCCGCTGCTGCATACCGCCGGAAAGTGCCTCGACCGTTTTTTTTTCGGTGCCGGCAAGGCCGACGCGATCCAGCCACTGTTGGATCGGCGTCATATCAGTCCCGCGCAACCGCGCATGAAACCGCATCAGCCGGCCCACCGGCGTACCCGATGGAAAAACCACGTTTTGCGGCAAAAATCCCCAGGTTTTACGAGCCATCTGCCACTGGCGCGCGCTGGCACCGGCCAGTGGCTGGCCTTTCCAGAAAACCTGCCCGGCATCTGGATGGCGCAATCCAACCAGCATATGCAGCAGCGTCGTTTTGCCGCTGCCGTTGTCGCCGGTCAGGACAACACACTGTCCGGGCGGGATCGACAGGCAAGCGCCTTGCAGCACCCGTTGTGACCCGTAGGTTTTGGTTAGATCTTTGGCTTCAATCATTCGGACAACTCGCGCGTCAGAGGATGCGTATCAGTGATGTAGCGCATGCCGGGAACGGGCGCCTGGCTCAAGGCCCATTCCAGAGTCTTAATGCCCATGCTGCCAATTAAAAGTTGCGATACGGGAAATTTTTCCGATCGCCCCGCCATCAGATCAACTTCATGATGCGGCCAGGCAGATACGCCCCTGCCTGACAAGTCCAGCGGGAGCGCATTATACCAGTAATTACCCTTGGAATTAACCGACCACTCCGTGGGCGGAGGTGGCCCGGTCAATTCGATCTGGCGCAGATTCGGGCCAATGCGGTTTAATGTGAAGGCATTGTCCTGCGAAGAGCTGTCAAGGATGATCCCAGAAAGATTACCGACAATGGTGTTGTGCTCAAAAACATTGCTGCTGCACGTCTGCAGGCGCACACCAGCCAGATTGCTGCGCACCTCGTTATCCCGAAACGTGCAGTTATCCAAATCCTGCAGCAACAGTCCATAGGCACGAAATCCGCTATGGTCGTGCAGATGATTGTCACGGACCATAAGATTCCGCGAAAACATCAAGGCAGCACCAGCCACATTGTGCCAAAGCTCATTACCCTGAATCAGATTGTCGTCTGAATACATGTAATGAATGCCGTATCGCGAGTCGTGGATACGGTTGCCGCGGAAAATGGCATTGTCAGTATGGGCGACATAAATTCCGTCGCGAACCTGCTGGATGGAATTATTTGCAATGATCGCCCCGCTGGCATTCCACAAATGAATACCATTGCCCATCAGCGACTGGGAGCTGGGGGAGCTGTAGTGCATGGCATCAGCCTCAAGCATGGCTTGGGCACCGGCTACAACGGCTGGTTTTTCCAAGGCAGCCAGACCGATGATCCGGCAGTTTTCAATCAGCGCATTTTTAGCGCCACGAACATAGATTCCGTGAAGATTCAGACGTGATTCCACGCGAATCACGCGCGCGTTGTCGCCAAGAATCAGAACCCCGGCATCTTCCTTGCCCAAATCGCGGCCGGAGCCGGTAACAACCAGATTTTCAACCGTAACACCATGCCCAGCCAGCGTGAGTACGCTGTTGTGGCCTGGAGCGACCACTTTCACGTCATTTTCTCCGCGCACGGTGATTGCACGCTTGATCACGATCGGGCCGTCATACGAACCCGATGAAACAATCAGTGTTGATCCATCGGTTGCGGCATCAATCGCCGCCTGCAGGTTCTGCCCGGGCTGCACGTGTTGCACCGATTGCGCGGCAACAACAGAGGCAAGAAATAAAAACGAAATACCGACAAACCCTCCCAGGAGGATCAACCGGTTTACGTTCATGGCAAAGCTCCGACGGGGGATTCATAGAACGGTTTTTGCCGCCAGGAGAAGACAATCGCCATCAACAGGCAAACCAGCGCGCCAGCCAGAAAATAGCTGGCTCCCTGGGGCAGGCTGGTTTGAGTCATATTGGCAATCTGCTTGGTTCCAAGCAGCGTCGGCCAGAATGGATCAGGGTTGATCGGCGCTTTGGGGTCAAGATGGTGCCCATAGGAGTACATGCGATAAATAAAATTGATCCCGGAAAATACGCAGAAGTAGAGATACAAAACCAGAAAATCGACAAGTTTGCTCATGACCCCGAAAACAACTGCGCGCAGGCCGAACAGGATGAAAAAGCCCAGGGCGAAGGGAATGAACGTCATCTCAACAAAGTCGGCTTGCTGCAGCGGTTGCATGCCGATGTAGTGATTGAGGATGTTGATTTCGTTCAGATCCTGACCTTCATTGCCCGCCGTCAACTGGTGACCATAAATCCACAGATCAAGCCCCTCGGGATATTGCGGGGCAACCAGATTAATATGCCAGAGCGGGAAGAAAAAGCTGGCGCCCAGACAGAACACAGCCAGGAGAATCCAGAGTCGGGAAACAACCGTCAGTCGTTTATAGAAAAATCGTTCATTCTTGTGCAATAACTTCTGGAGGGCCATGGCATACTCGATTCTGCGGGTTCGTAGTCAGATTTTCAAAAAATCATAAAATCATAAAAGTTATAAAAAAATTATTTCCGCCGCGGAGGGCTGATGCACCCCCGCGACGGAAATAGTCAGATTTCACATTAACCACCCGGGAACTGATCGGCAGGATAGACAACAAAGTATCCCTGCATTTCCTGATGCAATGCCGAACAGAAGACCGTGCAGTAGAACGGGAAGACGCCAGTTTTATCCATCTTGATGGTCACCGTGCGCGTTTCACCCGGATCCATGTCAACGTTGATGTTGTACCCACCGACACCGAAGCCGTGGCTGATGCCATAGGACTGTTCGGAGTTGGTGATATGGAATCGAACGGTATCGCCCTGGCGGAATTCCAGTGTGTCAGGGGCGAAGAAGCTACGCTGAGCCTGCATGCCCACATCAACAACATCGCCGTTACGCTTGACGAACGTATCCTTCTGGCCCCAGACCTGGTTGGGGTCTTTGTTGTCGCTGCGGCGATAGAATTTTATCGGCTTGACTTTGCTCACCGGAATAATCTGGGCAAAGTGCGGTTCCTTATCGGTGAACGTTTCGGAGACCATCACCATTTTTTCGCCGGTGATATCAATCAACTGGCTGGTCTCCGGATTCTGCACACCGGTCGAAATATGTCGGCCGACCGACTGCTTATTCATTGAAACCAGCCACTTGCCCTCAGGATTTTTGGTATCACTGCCGGCAACAACCAGGTGACCCGGGTTGATATGCACGTCAATGCGATCAAGCACCGCCTTCTGCATATCCGCCTTTTGTTCATCCGTCCAGGGAGGAAGCTGGAACTTGGCCACCTTGGAATCGATGAACAGCGTTGTATAGCCGTGACCTTTGCCATCATACTGCGTGTGCAGCGGCCCCATGCCCACCGGCACGATACCTTCCACGACGCTGGACTGCTTGACAACGTTGATACCCGAACGTTGTTCCTGGAAATCCTTGTCTTCAACCGCCTTGAGGAACTTCTCAAAGTTGAACACGGTGACGGAAGGTTCGAGTTTGCCGCTGGCGACAATCCACTTACCCGACGGATCCACGTCGATGCCGTGCGGTGACTTGGCTACTGGCACGAAATACATCAAGCCATCGACCTTGGCAGGATCAAGCACGGGCACGCCGTCCATGATCTCAGCCTTGCCTTCCTTCACCGCCTGTTCGGCTTTGCGCCAATTGACAAAGGCAGCCATGTCATATTCAGCCTGGCTGGCACCGACTTCCAGACGCTCGTGGGCCATTTCCGAGTTGTAGGAGGTCATAAAGAACCAGCCTGAGCTGGGGCCTTTGCCCGTGGAGGAAAGATCCCAGTCATACGGCGGGGTCTTGATCTGCCAGGCGAGCTTCATTTCGCCCGTTTCCGGCTCGATGGAAATGGCGGTAAAGACGCCATTAAAGCTCGCCTTATACTGATCCATTGGGACAGCCTTGTCGCGCTGCATAGGAACGGAAAATCGCGTTCCACCGAACAGATATTCAGAGTTTTCGGTAATGAACGATGAACCGTGGTTGCCCGAAGTATGCGGGATCGGGCCGATGATCTGCTTGGTCTTGAAGTCACTCAGATCAATACGGGCCACGCGGTTGTTGGCGTTGTCGTTGATGAACAGCCAGCGGCCGTCATATTCGCTGTTAGTCTGCGACAGGGCTGGATGGTGGGCATCGCCCCAGGTGAAATCACCGAGCATTGCCCGGGTTTCATCGTCATAGCCATAGCCATACGCGGAATTGGGGCTGAAGACGGGAATCGTCTTGATATGACGCATGGAAGGAATACCCGCCACGCGCACATCACCCGCATGGCCACCTGAATAGAACAGGTAGTATTCATCCATCTGCCCGGGAGCAACGTAAGCGCGCTCCGCATTGCTCTTGTTCTGAGCTGAACTGGGCTTATTGTCCTCCGATCCTGAGCAGCCAACCAGCAAGCCGGTTGCCACCATTGCCAGAATCGCCATCCCCGACGTACGGTAATTCTTGAACGCCATAAGGCCTCTTCCTTGGAATTAGTGTCTGACCGGCAACATAGCCAGTCTTTGTTTTTGGTCTTGGTTTAGAACTATCGCCGCGTTTTGGCTGAATGGCCATCAGCCCTGCCGCAAACTTTCCATTACTTGACTTCCAGTTTGCCATTCATGTTGCCCACATGACCAGGGAACGAGCAGAGGAATGGATATTCGCCTGCCGTCTCAGGAGCTTGGAACTCAACAGTCGTCTTCTTGCCGCCACCGACAATTTTGGTGAAGGCGATCACGCGACTGCGCACGCCTTCAGGAACATACGCGTTGGCAGTATCGCCACCTTTTTCACCGGCATCGGCCGCAAAGGCGAAGACATCTTCGCCGGCCTTGAGGATAACGACATTATGCCCCATGCTGGCTGCCGGCAGCTTGCCGACATGCTTCAGCGTCAGTCGAATCATCTGCCCGGGCTTGGCTTCCAGATGATCGATGTTGTAGGTCATCATATCGGTTCCGTCGATTTCCAACTCAAGCACATTGCCATCATCCTTGAACGCCTGCATGGCAGCCGGAATCGTCAGGTTACTTTCAGCCTTGGCGGAACTCGTCGTCTTTTGGGCAGCCGGAGTCTTGGCGGCAGCGCCCTTGTCAGCGCTATCACCCTGACCACAACCCACCAACAAGATTCCCGCCAGCGTCATCGGAGCCACTGTCGCCAATACATTCCACAACTTCATCGCTTGCCTCTATTCCTACGGTAAAAACCGTTACGAGTGAGAAAATAAACCCATCGACAAGCTGCCAATTGCACGGCACTCGACTCGTGCTTTTGCAGCCGCGATACTTATGGTTTTGCGATTCAGGCGGCTGCATCGTGCTGAATGTATAACACACCAACACGCATGCGACTATTTAGCTGCTTGAACCACGCACCAACCAGATGCGAATATTAGCGTAAGAACACCCTCATCGTCGAGTTGCCAAGGTGTGGCTAATTGTACTACCTTGGATGATCCGTTGAATAACTCGGCAACCTTGTTTCCCCATCGGCTATCAGGCTAATTAGCCAGGGTAACATCGGGATCAGCGTAGAACGTGGGATTACTTCCCAGATTCTCGCTGCGGACAATGGTGATGTCGCGGGCTTGGGGATTATCTGCACCTAGATCAAACGCGCGTGGAAAATCAGCGTTGGTGATGGGTTCAGCATGTCCATCGGCAAACACGACATTGGCAGATGGCTGGCCACCGAGTGTATGGCGATAACCGATGCGCGAGCGCGGATCAGCCATGCGCACATCGCCATGCCGACCGGCATAGATGCCATCGACCAGAACAATCGTCTGGGCAGGTCGTTTAATGCGCGTAATCTTCTGCAAACCCATTATCGCCCCACCAGGCAGCCCGCCATAACCCGGAGAAGAGGTGTAGTAAACGCGCTGGACATCCGGCCAGGATGATCGTCCGATGGGGTTTTCCGCATTGATCCAGTAACCCACGCGGATGATCTTGTCGAAGCCACGCGCCGAGTCCGTCTTTTCCCGGCCCGCCGTCCCTGGTTTGGTTGATGGCCAGAGGATCGAACCGTAAGGCGTGTTGGCATCCAGCATCGCGGCAGGACAGGTAAAAACACTGGTGTCCTGTTTTTCGCCGACGGAAACCAGTCCATCGCGATCCAAAATACACGCCCAGCCATCCAGTGGCGCATCGCCTGCCCCGGGACTGCCGGTCGTCCCCTCCTGCATATTGTATGACGGAACATTGTAGCCGCGGTTGTGATTATTATAGAGCACCAGCGCCAATCCGAGCTGCCGCAGATTGGAAAGACATTTCACGGAATTGGCGTGAGCGCGGGCGCGATTGATCGCTGGCAACAAAATACTGATCAGCAGTGCAATTATGCCGATAACGACCAGCAGTTCCACCAACGTGAAGGCTTCTCGATGCCGGCGCGGACTTGGCTGGCCAGAAGAAAAATTCGCGTAGGGCAGTCGTCGAACAGGTTCCATGTGACAATCTCCCTCATTGACAAGACGCAACTGGCAATTTGTAGAGGGCAACCTATCAGCAACTGGTGGATTATACCAGTTGAATGGATTCAATGCCGCATTGTTCCGGGCGTTTTGTTTATTTTTAATCGCCCGCTGGATAAGTATCGAACCGCCGTCAATATCTTTTCTGATTCTGTCGCATGCAGAATTTTGACAATTTCGATCTGGTAAAATGCGCGCTAAATTAGAAATTATTTATTCACGATAATTTTGGAAATTGTTCTGCAACTTATCCTGTCAATCCGCATAAATAGGGTGAGGTGCTTGCTAAAAAGGAAACGCGCGACTGGATAAAGCAGACGGAATGTTGTACATCATACAAAGGCGTAGTGAACGCTTGTGAATTGAAATAAATGCAGCATCAGGTGCTGCCATATGATCCCTCCGAAGCTCTCGGCTCCTCCTCCTGCCGGGGGCTTCATTTTTGCGCGGATCTAATGTTATTCCGGTAGGGTGATTCTTTGACGACTATTGTGACAGTACCCCAATGTCCGTATCCGATTGTGGCTGATTTTGCTGGCTGACTGTCATGCCGTGAAACTATTCGGCGGCAACAAGAGGGTTGCCAAAAACAATCTGGCGGAACTGGAACGTTCCATCGGCGGCAGCATGGCCGGCAATCAAGATGAAGATCAAATCGCGGGCATAGCTGTTATCAATACTGGGCAGGATCTGGTTGCCGCGCCACAAGACAATCATTCCCACCGTGTCGGGTTTGGCATCCATTAAAACGTCATTCACCCATTGGTCGGCGATTTTATTCGCATTGCGGGCAGCGACAGGATCGGGCAGGGCGAATTTCTCCTTAATAAACTCAGGCAGATCCGAAGCCGCAAAATCCTCAGCAATATCGTCGGCCACGTGCATCGGCAAACCGACATAGCCGCGTGCGCTGATTACGACGCAACTGGAACACAAATCGACGAGATCAACAATTTTGGAGCGATCCGATGAATTGAAAGCGCGCAACGGAACATTTTGCAAAATAGGAGCTACCGCTGCCGGGGTGCTACCGGTCAATGAGGTAGCCAGCTCCGCCACACTTTGCTGCCAGGGGTTTTCTGGTTCTGGAGCGGTCTGCCCATAGGTGTGGGGCGTGGTCAAGACGAATAATGCGATAAATACAAATACAAAAGCTCGCATGGGTACACATCCTCTACAGATTCATATCGGCAGAAGATGCTGCAACCTCGGCTTATCGCTGGATTTATTTAATTTGTCAAAAAACTTGGATGCTTGCGGCGTGAAGTTTGGAAATCAGGGTGATTTTATCGGACAAACAATTGCGCAGAACCGTTTAAGACCGTTTTGTCCCACCCCGATCCCAGTCGTATCTCAACCCGTCAATTCGGTGCGCATGGGCCTTCATCCATCGAAAAAAGATCGGTTACCATTTCTGCAAGTCACTTTCGCCAATCAGCGTGAACCCTTTTTTGATCAATAGCTGCGCCGCCAGAGTGGGATCATCAACATACAGCGCCATGCACGAACCCTTGGGACTTTGCAGCAACGGATAGGCGTAATGGATATTGATTTCCGCAGCCAGCAGCACCGAGCAGATTCGCACCAGTGGTTGACGGGCACCGGTCGGTAGTTTCACTGCCAGCAGCTCCGTTTCACTGAAGCTGAAGCCTGCGGTTCGCAGTAATTCCCGGCCAAACTCGCTGTGGGCTGCAATCAAACGCACAAGGGCTGTGTCCCCGGATTCCTCGATCGACAGCGCAACGATTTTGCCCACGCCCTGTTCCAGCGAGCGCACCAGCGACTGTAACCGCCCCACCTTGTTTTCCAGAAATATGGTGTATTGACGAACGCGCGTCAGCTCAAATCCAGCACCATCCAGCGTTTCGGGGGGAAGAATACTTTCCATAAACTGTATCAGACTACCACGCAGAGGCATCGTCGTCATCTGATTTTCATCTCCGGCCATAAATTATGGATTGTTCGATCACCATCCCCTTACTGCCGGTCCGTGCGTTGCCGTCCCCTACCGCTTTAACGCAAACTGACTATACTTCCCCCTTTCGAGAATCCGTAACGATAAATCAACTGAATCGTGGAGCAGCTATGTCTCAAAATCGTGTGCCGAAGAAAATTGTGCTGGCTTATTCCGGCGGGCTGGATACGTCGGTCATTCTGCCCTGGTTGAAACAGCGCTACCCCGGTGTCAAGCTCGTGGCTTTTGCGGCGGAACTGGGTCAGGGTTCAGAGCTGAAGGGCATTGAAGACAAGGCGCGCAAAAGCGGTGCTGATGAAGTTGTGGTCATGGATTTGCGCAAGGAGTTCGCAGAACAGTACTGTTTTGCAATGCTGCGGGCACATGCGGTTTACGAACAGGATTATCTGCTGGGCACGAGCATTGCCCGTCCGCTGATTGCCGCCAAGCAGGTCGAAGTTGCCCGGCAGACCAAGGCTGATGCTGTCGGCCACGGCGCGACGGGCAAGGGAAATGACCAGGTGCGATTTGAGCTGACGTACATGGCACTGGGACCTGATCTGCAAATTATCTCCCCGTGGAAAGACACCCAGTTTGAATTGCGCGATCGTGAAACTGCAGTTGACTACGCCGAAAAGCATGGAATCCCGATTCCGGTCAGCAAAAAGAAAATCTACAGCCAGGATCGCAATCTTTGGCACATCAGCCACGAAGGAGCGGAGATTGAACATCCCGACAGCGAACCAAACTGGTCAGCCTGTCTGACCATGACCGCCCCGCCGGAAAAAGGGCCTGATCAGCCGGAAATTGTCAGCATTGATTTTGTGGCGGGCAACCCCGTTGCGGTCAATGGGAAGAAAATGGCGGGCCATGATCTGATCGCGGCCCTAAACGAAATCGGCGGTCGCCACGGCGTGGGAATTACCGTGCTGACGGAAAATCGCCTGGTTGGCATGAAGAGTCGCGGCGTTTATGAAACACCCGGTGGCACAATTCTTTACGAGGCTCACAAAGCCCTGGAGCAAATCTGTATCGAGCGTGATACGCTGCACTACAAGCAGCAGGTAGCGCTGCGTTACGCGGAACTGGTCTACTACGGTCAGTGGTTCCATCCGCTGCGCATCGCCCTGCAGACGTTTATGGATCATACCAACGCCACGGTAACAGGGACGGCCAAGGTGCGTCTATTCAAGGGACGGGCAATGCAGGTTGGCGCTTCATCGCCGCACAGCCTGTACGATCCGCAACTGGCCAGCTTCAGCATGGAAGGTTACGACGTGACGGCGGCTCGTGGTTTTATCGATCTTTTCGGGTTGCCGATGAAAGTGGCCAACGAAGCCCATCGCCGCCGGTAGCACACCTGCGGCACTTGCGCAGCCTACGGACGATGCCACCGCCTTCAGGCTGCCTGAGTTACCAGGTAGAGCACCGCCATTCGTACCGCCAGCCCATTGGTGACCTGCGTCAGGATGCCTGACTGCGGGCCGTCGGCGATTTCACTCTGGATTTCGATCCCCCGGTTCATCGGCCCGGGGTGCATGATAAAGACATCCTTCTTGCACCGCTGAAACCGATCCCACGTCAAGCCATACATCTGGGAGAATTCGCGCACGGAGGGAAACTGGCTGGACTGAATGCGCTCGAACTGCACGCGCAGCATATTGATCACATCCACCTGTCCGATGACCGAATCAAAATCATGCACGACTTTGGCGCCATATTTTTCAAATGCGCGGGGGCACAGCGTTGTTGGGCCAATCAGATAGACTTCGGCTCCCAATTTGCTCAAGCCCCACAGGTTGGAACGGGCGACACGGCTGTTGGAAATGTCGCCAACAATCGCCACTTTCAATCCCTCGATCCGGCCGAAACGCTCGCGGATCGTGTACAGGTCAAGCAAACCCTGGGTCGGATGCTCATGCGCACCATCGCCGGCATTAACCACGCTGCACTTGAGCGTTCTGGCCAGCATTTCGGCCGCTCCCGCCGCCCGATGGCGCACCACGATCACATCAACCCCCATTGCTTCAATGTTCCGGGCGGTATCGATCAGGGTTTCGCCTTTGCTGACACTGCTGCCCTTTTCGGAAAAGTCGATCACATCGGCACTGAGTCGCTGAGCAGCCAATTGAAAACTGGTGCGCGTGCGGGTGGAATCTTCCCAGAAGGCGTTGACAACCACCTTGCCGCGCAGCGCCGGCACTTTCTTGATGCTGCGGGTTGATACTTCCTTGAACGATGCCGCCGTATCGAGAATGAAGTTGATTTCCTGACTGCTCAGACTTTGCAGCCCCAGCAGGTGATTGCGCGTCCAAAGTGGTGTGTTGGTGGACATGGTTTGCTTTATCGACATTTCAGATGCAAGTCCGACCGTCCGCTGATGAACAAAGCGCTGCCACTACGGTCGCGGATCGACAGTAATTGCATCGCGTCCGTCGTTCTCAGTCAACAATACATTCACCCGATGACTATTGGGCACGTCCCTAAGGGTCAGCCCGACATAATCAGCCTGGATGGGCAGCTCGCGTCCGCCGCGATCCACCAGCACCGCCAGTTTAATGACGCTGGGACGGCCAAAATCCGTCAATGCATCAAGACCCGCACGCACGCTGCGCCCGGTGAACAACACATCATCCACCAGCAGCACCGGTACACCATCCAGTTGCAGATTGATTTCACTGGGACGCACCAGCGGCCTGGGGCCAATTTCCGACAAGTCGTCACGGTAAAGGGTTATATCCAGAACACCCTGACCGATATGCTTAAATCCATGGGCTGTCATGGATTGCATCAATCGTTGCGCCAGTGTCTGACCGCGCGATCGGATACCGATGATGTTGATTGGCTGATGGGGTGAGAAATCAGCGCAAATACGCTCGCGCCATTGGTCGTAAATGGTCTTGAACTGAGCCTGATCATACTCCCTGAACATTGCGCCCAAGGTATGACAAAACCGCGATGAAGGGAAGAGGAGGGCGCTGTGCTTACGGATGCGACCAGAACCGCCAGCCGCGTGATTTGATCAATTATTCAGGTGTTTCTGCGAATTTGCCGCGGCGGCTGACAGCCGGAAAACCGTAATTTCCGGTCGGCACCAGTCCATGACACGCTGGCCGTAACTCAAACCGCGATTGACATACAGGTGTCGTCCGTTAACCGCGTAATAGCCTTGAACAAAATGGCGGAACCGGTTGGGATACAACCGCCTGCCGATCGGACTGGACGCCACCTGACGCCCGTGCGTATGTCCGGCCAGCATCCACTGCCAAGGATAATCCATCAACTCCATCGTATTGACCGGATTGTGATTCAGGCAGATGATCGGCGATTGGTGATCAACGCCATTCCATGCCTGCTGCGGGTCAATATGACCAGACCATTCATCATCCAGCCCGACCAGCATGACCGGCTGGCGCGCTGTCGGCGGCTGCCACGCATACGCCTGATTGCGCAATACCGTTAACCCACGATCGCGCAACGACTCTTCCAGGTAATCCGCCCTACGTTCACCTTCACGGCGACCATTGCGACCGTAAACGCTGTAGTCATGGTTGCCAAAGGTGCAGATAACGCCCTGACGCGCCTGAATATGCGAAAGAATGGTTGCAATGCGGCTGGCGTAACGATAACCGCCGGTGATCAGATCGCCGGTGATAACGACGAGATCGGGTTCCAACTCATTGATAAAACGGATGAACTGCGCCAGATAGCGACGCCAGACGACCGGGCTGTAGTGAAGATCAGAAATCTGAACGAGTTTCAGACCATCAAAGGCTGGATCAAGTCCGGCCAGTGGCATGGACTGCCGCTGAATATCGATCCAACGGCGAAACACCGGCAGCGCGTGGGTGCCGGTCAGCCCCAGGCGCGCCATGCCGTTCCAGATGGATCGGCGCAAGCGATACTGCTTGCGCCAATCAGGATTTTTCAGCAGGCTGATAATTGTTTCTGTCACGATTTATTCACTACTCAAGTCATTACCAGCTGCTGAACTATCGTCAAAATCATCATCTCCTCAGCAACTGCGACAAAGCAAACTAAATTATTATACGATGCGAGCGAGCTTTAGGTTCTCAAACCAATAGATCCAGCGCGGTCTGCAGCTCAAAACTGGCGTGGCTGTCCCCTTTTTTCTGAGCGGCCTGCAACCCCCGCTGATAGGCTTGCCGGGCAGGTTCAGGATCATCGTTTTCTTCAAATATCTGCCCTTTTTGGTAATAGGCGTAGCAATAATCCTCATCCAAAGCGATGACTTGATCCAGAAATTCAATCGCTTGCGCCGTTCGTCCTGCTTTGCGATGCTCCAAAGCAATACCATACAGCAGGAATGTATCCTGTGGCTGTTTGCTCAACATCGCGGTCAATTTGTTAAGTCGTTCATCAGACATTTGCATCAATCTAAAAGCCAAGTCCGCCGCTTTTCAAGCGCGCTGAACCGTGCAGGTAATACTATACGCTGATTGGTCAGCCCGGTCTTGCCTGAACCGTTCCGCCATGGACTGCTACTGCTGGACCGGAGCAGCCAAACCTGCTGCTTCCAGGACACCCGGTTTGCGCAATACATCAACCTTGGCGTTGGATGTAATCGTCGTTTTGATTTCCCGGCCTGACAAATCCAGGCGCGCCAAGCGCTTGATCACAATTTGCGTCCCCTGACGCACCTTGGACGGTTCTGCCGGCGTCGCTTCGATCAACACCGCTTCGGAGGGAACCTCAAAGACAAAATCAATCATATTGTTCCCGCCGGAGGGTTTGAGAAACAGCGGATCATCCGGATGGCTGACAAATAAAATATGCCCGCCATCCAGCGTGCCGATGGGGAAATAGTCTTTCCACTGGCGCGATTCACCTTCAGCACCGGTTCCGGCCACCAGTTCCACCGCTCCGGTACTGAAACGGAAGAAGCCACCGGCTCCGGCGGCGTTATCATTGACACTGACACGCACTACAACGAACCGTTTTCGGCTGGCTGCCACGCGCTCGGATTGTTCTTCCTTGCGTACGGTTGGTAATTCACTGGAAAATTGCCGGAAGGTGGCTTTCTCGCTGAGGACAAAAACATCCTGAACGGTAATATCCTCCGCTGGGGTCACGCGCTTATCACCGACGGGTTGCCCCAGCCGCTGACCGAACAGCTCCTGCAGCAGATCGGGGTGAACCGATTCCAGCGCCCGCTCGCCCGCCAGCGATCCACCGTCGCTGACATGCTCAGCCAAACCAAGCAACGCGTCTGCCACCGGTATTATGGTCGCGCTGCGCTGATCAACCTGCTCCAGACTCGACACGCCCAGTTCCGTGCCCATCACGGCATCAACGTTTCGCGACGCACCAGGAACATGGACCGGCGCTGTGCGATCAGTTTCGGCAATCGGAAAAAGCGAGTACATGCCGAACGAAACATCAAATGGCAACGACTCGGCGGCAATGGCGAAAACACCTGTACCAAAAATACCCGCGACAATTCCCATGGCCGCAGCACCGATTTTATCCATTAAAACCGGCACGCGAACATTTCCTGGGATCACTTGGTCAAAAATAATCCGCAGCACGATGTAGATGGCAGCGAACAGCGCAACCAGCACCACCGCGTAGGCATAATCCACAAACCGGCCGGTGGCAAAATAGGACTGAACCAGCGGTTCAGCGTACGACAAAGCCAGCAGGGAGGATAAAACGATCAGCGCCGCAGAGATCGTCGCGCTGAACAGCCCCTGCACATAATGAAAGAAAGCAATCGCGGCGACCAGAATGAGGATGATGACGGAAAAGATCATGAAGTTCACCGATAGTCGAAATTAACTCTGACCGGAAGCCGATGTCTCAGATTTCAGGAACATCAACAGCCAAAAAATCGCATCTGCCACAGGGTTGATGCGTGTCGAGGCCTTGGCGGTGCGACACTCCGATCAACCACCAACCGGTTTAAGCACGCGCAGGACTTCCTGAATGCTCGTCTCGCCGGCTTCAACCAGCTTCAGGGCCGATTCCTGCAGGTACTGGCCTCGCTGTTTGCGGAACGCCGCCTTGAGCTGCTCGTTTGATCCGCCCGTGAGAATCACTTCACGGATACGATCATTGACGGTCAGCAACTCATAAAAACCCACCCTGCCTTTGTATCTCAGATCATGGCAGAAGTTGCAGGGAATCGGCTCGCCTTTTTCATTACGCAACGGCTCGCTGCGCGCCTGATAGAGCTGGCTGACTTCACTATTGAGATTCAATTTGCGCAACATGCTCGCATCGGGCGTAAACGGAACCTTGCAGGCGCTGCACAATTTGCGCAGCACCCGCCCATTGATCACCATGCGCAAGCTGGCCATCGCCAGCTTGTCATCCCCAACCAGCTTGCGCCAGCGGGCGATTGCCTCAAACGTACTCGAGGCGCGCATGCCCACATAGACACGCTTATTGGTTCGACCACCGGCATATTTGGCCAGCGCTTGCGCCGTTTCGGTCGCCTCCACTCTGGATATGCCCAGCACATCCACTTCCTGACTGATGACCCACTCCGTCTGACGGGTTTCCTCGGATGGGTTGGTCCCGTGTGGCAATTTATTCTGGGTAATGCCTTCCAGGTCTTGATCAGGGCTGTGTTCCAGCGTCTGAATGTGGGTCAGGAACGCATCATGCTCCCGCAGAATGGCGTAGAACATGGTTGTCAGCCCATGATCCTTGGGAGCACTGACGATCACCACGCCGCCCGGTTCCTGCACCGTCGTCGTCAGCGCTTGCAGTTGATCGGAGGTCAGTCCCAGATCACCAAGTCGCTGCTGATGCAATTTCTTCACATCGGCCAGTAGCCGTATGACTTCACCCGAAGCACTGCCAGCGGTCTGCAGTGTCAACTCGATTTTGCGACCATCGACACTCGCCTTGAGTGTTCCCTCCTGGGGCTTGCGTCGCTCGGCAAAATCCAAACCGGCAGCCAGCTTGAGATATTCCGTCGCCAGCGCCAGCTCCTGCTTGGAGATCGACGCTGATGTGTATCCGACACCATCGACATAGTATTTCACCGCGGCTGCATCGCGCTCAGGCACACAGTCAATCTGTTCGGCGTTTTTCTGCAGTGCGCCGGTCAGAATCGACTGGGTGACATCATAGGCAAGACGATTCGGGGCTTCGGCCTCGGGGACCGCCATGGCCTGCCCTTTACGGTCGTACAGGGCCACCTGGCCGGCGGTTGCACTACCGGTCTTGCCATCTCGTTTGGTCAGGCCGCCGAGCCAGTCATTGAATTGTTTCTTGAGATCGCCCAGCCCCACCGCCTTGGAGCGCAGACCCAGATAGGCACTGATTTCTCCTCCAAGGATAACCAGCAACACGAGCAGGCCCAGCCAGAAGCCCGGTACAAGTAAAAAAAGGAATAACGCAACAATCAATCCGCCCAGCAAAATGCTGTTCAGCGCTATTCGCGGCAGATGAGCATGAACCGCATCCTTGTCAGCCCAACTGAGCAGTCGTGCCCACGGAAGCAGGATCAGCACCACCACAACACTTTTCCAGATACTGACGTAGCCGCCAACCTCCACGGCCTGGGCAAGCAAACCGCCTAATGCGCCGTCGCCAAACAGCATGTCTCCCCGCAGCAGCGCTAAATCCATTCGATCTCCTTGATACCTGAACTTTCACCGCTCATGCGGCGGGGCGTAGTGTACCAACACAAACAGTCTTGTAGCAAACTAACGGCAAATTACCCGAACCGGCAAGACCGGAGGCAAGGCCGAAAAGTCACCCCGCCGGGGCAAAGCGGCGAATCAGCTCCTGCGCACTTTTCAGGGCATCGGTCGCACTGGAAATAATACCGCCGGCGTAACCCGCCCCTTCGCCAACAGGATACAACCCGATAATCGCCGGGCTTTGACGTGACTCAGTATCACGCATGATCCGCACCGGTGAGCTGGCGCGCGTTTCCGGCGCTGTCAGTACGCCTTGCTCCAGATACCCGCGAATCATCCGGTCGAGCATCGGCAACCCCTGAGTCAGCGCCTTGATAATTTCCCCCGGCAGCATCTGACGCAAATCAACCGCACTGGTCCCCAGCGGAAAACTCGTCTCAACAACACCGTCGCTGATTCGACCCGTCATAAAATCGACCGCCCGCTGACCGGGCACGCGATAGGAACCGCTTAATTCATACGCCCGTCTTTCCCAGCGGCGCTGATATTCCACCCCCGACAGCGGATCATGATCAAACGCCTGAGGCATGATGGTGACGACCAGTCCCGAATTGGCCCAGCGGGAATTGCGCCGGCTGGTGCTGGCGCCATTGGTACAGATTTCCCCCGGTGATTCATTGCTGGGTAAAACTGTCCCCCCCGGACACATGCAGAAGCTGAATAAATCCTCACCACATCGATCCGAGACACCGGCCGCCCGCTTGGCCACGAGAAAATAATCAGCCGTCGGGAGAATTTCCGCAGCGCCTGCACCATATTGATTTCGATTGATCAGCTCCTGCGGGTGTTCAATACGCACACCCATCTGGAACGGTTTGGCTGCCATGGCCACACCGCGCTGGCGCAGCATACGATAGGTGTCGCGGGCGCTGTGCCCAATGGCCAGCAATACCGTCTCTGTCTCGATGCGTTGATCCCCTTCCAGGATTACCGCCTTGATCTGCCGATCCGGTCCGTCGGTTTCAGCCATTTCCAGATCAGTGACTTTGGCGCCATAGCGTACTTCACCGCCGCTGGCGATGATGTGCCCAACCATCCGCCGACAGATGCCGGGGAATTTGTCTGATCCGATGTGCGGCTTGGCGTTGATCAGAATATCACCATCAGCCCCGAAACGAACGAACTGCTGCAGCACCCACGAATTAAGCGAATCATGCGTGCGCGAATAAAGTTTACCATCGCTATAGGCACCAGCCCCGCCAATGCCAAACAACAGATTATTCTCTGGATCGAACTGCCCCTGCGTGTAATACAGGTGCAGCGCCTTGTGACGCTGAGGCACATCCTGCCCGCGTTCCAGCACAATCGGGGCATAACCGTTTTCAGCCAGCAACAGGGCTGCAAACAGGCCCGCTGGTCCCAGACCGATGATCACCGGCCTGTTTCTCAACCGCTGCTGCCCGGGTTCGATCGTCGGAGCCACTTCATCTGAAATCAAGGAAATCTGCCCTGCGCGCCCATGCCGCAACAATCGCTTTTCATCCCCATCCACCGCCACCTGCACATGATAAATCCGCTGAATGTCGTCATGTTTGCGGGCATCGATTGATCGCCGCACGATTCCATAGCTGCGCACGCTCTGTTCATCAATTCCCAATGTCCGCGCAATACGCTGGCGCAGCATTTCTTCCGGTTCACTCAATCCCAGCGATATGTTTCTGACCAACAGCGCCATTTTCTCAGTAGTACGCGCAGACCGGGCTTGCAGCAAGCCGAACGAAGAACAAACTCGCCATTGATGTCCTCATGTCATAAAATCGCCAGACTCAGCCCTTGGAATTTTGCCGAGTTTTGCTTATGATGGGCCGCGTCGCCCAAGGCGTCATTCGGTCGGGATTAAATCTACTTTTCGCATGCCTGAAAACAATAAACGACCCCTGTATCAACAACCTGCGCAGAGCTTTCATCGCGCCAACGCGCATGCTTCAGCTCATGCCGACAATCAGGTAATCCCGTTGTCGCAAATCCCCAAACTGGATCTGGTCTCCACGGGCGCAGCCAAGGTGGTTGACCACCAGTCCGGACTTGATCAACTGGTGCAGCAGCTCCGCAGTGCGGGTTCCTTCGCTTATGACAGTGAGTTTATCGGCGAGATGACCTACATCCCGCGGCTGTGCCTGATCCAGGTGGCGACAACGAGTCAGATTTTTTTGATTGACCCGCTCAAGAAACTGAATCTGAACGGCTTTTGGGAATTGATTTGCAATCCATCCATTGAAAAAATCGTCCATGCCGGCCAGCAGGATATTGAACCGGTGTTCCGCCACCTGCCCGGCCGCCAGCCTGCCAATGTGTTCGATACCCAGATCGCCGCCGGGCTGATCGGTCTGCCCTATCCTGTTTCACTCACCAAGCTGGTGCATGAGTTAACCGGCGTGCGCCTGACCAAGAGCTACACCTTCACCGATTGGGAACACCGCCCGCTATCATCTGCCCAATTGCGCTATGCGGCTGACGATGTTCGCTATCTCGCCTTGGTACGACATAAATTGGGACAACGCCTTGAGGCAGCCGGCCATGTTGATCTTGCCCGGCAAGTATGCGATGCCCAGCTTGATCCAGCGATCCATGCCGATGACCCTGATGGTGGTTTTAGCCGTATTCGCCATAGCGGCAATTTGGAACCTAAAAACCTGGCCGTCTTACGCGCCCTGGCGATTTGGCGCAATCACACCGCCCGCAAGGAAAATATCCCCACGCGGCTGCTGTTACGCGATGAAGTTCTGGTGGCGATGGCCCGGTATCCCGTTGAATCGGTCAGCGGGCTGAGTCGCGTCAAGGGGTTGCCACGCCCGGTTGAAACGCAGTATGGTCAGGAGCTGGTTCAACAGACGGTCGCAGCGCTGAACCTGCCTCCCGATCAAATGCCCGCTGCGCGCGATAATTCTGAAGAATCGCCGGCCGAGAAGTTCAAGGCTGATTCACTCCTGGCGACGGTTCAGGCTGCCTGTTTTGCCCGATCCATTGACCCGGCACTTGTGCTGGGCCGGCATGACATTGACGATATACTCCGCCTCCGCCGTAATGGTCAATCGCTCGATGAATCGCGGCTGATGCAAGGCTGGCGGCGAGCGATTATCGGTGATGCGCTCGTCGCACTGCTCGATGGAAAAAGTGTTGGCGAGATACGCTGGAACAACCCGCTTTTCAGAACGACAAGTCCGTAACATCGCCCATCAAACCAACCAATGCGGGCAGCAGCGACTATCGATTGGCATCGGCTTGATCGGCAGCAGGTTCAGATTTTGTCTCTGCCGAAGGTGCCGCCGGTTGATTATGGGGTTGAAGGGCAGAGTAAGCATCAGCGAACTGCCGCAGTGTCGCCACCGCCATGCTGAAAGTATCTGTGGCAGCCACCCGATACAACGCCCCCTGGCTGGAGTCCAGAGCAGGCAACGTGCTATCAAGACCCATCAAATGCCCCTTGATCGACGCTGTGTCACTGAAGTGTTTCTGATAGATGTCATGCAGTGCATTGCGTACCGCGCGCAACGCAACCGTGGTATGGGCACGAAGCGTAACATCCGTAGGCTGGGTACGCAGTTGGCCGATCGCCTTGGTTATTGCGTCCACCTGACTCTGGAATGTGCCACTGTTTTGATCTGATCCTGCCAGCCGCAGCGCTTGAATCACTTCTTCCAACCCCTGACTCAACTGCAAGCGATACGTCTGCTCATTATTGGCTGGTAGGTGATCAACCGAACTGGCCAGTTGATCAATCTGCTTGCGCAAATCATCAACCCGCGTCACCACATCCGCCGGCAACGGCGCTGACAAAGGACCCGCCTGCACCTCGGCCGGCGCGGGCTTGGTATTAGTACAGCCCATCACAAGTGCTCCCAACATGATGGCTGCCACGCCGGCCAGTACATGATAACGCATATGCCACCCTGACTTCCTGTAGTTGATCTCAACGCGCTTGTCGGCCAACCATCGCCATGCTGGATTGGCTTTTCGTTAAAAAGCAACCCACTGTTATTTGATTTCTTTCATTTTAACCGGCCGCTTCTCTTTGGCGCTGACTTCGACTGCCTCCAGCACCCGCTGCGTCTCATACGCATCGTCAAAATCCGCTAATGGAACAACCGGTTTTTTACCCGCAATCGCCATCAAAATATCATACGTCTGATTGATGAAGGTATGTTCATATCCAATGTGATGCCCCGCCGGCCACCAGGCGTCGGCGTAGGGATGATCGCCAGCCCGGCTGACCTGTATCTTGTTCCATCCCTGCATCCGGCTTGGAACGGTACGGTCGAAGAAATGCAGAAACGACATCTCTTCAAAATTAAACCGCAACGAACCTTTCTCACCGTTGATTTCAATGCCGTGATTATTTTCGTTACCCATGGCAAAACGGGTGGCTTCAAAGCTGGCCACACCCCCACCGCTGAGCTGGGCGAGGAACAGTGTCGCATCATCGACGGACACCTTTCCTTTTTTCCCACTGCCACCGGCCGCTGCCACAATGCCCGTACCGGCCAGCGCGCCGGGGATCACACGCTGCTTGATGAATGTCTCCTGAATTGCGCCATTGATGGTTGTCAATTCCTGTCCGGTGATGAAGCGAGCCATGTCGATTAAATGAGCGCCCAGATCGCCGTGACTCCCTGAACCGGCAGCGTTTTTGTCAAAGCGCCAGACCAGCGGCACTTCCGGCCCGGCCCACCCCTGCAAGTAGCGCGTGCGGACATGATAAATCCGCCCGATTTTCCCCTCGCGCACCAGTTGGTACGCCAGCGCAATCGCCGGCACGCGCCGATAGCTGTAACCCACGAATGCT
This sequence comes from Phycisphaerales bacterium, assembly GCA_020847375.1. GTDB lineage: Bacteria > Planctomycetota > Phycisphaerae > Tepidisphaerales > Tepidisphaeraceae > JADLCB01. Next base: position 231,452 of record JADLCB010000011.1, on the reverse strand, counting down.
TTGCAACCGCGCGCTTTACGGGCCGCATCGCGCATGATCCGGGCATCAGAAAGCGTCGCTGCCAGCGGCTTTTCACACAAAACATGCTTCCCGGCGGACAATGCTGCCACCGTCATCGCCCGGTGCTGATTATTCGGCGTACCAACATCGACCAGATCAATCGCCGGATCAGTGACCGCCTTCTTCCAATCTGTCGAAGTATTTTGCCAACCCCACTGTTGGGCGAATTCTTCCAGGGTCTGACGATTGCGACCGACGACCGTATGCATAACCGGTTGCAGCGGCGCATCAAAAAACCGCCCGACCTTCATATAGGCATTGGTGTGCGCCCGTCCCATGAAACGGTACCCAATCATGCAGACATTCACCGCTCGCTTAGCCATCGCATCACCTCTAAAATTGAACCAAAAACGGCCTTCACATAACTGTCACGATATGCCCAAAAGTGTATCTGTATCAGAAGTCTTGGCAAGTTATAAACACCTGCTCAACACCTGCGCGAAGACAGTCATCCGAATCGTGCGATTCGCTGCCGATGCTTGAAGGCATCTCAATTTAGAAGTGCAGTAACAACGACAATCCCCGACTTCACCTGCCACGCCAACAGACATCGGCGCGGCAGGCAACGCTCACTCATCACACGGGACACCTAAACGGGCTACGCGCTGGCGCGATGATGGCGAACCAGATAGTTCTTCATCGCAACGGCATTATTGTGAAGCTCGTCTTTGGCATCGAACAAAAGCGTGAGTGTTTTACCATCAGCCAGTTCCAGCAGTTCTTTGATCTGCTCCTGATGCGTGTCAAGTTCAGCACTGTAGCGTTTCTGAAATTCGTCCCAAAGGGCTGGATCGTGACCAAACCACTGTCGCAGTTCCGTGCTGGGGGCCACATCTTTAATCCAGCGATCGGCAGCCACTTTCTCTTTGGTCAATCCGCGCGGCCACAGACGATCAATCAACACGCGCACGCCGTCACCGTGGCTGGCCGGTTCACGCACATGTTTGACATGAACATGGATTTGCGCTTGTGTTTGTGCTTGTTTCATAACAGCCTCGAGTTCCTTCCACAGCTCCCGGCGTTGCTGACCGCTTGTCTTTCCCACAGCCAGCTCCATTGCGCCAACGTGGCACAACCCGCTCATACGAGCATCTTCGTACGCCTCAAGCGCTGATTGGATATGAGACTTTTGTCCCATGGGGTATTCTTGGCGGTCTGGGACTCAAAGACAAGCAATCCGCGTAATTCTCGTTGGATTTCAGCGTTAATTGTTGTTCAGAACCGTCAATTGACGCAGACTTTTGGGCAGTTCAAAGCTGATTTTTTCATTCACCAGCGTGCGTTCCTCCACCAGTTCGCCATCGAAATCACGCTGCAATCGATCAAGCAGATTGCGCACCAGATGATCCGGCGCTGACGCACCCGCCGTCACCAGAACGGAATTGATTCCCTTGAACCACTGTTCCTGCAGAAACGATTCATCATCAATCAGATAGGCTGATCGACCGGCTTCCTTGGCGCGATCAACCAGCCGCTGCGAATTGCTGCTGTTATTACTGCCGACAACCAGCACCAGATCCACTTCCGGCGACCACGTGCTCACCGCCTTTTGACGATTGGTCGTCGCGTAACAAATATCATCCTTCTGCGGGTGACGGATGTTCGGCCAGCGTTTTTTGAGCTGTTCGATGACCAGGGCTGCATCCGAAACACTCAGCGTGGTCTGGGTGACGAACGCCAGCATATTTTCATCCGGCACTTGCAACTGCCAGACTTCATCGGGCGTATCGACGACGAAAATACGATCGGGTGATTCGCCAACCGTTCCCACGGCTTCATCATGATTTTTATGGCCGATGAAGATGATGTAATAACCATCGCGCGTATAGCGCAACACCTCCATATGCACCTTGGTCACCAGCGGGCAGGTGGCATCGACTTCGCGCAGCCCCCGGGCGCGTGAAGCTGCCCGCACCGCCGGGCTGACACCGTGCGCACTATAAACAATCGTCGAACCGTGCGGCACTTCCTCAATGGTGTTGACAAATACGACGCCCTGATTACGGAATCGATCCACCACATGCTGATTATGGACGATCTCGTGATACACATAGACCGGTGGCCCGACAATCTGCAACACCTGATCCACCACCTCGATCGCCATATTTACACCAGCACAAAAACCGCGAGGATTGGCAAGAATTATCTTCATGTGTCAGAATCCCTATCGTGTTAAAAACCAGCACCATCAACGCTGAACCAACCAGCAGGCAACTGTCGGCTGCCCGCCGCTTTACCCGCCGACTGGCGACCAGCCACTACGAAAATTTCACCGTCGTTTCATTTCTGCTGCCCCGCCGGTTGCATCAGGACTTTTACAACATCTACGCCTACTGTAGGCACGCCGATGACCTGGCGGATGAAATTCCTGATATTTTGCAAGCTCGCCAGGCTCTGGCGCGCCTGCGCGCCGGGGTGCGGAACTTGTATCTGAACCAGTCGCCCGCGGTATCGCCGCCACCTGGCAACTTCGACAACCAAGCCAGCAATCATCACCACTCACCCGCCGAAACCGCTATTTTAACCGCACTGGGCGATACCATACGCCGACATGCCTTGCCTTGGCAACCGCTGATGGATCTGATCAGCGCTTTTGAGCAGGATCGGCGTATCAATCGCTATGACACGCACGAACAGGTTCTTGATTATTGCACGCGCAGCGCCAACCCCGTTGGGCGTCTGGTGTTGGCGCTGTGCGGCTATCACGACGAGCATCGCATCAGCCTCAGTAATGACATTTGCACCGCGCTGCAACTGACCAATTTCTGGCAGGATGTCAGGCGCGACTATGTTGAGCGCAATCGCATCTACCTGCCGCGCGAGGATATGAAACAATTTGGTGTGACTGAATCGGATATCGCCTCAGCCCACTGCACACCGGCCTATCGCAATTTAATACGATTCCAGGTTGACCGCGCTCAGGAGCTGTTTGATCGCGGTCATGCGTTAATACGTCTGATCCGGGCTGGAGTTCGTGCGGATATCGCCCTTTTTTCCGCCGGTGGCCAGGCCATCCTTCAACGGATTCGCGTCTTGGATTACGACACGCTCACCACCCGTCCGGCGCTGGGCAAGGTTGCTAAATTTACCCTGATTCTCCGTGCCATGACGGGACAAATAGGATAACCTGTTCTGTTTGCCCGGAACTGTTTGTCGAAATGGTGCGCCATCCGGCACTTGCGTGATTATGACTCAGCCCAGCCTGCAATCCTCCTACCGCTACTGCCACCAGCTTATGCGCACCGCTGCCCGCAATTTTTATTACGGCATGCGCCTGCTGCCACCGGCCAAGCGCAATGGCATGTACACGCTTTATTCCTACATGCGGCTGTGTGATGATCTGGCTGATGCGCCGCTGGATCAGATTATCCCAACCGGTGGCCTTAATCAGGAAAATCTGACAACAAGCGACTCCACCAAGTCACAGCGTCGTCAACTACTGGATCAATGGCGTCAGCGCACCCATCTGGCGATCAGCGGCAGCACTTCGGCCAGCTCAGAAGTTGACGCCCATCCCCTCTGGCCGGCACTGGCAGACACCGTTCAGCGATTTTCGATCCCGCTGAGTCTTTTTGAAGATGCCATTGATGGTCAACTGCAGGATCTGGAGCAAAACCGGTATGACACGTTTGCTGAGCTTTACCGCTACTGCTACCGGGTTGCATCGACCGTGGGTATTGCAGCTTTGTATATCTGGGGTTTTTCCGATCCCCAAGCCCTCAAACTGGCTGAATATCGCGGCATTGCGATGCAGCTCACCAACATTTTGCGCGATATTCGCGAAGATATTGCCCGCGACCGTCAATATTTGCCGCAGGAGGACCTGGCTCGGTTCAATCTGTCCTGGCCTGATCTGGCCAGCCCGCAGGTCAGGCCGCATTTGATCGACCTGTTGTATTTTCAGATTCACCGCGCCCGCAGCTATTACGAGCAGAGTGCTGAACTGGAAAACCTGATCTGCCCCGACGCTCGACCCACCCTCACAGTGATGACTAATATCTATCGTCGCATACTTGAGCGCATCAGTGCCGACCCTCAGCGCGTGCTTTGGCAGCGGGTTAGGTTAAGTCCGCTGGAAAAGCTCTCGGTGGTGATCAACCAGACCTGGCAGGCGCACATCGCGCCGTTGCGCGCCTGATCGCCAGCGGCACAGCGGCCGGAGATGAATCGGTACCGATGCCGATTTTGTTGCGCCTGCTTGGAAAGTTTCATCCACAAGCCAACAATATCGCTTGGATTATCAAGCAATGATTGACGGATTTTAGCATCATGGAAAATCGGGCGGAGCGAATCCAAAGGCTGGCTGACAAAGCACGCACCTTACCCAAGGTTCCCGGCGTTTATCTGATGAAGGACGATAAAGACCGGGTGATTTATGTGGGTAAAAGCGCGAGCCTGCGCGATCGCGTCGGGTCTTATTTTCTGGCTTCAACACGGTTGGAACATAAAAAGGTCGGCCTGCTCGATCATGTGGCCGATTTTGACATCATCCAGACTGAATCTGAAGTCGAAGCGCTGCTGACCGAAAACCGTCTCATTAAAGACATTCAGCCACGCTACAACGCCCTTCTGCTGGATGACAAAACCTACCCCTACCTGATGATTACCACCGATGAAGACTACCCCGGTGTCTACATCACACGCCAACCGCGCAAAAATACCAAGCTGTATGGCCCGTTCACCAGCGTCAATGCCTTGAAGGAAGCCATGACGCTTTTACAGAAAGTCTTCAAGTTTCGCACTTGTTTTCTGGACATTCGCGAAGATGACGACAAACGCCGGTTCTTCCGGCCCTGCCTGCTTTACGCCATCAAACAATGCACCGCCCCGTGTGCCGATCGTATCGACAAAAAAACATACCGCGAAGATATTTTTCGCTTGATCCGGTTTCTTGATGGCGACCAGGCTTCAACCATCGCCGTGATGGAAAAGGAAATGCTTCAGGCGTCGCATGATCTGGATTTTGAACGGGCGGCGCGCCTGCGCGATGAGATCAAGGCCCTGCAGGGTCTGGGCGATCGGGCCGGCAAGGGTGAGGCGGAGTTCTGGCAGCCCGAAGCCTTTGTCATCAATCCGCAGGATGGCGTGCAAAGACTGCAGGAAGCACTGGCTTTGACGGATACGCCGCGAATCATCGAAGGCATTGATATTGCCCATCTGCAAGGCGGCGAAATGGTCGGCTCGAAAGTCTGCTTTATCGACGGCGTACCCTTCAAGGACGGATATCGTCGTTACAAAATCAAACATGGTCAGGGGAATAACGATTTTCTGTCCATTCAGGAAGTGGTCAGTCGCCGTTACCGCGAAGCTGCCGACGGAAACGAACTGTATCCTGATGTGATTCTGATCGACGGCGGCCTGGGTCAGTTGCATGCGGCCATGGATGTTTTCAAAACCATGCCCATCAAACCGCCGATGGTGATCAGTCTGGCCAAGAAGGAGGAATTGGTTTATACCCAGACTGGTTCAGCGCCGATTCGCCTGTCCCGTAATCATGACGGTCTGCGTTTGCTGCAATATATCCGCGATGAAGCTCATCGCTTTGCCCAGCATTATCACCACATTTTGCGACGCAAAAGTCAGTTGAAAGAGGAAATCAAACAGGGGCGCCGGCCACCTCGCGCGCAGGGCCGGAAAAAACAAGCGCTGCAATTGCCCGTCGTCAATGACCCGACGATTGAGTCACCGTCTTCAAGCGATGCCCAATCATCGCCATCATCGCCCCCCGATCGTTCACAAACCTGAGTCGCGGCAATTGCGCCAGCTCAAGCAAGGGCGATCGGTTGATTCACCTACCGCCGGCAAAACTGCATCAATCGATACGCCAATACAATTTTTTCGACGTTGAATCGATGAACCCACCGGCTGACTCGATCTTGATCCAGATAACGTCGGGCAACCTGGTAACCTTCATCAAATTGCTGGCGGTCCACCTGCCCTGATTTACTCGCCTGATGCAGGCGAAAGCACGCCAGAGAATTTTCGATAACCAACGGCGCAGCAACCCGCCCCATGCGCAGCCACAGGTCATAATCCATCGTCCAGTGCAGTGATTCATCCAATTGGCCAACCTGCTGACCGAAGGAATTGCGCCAGAAAACGGCTGGCTGGGAAATAAAGTTTTCGCGCAACAATCGCCGGTAGGTGTAACGGGCAAGACTGCGATCTTTGTAGCGCGTTACCCATGAACGAATCGCCTGATCGTCAGCATCGATCATCTGACAACGCCCTGCCAGCCATTGTCGCTGGGGATGCGCGTTGAAGGCATCAGCGACAATCGCCAGCGCACCAGGCGCATACAGGTCATCGCTGTTCAGCCACGCCACCACATCGCCCGTTGCCATGGCCAGGCCTTTGTTAATGGCGTGCGACTGGCCGCGATCCGGCTGGCTGATCCAGTGAACCCGCGCATCATTCAGACTGACCAGAAAATCCAGCGTTTGATCCGTACTGCCACCGTCGATGATGATCCATTGCAAATCAAATTCACCCTGCTGATTCAGGATGCTACCGGCGGTCCGTTGCAGAAATGCACCCTGGTTGAATGAGGGTGTGATCACGCTGATTTTCATCGTGATCCATCCGGTTGAGAATCCGCGATGTCCGGATCGGCAATCTGAATCCCGGCAACGGGGGGCAGCAACCGCGTAAGAACCCATCGCGGCCCCAATCGGCGGAATTTTTGCGATGCCATCGGATAACTGGCGACCTGCGGCCCCAGTCGCATCAGCCCGTTTTGGATCATCTGCTGCATCTGCTCATCCATTGGTTCAAGCAGGTACAGCCGATGCGTCCATGCTGAGGCGGGCAATTCATAACCGGCGGCGATGTTTCGATCGGCCCAGTACGCCAGTATTCGCGCCACCTTGTAATGGGCAATGACAAAATCATCACGATCGAGTTGTGCCGATAGGGAATCCGCCAGTTTATGCAAGGCTGAAAACGCGGCGGCATCGCCATATTTTTCAGCGATGTAGGTGCTGCGCTGTTCAGCCGCCAGCCTGATGATCTTCACAAAATTGGGCATGACCCACATCACCAGCATCGTCGCAAATACGACATTGCCCCATGGTCGCCCCCAGCGACGATTTATCCAAACCATTGCCTTGAACCACGCCAGCACTAATAACGGCAATATCGGCAGCAAATAGCGCGGAAGCGGCAAAACAACCAGCACCATCACCAGCGTGCCAATGATAAACAACCCCCACACCCACCGGTAACGAATCAGCCCCACGCCGAGCATCAGGATAATACTGCTGTAGATCACGGTCAGCCCCGGCGCTATTGACTGACTTAATGTTGCCTCGCTGACAGTTGAATTCAGCAGCTTCCACCCGTTTTGCGTCAGCGCGTTCCACCCGACTGGTGTCGTCAGCGCTCCTGCCTTACGCAGGATATCCATTTCGTAGGTGCGCGCGCCGCTGCGCGGATCAGCATAAATCACCGCCAGTATCAGCAAAACCATCGCAACCAGACCCGTCAGCACGATCGCCCGGCGCTTGCGCGTCTTGAGCAGCGCAATCGCTCCAGCCCCCGCCAGTGCCCCCAGAAGCACCCAGGCGTGTGGCCGCATGGTCATGGCCAGTAGCAAACCCACCAGCATTACCATGCTGTCACACCACGGGATCGACCGGCGTACTTGTTTGGGCTGTACCTTGTCGATTGAACGGCAATCTGATGGTTCAGATCGAGTCCCGCCATCAGGCAATGCAGATTGATCCAGCGCCGCAGCACTTCGGGAAAAATAAAACCGCCGCCACGATTCCAGCCCCACCAGAACTGCCAGAACACCAACCGTAAACGGCACGTCATTACGAATTTCGGTTGTGTAGTGATAAAGCGAATAACTCGATCCGAACATGCACGTTAAAAAGATCGCCGTGCGCGCATCGCTATGCAGATAATAAAGGCGATACGCCAACCCCAGACACGCCAAGGCAAAGAGAAAAATAATCAGCCTGGCTGCCCATTGTGCCTCTGGCCCGAAAAGCCAGAACGCACCGCCGATGAGATACGGCAATCCGGGATACGCCAGCGCATTGGGTTCCCCCAGATAGGTAAATCCCTCCCCCCGCGCCAGATTTCGTCCAATGGTCAGATACATGGCGCTATCCGGTTCAGGATGCCATTGGCCGGTAAAACCAATCAGATAAATCCCTGCCAGCAACAAAAGAAAAAACCAGCGCCGTCGATCATAAAGATCGATCAACCAATCCACTCCCAGCCGCGCATTCGGGCTGATGCGCAGCTGATCGAATGTGCAGGTATCAGCCGTTTTGGTTGAATCAGTGCTGGTCATCGCTTAGCCCGTCAGTATAGACTTCATGGCTCGGGGCGTAAAACTGGCAATCATGAGGCGCGGGCTGCGGAATCGAGTTCTTTGACTGCAGTTGAAATAACGCTTAGTTCCGCTGACAATTCGGTTTATAAACGGTCAAATGTAGACTGAAGCGACGGGACTAATCCGTCCGATAAAGCCAAGGCAGGATGCCAAAAACACGCAAAACATCACCCAAACCTCGTCGGCCGGCTGATCCCAGCCGCGCCCGCGCCCGTCGTTTATTCATCATCAAGACATTGATCGCTGTCATCCTGATCAGCGGCACAGCCACGTGTTACTATTATCTTCAAAATTATGTCAGAACCCGCGTTGCGTATTCTGCCCAGCCGCCGGTGGTGGTGCTGGTCAATCGTCCGGTCTGGATGAGTGACGGTCTGGCGGAAATGATCGCCAAACGTGTTCAACCGTCGGTCGGTCAATCCGCCTTGGATCAGCAAATGCTGCGTGATCGGGTGGAAATCCTCGAACACCAACCATGGGTCAAACACGTTAATTATGTCCGGCGCGTTTATAATCACGCACCGGGCGATACGCTGGAAATTGACTGCGAATATCGCGCCCCCATCGCGCTGGTGCAGTGGAACGATGCCTATGTTCTGGTTGACGGCGATGCCACTGTCCTGAGCGAGAAAATCGACAAGGCGGATATACCACGAATCGTTTATGGCCGTAACGGGCGAACCAATATCCGCGTGATTGAGGGTGTATCCCGGCGGCCTCCGACTGAGGGGCAGAAATGGCCGGGCGATGACTTGACGGCGGGGTTGTGGTTGGCCAAAACACTTTACGGTAAGGATTACACAGAGGAAATCCTCAGCATCAACGTTGCCAATTATGGTGGCCGAAATAATGCCAACGATGCGCATCTGGTGCTGACCACGCGCTACGGTAGTGAGATTCGCTGGGGGCAAAGTCACAATTGGCGCGGTTTTGAAGCCAGTGCTGACCGCAAATTGGCCAACCTGCAGCAAATTTATCAACAATATGGTCGGGTTGACGCCCGGGAATCCTGGCTTGATCTGCGTTTTGATAAGGTGCTGCGCCCCCAAGCCAGTGCCGCAGGTGCTACGGCGACCATTGCCCCGTGATCAGCCTGTCAACATCTACCGACATTTGCTGTATAATTCACCATCTGCCCATGACGCACCAACCGTCTCAATCTCCTGTGGAGCGTACTACCGATTCTGATAGCGCCCCCATCGGTTTCTGGAAACAGCTCGGCGAAGACTATCGCCGACATGATGGCAAACTGACCAAACCCGGCCTGCACGCAATCTGGGTTTATCGACTGGGCCACCGCAGCCTGACCGGGCCGCCCATTGTTCGGATCGCGCTCAAATTGGTCTATAAACCGATGCACTGGTGGGTGCGCAATTTTTACGGTATCGAGCTACCCGAAACAACGCAGGTCGGCCGGCGTTTTCGCATCGGTCATCAGAGTGGCATTGTCATCCATCACAACAGCATCATTGGTGATGACTGCATGATCCGGCAGAATTGCACGCTGGGGGCAGGTTCGGGCGCTTCTTCCGACAAGGGGCCTGTTCTTGGCAACCGTGTCGAGATGGGAGCCGGCGCGGTCATTATAGGCGGCGTAAAAATCGGCGATGATGTGCGCATCGGGCCTAACGCCGTGGTCATGATGAATGTTCCTGACAGGGCAATGGTTGTCGCGCCCCCGCCGCGCGTCATACCCGCTTCGCCTGCCAAGCCCAGCAGCGCTCAATAATCTTTTCATCGGCGCCAATGCTACTGGCAATACGACCCTGGGCAGCCTACATTTGTCATATGAGTTACGCCAAAGAGTTGCAGTACGCGGTTGAGCTGGCGCGCGGGGCCGCCAAAATCATTCGATCCAAGTATAAACACGTCGAACGTCTGACCAAGACCCATGCCACCACCACCAACGAAGCTGTAACCGAGGCTGATCGGGCCAGCCAGAAATTTATTATCGAGGGGCTGAAGCGACAGTATCCCAATGATGGCACGGTTGGCGAAGAAAGTGACACCGGTCAGTCCATCACCTTTGAATGTCCTGATCCGTCCGGCCGCGTCTGGGTCATTGACCCAATCGATGGAACGAATAATTTTATCGCCGGTCTGGATCATTTTGCGGTTTGCATCGGCCTGCTGGATCGCGGCCAACCGGTGATGGGTGTGGTATACGATGTCATGCGTGATGAGATGTACGCTGCGGCCCAGGGTGAAGGAGCCTGGCTGAACAACCAGCGCCTGCACGCAGCGTCAACACCCATGAACAAAGCATCATTATTGATGTTGACGGCCAATCTGGCGACCCACAATGGCCGTTGCCCCGGTTGGGCCGCCCGCTGGATTGGTCAGACTGACTGGAAGGTGCGCATGCTCGGCAGCGCTGCTCTGGAAGCGGTTCATGTCGCCAGCGGTGTGGCCCATGCAGCCATTACCATCAACGGCAAATTATGGGATGTGGCTGCGGCGGCGGCCCTCGTTCTCGAAGCCGGTGGAGTTCTGGTTAATCTGGCGGGGCAACCGATTTTCCCCTTCGATCTGCGCAACTATGCCGGCGCCAAAGTTCCGTTTATTGCCGCTGCGCCGCAGGCTGCGGAGCAGATTCTGGCGGATGTGCGGAATAATCCGTGACGAACCCGTGATCGATTCAATAATTCTGGCTGATTCAATTGATCCCGATCAACCCCCATGAATCAACGTCGATCGGGCACAATCCAGCCGTTTACCAGTCGATCGTCGCAGCATAGTGCCACGCGAAATAGCCCAACAGCGCAATCAGTGCGATTGTAATGATGTTGCGCGACCAGATGGCCAGCCTTCGCGGCCAGAGGCGCCGCCGTGTCACCCGTTTGATCAGCGGCACTGCCAGATGTTCATCGGGTGTAAGGGATTGATAAACCCGCGCCAGTTGGGCCAACCTTACGTTGAGCTGATCGCCGACAACCGTCATCAGCTCGCGCCGCGCAGCCACCAGGTGATTCGCCGCTGCCTCGATACTGCAATCCATCGCCACGGCCAGCTCCCGCCCGTCCAGCCGCTCACCTTCCGCCAGGACAAGCGCCTCGCGCGGTTGAAACGACAATTTGCGCAGCGCCGCAATGAACGCTACATATTGCAAATCGGCTTTGCTGGCCTGATCCACCAGCGCATCGTCACCAGGCGGTTGGCCGGTGGAGCCGACCAGCCGACGTGTCCGCAGCACGGTATGATGCCTGAACCACCCAGCCAGTTGTTTTTCATCCTTCCATTTTTCAACCCGTTCCACGCTTTTACGCATCACCCTGACAGCGATTTTCCGGGCGGACGTCTGGCTGCCCGTCAGCGCAGCAGCAAGACGGTAAACCCCCGGATAATTGGCTGCCAGAAGCTGTTCAATCGCCACACGATCATATCGCCGGGCGCGCGATGTTATGTCTTGCGCAAGACTCATGGACATTTAAGCATATAGGCCGCGGCTGCGCATGACTTCATCGACGGATCGAATCGCCAGTGCCAGGGATGCCTTGCGCATCGTCACATTCAGCCGTTTGCTTTCGGCCACCACGCGACTGAACGCCTGACGCAACAAACGACTCAGGCGCGAATCAATCTCATCAGCGCTCCAGAAAAAGTGCATGCCACCCTGCACCCATTCAAAGTAGCTGACCGTCACCCCGCCAGCATTGCACAGAATATCAGGGATCATGAAAACACCGGCTTCATTCAGAACATCATCCGCCTCGGTCATCGTCGGAGCGTTGGCAGCCTCAGCCAGCACCCGGCACTGCAACTTGCGCACATTGTCCTTGGTGATCACATTACCCTGGGCAGCCGGGATCAACACATCACACGGTGCGTACAACGCCTCGCGCGGGTCAGCGATCATCGACTGGTCGCCGTAGCCTTGCAACGAACCATGCGTCTGGGCATGGGCAACCATCGACTGAATATCCAGACCCTTGGGATCAACCAGCGCCCCGTGGACATCGGCCACGGCAACGCAAACCGCCCCGCGCCGAACCATTTCCAGCCCCGCCACCGAACCGACATTGCCAAAACCATGCACCGCAAAGCGCAATCCGCTGAGCGTCAATCCCAGATGCGAGCAGGCTTCTTCAATGTTATAAACCACACCCTTGCCGGTTGCCTCACGGCGTAGAAGCGATCCACCCACGCTTACCGGTTTTCCCGTAACCACGTCAGGTGTGGTATGGCCAACCTTGGCGGAGTAGGTATCCATCATCCACGCCATATGCCGCTCATTCGTACCCATGTCCGGAGCCGGTATATCCACCTTCGGGCCGATGATGGGCATGATTTCGGTGGTGTAGCGGCGCGTCAGTTCCTGCACTTCGCGGTGGCTGAGGGTGGTTGGGTCAACCGTCACGCCACCCTTGGCCCCGCCCAGCGGCAAACCGATCAAAGCCGTTTTCCATGTCATCTGCATAGCCAGCGAGCAGACTTCACCCAGGTCAACATCAGGCGCAAAACGCACACCCCCTTTGTATGGCCCGCGTGAATCGTTGTGTTGCACGCGGTAGCCGGTATAGACTTTGACCTTCCCATCATCCGATCGAATCGGAATCGACACGACCATAATTCGTTCCGGACGCGACAGTCGCGCAATGATGTTGGCATCGAGATTGATCAGCTCGGCTGCCCGTGAAAAATTGACCAGTGTGCGCTGCCATACTGGCGAACCAGACCAGAGGGTATCCGTGTCACTGGCAGCATGTGCAATTGAGGAAGGAGGACGCATAAAACTCCATAAAATAAAACAGTAGCAATGACTACTTTGAAATATTTAACATATCACAAATCGGCAGCTTTGCGACCATGCCGCTACAAAATCGCATCATGCAGGAGCACATGCCCACGGTTTGTGATCATGCAAACGATCCCGCTTTGTAATGCGCATTGACAACCAGAACATTATGTAGGCTAAGACGTGCCAGCCACCGTCGCCCCGCTTGGAAATAATCGTTTCATTCATCCGAGATATGGTCGAACAATCGTTACTGCTGCGCGCGACGCTGGGCATCGTCCAGCCTGATATTCAAGCCGCTGGGCCAGGCAATGGCGGGCATGCTTTTGATCCGTTCATACAGCTTGACGGCCTCTTTCCAATCGCCTTTGACCTCGGCGTCAATCGCCTGTCTCCAGAGTTGTCGTGAGATATTGACCAGTTCATCGGGGTCAGTAGTCGTCACTTGCGGCATCTGGTTGTTGCTGCTGGTGCTGGCCGTTGCGGTTCGCACTTCGATGCGCCCTTGAGACGCTGCCGGTTGATTGCTCCCGACGGCAATTTCAACCTGAGGCGGTATGTTCTCCGAGACAGCACTGGCGGATGGCACTACAAGCGCTGGCGGAACATTCTGCGACGGTGAAGCTGCGGCAACTGGTTCGGGAGCTGGCGCAGCGGACGGGACATCATCGGGCACTGGCACGACTCTGGCCTGCGGTGCAATGGCGGGTTTGTCTTGCGGTAAAACCGCTGGTTCTGATGCGATTGGCGCTGCAGGTGTCTGCGGTGATTCGATGACGATCTTTTCACCCGCAACCCGCCGTTCCTGTCCTCCCGACAAACCATTGCCGGAAGCTGGTTTACCGGAGCTGGATAAATCGCGCCACGTCTCCTGCGCCCAGGTAAACAACTTTTCGCGTGAACTGGCGTCGATGTATAACCAACCGCTGACGGTAAAGACAGCCATCAAACCCAGCAACACCACGACTTTACCCAGGGTATGCTGCGGTTCGGCATTTGGATAAGGGGCAACTGCCCGCCCTTTGGCGTCATACTGGGGCAGAACGGGCTGCGGCGATGGCAGCCGCCGGCCTTGCAACGCCAGACGTTGTTGGGCAGCTTCCATGGCAGCCAGCTCTTCCAGCGTGGTATCGCGCGTAGCGGTGGTCATACGCATCGCCGGGCGCGCAGGGCTGAGTGCTGGACTACCCGCTGACGGAGCATACGTCGTCACTGGCACGGAAGACGACATGATTGCTTCTGATTCGGCACCGGGACGGATTTCACGCTGAACCGGCAACATCTGACTGATCGATCTACGTCCATCCAGCAGTTCATCGGGCTGGGGTGGTGGTTCCTGATTGCGCTGGCAGTAGGGACAGATGGCTGCACCGGTGTCAATTTCCTGGCTGCACCCCCAGCAGATGCCAAATTCACGGCTTAGCCCGCGCACTCTGGCGGCAAAACGCCAGAATTGATTGGTGGTCGGACCACGGACAATCGACCGCGGCGTGATTTGCCCTTTTTTCACCAGCGCCAGCAGCACACTGTATTTCATACCCGGAGCTGAGGGGTTACGCGATTGCAACACATACCAAGGCCCCAGTCGCGCTTTGGTCGCTTGGCGCGTCAAGGGAGAATTTTCCATGGTGCAGCGGGCGCAAACTCCGTCACTGGTTTCAGAAACACCCCCGCAAAACGGGCAGACATTCTTGCCGCTGAGCGCCTGCTGGATCTGCTGTGCCGATGATAAGCCATCTGCCAGATTTCTGGATTCACTGGAAGATTCGGCTGCTTGGCTCATGGTTCGTCCCACTTAACTTGATTGATCAAATTGATCCCGACGTACGATCTGGCACGCCGAAATGAAAAAAGTTCGCATTTTTCGTGCATAATTTCATGGATAATTATAACCCGACAGCGGCTTGGGGGCACGCTAATTGTCCGTACTTTACGGCCTGATGGCCCTATTCGTCCAGCGACGCGCGATCATGGCCTTACAAACTGCCCAGACCAACAATAATGCGATAGATACAATTATCGGCATAAGCCGATAAAAATGATAATGAGTCGGTTGTCAACCAGCCTCGGCATTAAGGCACAGCCTGTCAGTCGCTATAGCGCGCCCGACGACGCTTTGCGCCGTCTGGATCTGCCCGGGCAGCAGCCGCGCCAATTCATGGATCTGGTTCATCTGGGCAGCACCAGTCTGCAGCAGGCCATCCGCAGCATCGACAACGAAGGTCAGGCCATGGAGTCGGCTCACCTTCGCAGTGCAGCGGCGATTGATGCCCTGAAAACCGCGCAGGACAAGCTTGACGAGATCAGCAAGTTGCAACAAGCCAACAGTCGGCGTGGCTCGTCCAGGCTGGATCGCCGCGACAACCAGAAGCGCATCGACGTGCTACTAAAGGAAATTGACGAAGCATTCGCCAGCGCCTCAACCAAGACGACCCAGGTTTTTGATGGATCGGTCACTCTGCAAGTCAAGAATCAATCGATCGAACTGCCGCCCATGTCGTTGGAATCACTGGGGCGCGTTGCGATCGATGGGCAGATGCGCAGCCTGGCGGATCTGGCAGCGCACAAAGCACTGGATACAACACAACAGCGCAGCAGCCGGATGGTGGCGGCACAGCGATCGATCAAGGCAGCGCAATCGACGGTTGTCGATCTGCGTAAAAAGTTGGAAGCCCTGTCCAGTGAAAATATCCGATCCAGATTAGGCGATGTCGCTGAGGTATTTGCCGGTTTGTATGATGTACTGGGTAATCAACAGATCACCACGATGCAGCAAGGGCGCAGCACACTTTCGAGCCTTCGCGACCTGACGCTGCAAACCAGTGCGGTGGCGGTTGCCGTGGGTGCCGATGGATGGGATAGACAGCGCGTCATCGATCTCTTGTCGCCAACGTGATCGATACACGAAAAAAAATTTGGTCCTGCGACGGATCGGCTACGGCACAACAGGTGGTGGAGCAGGTGGGAACAAACCCGCCAGCTCCGAAATACTTTCGACATTCGCCCACTGGGGCATTCCCTGTTTCCAGACCAGGCTCTGCCGATTGAGCTGACCAGATGCCACCATGGAACTGAGTTGATTCATATCGAACGGCCCAGTCGGCTGGCCGTTGTGCGCTACGAAATACTGGATCGCCGTGACCAGCGGTGGTGGCGCAGCCGTCGGTGTCGCCGCCATATTCCCCAGCGCCTGCCCTGCCATGGTCATCCCCACACCCATCACCACCGGGCCGGCTCCGGCGGGATTGTTGGCCGCCTGCTGGAGTGAATCAGCCACCTGCATCTGGGTATAGCGGTTCATGTCGCCGATAATGCCCATGCTCGTTCGCCGATCCAGGGCGGCTTCAGCCTCGGGAGGCAGCGATATATTTTCAACATTCAACGTAACGATCTGCAATCCGAATTTTTCAAAATCAGACGCGATACGCTGGGTGGCGAACTGGCTGAGCTGGTCATAATTGGCTGCCATATCCAAAGCGGGAATACCGCACTCACCCAGGATATCGCCAAAACGCGCAATCAGCATATCGCGCAATTGATCCCCAATATCATCCACTGTAAATCGACCGTTGGTTCCGACCACATTCCGCAGCAGCACGGCTGGATCAGAGACCTTGATACTGAACGTGCCGAAAGCACGCAGACGGACGGGGCCAAGCTCCTTGTCCCTCAGCATAATGGGATTTTTTGTTCCCCACTTGCGGTCCGTGAAGGTGCGCATCGACACAAAATAAACGTCAACCTTGAACGGACTTTCAAAGCCATATTTCCAGCCCTTTAACGTGGCCAGGATCGGTAGATTCTGTGTAGTCAGTGTGTAGGTCGCAGGCTGATTGAACTGGTCAGCCAGCGCGCCTTCGTTAATGACGATGGCGACCTGACTCTCGCGCACCACCAGTTTGGCACCATTTTTAATGGTGTTCTCAGCCCGTGGAAAACGCCAGACCATTGTCTGCCGGTCATCCGCCTGCCACTCAACAATATCAATCAGCTCGTTACGAAGTTTGTCCCAGATACCCATGCCGATAAGCATAGCAGACGCACGCAACAAAGTGAATAAATTTTGCGCGTGCTGCAACAGGTAGGAAAATAAAAACATCGGCGCAAGCAACTAAGCGTCACTTGCGCCGATGGATCGGATGAGAGTCCAGTAAACCAGTGTTTAATTTTCGAGTGCGTTCCTGCGCCGACGCAGCAGTGCAAATCCGGCCAATCCGCCGAAAATCGAAAGCGTTGCCGGTTCAGGGACACCATCGGTACCCACTTCAACCGTCACGCCTTTCTTGGCGATGGCAGCCGAGGCATTCGGCAGACTCTCAGCATAGAGCTGGTTGTCATAGCTGACCGCAATGCGCGTGATGTCGGAAAAACCAGTCAAACTAACCAAGTTGACCGCCGCACTGCCGGAAAACACGCCGTACTCGCTGGGGTCGCTGGCAGTAATGGAAAAAAGGCTGCCCGTGCTAAAGGTCATCGGGCTGTAATACGTTGTCGGCGCGACGGGGCTGCCATTGCGTTCAAGCACGCGGATGATCACCGTCGGCACGATAACTTGTGCCGCCGCCGCATTGGGCGCGATCAACGACTGCTGAAGGGTGTAATCCCCATCTTCGCTGAGTAACAGGGTGGATATAAACTGGTTGGCCTTGGCAGCGATGGTCAGGTTCAACTGACCATCAACAAAATCCACAAAATCAAAATCGCGCTGTGGCCCTGTTGATTGTGCACGGAAATTCAAATTATCGAATACCAGCACATCTCCATATGCCGTCGGTTGCCCGTATAAACCGTTGAGTGGAACCTGTGTTGTCGGTTCCATTGACGATTCAGTAATCGATGTGAAATTAACCGTGGCACCGCTTTGCGGTGCATACACGATATTAGCGCCATCAACCTGCATGGGCGCAAAAAACGCACACGCTGAAAGCGCAACGACAGACGTCAAAAATGACCCTCTCATCCGAATCTCCTCTCTGCTCTCTCTAAATCTCTGACCCACCACCGAGAAGTTCGATGGTCAAGCCGCTCTCACTAAATCTCTGACTCACTACCGAGTTGTTCGATAGTCAAGTCACTCTCACTTATCGGATGTTAGCACATTACTGCTACAAAGCAACTAAAAAATAAAAATTATTTTTAGAGGTGCCGAGGAGCCGGCTTATCCCCTTCAAATTACCTTCATGTCTGCGATATTTCGTCTACGCAGCAAAGCCAATAAAACTCAACTTTCCGGCCAATATCTGCGTATTTATCCAGTTGAGTCCGCTCTGAACCCTAGGCGAATTTTGGCCAGGACAATCAGTACTTCGCCGCGAAAAAATTGGGTGACTTTTTGGCCATTCCCAAATTTTTTTTGACTAAATCGATTGCACTAACGCGCTGGCAGGCTTACCCCGCCGCCCGTTTACACCTTCAGATCAACCGGCGTATCGAGGGTTGCCTGATAACGCCTGCGGATCGGATCGATCACGATTGCGATAAACTCATCGACCTGTTGCGGTGCCCGTCCAATGAACTTTGACGGATCGAGCAATCCAGTCAGATCGATCTGGCTGAACAAGGGGTCATGACCCAGTCGCTCCAACAGATCATTGGTCTGACCTTCCTGTTTCACCCTCTGCGCCGCTGCCTGCGAATGGCGACGAATGGATTCGTGCAATTCCTGGCGATCGCCACCAGCCTTCACGCCCGCCATCAAAATTTCTTCCGTCGCCATGAACGGCAGCTCGCTCATCACAAACCGGCGCACAACTTCAGGATAGACCACCAGCCCGCGCGCGACGTTGACAACAATCTGCAGGCAGCCATCCATCGCTAAAAATGCTTCGGGAATGCTCAGGCGTTTATTGGATGAATCATCGAGCGTGCGCTCAAACCACTGCTCCGACGCCGTCATCAGCGGACTGGATGCAAGACTAAGCACAAAACGCGCCAGCCCGGTTGCGCGTTCGCAGCGCATGGGGTTGCGTTTATAAGCCATCGCGCTGGAGCCGACCTGTTCGGCTTCAAACGGTTCTTCAACCTGTTTAAGCCCCGCCAGCAGGCGGATGTCGTTGCACAACCGATGCACGCTGGCAGCAACGCCCGCCAGCGAATTGATCACGGCTGCATCAACCTTGCGCGGATAAGTCTGACCTGTCACCGTGAATGATTCGGCAAAATCGAATGCCTGGGTGATGCGTTGATCCAGTTCCTGAACCTTGGCATGATCCCCGTCGAACAGCGTCAGAAATGACGCCTGCGTACCGGTCGTCCCCTTGACCCCGCGGAATCGGAGTGTGGAGATGCGATATTCCAATTCCTGCAGATCCAACGCCAGGTCTTGCGCCCATAAGGTAGCGCGTTTACCAACGGTCGTGAGCTGGGCAGGTTGGAAATGGGTGTAGCCAAGCGTTGGTTCGGACTTCCATCGTGCGGCAAAAATCCCAAGCGCGTCAATGGCGCCCGCCAGATGTTGACACAGCAACTGCATCGCCTGTCGCATGAGGATCAGGTCGGCGTTGTCCACAACAAACTGCGACGTGGCTCCGAGATGAATAATTCCCTTGGCTGCCGGCGCCGCCTCCTCAAATGTATGCACATGCGCCATGACATCGTGGCGCAATCGCTTTTCCCATTCGCTGGCGCGCTCAAAATCGATCGTATCGACCGCCGCCTGCATCTGGTCAATCGCCTGGGTTGTAATCCGTGTTATCCCCAGATCGCGCTGCTGGCGCGCCAGCGCAACCCACAACCGCCGCCATAAACCGAACTTTCGCCGGGGCGACCACAATTGGAGCATCGCCGTCGAAGCATTGCGCGAAATCAGTGGTGATTCATAAACGTCGTGATTCATAGTTGCGCCAATTTATTCGCAATCGCGCCAGTCTCCAAATCGCGGGCAAACCGGTATGCGCTGAAACGCCACAACGCCTGCGTAAACCGCGCTCAATCGCCATGAGTATGGATCATATTGATCCTGAGCATTGATCAGAATGGCGTCACGACCACTCGCAACATCAGCCAATATGATTACAATAAACCGCTGGTTGTCACTCGTTCAATATGACCCAACCCCCTCCCCTGTTCATCACGGCGCGCCCGGGTATTCGACAATTTGTTGCGGATTACTTCTGGTTTCTCGTTAAAAATGTCATTGGCTGGCTTTTGATTCTTATTTCCGGCCCGGTTGGTGTTGCCTTGCCCGGCCCGGGGGGAATACCGCTCTTTCTGATCGGTTTTGGGTTGATCTCCCTGCCGGGCAAGCGCCGGCTGACCAGCCGTATGTTACGCGGCAGGCGGCTCAATTTAACGCGACGACCGTTCGTGTTTTTCAAGCTGGCTGTCGCTTTGCTGCTGCCGTTGGGGCTTTTCTGGTATGCAGCCCATCGTGACCAGCAATGGGTGGCGTGGCTGGTGAATCACGCCTGGGTTGGTTTGCTGATGTATTGTGCAGCGACCGTTATAGGCTGGCATGTAGGTTATCGGTTATTGCAACTGGTCAACCTGTTCATCAAGGCGCTGCCTCGCATGCGGCGGAAACTACGGCCGTGGCTTAGGCGGCATGGCATCCATCTGCTGCCTCCACGCCGCCGACGACGTGGCCGTGGAGCACCGTCTTCAAATGATGATTCCGAATCCGACGAACAGACCATCATATCCCTGCATCACCGGCACCGCGCCCGTCTGCGCCAATGGTGGAAAGCCTCCAGCCGCTATATCCGGCTGGGTGTGGCGACGACATTAATGGCAGTCATTATCCTCATGATGCTGCGTCCCATTTACCGAAGTTGGCCCAGCGTGCAGGAACGTCTCCTGGCGTCATGGACGCAGGCCAGCCTGAATCTGCTGATCCCCGGTCTGATTTTCACCATCATGTTTGCCCTGTTTTTGTTTATCTTTCGCGCTCTGGTCTGGCGAAGAATGTTGCGTGCTTTCGGACATGACGTGCCATTGATGCCGGCGATGCGCATCTGGTCGTATTCGGAACTGGCACGCTATCTGCCCGGATCAATTTTTCAGGTCATTGGCCGGGCGTATATGCTGCGGCGATATCGCGTTTCCGGCACTGTTTCTTCCACCGTTCAACTACTGGAATTAACCCTGTTTCTGCTGGCCAACATCGTACTGGCACTGGCCTGTCTGGCGTGGCTGGGTGTCAAACAGATGGACGGGCCAGCGCGAAACTGGATGTTAACCGCGATGATTCTGGCACCGGCTCTGGCGATTCTGGTGCATCCGCGGATTTATTATCGTCTGGTCAACTGGGTATTGGCACGACTGGGTAAACCGGCGATTGTTCAGCGTTTGCGTGGTAAACAGATGCTGCTGCTTCTGGGCTGGACCTTTATCGGGTTGCTCTGGCAGTCGGCGGGTGTGTATATCGTTGCCGCTGGGCCTTTGAAGCTGCAACTGGCCAAGTGGTGGGTGGTCGCCGGCGCCTACTCACTGGCGTGGGTCGCGGGATTTTTGGCTATTTTCTCCAGTGCGGGCATGGGTGTGCGCGAATTGGTTTTTGGTACGGTGATGCTCCTGATCCTGCCGCCGCGCGTACGGGCAGAGCTGGGCGATACCAGTGTTATTCTGGCAACAATGTATTTCATCGCCTTTCTGCTCCGCTTGTGGACCATTATCGGAGAGCTGGTCTTTGCCGGCGTGATAACATACCTGGATCGTCACCACGTCGCGCACGATTTGATCAATACAGATGTTGAACCATCAGCCGCCACGCTGACAACGCAAGATCACGTATAACCACAGCAGGCAACGGATCATCGGGCCTAAAAGGAGTGCGCTAAATGAAACTGGATCATCCTCTGGCGATTACCATGTGGGATTTTTCCTGGCTGGAGCGGCGCTGGCCCGGTGCGGGTTACGAAAACTGGTCGCAGGCGCTCGATGAGCTGGTTCAGCGTGGTTACGATGCGGTTCGCATCGATGCGTATCCTCACCTGCACGCTGCCGGTGCCACGCAGCAGCACACCATTATTCCCTGCTGGAATCAGCAGCACTGGGGCAGCCCCGCCAAAACTCGCGTGACGATTCAGCCTCATCTCAATGATTTCCTTCGCCTGTGCCAGGATCGCAAAATCCGGGTGGCACTGTCATCGTGGTATCAAAATGATGAGCAGGAGCGTCGGTTGATGATTGCCAACGCCCGGGTTCATGCCCAGCAATGGGCCGGCGTGCTCGATACGATTGCCGCTGACGGGCTGTTGGATACGATTTTGTATGTCGATTTGTGCAACGAGTGGCCGCTGGATGTCTGGGCGCCTTATTTCCTGTCCGCGCCAACGGAGCGCCAATTTGAAAGTGCTGCGTCATGCCGATGGATGACCAGCGCCATTGAATCCCTGCGCAGCCGCTACAGCCAACTGGACTACTGCTTTTCCTATACGGGGGCTGTCCCGCCACAATTGAATCCAGCCGACTGCCTGAACAAGGTATTTGATTTTTTCGAGCCGCACATCTGGATGGTTTGTTGTAACAATTCCGAATTTTATCAGCGTGTGGATTATCACTACCCACGGTTTGACGACAGTGGTTTTCGCAAGATGGTCGATCGGGCCGAACCTCTGTACCGCAGCGACCCAACCTACTGGCAAAATCTGCTGCAACAGTCGATCGAAAGTTACGCGGACTGGTCGAACCGGGTGAAACTACCCTTGATCACGACGGAATGCTGGGGCGTTGTCGATTATAAAGACTGGCCGCTGCTGAATTGGGACTGGGTTAAGGAGCTATGCGAACTGGGTGTGCGCACCGCTGCCGCCACGGGCCGCTGGGCAGCCATTGCCACGAGCAACTTCTGCGGGCCGCAATTTGTTGGCATGTGGCGCGACATCGACTGGCATCGTCGTTTGACCGACCTCATTCACGAATCCGCCCTGCCGCAGGAAGTGCGGATGTGATTTTGGTTTATTCAATTGGTCTGCCCTTGCGCAGCGGCTGGCTTTTAACCGCGCTCAGTCTTTTATCAGATGGTCAGGGAAATTTTCGATCTGCGGGCAGCAGATCTGTTCCATGACCTGCTGCAGCTGCCTGGTGAGCATGTTGATGGTGTGGTGTGCTCCTTTTTCACCCATCGCCCCGACACCATACATGAACGTGCGCC
Organism: Phycisphaerales bacterium; assembly: GCA_020847375.1. Lineage (GTDB taxonomy): Bacteria > Planctomycetota > Phycisphaerae > Tepidisphaerales > Tepidisphaeraceae > JADLCB01. The sequence goes on along the minus strand of JADLCB010000011.1, from coordinate 208,220 downwards.
CCAGGAAGGTGAAGTCCGCCCCGCTGGCCAGTGCGGCGGCGACATCAGCGCCCGACCGAATGCCGCTGTCCATCATCACCTTGATGCGGCCCTTATATTTATGGCCAAAGCGCGCCAGTGGCTTGATCGTTGATTCACCCCGGTCATGTTGGCGTCCGCCATGATTGGAAAAGATCATCCCATCGAACCCCATCGCCACGGCTTTGTCAGCATCTTCTTCCGTCGCGACACCTTTGATGACCAGTTTTCCTTTCCACTGATCGCGGATCGGTTTGACGCGCTCGGCGTTGAGCCGGCCGGAAAAAGTCCGGTTCATGAATTCTCCCAGATGCTTCATGTTCAACCCCGGTGGAATATAGGGCTTCATCGTTTTGAACTGGGGAACGCCCTCTTTCATGCTGTGCAGCGCCCAAGTCGGGCTGGCGAGCATCTGGAGGATATTGCGCAGCGTCATGCGTGGCGGAATCGACAGGCCATTGCGAATCTCCTTGGGCCGATAGGCAAACGTCGGTGTATCGCATAGCAGCACCAGGACATCGAGTCCGGCATCGGCAGCCCGTCGAATCAGTTGGTCGCGCAGTTCCGGTTCGACCGGATGATAAAGCTGGAACCAGGCTGCCCCTGACGTGATCTGCGCAATTTCCTCGATGCTGGCTGTTGAGACGGTGCTGAGCGTAAAGAGGATATTGTGAGCCACCGCCGCTCGCGCCAGCATCTGCGGCGAACCGGGCCACATCAGCCCCTGCAAGCCGATTGGCGCAATACCGAACGGCGCGCTGTAGGTTCTGCCGAACAGCTCGGTTTCCATGCTCGCCTTGTTCAACTGGCGCAGATAATAAGGGCGCAACTGCACCTGACGGATTTCGTCGGTATTGCGGCGCAGATTGATCTCCGAAAAGCACCCGCCATCGAGATAATCAAAGGCGAACCCGGGCATCCGGCGACGCGCTTTTTCCCGCAGTGAATCGACTGAAGCATATTTGGGATTGAAATAATCGTTCATATCGACCTATCGATATGCCCGATCACCATCAAATGCAAGGGCGGGCCATCGTCTAGCGCCACTGTTGGGCACATTGCCGCGCAGTGATAAACGTGCCGCCGCGCTGCTTGAGTGCATCAATCAGCAGGCCAAGCTGGCGCGTTGCCTCGGGGCCGCAGTTTTTGACCAGAAATTCATCCGGTTTGACCGAAGCCTCGCCGAAATGCAGTGCCCCCTGCGGCATGGGCCAGAACTCCCACGGGTGAAAATAAAAACAGAGAACTGGCGGTTTTCCCATTTTGCGGGCATAGCCGATGAAGGCATCGATATGAACCATCAGCGCCTCAGCCCCCTGCGTGCGGAAGAGTGGCCACTGGTCGCGGTCACGGCCGTACGGATCTTTGGAGTCAATCGTCAGATCCGCAAAATTGGGAATCTGAACCAATCGCATATTCCCTGGTTTGGTCCAGTCGCTACGGTCGGGATGATAGGGTGTGATCGGCGCGCCATAGCGATACATGGGGAAACTGGCGTCGCTGACGTATCCCAAGTCCTCCAGGGCATTACAGACAGCGGTTGAACCAAACAAGCGCGGGCAGCGGAATGATACCGGTTGCTCACCGGCAACCTCAGCCACCCAGCGCGTGGCCAATTCCAGGCGCGGTTTGACCTCGTGATCCAGCAACGGGTAGAGATTGGGAACCGGGAAAATCGCGTCCCCAACCGTTTCATGAAACAGGCTGTGGCAGCCAATTTCATGTCCCGCTTTTTTCACCGCCTGTACCACCTCGGGATGATCCTTGGCAGCCTGGCCGACAAAATAACAGGTGCTGACAATACCCTTGTCCGCCATGACCTTGAGGATCTCGGGCGTGCCATGGATCAGCCCCTCGTAGAAGGGCGTGAAGCTGCCGACATCGGTCTCCATGTCAAAGCCGAAGATGATGGCAAGATCGCTGGTTGGCATGGTTATTATGCAGCACCTGGGTCGTGCTTACAGCTCCACAACTTTCTTCAGTTTGCCGGTGAAAGGTTCAAAACCGCTGGCAGTGATGCGCCCGCCGTTTTCAAAGCGCAAACCCATGTCCGCTGCGGAGCAGAACGTATCAACCTGGAATGTCATGTTCTGCGCCAGCGGATACTGGCTGATCTCCTCCATCCATGGTGGTTCAACTTCCACCATGCCAACACTGTGGCACGGGCCATAGAGATAAACATGGCTCATGCCGTTATCCGCGAAGAATTTTTTATAAGCCCTGGCGATATCAGCAGCGATGACACCGGCCTTGAGTTGCTGCGCCGTCCAGTTATGGGCTTTAAGGCCAAACTCAACCAGCTCGCGCTGTTGCGTGCTCATCGTGCCCATACAGACAGGCAAGCCGACACTGGAGGAATAACCGGCCACGCGCGCGCCGACGTTGAGCTGCACCAACTCACCTTTTTCGATCACCTTATGCGTCGGGCGGCTGATGGCGTGACGGCTACTGCGTCCTGACAGAATATAGGTCGGATGGCCTTCATATTCAGCCCCCAGTTCGTAGATCGCCTGCTGGGCAAGACCGACGACCTGCAGTTCGGTCATACCCACACGAATTTCATCAACCACGCGCTGAGCTGCTTTTTCGGAAATTTCAAATGCCTTTTTCAGACACGCGATTTCACCCTCTGATTTGACGCCACGCAACTGGAACATGATCTGATCCGCGCGTTCGATCTGCGCCTTGGGGAAAGCCTGGCGCAAACCATCCAGCACCGGCGCCGTCGTCACCAGATAACCCCCGATGCCGATGCGCCGTGGTTCGCCGGCGCCAGCTTCAGCAAAAACCTGTTTGAACGTCTTCACCGCGACACCGGGATACGCCGGGTCAGCCGATTCACGGTACTCCAGCATCTTGTGAACGGTGGGAATCTTGCTGCGATCCCTGGCAAACGCCTCACTCTCAGGCCCGATCAGCAGCGCCGGTTGTCCATTGACCGGAATCAGCACGCCGGCAATTTCAAAAATAGGCCAGAAATCGCTGAAATAGCGAACGTTGGCCAGATCCGCCTCATTGGAGTTGACCAGCAGGGCATCATACCCCGCAGCCTGGGTCAACTGACGCGCCCGTTCGATACGCTGGGCAAATTCGATGTTGGAAATCGCTGGTATGTTCACAAAAATCTCCTATTACGGGTACTACTACAATTACCGTGTAAACCACACTAAACGACACCGGCAGCACGAATCAAAAAGCTGGTTACAATCACAATGACCCTCGTTCCATCAAAACTGGCGGCAGCAGGCAATTGCGCGCCGCAGCCTGCCCGGATGAATTGATCTGTTCAATCAACAGCTCCACCGCTTGCTGCGCGATCTGCTCGATGGGCTGGGCGACGATGGTGATTGGCGGTCGCCAGAATGCCGCCGTCGGGAAGTCGTCGATGCCGATCAAACCGATGGTCTGTGGCACGTGCAGATTCAACCGGCTGATCGCTGCCAGCGCTGTCAGGTTGCACGTCAGGTTCAGCCCGACCAGCGCCTGCGGCATCTGCTGCTGCATCAGATCGCATAGCTCATTACTGGCGTCGGGAGCAAAACTGGTGCGCGGGCCGGGGACGCTCCAGATCACCTGTCCCTGTTTGCCCAAACCATCCTGCAAGCCTTGCAAGCGCTGGGCAATGCCAGGATCGTCCGGGCTGTCGGGCAGGATGACACCAATGCGGTGATACCCGCGCTGGCGCAGCCGCTGGCCAATCATCTGACCCGCCTGTCTGTCGTCCAGACCGACATGCCCGATATCATCCAGCCCGCTGGGACGATCCACCGTGACAATCGCCAGGCCTGAATTTTTTGCCTTGATCAGACCAGCATGACCCGACGGCGCGACAATGGCGCCATCCATCGGATGCTGGATCATTTCTTCAATCGCCTCTTCCTGACGATCAGCGCATTCGCCGGTGTTGGTAATCACCAGCCGATACCCGGCTGAACCCAGATGTCCTTCGATACGACCAGCCAGTTCAGCAAAGAACGGGCTGGCGATATCCGCCACGACCAAACCAATAAGGGCTGTCTTACCTGAGCGCAACGCCCGCGCGGTATTGCTGGGGCGATACCCCAAACGCTTGGCGGCTTCACGAATGCGAGTCACCGTCTTGGGATCGTATTTATGACGCTTGCTCGTTCCATACAGGACACGCGAGACTGTCGATGGATCCATCTCCACCGCTGCCGCGACATCCTTCATCGTCACATGCGCCATATCAAGAGATTACATTCGATTGTATTACGTGTCAACAACTATTTTGCCAGCCTTATTTTTGCACTTTTGATGCTACTTTTGACGTAATACGACTGGCTACGTGATCGCCAGTCATGGCATTACCAGCGCGACAGCAAGTCCTGACAATTCAGAATCTTTTCCATCAGGTCCAGAGGCATGTACGCATATTGGTTGGTCGCTTCAAACCCGATGCGCGAGTCCTGCCTCACCAATTCCATCAAGCGGCGGGCAAGTATGATCTCCTGCTGAAGAATCGCGCGGGCAGCATCCGGATCGTGATCACGCACGATGATAAATTGAATCTGGTTGGCGGTGCTTTGAAAATGAATCAGTGCTGCCTCGGCCATCCGCCACTGTTCTTTTACCGCATCACTGGGAAATTCGTGATGAATCTTTTCCATCATCTCAGTACCACGGCGCCATCGCTGGGCCAGTCTGGTGAACTGCTGATGAAAATCCTCGCGGCTGTATGGTCCGCGCCACGTCTCCAGATCGTCATATGGAAAGCCCACCATCGTTGCGCCCAGCCCCGTTGGTTGATCAAACAGCAGATTGGCTGGCCCCAACGATTGTGGACCGAAGTAACAAACCTGGATATCAAACGGAAACTCTATAAAGGCGTCGCTGAGCAAATTCCACGCCTGAACCACGTGTGGCGCAACGATTGACCCAAACCGTCGCAGCGCCACGTTATGCATCGCCTGCTGAACGGTTGGCCGCGGTTGCCGGGAAAATTCCTTAGCCAGTTCCAGATTGGGCGATGGAGAACCGCCCAGCGTCCAGCTCAACATGAATCCTTCCACGCCAGCATCAGTCACATTGGACAGATGCTCCCCCACCAGGCGCAAAGCGGGGATGAACGGAATCGACGATAGTTCCCAGCTATTGGCCGCCTGCATCTTGGCGGCGGTTTTCAATCCGTGGCGGCGGGCCAGCGCCCACTGCTCCAGACTCGGCTGACCCGGGCCAACTGCGGAAATGGAATACTCGTTGACCTTGCCGTGATACGAACCGCGCGTCAGCGGCGCGCCCCATTCACTGACGGCTAAAACCCAGGTGCTTGCTGGAAGCGCGCCAATAATCCCATCAAGCCATGGCTTGGGCGTGCTCCAGACATAATAAATAAATTTGCCCGCAGAACCGGCATCGCGTATTCCCGCTTCCATCAACTGGCATACTTCAGCGGTCACCGCTTCAGGCCCGCGCGACTGACACCGCGGGCAGGCGCGCGCGACGGTTCCATGAAAAAAGGAAAAGCAATTGGTCAGATTTTCACTGTAGGCAATAATGAACAGCCCGCCAAGTGCTGGAACCTGTTCAAACAGATGGCGCACGCCTTGGCGCAGAAACTCCTGCACCGCTGGCGTACTGGTACACAGCGCCACCTGTTCAGGCAATCCCGTTTTGGTGTTGATCGTCGGGGCACAACCAGCCAGTTCGGGATATTGGTCATAAAACGGCAGCGGCATGTCGCGCGGCTCGTTGAGGTACATAATCACTTCAATACCGAATCGTGCGCATCGCTCGACCAGTCGATTCAAATTGGCCAATCGCTGGGGCGCATCCCTGGCGGTTTCCGGTGCAGGTTCCCACGCATACAACGTGTTGAGCACGCCCTGCAGCCAGATCGCATTGATCCCCGAATCCGCCAGTTCAGCCAGATATCCATCGGGAATGTCGTCAATACCATCGCCCATGAGTGGATCGCCATAGCGCAAAAAGTAGGGATAGACCATCCGCCAGGACGCATCTGTCGATCGGCCGGGCGAGGTCGGAGATGATGCTGGTTGGGCCGCAGCGTGGGAGAAGCGCTGAATGAAATCGAACGGAAGCTCGACAGGGCCTTCAAGCGCATCACCCGCCAGATATTGACCAGCCAGTGCAGCGATTCGTCTGGCCTGGGCTTGGGCGGCAGGGTCTGGTGCGCGATAATGCACCGGGGCGCAACGTGGTTTGCAATGGCCCAGCTTGACCCACATGAAATCATCTTTTTCCAGCGCAAAGCGCATGGTCGCCGCGTCCCAGTCAAGCAGTTGGCAGAGCTGTGCGTAGGGAAGCAAATGCCAGTTTCGCCGCAGGATCGTCATGTAGTTGCGTCGCCGCTCAGATGCATCGATTCGGCGTTGCGGTGGCAAACCCATCGATGCCGCCAGCGCCGACACCTCATCACACGAGCCTTTCAGCACCTCAGCCAGAACGGGCAGTTCGATCACATCCCAGTTGCGCCAGATGACCGCATGGAGCGTATCAGGGAAATGAGGCGTTGGCACCGGCGTAATTTCCTTGCCCATCGGCAGTGATTCGATTTGATCCATCAGCTAATCCCTTTATACAAATTGGTTCGATGGCTGCATCCAGCGCCGGGATGTTCTAGCATTCAATTCATTTCTTTCAACCCGCTGACGGCGCAGCATATGCCATCCATGTGCCGATGCGCGACGAGCCAAAGAGATGTTGCCACGTCATGCGCTTAATTGACGAGAAACGAATTGCCATTATTTTGTCCTTATGCGCATCTTCTTCAGACCATGCGTCGTAGCGGTTACACTTCTGCTGACAATGGGCATCTCACGGGTCTATGCTGACCAGCCGCAATGGCAAAAAATGGCGCCGCTGCCTGAAGGCAACGGGGGATTTGCCGCTGGAATCATTGACGGGCGGCTGATCGTGGCTGGGGGCACGGACTGGCAGGCGGATGTGAAGCAATGGCTTGACGGCATCTGGGAATACAACCCTGAAACCAACCAGTGGCGGCGTCTGGGAACACTCAGCCAACCACTGGCCTACGGTGGTTTTGGCGTAATTGATAATACGTTGTACATCATGGGGGGAATGAACGGACAGGGTGTGGTTGGCCCGGTTTTTTCTCTCAGCCCACCTGATCATGTCGAAACACTGGGACGGCTGCCGGCAGCCAGTATCTACGCGGGATCAACCCAGCTTGGGGCTGATCTCTACCTGATCGGTGGCAGCAGCAGCGTGGAACTTACGGGGCAATCGCCAACTTTTTATCGCATCGGCGGTGGGACCGGGCACACCGAGCAACTCAGCGATTATCCTGGTGGCCCACTGATCCTTCCGGCGGTCGCGGCTGCGGCGGGACGGATTTATGTTTTTGGTGGCGCTCGAGAAGATGAACAAACTCGCGCGGTTGTTAATCTGAATCAGGCATTTGTTTACGACATCAGCCAAAAACGCTGGCAGGCAATCCGCCAATTTCCGGCTGCCCGCCGTGGCCTGTCCGCCTGCACATTGGACAACCACTGGATTCTGATTGGTGGCGGTTATGGACAAACCGCGCAAGAGCCTTCCGAAGGCATGTCCAACGAGTTGTATCTCTATTCGATTGATCAAGATCGATACATTGCGGTTGCACCATTGCCTTACGCCGCAGCGGGCGCGGCACTGGTGCGTGACGGGGCGACACTCTATGTCATCGGCGGTGAAGATCAGCCACGACACCGTTCCAACGCTGTCTATCGCAGCTTTTGGTCACAGTTGATTCCAGGCGATTGAACGAATCCGATTGCGACGAGTGGTTTGCGTTACTTGCCAGTGGGTCCCCCATCTGTTCATACAACAGCGCAGCACCCAACCGCGCAACGCACAACGCGCCAATTCAGCGTTGCCATCGCCTTTTTGGCCGTCTTGCAGCGGTCGATCAATGCAGAAAATGAATGATGCAGGCGGAGACTACTCGGCTTCTTCTTCCAGCACGGATACGGGCTGGCGACCATTAAAACCAGCGTCAAGTTCGTGCCAGTAACCGATGGCTGTTTCGCCAGGTTTCCAGCACAGGCAGACTTCACGCCCCTGATGTAAACCGATGAAATCGATCAGACCGACAGTCGGGTCTTTCAATTCGCACCCGATTCCGTTGAGTTCATCAACGTAACCATGCAGGCGGCTCAGTGCCTGTTCAATTTGTTCCTGCACGAGCTGCTGCTGAACCGGTGCCAAGTCTTCCGTCAGTTTTTCTTCCAGATCGCGCATCAGGCTGTGTGTGCGCACAATGTCCGCCACGATTCGGCTGACCAGGGGAAGCGTCTGGGTCGCCTGTGACAGACGAAAACGGCGTCGCGGGCGCGAAGGGGCAACCGGCTTGGGAGTAGTAGACTGCGGACCAGGCATAAACAACCGCCTTTCGTGCAAAAGCCTCGTAGGGCTTTTCATAGTACGACCAGTGCGACAAAAAGTTCACTGGCACCAACTGATCCGTGAGGATTCACTTCTGGCTGATGGTCGAAAACAGATTGCTACACAGACGATGTATCACGCCAGATTCTTTCCAAACACGCCGCTGGAGATATTCAGTCGTATGATGAATTATGACACCAACTCAGGTTCAGTCAAACGCACCACCAGACGGCTGATCCATAATCTTGCTATCGGCCTGTTAATCAGCACAAAATAAACTAATTTTCCTGCCTCGGTGATGTCTGTGACATTTGCCCAAATCGGTTGGAAGTATCGGCTGGCGATATCGCGGCAATAGGCTGGTTGATGGATCTGAATCAGCCGCTTTCCGGTACTGTTTCCAGCAATTTGTCGATAATCTGATCCGGGCCAATACCCTCGGCATCGGCGTTGAAATTGGTAAACAATCGATGGCGCAACACCGGTTTGGCGACGGAACGAATATCGTCGCAACTGACATTCAACCGGCCGCTGAGAACCGCCTTGGCTTTGGCACCGAGTACAAGGTATTGAGCAGCCCGCGGACCGGCACCCCAGGTCAACCAGTCGTTGATAAATGATGGTGTGCCAGCCTCCTTGGGGCGGGTGGCGCGCGCCAGATTGACGGCATAGTCCACCACGTGGTCACTGACCGGCAACTTGCGCAGAATTTTTTGGACATGGATAATATCTGTTGCGCCCAGAACCGGCTGTGGTTCAATATCCTGATCCATCGTGGTTTTGCGCACGATGGCGCTTTCTTCCTTGCGACTGGGATAGCCGATGTTGACCATAAACATGAACCGGTCAAGCTGGGCTTCGGGCAGCGGATAGGTCCCTTCCTGTTCAACGGGATTCTGGGTCGCCAGAACAAAAAAGGGCGCGTCCAAGGCAAAGGTATTACCGCCAGCGGTCACCTGATATTCCTGCATCGCCTGCAACAAGGCGGCCTGGGTTTTTGGAGGTGTGCGATTGATTTCATCAGCCAGCACGATGTTGCTGAACACCGGCCCTTTAACAAACCGGAATGATCGTTGCCCCGTCGCCTGATCTTCCTCCAGCACGTCCGTACCGGTAATGTCGGCGGGCATGAGATCGGGGGTGAACTGGATGCGATTGAACTTCAACTTCAGCACCCGCGCCAGCGTGGCGATCATCAGTGTCTTGGCTAGCCCGGGTACTCCAACGACCAGGCAATGCCCGCGGGCAAATAATGACGCCAACAGCAGCTCAACGACCTGATCCTGCCCGATGATAACCTTATGCAACTCGTGGAGTAATTGCTGCTTCACCTGGCTGAATTTTTCGATGAACTGGGTTTCGCGCTCGCCGGGGCGGGCGGTTGCGGCTGCCGATTCGCCGGAGGTGGGTTGTGCCAAAAGACAATCTCCTGTTTTGACAAAATCAACGGGCGGTTGCATCAGTTACCTGATCAACACCAGCAAAAGTTTATTGCATTCCTGCCAGTCAGCCAACATGAACGGGTTTAATTTCTGCCCAAACCGCAGGATCACCCTTGTTGATCGCCTGGCGGAAATGAAAAATCGGCGGCCTGATGATCTCTTTGCCGCCGCTGATTTTCGACTACTATGAGGGACTATGGATATAAATCTGCTCGTTTTGAATGTCGGCAATTCGCGTCTGGCTTTGGGGGTGTTTCAGGCGGGCGAGTTGAAACATGCCGATCACCTCGACCATGCCCACCAGTCCAACTGGCCGGGGGCAATTCGTCATGCCTGGGAGATGATCGCTAAAACTTCCCAGCCCGCCATTGCCGGTGCCTCGGTCAATCCGGCGCTGAACGCCTCGATCGATACGATGGTGCGCGAAATAACCGGGCTTGCCGTCCAGTGGATTGGCCATGACATTGATCTGCCGATCAAGGTCTGCACCGACCAACCGGAAAAAACGGGGCAGGATCGTATTCTCAACATCGCTGCTGCCCATGAGCAGATGGGCAAGGCGTGCGTCGTGGTCGATGCTGGAACCGCAATAACCATTGATGTCTGCAACGACAACGGGGATTTTCTCGGCGGCGCAATCGCACCGGGTCTCAAGTTGCAGCTTGGTGCCCTGCATGACAAAACCGCCGCCCTGCCCAGCGTCAGTCCGGCGATTCCTCAGACCAACATCGGTCGCAGCACAGAACAGGCGATTCTCCACGGCGTTTATTACGGTCTGCGCGGGCTGGTCAAGGAACTGGTGGAAAATTACGCCACCGAGCTGGGCACTTGGCCGGAGATCATCGCCACCGGCGGCGACGCGCAACTTTTATTCGAAAACTGGGAGCTTATTCATGCCATCAGCCCCGATTTGACGCTTTACGGCATCGCCCTAGCGTACGCGAATCATCACATCGACCATGAAACATAACACCCGTTGCGGCGCACACCAGCGCAATGGTGCGATACACTGACGATCGATCAACCACGAAGATTACGACGGCAACGATTTGCCCAGCAGGTGAAATCGCAACAGCGTCATTGCCATTTTGGCGCTACGATCGCGCACGGTATGGCGTTCGCCGCTGAAATGAAATGTATGCGTCTGCACCGCCTGATCATGAGCCAGACCAATACATACCGTGCCAACAGGTTTATCCGCCGTTGCACCAGTTGGACCGGCGATACCGGAAATCGACAGTGCGTAATCGGCACCTGATCGCTCGCGTGCGCCCCGCGCCATCTGTGCCACCACCGGCTCGGACACCGCGCCATGATCTTCCAGAACCTGGGGACTGACGCCAAGCTGGCTGATCTTGGCCTCATTGGCGTAGGTCACCCAGCCATACTTGAAATAGGCACTGGCGCCGGAATATTCGGTCAGATAATCGGCCAGCATCCCGCCGGTGCATGACTCGGCCACTGCAACCGTCGCCCGCCGCTGAATCAGCATCATCCCCAGCACTTCCGCCAGTGGCTGACCATCGGCACCGTAGATCAAATCACCCAATTGAGCACGACATTGCTGTTCGGTTTCATCCAGCGCCTGCTGCGCTTGGATGCGCTGTTGGAAACGGGAATTGATGCGCAGCGAGACAATCCCCTGGCTAACCGTCGTACCCACCGATGGGTTGCGATCACGCCGCATCAAATCGCCGAGCATCTCAGCCACCCGGCTTTCGCCAACACCAAACGTATGCAAGGTACGGGACAGGATCACAGCGCCGTGGCTGAGTTGCGCCAGCCTGGGGGCAATGTCGCGCTGAAACATGACCTCCATTTCGCGGGGAACACCGGGCATGACCATGATGTGACACGCCCCGATCGTTGCGTCGATGCCAGCAGCCGTTCCGGCCACATTGTCAATCATTGAAGCGCCGCGCGGGATCATTGCCTGAATCGTGTTCGCTTCGGGCATGCGATGACCGCGCTCAGCAAAAAACGCGCGTAACCGATGCAGCCACGCATGATTCATTTCCAGTTCAACGCCCATCACCGCCGCCAGCACCTGCCGCGTCAGATCATCGGCAGTCGGGCCCAGACCGCCACTGATGAGCAGCACCGTACACTGGCCAATCGCCTGGCCAATCGCCTGCTCGATTGCGGGTTGATCGTCAGCCACCGTAACATGGGCTGAAACCGCCAGGCCCAGCCCCGCTAATTGCGCCGACAGGTAGGCGCTATTGGTATCAACCGTCTGCCCCAGCACCAACTCATCGCCAATGGATAAAATAATCGCGTTCATCGGAATGATTTTGTCTGACGTGCGCGGGCTGCCGCCGGCAACAGCAACTGCGCGGAGTAATCATAGGCCAGTCGTTATTTTTGTCTTGTTGCCCGGCGTTTTTTCGCCCCGGTCTTGCTGGCGTGATTTTGCTCAGCCGACTTGGCACGGACGCGCCGATTGGCCGTTTTGCCTGTCGATACAGATGATTTTCCAGCGTTGGTTGACACGGATTTTCCCCTGGGCTGACTGGCTGACCGGGCTGGTAATACCTGTTTTCGTTTTTTACTGTCCGCCCGCATGAAAGGGACACCTGATTCCTGACGCGCACGGATGAAACTGCCGTACAGCCGGACGGCTGCGCCATACAGGGCTGGATGATGCTGACGAATGGACGAATCGCTGAGGTGCTGTTTGTTGCGATGCGCGAGTTTAATCGCGCTGATCACCTCTGTTTTTTTCCAGACGCGGCGCTGGCGGATACCAGCCGGATCCAGCCGGGCGGCCACGAGGGCTGCATCGTAACTACCGTAATGCCGCACGGCTGCGGCGTGCAGGCTCGGATCCTCCTCCTGCAAGGCCCCGCTGTTCAGCGCCTGACCATCCTGCCTTCGCTGACGTAATTCGAAAATAATCTCCGATGGTCCCCAACGTCGATAACGGGCCACCTCTTCAGGATCAAGCCCCGCCGCCTGCAGCGCCCGATCCCAACGGCCGAACAGGCGCGGCTGCAGCGAAGCAAACGCCGCTTTGCCCAATTCATCGCGCCGGCGCGTCATCGCCGACCAGTGCAGGTCAACTCCTTTGCGCCGGCCCGCCTTGATCAATTGAATGATTTGCTTCTTGTTCCAGCGTGGTCGGCGGAGAATATCGGCGTAGACAAGGCCCGCCTGTTCAACCGCGCGACGATAGCTGCCGAAATGATAGGCTGAGGCGGAAATCAGCGCCTGTTCGCGCTGACACAGCGCGTTGTACGACATTGGCTTATTTTGACGGTAAAGCAGTTTGATTCGCTGAATTATTTTATCTCGATCCCAACGCATTTTTATAAATTACTGCCTCTGCTTGAATCGCTCAATAGCATGGTTGACAAAATATCATCGGCCTGGCGTCACGCCTGACGTGGCTGTTCGATCTCCCGTGCTGCCCGCGCGGCATAGCGGAAGATATTCTCCTCCAGCTCGTCAAAGGTATGGTTGACCAGATCATACATACGCCGCGCCACGGCAATGGCTTTTTCCAGGTCGTAATCAGCCCTGCCATCATCAGTGATAAAACTCAGGCTGGGCAGATGCTTGGGAGCAATCTGCGAACAGGCCAGCATGCAGTTGAAACCGACATATGAGCCACTCATGAGACGGGTCAGAATGGCGGTTTTGACGTGATCGCCAATCAACGATCCGAGGTGGCCCGTACCGGTATCGATCTGTTGGGAACCAAAATCCACGCTGATCTGGCCGAAGGTGTTTTTTACATTACTGGTGGTCGTCAACGCGCCCAGATTTACCCACTTACCGACATAACTGTTGCCCAGATAACCATCATGCGATTTGTTGGACCAGCCCAGCATGATGGAATTGGAAATTTCGCCTCCCACCTTGCACATCGCGCCGATCGTCGTCCCCGGACGGATCAACGAAACGGGCCGCAGATACGCATATGGCCCGATATAGGCCGGGCCTTTGATGACCGTATTGGCGCCGATGGTCGCGCCGTCACCCAGCACAATCGGCCCTTCGCGCCCATCCAGAACACAACCCGGTTCGATTTTGACTTCCCTGCTTTGCCAGATTTCCTTGGCGTTGAGGAGATCATACGGGCCGGCCGATTCAACATTGCTCAGGCCGTGCAGTTCCTGACCATCTTTGGTCAGCGACTGTCGATTCCAGGTAATCAAATCCCACAGGGCTGTCACCATCCGTGCCTGCGGCTGCAAGCGCGGCAAATTCAGCAGGTCCTGCCAGCGCTGACTTTGTTGCAGCGCATCGTGATGGGTCAAACCGGCTGATTGTGTAAGAATCGTGCGCAGACGCCCCTGTTCATCAACAACTGCTCCGTTGGTCGGCGGTAGTTGATAACGTTCGTAATGCAGCGTGGCACCATGAATCAGCATCACCCGTTCATCAGGCAATGGTTCATTCACAGTGGTCGGGATACCCAGTTTGCTGGCGATAGTCTGACGACAATACTCCGCCAGCTCATCGCGAACCCACAGGGTTAAACGGGATGGGGCAATATGCCGAAGTTGCTTCTCCAGCAGGCTGGACATCCCCGCTGTCAGCGTGAAGATCGGCCGGGTCAATGACAACGGAGCCAGCCGCGGCCACAGATCATCTTCAAAAATAACCAGGTGCATACCGGCAAATAATGGAGGCAACGCCAATAAAACGCAAAGGTTATAATTAACTTTTTCGGTTGCGCCGGCAACTGGTTTTGACACTGGCGGTTCGATATAATCAGCAGCAGGCGAAGGGACCAGCGGCGGATCATCAGCCATGAGTCACAACGTTTCTCCATTTCGGCCGGCCTCACCGGTGCCTGAGTATTCATCAGCACTGAATGCCAATGTATTGGTGCTGAATCGCTACTATCAGGCGATTCGCGTCGTCAATGTGCGCCGGGCATTTGCGCTGCTTTGCAAATCGCAGGCAGAGGTCGTGCATATTGAAAAAGCGAATGATCCGTCCAATGGCGCATGGCAGAACTTCAATTTTGCCGACTGGCAGGAACTGTCGGTATTGAAAGCCGAGTTTGAACCCGACGAATTCGACTGGATTCGCACGGTGCGCTTTCAGATCGCAGTACCGCGCATTATCCGGCTGCTGATCTACGAGAAGTTGCCACGGCAGGATGTGAAATTCAATCGTCGTAACATCTACGCCCGCGACGGCAGCAAATGTCAGTATTGCGGTAAGAAATTTCCCAGCCATGAGTTGAGTCTGGATCACGTGGTCCCCAAAAGCCAGGGTGGACGGGCATCGTGGGACAATATCGTCTGCTGTTGCGTCAGTTGTAATGTGAAAAAGGGCGGGCGAACGCCGGAACAAGCCCATATGCACCTGATCACGCGCCCGCACAAACCCCGGCGCAGCCCGGTGATCAATATCCGTCTGGCTGACGAGCGTTACGCCAGTTGGAAACAATTCCTCGATACCGCCTACTGG
Organism: Phycisphaerales bacterium; assembly: GCA_020847375.1. GTDB lineage: Bacteria > Planctomycetota > Phycisphaerae > Tepidisphaerales > Tepidisphaeraceae > JADLCB01. The sequence continues at coordinate 192,969 of JADLCB010000011.1, read as the reverse complement.
ACGGTGGAACTGAAATAACCGCCGGTGCGTTGGTGATGTGCGCGCAACGGTCGTTCACCCCCCGCCAACAAAGGTGACGATCTCGATGTGATCCCCGTCTTTAACAATCGTGTCGTACTTTTCGCTATTGAGCAGCCGTCGATTCAATTCGACGGCCACCTTGTCGGGCGTCAGGTTGGACGCCTGGATCAACTGCGCTACCGTTGTTCCGGGTTCGACCTGTCGGGCTTGTCCGTTTACATGAACTGTCATGGCAGTTGATAGTAGGCGCTGGCTCGCATTTGTCACGATCAACGGAACGATCGGGCCTATTGCCGGCAGTTCAACGGGGGCAGCTTCAGGTTGTTTGTTTCGCCGGCACGGGCGCATCGGCTAGCACCGGCAGCGGCTGGCTGTGCGGCGGTGGATTCTGTTGGTCTTTTTGCTCCTGCTGTTTCTTGCGCAGTTGACCGCAGGCTGCGTCGATATCACGTCCGCGACTCTTGCGGATATGCGTATTGACGCCTCCATCGCGCAGAATCGCCTGAAACTGCGCCACGTCCTCACCGCGTGGCCGGCGAAACGCGAGTGACTCCACTTCGTTGTAGTAGATCAGATTGACATTGGCGCGGATGGTTCGGCAAAGTCGCACGAGCTGGCAGGCCTGTTCAGGGCGGTCATTGACCTCACGCAGCAGGATGTATTCCAGCGTAATTTCCCGACCGGTACGCGAAAAATAATACCGGCAGGCGTCGAGAATATCATTGAGCTGGAAATGATGCGCCCAGGGAATCAACTGGCGACGCAGCGTTTCATCCGGCGCATGCAACGAAAGAGCCAGATTCAACGGCATGGCTTGGTCAGCCAGCTCACGAATTTTTGGAGGCACGCCAACGGTTGAAATCGTGATACGTCGGGCGCTGAGGTTGAAACATTCCTGATGATGCAGAATACGAACGGCCTTGAGGACATTGTTGTAGTTGGCCATCGGTTCGCCCATGCCCATGAAGACAACGCGATTGATGGCAGTATCCGCCCGCCCGGCAGCGCCGCGTGATTGCAGCGCATAAATCTGTTCGACAATCTGGCCGGCGGAAAGGTTTCCCTTGACCCCGCCGATTCCGCTGGCACAAAACGCACAGCCCACCGGACAACCAACCTGCGAACTGACACAGGCGGTACGTCTGTCGCCATCAGGAATCATGACCGTTTCAGCGCTGGCGCCGTCAGGCCAGGAGATCAGGAGTTTTTGCGTGCCATCGGAGCTGTCCTGATGCTTATCCACCCGGCCACCTGTAAAAACAAAGACCTCGGCCAGACGCTGGCGATCAGCCTTTGAAAAGTTGCTCATTTGCTGCGGATCGGTCACCCCCTGCTGGTAAACCCAGATGCGCAGTTGTTTGGCGCGATAGGCCGGCCAACTCCAGTCGGCGCAAAGTTGATCCAACTCGTGTGGTTCAAGATCAAAAAAATGAATTGGGCTGCGGGAAGCTGATGGTCCTGACATATAATTGATCAGTTAACAGTTATATTACTGAGCGATCGAGCAGAGGAACAAACGATTGACTGGATACTATAACAGTTTGTAACAACAAAGTTTGCGACAAAATAGTCGTCGCCTGACTCTTTTTCTCATTCGCTGGCATGAGCAGAGTATCATAGTGATACGATCAATCATGGCCCTGGTTCGCCAAATACGAGCAAGGCGCGCGGAATGAAAATAACGTCAAACAATCTCGATAAACGCGGATCCAGCCCGCCGATTGAAAAGAAATCATCGGCTGGCAGCGGCAAAAGGGCAAACCGATCCACCGTAATGCGGACGGTCAACGCTTTGTCTAAACCTCAAAGCCGCACCGATGAGCAGTTGATGCAGAGCTTTTGCAATGGCGACAAGGGCAGTTTCGATGAGTTAATGCAGCGCTATCAGCGTGAGTTATATCATTTTTTAGTGCGTTTTCTAGGAAATCGCAGCCTTGCAGAGGATGTGTTTCAGGAAACATTTCTGCAGGTGCATCAGTCGGCCGGGCAATTTGATCGTCGGCGTAAGTTTCGCCCGTGGCTATTCACGATTGCTGCCAACAAGGCGCGCGATCAATTTCGAGCCCAGAATCGCCAGCCGACCAGCACTCTGGAAACAGCGATCAACAATGATGGCAATGAAAGTGGCCGGATGATTGATCTATTGCAGGTTTCCACCCAGACACCATTTGAACATCTGCAGGAGCAGGAACAGAGACAACTGGTTTACCAGATGGTCATGGAAATGCCTGAAAACCTGCGTGAAATTCTAATCTTGTCCTATTTCCACGAGTTTCCATATAAGCAAATTAGTGATATTTTGGCGATTCCGCTGGGAACCGTGAAATCGCGGCTGCACTCGGCGGTGTCGGAATTTGCCGATCGCTGGCAGGCGGCGAACCTTGAGGCAAATTGAACGTACATATTCTAGTTGATTCGATTGTTTGACGGATTGGTCAAATCCTCAATCATGAGTACTATTGGCCTTGATGGCATGATCACTTTTGATGTCATCAAAACATACGAAACAATACGGAATGCAGGATGGGTTCATCTGATGTTTCACTTTCTTTTACTGTCCGGGTTAAGCGATGTCTAAACAACTAAGTCCGCAGGATGTACGCGCGGTTGATCTGGTACTTGATCGGCAATCAGCCCAGGATGGGCCGCAATATGCGGATGTACACAATGGCTTGGGCAAACGTATGCGCGCGACAGAAAAACTATTATCCGCTCTGAAACATCTCACGGTCAGCCCACCCCCGCCTGATCTGCTCAAACGGACGCGGCAGCGAATTAAAAATGCGGAAAAACTGACGGACTCTGTCTCATCGCCGCAGAACTCACAGACCCAGCAACACCGGCATGTCTGATTTTAATTCGTTGCCAGATAGCTTATCATCAGGTGCATCATGAGCGATTCACAAAATAAACCCGATCGTCTGCGTGAGCATCCTGAACAGCGTTTTACCGCATCGCATCATCTGTTCGATCTTAATGCCACAGTGCAGGAGCTGATGGCGGAACCTTCTGAAGCGTTGCAGGGTCATCGCCAGATCACCTTGTACAAACGCGGTCGGGCGACGGTTGCCCTGTTTATTTTTGGCAGCGGTGCCTATCTGCCTCATCATGTTGCTGCTGGAACTGTTACGCTCAATGTATTGCAGGGGCACTTGAGCGTTGACACACCCGAAGGGCATTTTGACATGCCCGCCGGTAAGTTACTGGTACTGGCCAGCGGTGTTCGCCATGATGTCAAAGCGCTCCAGCCGTCAACGCTGCTCTTGCAGGTTCATCTGGATGGAACTGCTGAAACGGCAAAATAGCCCCTGCATCTATGCGCAGATGCTTGTCGTGATGCGCACTGAATGGCTGGCTGATCCCCACAACAAACGTTTATTGATTGGCTGAAGCATTGCCGATGGAACCAGCCGAACCGCGCGCCAGCGCCGGATCGGTTGCTGCTCCGCTATCGACGATGGCTTGAGCCATGCGTCGGACACTCGCAACACTCATGTTGTGCCCCGGACAATCCGTGGGTTTGGCGTCACCGTGACCAATGACGCGGCTGGCAGGAATGCGGTAGGTCTGCATGAGATATGCCGTTAATCGAGCCAGCGCCTTCATTTGCGCCGGTGTCGGCCGGGTGTTGTCGAAGTTACCCACCAGACAAATGCCAATGCCATACTCGTTATAGCGATTGTCCGGCGTCTTACAGTGCGCGCCGTATTTTTGCTTGGGCCAGCGCGATCCAACCTCGACCATACCGTCAGGCGTGTCCGTGCCATTACCAATCACAAAATGATACCCCAGTTCATCCCACCCCTTATCGCGGTGCATTTTATCAAATGCCTTGGCGCCGCCGTGATCGGTCGCTGAGTGATGGATGACAATCCAGCGCCAAGGACGGGCTTTAACTGGCGGAGCCCAGCCGCGCGGCACACCGCTGGACGGGTTAGCTTGACCTGATGCACTAACGGCCTGGGTTGGCGCAGCCGGTGGTGGAGGCGGAACCGCTGCACGCAGTGTCACCGGCGGCGCATCAAACGTCGGGGCGGGCAGGCTGGAGGCCGACCGCTGGCTAGTTGTTTGACAACCAACACCCACCAATATCATCAATCCGGCAAAAACGAGGCGTTGAACCATCCCTGGCCCCTCAGGTTAGAAATAGATATTTTTTTGCAGTGCATCCGTTCGACCATCCATGACCGAAACAGGAAAATGCGCTGACTCCAATCATTACCGCTTCTACTTGTATCGTATTGCCCGCCGGTTTTCCAGCACATTACACCGCCTGGACTTCAATTCCGTGCTCAATTCGCCACTTTTCTTCCGCTTCGGGCAGGCGAATATAGATCGGTTCAAGGGTTAACGGATCGACATATTCGCCGCGCGCCGCTGCTAGCAGACCGAGTTCAGCCACAACCCTCGCCCGGGCACGCCACGAATCAGCCGGTGTCACAGTGACGCCGGTATCAGCGGGGTTAATTGCATTACGGTGATAATCAATCCCCTGACCAACAAGCCAGACCGGGCGCGGGCTGCGCGCGAGCATCGCCACCAGTGTATCCAAGTGAGCTGGTTCGGTTTCAACCCATTGATCGTCATGCTTGGTAAAACGAGCGGTAAAAATCTGCCCGCGTTTGGCATCCAATACAACAATGGCGTTGGGTGCCTGTGCTGGAGCATTGTGCACCAACACCCGGGTGCTGGGAATCGCCACCAGCTTTACACCAGTCGCCAGCGCCATGGTTTTAGCCAGCGTTACCGCAATGCGCAGACCGGTAAACGAGCCAGGCCCGATCGAGATATACAATTCCTGTATATCCTGTGGAGTCCAGTTATGTCCGCGGCAAATACGGTCGATGATTGGCACGATCTGGGCCGCGTGCTGAAGACCGTGCGGAAAGCGGACTTCCTCGCCAACCTTGTCGCCGACGACGGCAGCAATCGAGCCTTCCTGGCCGGATGTTTCAATGGCAATTACCCGGGGCATGCTGCTGAGCCTAACCGCTGATTGAGATAGAGAAAAGCAAGGCGCACATAGCGCACGATTTTTTAAAGACGATAAAATCCTACCTTGAGATTCGCGGGTAGTAGACCTAGCATCAACGGAGTTGGCATCATACTCTAACAAATCAAATTCGATCTTCTTCCCCCAACCATCGGAGTAAAAACATGAACGTATCAGCCATCGCCCAAATGACTGAAGAGCATCAACTGATCACCCGTGTTGTGAACTGGCTGGAGAGTCTATCCGCTTCCTGCGAACATCATGGGTCAATCGATGCCAGGAAGCTCAGGGGGGCAACCGAATTTTTGCGTGTCTACGCCGATCAACGTCACCATCAGCGCGAGGAGGCAATTTTCTTTCCGCTGCTGGTCAAACTCGGGGTGCCCCCGCAGGGTTGCCCGATCGGTGGCTTGAATCATGGGCATGCCCAGGGTCGGGAAATGGTCGCAACCCTTGTTGGGCAAATTGATGCCTACGAACAAAAACAGGCGGATGCCTGCGAAAAAATCAAAAAGACCCTGGAAGATCTTGTCAAACATTACCGCCATCACATCTGGATGGAAGATGCCATGGTCTTCCCCATGGGCGATAGAATGATCTCCTCAGCCGACGGTCAGGAATTGGCCGCCAAATTTGATGAATTGGACCAGCAAATCGGCAGGGAAACGGTCGAGCGGCTGGAGCAATTTGCCCGCAGCCTTTGACTCGGTAGCCACCGAGCCTGAAGTAATTTTGTTTTGGGCTGACGGAACAACCTGGACAGCATAAAATCGCGCATGATTCAATCAATCCAGATTTTTCAAGCACAATCTTTCCGCCAACTCCACGATCGCTCAAACGTTCTGCTTTTACCCAACGCCTGGGATGCCGCCAGCGCCAAGGTGCTGGAGAATCTTAATTTTGCTGCCATTGCCACAACCAGCGGAGGTGTGGCTTGGTCCATGGGCTATGCCGATGGCGAAAAAATACCGTGGGAAGAAATGCTGGCAGCCATCGGGCGTATTACCCGCGCTGTAAAAATTCCCGTAACGGCGGACATTGAAGGTGGTTTTGGTCAAACAACAGAGGATGTGGCAAGACACGTCGGCCAGGTCATTCAGGTTGGAGCTGTGGGGATCAATCTGGAAGATACCATGCCTGCAACCGGACAACTGCGCGATCCGGTGGATGCAGCCAACCGAATTGATGCAGCACGTCAGGCAGCCAGCAAATCTGGCGTATCCATCGTTATCAACGCCAGGGTTGACACTTATGCGCGCCAATTTGGTTCGAGCGATGCGGAAAGATTTGCTGAAACCATCCGGCGGGCTCAAAGCTATCTGGCTGCCGGCGCGGACTGTATTTTCCCAATAGGCCTGCACGATGGTCAGATACTGCGTCAATTGGCAGCCAGGCTGGATGCACCCATCAATGTTGCAGCGCACCCTGACCTGCCACCATTAAACGAACTAAAGCAAATGGGCATCGCCCGCGTCAGCACCGCAACCCGTCTGGCAATCCTCGCCTTGGAAGCACTTCAGCACTCGGCCCTAGAGCTTCGTGACACCGGTCGGTTTGGCCATCTGCAAACCACGTTGGCTCATTCTGATCTGCAAAAATTGATGAAAACGCCGTAACTTCCACCCCAATTTATCGTCGGCAGTCACCATCAGCGTAAAATAATCCGCAAAGAAACGTTATTTTATCTTGTCGCACCGCCGCTTTGTTGTAAATTGTCATTATGAAGCAGCACAAGCTAGGTGTTTTGCGTCGTTTGATAGTCAACTCTCCTGTTCTCATTGCAATAGGCTTGTTGTTGCCCGTTGCTGGATCAACCGTCTTCGGTCAATCAAATCCTTTCGATACCCAGGGTCCGCCAAGCGCACAAAATCCGTTTGATAACCAAGGCGCTTCGGGCAATCCCAATCCGTTTGATACTCAAACCTCGCCGGCTGCTGGCGTAGCGCCAAGCAGCGATAGCCAGGAATTAATTGTGGAGCTGCACACGTTCAAGGATCCGGGGTCGGGCAATATGGATTCGCATACGGCGCTGGCTCCGGTGGGTTGGAATGTTACCGGCCAGACGGTCTGGCCATCTCCGCAGGTCTTTCGCGGGCTGCCCAGCCCCAATATTTCGATGATTGCTCCCGACGGGCGAGCGGTCATCGTGGCTCCGACATTTTCGGTAAAGGATATCATTCCGAATCCCAATGCCGGTATGCCAATACCACGCCCGGCTGAAGGAACCATTGATAATGGCACGATGATCGCTTACATGCCGGCGGATCTTAACCAATGGCGGATGTGGCTGGAACGCGTCCTGCCTTCCACCCACCAGGGTGCAACGAACCTGCAAATCGGTCAGATTTCAGTCATACCCGGATTGACGCAGATGCTCCAACAAAAGATTGCGCCTGTCCTGCAGATGCAGCAGCAAAATGATCAACAGTCGCAGGCGATGGGAATCTACTCGCGCAGCTTCGGCGATGCGACTTTTCTGGCAGTCCCTCTCACCTATGATCTGAATGGTCAGCATTTCGAAGAGCTGCTGATGTTTGGGACGCTTTATTTTGGTTTTGACAGCCAGTTCGCCCGCTCGATTTTCTGGGTGGTTGAACCCAATCTGGCTTTCCGCGCGCCCGCTGGGCAGCTCGAGGCCAGCCTGCCGCTCCTGTGGGCACTGGCCAGCTCGGTGCAATCAACGCCGCAATGGAGACAGATGCTGGCCGACCATCAGGGCAAAATGAGTCAGATTGACGCCAAGGGTGCCGCCGATCGCCGCAAAATTATCGCTGATACCAATCGCGAACTCCGGGCGATTGCAGACAAAACGTATCAAGACAGCACCGCCAGCATCGATCGTACGAATGACAAATTCATCAAGATGATTCGCGAAGTCGAAGATTACACCGTCCCGGGCAGTAACACCAAAGTGCAGTTGCCCGATAATTACAAATACGTCTACACCAATTCCTCCGGGCAATATATTCTGACCAACAACGGCCAGTACGATCCGAACATCGACACCAAACGCAGCCACTACAACTGGCAACGAATGTCAGTCGCGCAATAACTCTTGGAGCGATCTCATTGCTCCCGGCGTTTGTCTCATCTGCTCCAGCTCCACTTTGATCAATGCGCCGGCAAAAGTGCCAGCAGCGCATCGATCTGTGCCTCGGTGTTGTAAAAATGCGGGCTGACACGTAGACGCCCTTCACGCAGGGCGATTTCGGTGCGATGCTCCTTGCGCAGCTGATTAACCAGTGCCCCCTGTGGATGCACCGCGCTGGTAAAACTGACACTACCGCTGAATTGCCCGGGGCAACGTGGCGAAATAATCTGGTATCCCTTGGCCTCCAGGCCGGCAATCAGGCGGCTGGTCAGCGTTTCCAGCCGCGCGGAAATAGCCTCAGTGCCGACTTGCATCAGCAATTCGGTTGACGCTTTCAAACCCAGCAGGCCCATGACATTGTGGCTGCCACATTCATAGCGGCGGGCATCCTGACGCAGGGTGTAATCGTAATGGCCGAATTCCTCGGCATTGATGACATTCATCCACCCCACCGCCAGCGGCTGGGTATGATCCTGCAAGGCTTGGCGCACATAAAACACACCCGCCCCTTCCGGGCCGAGCAACCACTTGTGCCCGTCGGCTGCCAGATAGTCGATATTCATCGCCTGCACATCAACCGGCAGGATTCCCAGTGACTGAATTGCATCCACACACAGCAACTTGCCATACTGGCGGCAGGTCTGACCAATCGTAACCAGATCATGGCGCTGGCCGCTGGCAAATTCCACATGTGATAACGTCACCAGCCGGGTTCTGGGATGTTTGATTTCATCCAGAATACGCTGCAACGGAACTTCGCGCTGCCCCTTGGCATTGGCGATTTCCTCCACCATGACCAGCTCACAGCCATGGCGTTTGGCAGCCTCCATCCAGGGATAAATGTTGGCTGGATACTCGACATTGGTTGTGATGATCCGGTCGCCGTGCTGCCAATCGATTCCCTTGGCTACGGTACACAGACCCTCGCTGGTATTTTTGATGAATGAAATCTCACCCGCCGAGGCATTGATCAACTTGGCGGCCAGTTGACGAAACGCCTCCAAATCGGCGTACCAGCGTGTTCCCAGGTAAGCGCCTTCGCGCAGCTCATCACAAAACTTTTTCATCGCGGTCGCTGCTGCCTGCGTGCAGGGCGCCACACCGGCATGATTAAAAAAATTCCAGTGCTGAAGAATGGGAAATGCCTGCGTGTTGCCGATAAGTGATTCCATACTGAGCATACCCCAATCATAGCCGCTTCAGATAAAATTGTGCATCTTCCGCCTGTAGCGCCCGTATTTGCCCTGCCGGTGTCATCGGCGCATTCAATATCAGCCAGTAATATTTACACCGGCGGCGAAGATGCCGATAAGATCAAATAGACGCCAGTCGAGTTACATCCCGACATGCACGACGATATTGACCACATCCTCATCAGTCAGCAGCAAATCGCGCACCGCGTGGTTCAGATGGCTCACCAGATTACCACTGATTACGCCGGCGATGGCCAGCTTACGATCGTGCCAATTCTGACCGGCGCGATGATTTTCTGTGCCGATCTGATCCGCCACATGCCCATCCCCATGAAGATCGGGCTGCTTACGATCAGCAGTTATCCCGGCGCAACGACTAAAAGCCAAGGCGTGACGATTCTCGATCAGCATCTGGGGCACGTTAAAGGCCGCAAAGTGCTGGTCGTTGATGATATTATTGACAGCGGCAACACACTACAGGCGGCCGTACCGCTGCTCTATCAGCACGGCGCTGCTGTCGTGCGTAGCTGCGTGCTGCTGCGTAAGGATCGCCAGCCACAACCCGCCATCTCTGCCGACTACATCGGTTTTGACATTCCCGATGAATTTGTCGTCGGCTATGGTTTGGACCACAACGACGACTACCGCAATCTTCCCGATATTGTCGCGCTGAAACCCCGTGTTTTTGACCTAAAATGCCGCGCGAATGAATCTAAACTGCGAACTTCGCGATAACGAACCTGCCGATCCAGTCGTGATACCCCGGCGGATTTCATTGCGGGTTGTTGATCTGCCGGACTCGTGCGTATCATATGACGGTATGATGAGCTGGCGTAACAAACTGATGCGGTGGCCTGGCTGGTTGCGTCAGCCGCTTGATCTGGTGCGTAAAAAGTCCGCTCCGGTCTGCTCCAGCGAATCGGGCGCCACCGCCCTTCCCGCTGATGAAACCGCGCCCAGCTCGCTGGCAGCCCTGCTCACCCGCCATATTCTGCACGACGGCGAAATCGTGATTTTGCTGATCAAACCTTCGTGGTGGTTCATTGTGCTGCACTCGTTGCGCTTTATCGCGGCGACATTGATCGTGATGATTGCCGCTCAGGTTTACCGCCAGTTGCTGCCACCGCGCACACCCTTTTACATCACCTGGACCGGCATGATTCTCATTTCCGGCCGCCTGATGGTCGGCGCAATGCAGTGGATGGCGCGTTACTATGTTTTGACTGATTTGCGCATTTTGCGACTGCAGGGTGTTTTTGCGGTTGATATCTTCGACTGCGCCCTGCGCCAGGTGGCGCGCGTGCGCCGTGTTACCACTACGCGCGAGCGATTGCTGGGGCTGGGTACGTTGGAAATCATTCCTCTGAAGGAAGAATCACCCATCGGCCTGTGGCAGACCATTGCCCGCCCGCGCCAGGTCTACCAGACGATCATCCAAGCCATCAATCGCGCCAAACAAGGCGGGCGCATCGAGTAAATCCGCTTCAGTGCCACGGCCGCCGGGCTGAACCACTTGGCTGATTTCTATTGCGTCTCAACTCAGGCGGACTGCAACACCATGCTCGTGCAGATATTGTTTGACTTGCTGAACTGTGTACTGGTTGAAATGGAAGATCGATGCCGCCAGCGCCGCATCTGCTTTTCCCTCCTTCAGCACGCGCAGCATGTGCTGCGGTGAACCCGCCCCGCCACTGGCGACCACCGGAATGCTTACCGCATCACTCACAGCAGCCGTCATTTCAATGTCATAACCCGCCGTCGTACCATCCGCATTCATGACATTCAGCACAATTTCCCCCGCTCCCAGCTCCTGCGCCTGTTTGGCCCAGCTCATCACATCAACACCGGTATCAACGCGCCCGCCATTGACAAAAACGCGCCACTTTTCCACCCCATCAATCATCACACGGTTGGCATCCAGTCCGAGTACCGTTGCGCAGCTTCCGAATTTCTGCGCAATTTCGGCAATCAACTCAGGACGTTTAACCGCAGCACTGTTGACGCTGACTTTCTCCGCCCCAGCCTGGATCAGCCGGGTGGCATCATCCAGCGTGCGGATCCCCCCGCCCACCGTCAGCGGCATGAAGACATTATCCGCCACCTGGCGCACAAGATCCGCCATGATTTTGCGTCCCTCATGGCTGGCACTGATGTCATAAAACACCAATTCATCCGCCCCGTCAGCCTGATAACGCCGAGCCTGCTCGACGGGATCTCCGGCATCGACATGATCAAAAAATTTAACCCCTTTGACCACGCGCCCCTTATCAACATCCAGACACGGAATAATGCGTTTGGTAAGCATGACAGGCCATTCTAGGCAATGTTTGCAGCTTCACCAACCCTGTCCAATTGCGGTAGCAAACCATCAGACGATTTTGATGGTAAAATACGTCCGATGGCCAGCCCCGATCGTGTTATTGCCCATATCGACATGGATGCGTTTTTCGCATCGGTCGAGCAATTGGATAATCCGGGGCTGCGTGACAAACCGATTCTGGTCGGTCATGACGGCCCGCGCAGCGTCGTCACCACAGCCAGCTATGAGGCCCGCCCCTTCGGTTGCCGATCCGCCATGCCCATGGCGGTGGCGCGACGATTGTGCCCGCAGGCGATTGTTGTACCGATGCGCGGCTGGCGCTATCGCGAGTTGTCCAAGCAGATGCTGGCCATCCTGTGCGACTTCAGCCCGCTGGTCGAACCCGTGAGTATCGACGAAGCCTATGTCGATTTAACCGCCAGCCAGCGCCTGCTGGGCGATGGGCCTACCATTGGTGCTGCCATTCGCCAGCGGATTAAGAATGAGCTGCAGTTGACGGCATCGGTCGGTATCGCTCCCAATAAGTTCCTGGCTAAACTCGCATCCGATCTGAAAAAGCCGGATAGCCTGATGGTGATCAATACGTCGGATATTGATACGGTTCTGTGCCCTTTACCCATCAGCCGTATCTGGGGTATCGGCCCGCGAACAACCGCCAAATTGGAAGCGATCAACCTGCGAAGCATTGCCGATCTGCGCCGTATGCCGCTGGATTGGTTTGTCGGGCACTTCGGAATCGATGGTCAGCGGTTACATAATCTGACTTTGGGAATTGATGATCGGCCGGTTACGCCCGACGAGCAGGCCCGCAGTATCAGCCACGAACATACGTTCAGTCAGAATGCGATTGAGGCGCAGATCATGCGTTCCCTGCTGTTGGAACAGGTGGAAAATGTAACCTGGCGGCTGCGGCGTTCCGGGCTTAAAGCGCAAAGCGTCCGGTTGAAGTTGCGCTTCGATGATTTCAAGACAATCTCCCGCTCAACTGCATTGGAGACTGCCACCGATTCCACCGACACCATCTGGAAGGCCGCCCTGAACTTGTTTGACACCTGGGCCAGGCAATCGTTTCAGCCCGTGCGTCTGATTGGCATTACCGCGGCCAGCCTGGTCAGTGGCGGTGGTCAACTGGGCTTGTTTGACCAGCAGACCAACCAGCGCCAAAGCCGGATCGATCATGTGGTGGACAAAATCAATGGCCGCTTCGGCAAGTCGTCCATCCACCGCGCCCGCATCGAGCCTGACTCCTGACTCCAGAAATTGTTGCAACACGTAAGGATATCAATAGTGCCAAACGACCAGAGGCACTTGATCAGCGCTGCGATCCGGTGCTTTTTCGTTCCCTGCCCGTAGCACGGATTCTCAGGTGACAATCGCCTCCGTTTTCAGGTTGACTGCTTCGGATCGGTGCCACAATCGATACAACGCCGGCAAAAGTACCAGCGTCAGCAAGGTGCTGGAGATCAGACCGCCAATGACCACGGTCGCCAGCGGCCGCTGCACTTCAGCGCCGGTTCCGGTCGCCAGTGCCATGGGCACGAACCCCAGCGAGGCAACCAGCGCCGTCATCAACACCGGGCGCAATCGCGTCAAAGCGCCGCGTTGAATCGCCTCATCCAGCGCAACACCCTGGCTGCGCAACTGATTGATAAACGTAATCATGACCAGCCCATTAAGCACGGCCACTCCCGATAACGCGATAAAACCGATGCCAGCGGAAATGGAGAATGGCATTGCCCGCAACCATAGGGCAAGGATGCCACCGGTAAGCGCCAGCGGGACACCCGTGAAGACGATCATGGCGTGCTTGACCGAATTAAACGTGCTGAACAGCAGCAGGAAGATCATGAAAAAGCAGATGGGTACCACGATGAGCAGTCGTTGACGGGCAGCCATCAGATTTTCAAACTGCCCGCCCCAGTCAATCCAATATCCCGCCGGAATCGCGACTTGGCTGGCGAGCTTCTGTTGAGCCTCGGCCACGAACGAGCCGATATCGCGGCCACGGACGTTGGCTTGAACGACCACGCGCCGCTTGCCATTTTCGCGGCTGATCTGGTTCGTGCCTTCAACGACCTCGATCCTGGCAACAGAACCCAGCGGGACAAATCCAATCCTTCGAGTGTCGTTTTCATCAATGCCTGCCACGTGCCCCGCTACGGCGAGTTGGGCAGACTCACCCTCTGCCTGTGGCAGCGGAATGGGCAAATGCTGGAGCACGCCAATATCACCACGAATCTCCTCGGGCAAACGAACCACCAGATCAAACCGCCGATCGCCTTCAAAGACAAGCCCGGCCTGGCGTCCGCCGATGGCAACGGCAATCACGTCCTGCACGTCAGCCACGTTCAAGCCGTAACGGGCGATTATGGCTGGGTCGATCTCCACGTTCATCACCGGCAGACCTTCGGTTTGTTCAACCTTTACATCGGCTGCTCCTGCGATGCTTTGCAGCACCTGTGCAATGGCGTCGGCGGTCGGCGTGAGCTTGGCGAAATCATCGCCATAGAGTTTCACAGCCACATCGCTGCGAATGCCGGCGATCAACTCATTGAACCGCATCTGGATTGGCTGGGTCCATTCGTAGCTGTTGCCCGGCAGATAGGCCACGGCTTTTTCCATACGTTCCAGCAATTGCTGTTTGGTCCCACGCGGATTGGGCCAGTCGTGCTGCGGTTTGAGAATAACAAAAGTGTCGGAGATGCTGGGCGGCATTGGATCAGCCGCCATTTCCGCCGTTCCCGTCTTGGAATAGACAATGGCAACTTCGGGAAACTGGCTCAGCGTCTTTTCAACCTCGAACTGCATCTGGGTGGATTGACTCAGGCTTGTACTGGGAATGCGGATCGCCTGCATGGCGATGTTCTCCTCATCCAGCGTAGGGATGAACTCCTGACCCAGTTGCATGAAAACCAGCAGTGACAGCGCAAAGGCAAACACACCCGCGCCCACGGTCACGTAGCGCAGGCGAACCGCCCAGCGCAGCGTCGGCGCATAGGCCCGCTTGATCGCCTGCACGAGCACATTTTCCTTCTCCTTGACCTTGCCGGTGATCCCCAGAGCCACCATCGCCGGAATAAACGTGAGTGACAGGATGAAGGCGGCCACCAGCGCAAAAACCACGGTAATCGCCATGGGCGTGAACATTTTGCCCTCCACGCCGGTGAGTGTCAGGATGGGCAGATAGACGATAATGATGATCGCCTGACCAAAAACCGAAGGCTTGATCATCTCCTTGCTGGCGGCCAGAACTTCGTCCAGTCGTTCAGCCAGTGTAAGCCTGCGCCCGGCCTGATGTTGTTTTTCCGCCAGACGGCGCAGACAGTTTTCGACAATGATGACCGATCCATCGACGATCAGACCGAAGTCGATTGCGCCTAGACTCATGAGATTGCCGCTGATCCGGCTTTGCACCATTCCAGTCGCTGTCATCAGCATGGACAGGGGAATCGCCAGCGCTGTGATGAACGCCGCCCGGAAATTACCCAGCAGGGCAAAGAGCACCACGATCACCAGAATCGCACCCTCGGCCAGATTCTTCTCCACCGTATTAATGGTTGCATTGACCAATTGTGTCCGGTTGAGGACGGTTCGTGTACGAATCCCTGGCGGCAGCGTCTTATTGACCTCGGCCATCCGGGCATCAACGTCACTGGCGACCTGGCGGCTGTTGGCCTTGATGAGCATCATGGCTGTGCCGATCACGACTTCTTCGCCGTTTTCGCTGGCTGATCCGGTGCGCAGCTCGCGCCCGATTCCGACCGTCGCCACGTCCCGCACCCGGATGGGCGTTCCCCGGTATTGACCGACCACAATGTCATCAATCTGTTTCTTGTTGAAAATGCGCCCGGTAGCGCGAACAAGGTATGACTCGCCCTTGTGTTCGATGTAACCGGCACCGGTGCTGGTATTGTTTTTTTCCAGGGCCTCGATGATGTGATGGAATGTCAACCCATAGCTGACCAGTTTCATTGGATCAGGCTGGACGTGATACTGTTTGACATACCCTCCAATCGCGTCGATACCCGCCACGCCCGCCACACCTTTGATCTGGGGGCGGATAATCCAGTCCTGAACTTCGCGCAAGTAGGCGATACGCTCCAGATCCGTCGTCAACTGCTGACCTTCCGGGGTGAGATAGCTGCCATCACTTTGCCAACCTGCCTGACCATCGGCGGCAGGCGTGCCCCTGCCGTGAGGATCAGTAAATTCCACCGTCCAGACATAGATTTCGCCCAGCCCGGTTGTAATGGCGCCCATCTGTGGCTCGGCGCCGGGCGGTAGATTCTCGCGCGCCTGACTTAATCGTTCCAGCACCTGCTGCCGCGCAAAATAGATATCCACATTGTCATGAAAAACCGCTGTCACCTGCGAAAAACCGTTGCGTGACAAGGATCGCGTATATTCCAGCCCAGGAATGCCCGTCAGCGCTGTTTCAATGGTGAAGGTGATCTGCTTCTCCACCTCGATCGGTGAAAGTGCCGGAAACAATGTGTTGATCTGCACCTGATTGTTGGTGATATCAGGTACGGCGTCGATGGTCAGATTGCGCAGCGAGAACGCCCCGACAACCACCACCACGATTGCCCCCAGCAGAACCAGCCAGCGGTGTTGAACTGAAAATCGCAAAATCGCTTCAAGCATGAGTTGCGGTTCCTTGAATTAGTGCTCGTGTCCGGCGGTGCCCTTGCCGTGTTCCGCCTTGAGAATAAAACTGCCAGCGGTCACAACGTGCTCGCCTTCATCAAGCCCCGAAATGATCGGCAACATATTTCCGACCGCCGGCCCGACCTCAACCGGGCGTATGGCGAATGTGTTTTCCTCACCTTCCACCGGGACGAAAACGACGTGTTCACCAGCGATCAGTTGCGTGGCTTGTTCAGGAATGGCCAGTACCGGTTCATGATTTTCTTCTCCGCCGGCTTCGACGATTAACGCCTGTGCGAACATCCCCGGACTTAACCTTTGATCGTTTGCTTTGATTTCGATACGCACGGAGATGGTGCGGGTGTTGTGGTCCAGTGCCGCGGCGATGAAGCTGACCGTACCATCGAGAGATTTGCCCGGAAGTGCCAGAACACTGACCCGGGCCTTGGCTCCCAGGGCCACCTTATTCATGCGCGACTCAGGCACGTCAGCCAATACCCACAATGTGCTCATATCCGCCAGCACAAGCAGCGCCTGACGGTCAGGGTTGACCAGCTCGCCCAAGGTCACTTGGTGCTGAATCACCTGCCCGCTGATTGGCGCGTGAATGATGTAGTATGGCGCAATTTCCCTCGATTGCTCCAGAGTTTGCAACGCTTGTTGATTCATTCCGTACATTTGCAATCGATTGGCAGCTGCGGTGGCCTGCGCCTGGGCTGCCAAGTGCGCGCCTAAGGCCGTTTGATATTCAGCTTCGCGCTTTTGCACTTCGGTCAATGCGATACCCTGACTTTCAAGATGGAGCGTTTTGGCGCGCTCATGGGCGAGCTTGGCCAGCTCGGCCACCGGCCCGGCAGCCTCGGCAGCCATGCGTTTGAGCAGATAATCGTTTTGCGCTTCCGCCAGATCAGGACTTTGCACGATCAACAGCGGGTCGCCTTTTTCCACCTTGTCGCCAATCCTGACTTTGATCTCAGAAATTCGACCAGACACCGGTGAGCCAACATGTGCCATGCTCTCGGCGTTAAACGCTACCCGCGCCGGAGCCAGGATAGCCTCCACAAGTCTGTGTCGGCCAACGGTCTCAATCTGCAGGCCAGCCTTTTTCACCCCTTCGGAGCTGAGTTGAATCTCTGCATCGTGGGCGTCATCATCGTGGGCCGGTTCTTGTGCGCCATGGGCATGGGCATGTTTTTCATCGTGATCGTGCTCATCGTCAGCATCATGTTTGCCGTTTTTGTCGATCGTTGCAGCAAGATTCCTTTGCTCACAGCCAGCGAGCAGTCCCAGCGACACCAGCAGTATGACAACGATAATCCATCTCTCTTTTTTCATGACTAGATTCCCTCATTATTTTGTTGAATAGTTACGGCTGGTGCCGGTTGCGTTGCGGGTTTGGGTACCGCTACGCCTGACCCGCCAACGGCCCGATGCAGCCGCGCCCGTGATATGGCGGTGCGACACTCCAATTCAATCCGCCTTATCTGCGCAGCCTGCAAATCCTGGTCAGCCAGAATGAGTGAAATAATGTCACTCTGACCCGCCCGATATTGTGAGTCCGCCTCATTGCGGCGCTGCTGCAGCAAGGGGATCAATTCCTGGCTGACACGTTGATGCGCATCGACGGCTGCGCGATATGCCCCATGAGCGCGGCGGATCTCCTCGACGATCTGCCGGCGCTTATCGTTGAGCAGGTGTGCCGCTTCCAATCGGCGTGCGCCGACCAAATCACGCCGGGCCTGTCCCCAGTCAAACAGTGGCAGAGGCACGGTCAGGGCTGGCCCGATTGCCCAGTCCCGGGCGCCAGATTTAACAGTCCCCTCTCCCGCCGCGCCGACTTCCATTGCTTCAAACCCATCCCAGCGTGCCTGAGCAAACTCCACCCCCAGCGCCCTGAGTTCCCATATACTGGCTGTTATTTCCGGGCGATGATCAAGGCCAGCCTGTATCCACGCCTGCACCATGGTGTCCTCAGCATTCATCGCGTTCCAACTGTCGAGCTGCCATTCAATCGTGCCGCTTGGTTGGCCGATCAACCGCGCCAATTCCAGCCGCCCCTCCTGCCGTTCAAGCTCGCGCTCGGCAATTTCGACCTCCAGTTCGATCTTTTGCGCCTCCAGTGTGGTCACATCCAGACGGGTTCCCTCCCCGGCGGTCAGTCGTGATCGCGCAATATCGGCAAGGCGCTCGGTCAACTGTTGGCGTTGGCGCAGGACCGGCATCATGGCATCCAGCGATTGCGCCCGGGCATAGCATTCCTGCGCTTGCGCCAGCGTATCAAGAACAACCACCACCGCTTCAGCACTGGCCGCACGCAGGCGACTCTCTGCCGCCTTGATCTTCCCGGGTTTCTGCAATAGCGCCAGCAGATCAGCACTGATACCCGGTTCGGCGGTCGGCGCGCCGCCATGGATCGGAAACTTGAGTACCACTGACAGCAGCGGATTGGGCAGCAGGCGTTGTTGATAGGCCTCGGCATACGCCTGGTGCACCCGCGCCAGCGCGGCCTGGATGCTCGGCGAGGTGGTCAATGCCATGCGCAGCGCATCGGCCTGATGAAGCTGGTTCTCCATCAGCGCCGGCGTATCCAGTGATCCGCCCGTCCTGTCCATGACAATCAACGCTGATACGCCAGTCAACCTTGACGCCACCACTTCCGGAGCCGGCCAGTGCGGCGCAACCGTACAACCGGCTGCTGCCATTGACGCCAAGGCGCACCATGACCTTAAACTCGTCATGTCAATTGTTCCTGATAAAAAACAGTTTGAGCGCAATGCTCATATATGCACTGAACACCATGGTTACGGTGTTAAACAAAACGGCGCAGCATCCGTTTGCCCAAATAACCCGGATCGCTGCATTCAATTGAAGTGGTTTACACGAGCAGGATGATCGTGCGCAGCGCGGTATGCGAACTGCTGGAAGGCATCGGCACGAAGGAGAGACGGCAAAGGCGTGCCGGTGAATCAGAATCATTTAGATGCGCGACCACAACCGCCGCGATCACAGCATCAGCCACCGGGTTTCGCTCGCGCCAAATGCGCAGCGCCGGTGCGTTGTCAGCTTGGCCTGAAATGGGAATATCAACACACGACGCAATCGCGGCATCAGCAACCTCTTGACCGGATCCAGAGATTGGCAGTTCGCCATTGGGTGGAACTTCACACGCCTGTTCCGCCCGTTCGACGGCAACATGGCCATCAGCTCCGTAGCAAACCACGCTCGCTCCCGGCAAGTTGCCCAGGGAGAGCAGATAGCCCGCCAGGATCAGCACGACAAGCAGAGATTGTGTCAAACGCCAACTCACCAGCCGGGCACTATAACCGCAATTTGATATAAAGTCGCGTCTCGTTCCGTACGATTTATTGCAAGCAGATCGAATGACCGCCTGCTTTATTCGGATAGGAGCATCATCCTTGAATCAGGGCATATCGATCATCCGTCAGATCGTCCACTGGCGCGAATCTGGCACTTCCAGCCACTGATCGCCCGAGACCGCCTGCTGGCTGATCAGGCCGGGCAAGGTCATATCCATTGCGCAATCGATATCGATCGGATTGGCAATCTCGTTGCGAATGACACGGGCGAAACGGTCCAATGTGGCATAATCCGTACCATCATGACCGGCGCGCGTCATAGCTTCGCTGGGATTTCGCCATATATCAGGCAGGTATTGCTCGAAGGCCTTGAGCGACATGAGCGTCTCAAGGTCAAGCCAATTGTCGCGGTTGCGACTGATTTCACGCAACCAGATTTTATCCTGATCCCCCGGGCCGCCGCGCGAAGATTCGAAGCATCCATCGGTTCCCTGAAGCTGATAGGTGTTAAAGCGCAAACTCGGTCGATCCGAAACCAGATCGCCACGAATTTGAATCAGCCTGCCTTTGACCGTACGGGCCAGGAATACGGAGGTGTCGCAAGCATACGGCTCGCCACGGGGATCCTTGTAGTGCGACCCGCTATCGGCACAACAGACCTGGCGAACGCGGTCATCGTCCATCCAGGCGAGGATTGGCCCCATGCTGTGGGTGGAGTAGGTGACACCGCGCACACCGCTCTGCCAGATACGCCGCCACGGGGTCAGTTCCATGAGCCATTTTACATCATGCACATAAGCGCCCTGTGCGTAATACAGTTCTCCGAACAGTCCGGCCGTCACCAGCCCCTTGATGAACTGCACGAACCGCAGGTAATTGCAGTTTTCCGCCATCATGTAAACAGCCTTCGATTTACGGGCTGCACGAACCAGCTCCTGGCACTGATCAATGGAGACGGCGGCGGTCACTTCGGAGATCACGTGAATATCACGCTGCAGCGCCAGGGTCGCCTGTGGCGCATGAAACTGCATGGGTGTGGAGATCAGAACGGCGTCGAGTTTCGCCTGGTCGAGCATCTGCTCATAGTTGTCATAATACGATTCTGCCATCTCCTTTTGCTGGCATTCAGCCAATCGTTCCTTATTCCAATCGCAGATGGCTGCCATCGTATAGCCCGCACTGCGCGCGTTATCGACGAAACTCTGTCCCCGCCCTGAAGCACCAACAAGTGCGATACGGATTGATGGATTTGAATCACTCATATTGATCTCCCTTATGATTTACGTGTGTTATTGAACGACTCGCCTAATCCATAAGCGTTAAAACGCCCCACTGCCTTGGTTTCATCCACATTCCCCTGGCTGGAACAGGCCAGTGAAGCGTATCGAGCAGCCCCTCTCCATCGTTGTTGAACATGATGTAATAGACGCCCAGACGCACGCCGACGGCTGGTTCAGCTGGTACCAATTGCGTCCACGGCAATTGAAGCTCATAGCGCAACCCCTTTTCGATCGGTGTGACGTTCAACAGTCGTTTTTCCAGTATCTGTCCGACTGGCAAGGGTGAAAATGGTTTTCCCATATCCTGGGAGAAGGTGAATGCGCGATACAACTCCGGCCCTTGGTCATTCAAGATGAGGTTGTAGCAATAAAAATAACCGACGGTCCCCTGGCGAATCATCACGGGATCAATCGCCAACTGCAGACAATCGCCTTCATACGCAGAATTGCCGCTACCCCGTTGATGATGAATTTCGTCGCGTACATCAGCCCGCATCCACAGCGCCCGCGCATCCCAGGCAAATTGCAACCGGGCGGAGAAGACTTCCGGCCCCGGCCACGGTCGCGAATGTCCATAGGCGCCGACAGCATCATTTCGAGGTTGATCCACGCCGATCACAGGGATGTTATTCCAGTCACCTGTGAAGCGTTCAACAGGTATATAGGTGAGATAACCGCTGACGGATCGTTGCGTTGCATCGTCCAGCCGTACTCGAGCGTTATAGTGAATTGGCGCTGAAGATATTCTTCCTGACGGCAGCGGCAATAATGTCCGCCCTGCAACGCGCTGTTGAATCGAGCCAAACCCGTCTTGGAAATCCAGTTGCAAAGCGCCATCCAATGGCAACCCGGGTATGAATGCAATGGCGGTTTCATCTTGCCGCAGCCATGGCACGATATCGTACTGGATGGGATGTTGGACTTGAACTGCCCATATGCGCTCAAACCCCTTGTCGTCCCGCCAGGCAACTGGGAGATAGTACTCATCACGATCCAGCGTCAAGGGCACGGTGCAGCGGATTTCTTTCCCGTCCGCCATGGTTGCGATCTTTTGCGTTTGATACGAATCGACCGGCCAGCAGAGTGTTCCAGCACGATCCGAGGCAATTGTGAATTGCGCAACCTTCCCGCCCGTCCACACGGTTGAGGTCTGCAACTCAACCGCATCACGAGCCTCATCCATCGCGGCGAGGGCATCCCGATATCCGTTGCATTCCAGAAAATGAACCAATGATGCAGGGCCGACCAAGCGCCCGGTTTGCAAATCCTCCACGACCGCCCGCCCTTGGCGCACAGCATGACAGATGTCGGCCAGCTCGTTTTGTTCAGCAAAAACCAGAGTACGCGTTGTGCAGGGGGCCTCGTAATGTCCGTTGGGAGGTCGCTGCGGCGTGTAAAGCACCGGCGGCAGATGCTCCAGCGATTTAACCAGATGGAGATCCCAGCCACTGACAATCGGTGTCAATTTGCCAGCCTGATCTCTCTTTTGAAACCAAGCGACCAATTCCGGGCTGTCGGGGTGCATCTGCACTCCGTCGATGAACCCTTCATCGATCAACCGATCCATTTTTCCGGTGAGGAATATCTCCTTCCAGGTGCGATGATGAGACGGATGCGCCAACATCAGCAGATCGTAATTGGCCTTGGTCTTTTTCAGCACTCGTTCCCAGTCGGGATCGTCCTGCGGTAACTGAGGCGCGCGCGGAGTAAGCGTTACCAGATGCCCCCACCCATAAAATTCCTCCCGACCCAGATAGATTTTTATGCGATTACTCCAGGCGGCCGCTGCACGCTGCACATCCGCATCAGCGGAGTTGCCATCCATCAGACAAATGAAGTCGTAGTGATAATAGTTCAGCGCCGCCAGCAACAGCGAAGGATTACCTCCATCAGCACGCGACCAATGGTCGTGAAAGCCCCCTAAAAATATGGTCCGCCCAGCCAGTTCAAGCATGATTCCTTCTTGCGCGACATTTGCGCGCAGCGCGTTATTGATTGATCACGGCAGGTTTTGTTGCAGGAGCGGCTTGAAGTAATAACCGGGTAATCTGTTGCCAGTTGGAAACATTCCAGACGCCTTCCTGCTGGCCGGAGTGCTCGGCAAGGTCGTGGCCAGCGCTATTCAGATGAATTCGTCGGCCAATGCCAGCCTCTTGCGGCGCCAGAATATCATCGGCCCATGAGTCCCCAATAACGATCGTCGTTCGGGCTGACAAACCACTATGTGTCAGAACACGCCGCCAGAATTCGGGATCCTGTTTCATGTAATGCAAATCACAGGGGCTGAAATACTGAAGGAAATAGTGCGAACCGTAAATCTCAGCCAGCCCCGCCAGACGCAGCTTGTGCAAAATACCGGTGTTTGGGTTGTTGCTGGTGATGAACATGCGATAACCAGCCTGATGCAGGCGGTCGAAGACCGATATCAGTCCGCCCTCGATGGCGCCGAGATAATGGGATTCTCGCTCATAAGCAAATTGCCAGAATGCGTAGCCTTCCAGATCCAACGCACGCAAAAAATCACTCCAGTGCCACCAGCGAACGGTTTGCAGGACATCACGAATTCGTCGCTCGGCTTCAGCTGAGTCCATCACATTTCGTTGCGCCGCAAATTCGCGCATCTGCCACAAAAGGCTTTGCCCCAGCAACAGACCACGTCCTTCGACCGGCGGCTGACCAATCCAGTCCGTCAGAGTGCCGTCAATATCGATCAGTAAGGCATCGCGATCAGGTGAAAACACTGCCATATAGTTTGGGTTGCACGCCATAAAGGTTAAAAATCAAGTAGTTACTCGATATACTTAACAATATATCGCAGGATTTGGCCCTGTCAACCATTGAGATCCATCTGTACTTACCAAGGCGTAGCAGAGATTTTAATTTTTTGGCAATTACGGCAGCCAATTCAAGGAGGCCCGATCCATTCAATTCCCTAGTTAAAAATAGCAAAATAAAACATCCGAATATTTCACTTGACGGACTATAAAATAACGCTATTTTAGCTGTAGTGAATCAAGTAACTAGATTTGTGGGCATTTTTGAAACTGACGTGATACGTTTCAGTTAATAGGGCTACCGGCGGAGTGTTCCTGCTGGTGGTATGCAGAGAATCCGGCGTAAGCACCACGAGTCAATATCTCTCAATACGAAAGGATTTTGCGATGCTACGGACCTTGCTGACGGGAATAGTGTGCTTGGGCGCTCTGTCTCCAGCCCTCGGAGAAGTCATCAATGTTCCGGCCGGCGCGGATTCCAACGCACTGCAAGCGGCGATGGACAAGGCAGGTCCGGGAGATACGGTGCGCCTGGCGGCTGGAATCTATCGCCTCGGTAAAACCGTTAATGTGACGCATGGCGGCTCACCAGGCCAACCGCTGATCATCGAAGGCGCCGGAGCCGGGAAGACTATTCTGAAAGGCTCGAAGCTGGTGGAGAACTGGCAGGAAACTCAACCCAATGTCTGGAAGGTTAGCGGCTGGACAATCAACAGCCAGCAGTTATTTGTCGATGGCCAGTCGCTTCAGCAGATTGGTGCCCAGAACGCCTTCCAAAAGTCAGGCGAGTACGACAGCAAACCGATATTGCCTCCAGTGGGTAAAGGGCTGGACGATCTGGTTCCGGGATCATTTTTTTATGACACTGATACGCAGAGTCTGTACTGCATGCTGCCGGATCGCTCCGATCCCAACGGCCGCATCATGGAGGCATCGATCGTTCCTGGCCCACTTCTAATGACCAAGGAGGCGTCGCCCGTATCGCATGTGGTCTTGCGGAAGATCGGCTTCCTGCATAACAATTCTTCGGCTGAGAACAAACTGACGGGGCTGGTGACCGTGGTCTTCGGTGTGAATTGGACCATTGAAGATTGCGTGATGAATCATGGTGATGGTGGTGGGCTGACACTGTCCTGTCGGGATTCAGTCATTCGCCGCTGTGACATTTCCCATAACGGCGTTGTGGGTGTTGGCATGGGCGGGAACTGGAGGGAGTTTCCCAACGTCCCGCCAGGCGTTCACAAACATAAATATGCAGGAGTTGAACCGCTCAACGTAACTTTGGAGGATTCCAACCTCAGCTACAACAATTATCGTAATTTCAATCGGGCCTGGAGCGGCGGCGGGATGAAGCTGATCCCAGGGATCAAGGCCGTCACCATTCGCAATTGCCATGTGACCCATAACAACGGGGCGGGGATCTGGTTCGATGGCGCGCTGGGCAGCAACCGCGTGCTGGACAACTTCACCGCGTACAACAACGGCGCCGGGGTCTTCTACGAAATCAGCAATAAGGATGAGGATGATGAATATGGCGTTCTGGTTCGCAACAACCGCGCCATCAAAAATAAAGGACAGGGCATTTATATTGCCGCCTCATCCGATGCGATCGTGGAAAACAACACCTGTTATGGCAATGCGTACAACATCGTCCTGCATGGCATGCCCAGGCGTGACTGGGGCTGGATTTTGCCGCTTAAAAACAACCGGGTCGAGAACAATATTGTTGGTGGCGCAACGCAGGGCAATTACGTGTCTGTTGTCGATATGATTATCTTTGCCGGCAAGGATGTATTTGACAACACGGTTGACAACAACTTCTATGCGGATAATTCCAAGACAACCCACCTGATGACGCTTCCGAGCGTCAGCGATTATGTGGCCAAGGAAGGTATTCGCGATTTGCGCGACCCTGAACAACTCAAGGCGGTTCAGGCCATGGGTTATGCCCAGGGTATAAAACTTGGCGATCCCATGTGGGTTGATCCGATGCAGGACGATTTCCGCCTTAAACCAGACAGCCCGGCGGCGGGCATGGGGTGGAACGAGCAGAATGCAAGTCGGTGAACAGTATTGCGCGCCTCCGCGAGGCGGATCCTGATCAAGGAATTGCATGATGCGGTGTCTACTGGTCGTATTTTTCACTTTCGCCCTTATTTCTCCGGCCTTTGGAAGAATCATCGATGTTCCGGCCGGCGCGGATTCCAATGCGCTGCAGGAGGCGATGGACAAGGCAGGTCCGGGAGATACGGTGCGCCTGGCGGCTGGAATCTATCGCCTCGATAAAACCGTTAACGTGACGCATGGCGGCTCGCCGGGCCAACCGCTGATCATCGAAGGCGCCGGAGCTGGGAAGACAATTCTGAAAGGGTCGAAGCTGGTGGAGAACTGGCAGGAAACCCAACCCAATGTCTGGAAGGTTAGCGGCTGGACAATCAACAGCCAGCAGTTATTTGTCGATGGCCAGTCGCTTCAGCAGATCGGCGAGCAGAACATCTGGCACGCGCACATGCAAAGCACCGGGAAAACACAGCTCCTGATCGTGGGTAAAGATCTGGGAGATTTGTATCCCGGCTCTTTTTTTTACGACCAGAACACCAAGACGCTCTACTGCATGTTGCCGGATCGATCCGATCCCAATGGCCATGTCATGGAAGCGTCAATTGTTCCAGGCCAGCTCCTGTTGGCCAACGGCATTTCGCACGGCGTGGTTCGTAACCTGGGCTTCATGCACAGCAACGGAAGCGCCGCCGAAAAGCTGACCGGACTTGTAACGGTTGTTCTTGGCGTCGATTGGACCATTGAAGATTGCGCCATGAAATACGGAGACGGCGGCGGGCTGGCGATCGTTTTCAGGGACTCGGTCGTCCGCCGCTGCGACATGTCCTACAACGGTCTGGTGGGCGTCGCTGTGAGCGGAAATTGGAAGCCTTACGATTCCTTTAAGCCGGACTCGGGCGTCCACAAGTACGCCGGCACACCGCCGCAGAATGTTGTGCTGGAGGATTTGAATATCACGCACAACAATTACCGCCGATTTGACCGATCCTGGATGGCCGGCGGCATGAAGTTGATCCCCGGCGTCCGCAGCGTCACAGTCCGCCGCTGCCACGTCACGGATAATCTTGCAACGGGCATATGGTTCGACGGCGATCTTGGCAACAACCGTGTCGAGGACAACTTTGTCGCGCACAATTTTGGCGCCGGAATCATGAATGAGATTAGTATCAAAGAAGAAGGGGACACCTACGGCATCCTCATTCGCAACAACGGTGTCATTGAGAACGACACGCAGGGGATTTACATCGCCGGTTCCAATGATGCAATCGTCGAGAACAATACCTGTTATGGCAACCGGTACAACATTGTCCTGCATGGGATGCCCCGGCCTCAGCCCGATTGGGGCAACACGCTGGTGGGCAACCGTGTCGTGAACAATGTTATGGGCGGCCCGATCTGGAACGAGTCGGCCTCACTGATCGATATGGTTGTCTTCACCGGCAAGGATTCATCCGGGAATGTTGTCCGGGATAATTTCTACGCACAAAAGCCGGGGAAAACCATTCTGTTGTCGCTCACAACCGGTGGGTATGTGATCGATGGCTCCGTTCATGACTTGCGTAATCCAAGCGGACTCAAGTCCGCCAATGACCTTGGGTACGCCCAAGGCGCCAAGGTTGGCGATCCACAGTTCATGAACCCGGACACGATGGATTTTCGTCTCAAGCCAGACAGCCCCGCCGCCGGCAAAGGGTGGAGCGGCAAAGATCTGGCCCGGTAAACGGGATGCTGGTTTTGGAAATTTCAGCCGGAACACTACCGTGCGGACAGGCCGCTCGTGTATTTCGGCCGGTGCGTTTGGTTTCAACAGTCATGCCATGAAAATTACCGACATTAATTGTTACATCCTGGAACATCCCGCTGCAGTTCCACAATACGCCTGGCGTCGAGGTTTGGCGGGCGATGGAGACGGAACACCGCCGGGGGAACCGTCTTATTCCGCGATTTTGCGGGTTCAGACCGACGAAGGAATTGATGGTTGCGTTCGAGCCAATGATGGACAAACCGTTGCCAGCCTGGTTCGGCGGCGTTTGAAAACATTGATCGGGCGCGACCCATTGATGACCGAAGCGCTCTGGCACGAAGTGTGGGAGATTGACCGGATTGAGGAATTGCATATTCGTCATCTGGGGCTTTTTGATCAGGCGTTGTGGGATATCAAGTCGCGCCGGGCAGGGCTGCCCATCCATCAGTTGATCGGTGGACACGGACGACCCGTGCCCGCGTATGCATCGACCGTTACCTGGCCGACGATGCAGGAGTACGAGAAGCACATCAAACTGTGCGCAGACGTTGGGTTCACCGCTTTTAAGTTGCACGCATGGGGCGATGCCAAAGAGGATGCGAAACTGGCAGCCAATTTACGCAAGTGGGTGGGCGACGAGGCCGACCTGATGTTCGATGGCTCGGCTGGCTGGGACTTTGTGACAGCGTTGCGGTTTGGTCGCATTTTAGAGGATCTGAATTATCTCTGGTATGAAGAACCAATGCGCGAGTTTGATCTGGTCAGCTATTCCAAGTTGTGTCACGATCTGGAAATTCCGGTACTGGCAGCCGAGACCTCCGATGGATGCCACTGGAACGCAGCCACTTGGATCGAAAATCGCGCCCTGGACATGATGCGCACCGGTGTCGGCTATAAAGGGGGTATCACCGGCGCGATGAAAACAGCGCATCTGGCGGAGTCATTCGGCATGAGGGCGCAGGTGCACGGCTTGGGATGGGGCAATGCCCAGCTTTGTGCTGCGATTGTCAACAATGATTATTACGAACAGCTTGTGATCGATGAAGCGCAGATCCGGGGACTGAAAAACCTGCCTGACTTGCCTATTATTGACGGGATTTTACAAGTGCCGATGGAGCCGGGAATGGGGCTGAATCCTGACTGGGCCAACCTGGAAAAAATGGCGGTGGCGATTGTCTAACGTCGCGCAAGAGTCATGTCTCAGACAACCTTTTCATCGTTTTCATTGAATCTTCCCGTTGAAGGACCTCTGACACGGGAGGCATTCTTTGCCCATCACCCCCCTGCTGCTGGGCTGGCTGCTGTTCCACGCATGGCGCTGGGAACATCGCAGTGCTGGTGTGCCATTGAGACCAATTGCTTGCAGGAGGCGGTCACCATGCTGCAACAGGCCTGGGCGGATGGTTTTTTGTTAACCGATTGTGCCCCCCTCTATGGTGATGCCGAAAAGGTGGTTGGTGCGGCGCTGATGAATTGGCAGGGGCCTGATCCAGTGCTGGCGACCAAATGTGGGATTGAACGAGGCCGGGCGATTGTTGATTTCAGCCGCCAGTTCATTGGCAACATGTTGCTCCGCAGCGAACAACGCTTTGGCCGGCCTGTCAACCTGCTTTCGGTGCATGAACCTCAGAATTGTCGCCCCGACGCAGAGGCCGAATGTTTGGATACGCTGCTGGCACTTCGGGATGAAGGACGAATCGCAGCAATAGGAATGGGTGGCGGTGGTTTTGGGCAACAACAGCGGTGGCTGGGGAAACAAGTCGTCGATTACGTGATGACTTTTCAGCGTATCAATGCCGTGACGCTTCAGGGTGTAAGCGATCTGGTTCCGCTGTGCCGGAGGATGAAGGCGCGGATCTGGGCAGCCAGTCCATTTGAGATGGGGCTTCTGGGGAGCGGCTATGAGCAATACGTTCAGCAGCTTTCAACCGCGCCAACAGACCAGAATCTGATCGGTGTTCGCCAGATTGCAACCGGTCAACTGGTGAAGCAGGAACGAATCATCATTCAGCGCGCCCAGCACGTTGCTGCCATCGCCGCCGAAGCTGGCATGACGTTATCCCAGATCGCCTTGCGATTTCTACTATCAATGCCACAGGTGGATTATGTCGTCGTGGGGCCATCCGGGCTTGAGCAATGGAACGATTGCCTGGCCGCCTATCGGGCTGGCCCGTTGCCAATTGATCTTTATAAGCACGTCTGGCAGGTGGCTCAAACGGGCGAGGAACTACTGCGCGGTGGATGAATTGACCTGAACTCAATCTCCAACCTTGAGGAACACAATGTCAAATCCAGACGAACAAGCATCGCATTTCATCAAATACGAAACGGAATTTCACCTTGGCTGTCTTGTCACTGAACAGTCACACCCACTGACAGTTGACCTGAGTGCTACTGCAGCCGGAAATCCATCCGAGGCGCTGTCGCAGCTACTGTCGGTTGACACAGCCATGCTCAAGGCCCTGACGCCGATCATACGTTCGGACGCGCCAGCCCGACTGGCCGGGGAGATGTATCAGACACTGGTCAACAAGGGGAGGATCTTTTTCGTTGGCTGTGGATCCACCGGACGGTTGTCGATTCTTCTTGATTCAATCTGGCGCAAGTTTTTTAAGCAACTGTCGGAACAATCGCCCGACAGCTTCAAGGCTTTGGCGGCTTATGCGGATGCAACACGCAGCATCATGTCCGGCGGCGACCACGCCTTGATCAAATCGGTGGAGGGTTACGAAGATTTCGCAGAATTCGGGCAGCGTCAGATGCGCGATGCCGGCCTGACATCCCATGATCTGGTGGTTGCCATTACCGAAGGCGGCGAGACCAGCTTTGTGATCGGGGCGGCGTGGGCAGGCGTTTCAGAAGGGGCAAAAACATGGTTTGTCTACAACAATCCCGATGAGGTGCTGTATCGATTCCAGCGTTGCCGCCAAGTGCTTGAATGCGAGCAGATTCGCAGGATATGCCTGGCGACCGGCCCAATGGCGATTACAGGATCCACCCGGATGCAGGCAACCTCGTCGGAATTTGCGATTGTCGGCGCTGCCATGGAAGAAGCACTAGGCCGACTCTTCGCCGATGCCCAGGTGCCGACATCATCCCCCGTGGGAGGTTTGGCGCGGCTGTCTGAATTGGAAGTATTAAACGGGGCGTTCACAAGGCTGGACAATATCGGCAGCCTCAGCCAAATGGTCGCTCTGGAACGTGCGATTTACCAATCGCATGGTTTTATAACCTATGCGGCGGATCATTATTCACTTGATCTTCTGACCGACACCACCGAGCGGGCACCAACGTTTTCCGTACCCCCCTTTGCCAAGCATGATGATCCTGATGCCGAGCCTTCCTGGGCTTATGTTGTGACACCCCAGCAGCCCAACGTGCAAGCGTGGACTAGGTTGCTCGGGCGCGATCCGATCGGTCTTGACTGGAGCCTTGAAGAAATAGCAACAATGCTGCCGGCGGGAATCCGACCACCGTCACTGCCGAAGCTGACACTCAGGGAAATTCTGCGTTTTGATATCACCCTTGCGGGCTTGAACACACGCCTGCGGGATCATCACGATGGTTTGATCCTCTTTTTATGCGGACAGGAACTACACGACGCTGCTGCTCAGGCTGACCGCTACACAACCACGATCACCAAGGCCAGGCAATGTGGTGCCAAACTGGCCATTTTCGCAATGGGCACGCAACACCAGCTCGCAGCGGCTGATTCATGGTTGAACAGCCTGAATGACATGATTGTCCTGCGGTTGGTGATCCCCGATACCTGCAACAGCCTGCTCAATATTCATGAACACCTTTGCTTCAAGATGTTCATGAATGCTGCGTCCACCGTCACGATGTGCCTGCTGGGACGCGTTTACGGCAATGTCATGACCTGGGTGGTTCCCAGCAACAAAAAACTGAACGACCGCGCCACACGCTATGTCAGCCTTTTGACCAACCGGCCATATGATGAATCATGCCGGGCGGTTTTCCGGGTGAGGCATGAGCTGCAGCGCCACCTGGCTGGGGGGATGGAGATTACCACACCGGTTGTTGTGCTTGCAGCGGTATGTCTGCTCAAGCAATGCCACGTGGAAGAAGCCGAACGACTGATTGCAGCAGCCCGTAAGCGTGGATGCAACGAAGAAGCATTTCTGGCTCAATTGCGCCAACCGAGCAACACGTTGCCCTGAGGATCATTTACGCTTGGGACTGGGGCGCGGGCCAACAAGCGAAAAGTCGATCGGCTGGAACCCCATCTTGATTGCCGGTGAATTGGGTTTGAGTCTGAAATCGCCCTTATCCGGGTTCACAAACAACGGATCGGCCACGGTGCTGTCACGATCCAGCCCGCGCGCCTGCCACTGTTTCAATGATCCACCATCAAATACAAGTGGTTTTTTACGGCGGTGAAAGTACAGATTCCGATTGATCACCGCGCGGATTTTGGACCAATTACCGTCAATGGCAACTCCGCTGTCATTATCGAAATAAATGATATTTTTCGTCAGGGTGAAGTCATCTCCAGGCCCCGGGACAGAGCGGTTAACCTGGGTCTTACCTCCAAAAGCGAAGATATTATTGCGAATCATATTGCTCTGACCGTAATGTTGGGTAAACGGCTGGGTGCCAGTGCGATAGACCAGATTGCCTTCGATCAAAATGTTCGACGACCCCTCATCCGTATAAATGCCGCTGCCACCATAGGTTCGGCTGGTGACATCATGCACGATGTTGTAACGGATGCGTGTGCCTGGCTGCACACCCAGCGCATAGATACCCCCAAGATCACTTAAAACGCCATGCCCGATATGGTGGACATGATTGTATTCGATCACATTGCCGTAGGAATCACCCTTTTCATAACCCCACTGCCAGCCAATACTGATACCGGTGTAGTTAAAGTGATGAATGTCGTTGTGGATCACCTGCGTCCCGCTGCATTTGCCGACAAGAACCCCGACCGCCTGATGATGGTAGTGCCCGCCATCGGAGATCTGGCAGTCAGCGACCGTGATATCCTGACAACCATCAGCCATTTGCCTATCGTGCCCTGACGCTGCGTGCCAGATCTTGATACCCCCGCCGGCCAGGTCGGTAACTCGGCTGCTGAGAATATCCACATCAAAACTATTCTGATTGATCTCGATGGCGTACCCGTCCACATGCTCAACCGTGCATTGCTGCATCGCGCAATGCTCCGCCTGAAAAAATGCCACCGCCCCACCCAGATGACACGCCGCCTGACGGGTGGCGGTCAGCGCCTCCGGTCCGCAGACCCACTGGTTATGGCTGAACGTCAGCCCTTGCAGATTCAGATGGCGAATCGGCGCATCTTCGCTACCCTGAAAAACCGCCAGACGCGGTAACACCGGCGCCACCACCTCGGCCGTTTCGATTGTTTCCCCTGCCCGTGGAATGTAATAAAGTTTTCCCGCCGGCCGATCCAGATACCATTGTCCCGGTTCACGCAGCAACTCAAAAACATTATCAACATAATAAAAAGCGCCTTCTGAACCGCTGTCGTTGGTCAGACGCATTCTCGATTTGTGTTGCAGCCGGGCGGTATGCGTTTTGACGTTGATTGCTGCAAAGGGAATCCGGCTTTCGATCCAGAAGTGCAGCGCCACGAAATCGACATCTTGAACATTATGCCAGTCCTGGAGATCCCCTTGTTTGAATTGGAACGTATCCTGACCGGTATCATACATCTGCCAGACGGTTCCTTCCCAGCAGACCTTGCCCAGCAATTGGGTGATCTGGAACAGGCGTTTCTTGTCGGTGCAAGGTCTGGTCGCCCGCTGACCGTTGACCCATAGTTGTGTGAAGTTCCACTTACCCTGACGCACAGGAGGAATAGTGCAGACCCACGCATCGCAGCCATTCACCCGGGCAGGTTTCCAGCCGGTAATACGACGCCCACCGCTGATGACGGGCTGCTCATCCTGATAGGCAGCATAGGTGATGGTCATCGGCAGTTGCAGCCGTTCAGTCTTGAGGCGCGACGTGCCTGAATCGGCTGAGGTGAAAACGAGCGGTTTATTCAGTTCGTATAATCCACCGCGCAACCATACTTTGACAGCCGTGGAGAGGCGTCCTTTTTTCTTCAACGCCCGCACGGCTTTTTGTGCGCGCTCGATCGTTTTGAACGGACCATCGGTCCGGCCTTTTCGGGCTGAGGGTTTTTTACCAGACCAGCGATCATTACCTGCCGGCGAAACATAAAACTCCGTGACCGGCAGCGGTTGGTAAAACGCATTACTCATTGTGTGTTTCCCTGATAATCATGTTCACTGGCGGACGCCTGGCGATTACCACTGATCTGCCTCGGCGTAGCCGGGTTTCATCTGTTCCAGAAGTTTGTAACAGTACAGCAGCATGCGCGGCAGATGGAATGGACCTTTCCAGATAGACCCCTTGATGCGCGTCAGCACGCCACCATCGCGATTTAGATAGCCGAACCATTCCCCATGTTGCGGATCGGGGAAATGGGCGTACGCCCAGTCATGCAGCTTTTCATGCCAGCGCAGGTATTTCTCATCTCCGCTGAGATGATGGGCTAGAAGTGTCGCGATGATCGCCTCGTTATGCGGCCACCAGAGTTTCACCTCGTGGTCATACTGAGTACAGGGCATGCCCCGACAATCAACATAATGCCGCAAACCACCATATTGCTGATCCCAGCCACATTCCAAATGCCAGTCAATGATCTTCAGCCCCAGGGCCAGCAGCTGCCGATCGCGGCGGTATCGCGCCTCAGCCAGAATAAACCAGGCTGATTCAATGGCGTGCCCCGGATTAACCACTCGCCCCTCTGGTTCATCGAGAAATTCGCCCTGCGGCCCCACCGCTTCCAGAAGCGCCTGAAATTCCGGTTTGAGGTGATGATCCCGAATACCGGCTACGGCTTGATCCATGGTCTTTTCATACAGCGGGTTGCCCGGATCAAGCTGGCGCAGGATCGGGCTGATCGCCAGCAGAATCATGCACATGCCATGCGACTTGAGCCGGCGCGTCTGCGGATTTACCTTCGGTTCCAGCAATCCCGGCGTCGTGTAATAACGCAAAATGAGTTTGTAAAGATCGATCGCGGTCTGACCGACAGCCGCATCGCCCGAAGCCATGGCGTACTCGGCCAGGGCAATGGCAGCGAAACATTCGGAATACAGATAACGGCGCTTGCGCAACGGACGCCCGTCGCGTGTCACCGTGAAAAACATCCGTCCATCGGTATCGAATGCGTGCTGACGAAGAAATTTCACCCCGTGTTGCGCCAACTCCAGCCATTGGGCGCGTTGCTCGACCTTATTATAGAGTGTGGCGTAGCACCAGGTCGTTCGCCCGGCCATCCAGATTCCCTTATCGGTTCCCATGACCGAACCATCGATATCCAGAAAACTATAAAAACCCCCGCACGTCCGATCCGGCGCGTGCCGCTGCCAGAAAGGCATGACATCATCCAACAATCCCTGACGATAAATCGACCGATAATGTTCAATTCGCGGGGTGTCCATAGGCTTCACTAACCTTCCCACTCACCTCCAAGCAATTTCCGATAATATAATTGCTCTCTTTTTATTTTTTATTCTTGACAGTGGCGGTATAGTACGTATATTTAGTTAATAAATCAAGTAACTGACTCATTTTCATGCGGTTTGGATTAACTTTATGTCAGTCACAATGGAACAAATTGCTCAACGCGCCAAAATTTCCCGCGCCGGCGTCAGCATGGTGTTGAATGGGAAAGCGGGGCATTTGCGTCCGGAGACGCGCGATCGGGTTTTGCGCGTCGCCCGCGAGATGGATTACCGTCCCAATACCGCTGCCCGCGCGATTCGCAAAGGTGCGTTCGGCTGTATCGGTCTGCTACTCAGTTCCGAGCCTCATCACAGCGATCTGCTCGGGCAAACGCTGTCGGGTATTCAAGATGCGCTGGCGAAAAAAGATTTGCGTCTTACCGTCGCGAGTCTGCCCAATGCCAAACTGACCAGCGAACAAGTCATGCCCAACTTGCTGCGCGAGTGGTCGTGCGATGGGTTGATCATCAACTACGTCGCCCGCGTGCCTGCTCGAATGCTCGAGCTGATCGACAAATATCGCATTCCTTCGGTCTGGATGAATGCCAAACAGGAGATGGATCGGGTCTATCCTGATGACTTCCAGGCTGGTGTGCAGGCCACTGAACATCTTCTGCGTCTGGGGCATCAGCGTATCGCGTATGTCAACTATTCCGGCGTTGGTCACTACAGCACGGTGGATCGACGCGATGGGTACATTCAGGCGATGGTGCGGGCGGGGTTAAAACCGCAGGTCATCGAACCGAACGTGCCCGGATCGATCGCCCGCTCCCAGCGGGTTGCTGCATCGATCCCCTGGTTGACCGCCGACGACCGACCCACCGCGGTGCTGACCTATTCCGCCACAACCGCCCAGCCCATTCTCTGGGCTGCCGGTGCTGAATTGAGAATGCGGATTCCACAGGATTTATCCGTCATGACATTTGACGATCATCCGTGTGATTCCGGCGGTGTGGCGATCGACACAATGATCCTGCCCGGCTATGACCTGGGCCAGGTGGCGGCGGAAATGCTGTTTGAAAAAATCGAAACCACAACCTCTCCCCTTCCCAGTCGCGCTTTGCCGCTGACTCTGGAGCGGGGATCGAGTTGCACCAATCCATCGGAGCAGGCGCGTGTCCTGCGCCAAGACTTCCGGGAAAAACCTCTTATCTAAGGAGCGTGGATATGAATCGTTTATTGTTGGCCGCGAGTGCGGCATGTGCGTCTGTGGTACTGGTTGGGTCAGCCGGAGCTGCCACCATCAACATTAATGAGAATTTCGAGACAGACAATAGTCCTAATCCGGTCGTCCCAAACATCTTCTTAAATTCTGGCGATGGTAGCAGCGTCACGCGAGCAACCAATCCCGATTCATCCTCCGGGTCGGGCAATGAATCCGCCTACGTCCTCAAGGTCGTTGACGGTACCGGGACTTCTCCTTCTTACGTCTATCCTGCGTTTGATTGGCGGGATCTCAGTGGCATTGATGCCAATCTTGGCCTGAAAGTTTCGTTTAATTTTTACAATGTCGACTCGAACATAGTTTTCAGAATCCAAGGCGGTCCCGTCGGTAATGAAAACTATATCCAATTCCAACTCGGCAGTGGGGGGACTGTTCACAACATGCCTACCGGCTCCAAGTTTGATGCAGTGACGACGTATACTATGAACGACTGGCACTCGGTTGTCGTGACGGTTCCAGCTTCCGATCAGGATGCGACCAAATACACGATCAATCTGGATGGAACGGACTATACTACTGACGTTTTTGGTTATGGTGCATCGTGGGCTACGAATGACCTCATGAAAGTGTTCCAGTTTATGTCGCCTAAATACAACGCCGCCAGCACCTACTACATCGACAACGTGAAGATTGAGTCGATACCCGAACCAGGGACGCTAAGCCTGCTGGGCGCAGGTGGATTGCTTCTGTTGCGGCGACGATCGTAACAACAGCAAGTGCACTGGAACGTGAAGTCCCAGAGTGCTGGTACGTGCTTTTGTTTGCGGCGACCAGCACTTTGGCTCCACTTGCAGCCGGCGGCGCAAGCACAGTTACGTGTTTCAACTAGTTGCGAGGTGTTCCATGTCACGTAAATCAGCCTTCACGTTGGTCGAGCTGCTGGTCGTTATCGGAATTATCAGCGTTCTGATTGCGATTTTGCTCCCTGCGCTGAATAAGGCCCGTGCAGCTGCCAATACGGTCGCGTGCGCCAGCAACATGCGGCAGATCGTCACCGCCATGTTTATGTACGCCAACAACAATCACGGCTACCTGCCGCCGGCCGATCTACGGCTACCTGGCTCGCCGGGCAATCCACAGGTTCTGACCTGGGATGATTTGCTCGACCCCTACCTGGGGCTGCAACGATCCCAGGCGGTGCTGGAATCCTGGCGCTCTTCCGTCGATGTGCCGGTGCTGCGCTGCCCGGCGGATACGCTCCCCGTGGATCCTGGCCTGGGCGTCGTGGCTCGCCGGCGCAGTTATGCGATCACCGCAGAGACCAATCCGCCGATCGGGGGCGGATTTGGACGCCAATTGAGTGTGGATGCTTCCGGTATGATCACCGACACGGGCGCACCATTTGTCAAAATCACCTCCGCGCGCCGTCCAACGGAAACCATCCTCCTGTTCGAGGCGATCTGGCCAGACAACGTTATCGGTTACTCCGGCCACGATTGCCACCTCCGGCCCGCTGATCAGTCGCCCGGCTTCAAGCCAATTCACAATGGTAAGTACAACTACGCCTTCGCCGATGGGCATGTCCGACTGATGGCACCGCAGGACACGATTCCCGCTGGACAACCGCTGACGTACGCCGGTGGAATGTGGACGCGAACCTACAATCATTGATCGCCGCGCGGCAGCATGGATGGCTGGGATGCCGGCGGTCGATGCCACTGTGAGCATTAGCCAATGAAAGGATTTTTAAGATGGCGCAGATACTTCTGGTTGGATTCCTGGTTTTCAGCATCCTGTCCCCGGCAATGGGGCGGGTGATTCAAGTACCGGCCGGTGCGGATACCAAAGCCATCCAGACGGCGTTGAGTCAGGTCGAGCCGGGCGATACGGTGCGGCTGGCGGCCGGTGTTTACCGCGTGGATAAGACGCTCACGCTCACGCGCGGAGGTGCGACGGGCCGGCCGGTGGTGATCGAGGGCGCTGGCGCGGGCAAGACGATCCTGAAGGGATCGGAGCTGGTCACGGGGTGGGTGAAAGTCAGGCCCGGCGTCTGGAAAGTCGGCGACCGGGAGATCAACAGCCAGCAGTTGCTGGTCGACGGTTGGCCGCTCCAGCAGATTGGCGTGCAGAACCAATGGCAGGCGAATCGTCAAAGCACCGGCAAGACCCAGCTTTTGGTGGTGGGCGAGGACTTGCGCGACCTGCGTCCCGGATCGTTCTATTACGACAAGACGAGCCATTCGATCTACTGCATGTTGGCGGACCAGTCCGATCCCAACGGGCATGTCATGGAGGCGACGATCGTCCAAGGGCAGCTTCTGATGATCTCCGAGGCATCGCATGGGGTGATTCGCGGCATCGGTTTCATGCACTCCACCGACACGCTGGTCGGGATTGCCGGGGCAATGGACTGGCTGATTGAAAATTGTGCGATGCGTTTTGGCGCCATGGCGGGGCTTGGACTGTCGGTTCACGACACGGTCGTTCGTCATTGCGACATCTCGTGGAACGGGCGAATGGGCATAGGGGTGAGCGGGCCGTGGAAAGAGTGGAAATCGACAGCGCCCGCCGGCGAGTACAAGTATTTCGGTTTACCCAACCAGCATGTGGTGTTGGAGGATCTGAACGTCTCGCACAACAACTACCGGAATTTTGACAAGTATGACCACGCCGGGGCAATGAAACTGATTCCCGGCGTCCGCGGCGCCACGGTGCGGCGCTGCCGGGTGGTCGGCAACCTGGGGGCGGGCATCTGGTTTGACGGCCCGTTGGGCGACAATCTCATCGAGGACAATTTCGTAGCCGACAACATGGGGGCGGGGATCATGTATGAGATCGGCGTACGGGATCAGGAGGACCGCTATAGCTGTCTTATCCGCAACAACCGCGTCATCAACAACGAGACCCAGGGCATTTACATTGCCAGTTCCCGCGATGCGATCGTGGATCACAACACCTGTTACGGCAACCGGTACAACATCTCGTTGCATGGAATGCCGCGGACGGAGCCGGCGTGGGGCAACGCGCTGACCGGCAATGTCGTGACCAACAACATTGTGGGCGGTTCTCCCAAGGAGATAGAGGCGTCGCTGAATGACATCGTTCTTTTCGTCGGCGAGAACTCGTCGAACAACGTCATCAAGGATAACTTTTATATGGACAAACCGGGCAGAACACATCTGCTGTCGCTGGTGGGAAGTGCCAGCTACAGCGGCATGGATTCGGTGTTCGATCTGCGCGACCCACGCAGGCGCGCGGCGGCGAATAAGCTGGGATACGCGCAGGGCGCCAAGATCGGCGATCCACAGTTTGTGGACATTGCAGGGATGGATTTTCGCCTCAAGCCGGGCAGCCCGGCGGAGGGTAAAGGATGGCAGGAACCGGTATCAGGTAATTAGCTGTGCATC
This sequence comes from Phycisphaerales bacterium, assembly GCA_020847375.1. Taxonomy (GTDB): domain Bacteria; phylum Planctomycetota; class Phycisphaerae; order Tepidisphaerales; family Tepidisphaeraceae; genus JADLCB01. Next base: position 153,391 of record JADLCB010000011.1, on the reverse strand, counting down.
AACCGTGGCCGGTTCTCTGGACTGCCGGGGTCGAATTGCGAATGCGGATCCCTCATGATTTATCCGTCATGACATTTGACGATCACCTGAGTGATTCCGGCGGCGCAAGCACGGTTACGTGTTTCAACGAATTGAGAGGTGTGCCATGTCACGTAAATCAGCCTTCACGTTCGTCGAGCTGCTCGTTGTTATCGGGATCATCAGCGTCCTGATTGCCATTTTGCTCCCTGCGCTGAATAAGGCCCGTGCAGCAGCCAATACGGTCGCGTGCGCCAGCAATATGCGGCAGATCGCCACCGCCATGTTGATGTACGCCAGTGAAAACAAGGGTGCTTTGCCCGCCGGCGTGGTGACTGTCTCTGGAGCTGGCTGGGCGAGTAACCAATATACCTGGGATGACATTATTGACCGGCAGTTGGGTCTGAATCGCTCTGATGCAACTCTGAAGTCGTGGCGATCGGATGTTGATGTGCCCGTCTTGCGCTGCCCGGCTGATGCCTATCCGATCGATCCCGGCATGAGCCTTGTTGCCCGCCGGCGCAGCTACGCGATGACCGGCCGATACAAACTTTCCGATCCGGGTGGCATGGCTTGCCGCATCGTGATGAACACCGATGGGAGCATGCCGAATAATTTGGGATGGGTTAAGGTAACGCAGACGCGCCGGCCGACGGAAACGCTGTTGCTGGTTGAAGTCATTCACCCGGAAAACGTCATCGGGTCGGACTTGGGGACACGCGAATTAGCCTACGTACCTTCCAACCAGGCGCCGATCGGTGGCAAACCGATTCACGGTGGCGGTAAATATTATAACTACGCTTTTGTTGATGGGCACGTCAGCATGATGTTACCCGTTGATACGCTGCAAGGTCGTACGCCCGGCAGTTACGCCGGTGGCATGTGGACGGTCGATCCGAACCTGACAACGATGCTGCCCTGACCTCGACATCATTTTACCGAAAGGAACTGGCAATGGCACGAACACTGCTGACGGGGATTCTCTGTTTCGTTATTTTGTCTCCGACCTTGGGAAAGGTCATCAATGTACCGGTTGGAGCGGATTCCAACGCGCTGCAAGCCGTTATGAATAAGGCCAACCCTGGCGACACGATCCGTCTGGGGGCTGGAACCTATCGCCTTGAAACCACCGTGAATGTGACGCGGGGCGGAACGGATAAAAAACCGCTGATCATCGAAGGGGCCGGGGCGGATAAAACGATCATCAAAGGATCAGTGCTGGTGAAAAACTGGCAGGCGGACAAACCGGGTGTCTGGAAGCTTGCCGGTGTTCGGGTCAACAGCCAACAGTTATTTGCTGATGGCCAGCCCCTTCAGCAGATCGGTATTCAGAACACCTTTCAAAAATCGGGCGAGTACGAGAGCAAAGCGCTGCTGCCTCCGGTGGGCATGGGGCTGGAAGATCTGGTTCCCGGTTCGTTTTTCTATGACAGCGTTGCCCAGGTTCTCTATTGCATGTTGGCTGATCGATCGGACCCCAACAAGCATGTGATGGAGGCGTCGATCGTGCCGGGCCAGCTCCTGCTGGCCAAGGGCGTATCGCATGTTGTCCTGCGCAAGATCGGTTTCATGCACAATAACGCCAGCGCAGCCAACAGGCTGTTGGGACTGGTCACGGTCGCCTCGAGCACAAACTGGACGATTGAAGATTGCGTGATGAATTATGGTGATGGTGGCGGAATCACGCTGGTTGCCCACGACTCGGTGATCCGCCGCTGCGATTTTTCCCATAACGGTATTGTGGGTGTCGGCATGAGTGGAAACTGGGAGGAGTTTCCCAATGTTCCGGCAGGGGTTCGTAAAGTCAAGTATGCCGGCATTGCGCCGCAGAATGTGGTATTGGAAGATTCGACGATCAACTACAACAATTACCGCAATTTCAATCGCGCCTGGCATGGCGGTGGGATGAAGCTGATTCCGGGAATCAAAGCGGTTACGGTCCGTAATTGCCAGGTGACGTATAACAACGGGGCGGGGATCTGGTTCGATGGCGCGCTGGGTAACAACCAGGTGCTGGACAACTTCACCGCGTACAACAACGGGGCTGGAATCTTCTACGAAATCAGCAATAAAGACGAAGGAGATGAATACGGGGTTCTGATCCGAAACAACCGGGTGATTAAAAATAAATCCCAGGGCATTTATATTGCCGGTTCCTCCGATGCGATTGTGGAAAACAACACCTGTTACGGGAACTTGTACAACATTCTTCTGCATGGCATGCCCCGACGCGACTGGGGCTGGGATTTGCCGCTGAAGGATAACCGGGTCGAGAATAATATTGTCGGCAGCCCGACGCTTGGTGATATCGCCCTTTTTGTTGGCGCGAACTCGATGGACAACATCATCAGGAACAATTTCTTTGAACTCCGTCCGGTCAGTAAAATCTACATGCTGGGCCTCATCCAGGTTGACAATGATCCTAAAAAATATGAAATCTTCAATTTAGGTCAGCGTGATGATCTTAAAAGGGCGCATGAGCTGGGTCTGGCCGAAGGCGCCAAGGTGGCTAACCCGCGATGGGTCAACCCGATCAAGGATGATTTCCATCTCAAGCCCGGCAGCCCCGCGGAGGGAATGGGATGGCAGGACAAACCGGTGACCAGCCAGCCGTAGCGCATCAATGCGCCGACGTTGGTGCGTGAAACGGTTTACAGGTTCGGGTATTGCGGGCATCAGTGGTTTTCTTATGTGGCGTCAGTTTTATTACGGTGTCTGTTATTACCCGGAGCATTGGCCTGCTGAAAAATATGCCGAGGATATCCAGCGCATTGCCGCAGCCGGCTTCAATATGATCAGGATGGGCGAGAGCGCCTGGTCCTACTGGGAGCCGCGCGAGGGTGAATATCAATTCGACATATTTGACCGCGTGATCGATCTGTGCCGCCGGCATGGAATCCATGTCGTCATGGGAACGCCGACGTATTCCGCGCCGGCATGGGCGGCGACCAATTATCCTGAAATTCTGCGATGGGATTTCAACCGCGTCCCCATGGCACATGGCAGCCGGCGCAACCTCAATTACACCTCCCCAAAATATCTGGAGCTTTCGGATCGGATCTGCACCGCCCTGGCTGAGCACTATCGCGATGAAACGCAGATCATCGCGTGGCAATTGGATAATGAATTCAACTGCCACATGGATGTCAGCTATGCGCCCAGCGATACGCGGGCGTTTCGGCGGTGGTTGGAGGATCGCTACACGACTTTGGATCAGCTCAACGCGGCATGGGGGACAGCCTTCTGGTCACAGACCTACACTGACTGGGAACAGATCGATCTGCCGCATCCGACGGCCACCAAGCTGAATCCCCATCAGTTGCTGGATGAGACGCGGTTTATCAGTGATTGTGTTGTACAATTCGCCCGGCGTCAGGCGGATATTCTGCGTCGGGTCAACAAGCGCTGGCCGATTACGCACAACGGCATCTTCGGCAATATCGACGGGCAGGCGCTGGCCAAACCGCTCGACTTTTTCTCGCATGACCAATATCCGCTGTTTGCGCCGGATGAGGATTGGCCGTGGGCTGCCTGGGGGTTGGTGCAGGCGCGCAGCTTGTCTTATCCGTTTGCGATCATGGAGCAGCAGGCTGGCCCGGGCGGGCAGATGAGCTACGTGCTGCGCACGCCCCGCCCGGGACAACTTCGCTTGTGGGCAATGCAGAGTGTGGCGCACGGGGCCAAACTCATCAGCTATTTCCGCTGGCGGAGTTGCCCTTATGGCAGCGAGCAGCATTGGCATGGTCTTTTACGTCAGGACAACGGCGATACGCGATGGTTGGACGAGGCCAGCCGGTTGGGCGGAGAGATCAAACATCTTGGCAAGGCTTTCTTTGATTCCACCGTAGAGTGTGTGGCGGCAGTTCTTCGGGAGTTTGACAACGAAACCGATGAACGGCGCATCAATACCTATGTGGCTGAGGGTCAATTTGAATACAGTCGGTGGCTGGCGGAATTGAGTCGGCAGCACATTTCGGCGGACATGATCTGGAGCCGGCAGGATTGGAACGACTATCCGTTGCTGATCGCGCCACACTTGAAGATCGTTGACAAGACGCTGGTACGCAAGCTAACTCAATACGTTCGCCAGGGCGGCACGCTGATACTGGGGGCACAGAGTGGCAGCATGGACCGCCATGGGCACATCGTACAGCAGCCGCTGCCGGGCTTGCTGCAAAAGTTGTGCGGTGTGGAAATCGAGGATTGGACAACGCTGGAGAAAGCAACGCATCGCACAGCGCGACTGGCGGGATATGATGAATTGCAGTTGAATGTCTGGGTTGAAAGGCTGCGGCCTTGCGGGGCCGCAACGCTGGCTGAGTGGAATTGCCCCGACGCCCTGCTGCACGGCGCAGTCGCAATGACACGCCACCAGGTGGGGAAAGGGAGCGTGATTTATATTGGCGGGTATTGCCCGTCCGAAACAGTCAGGGTTCTGGTTGGATGGCTGAGCAAACAACTGGCGCTGCCGGTGCATGCCAAGGCGTCAGCCGATGTCGAGGTGATTGTGCGCACCAGCAAAGAGTGGCTGTTCCTGGTGCTTTTGAATCACGCAGCGTCAACGCAAATTGTGACAGGTTTGCCCGCGGGGCGGGAACTATTGCGCGGGCAGGCGGTGGAAGATGGCCGGATTGTTCTGGACAAGTACGGCGTGGCGGTCGTTCAGTGCCGCCGCTGAATTGATGAAATAGTCGATTATTCCCAGTATTGTCCAACAGCGCAGCGGTTTGCGCCAGTCCTGCCATACCGGAATTAAACCAGCGACTTTTTATAAAACAGCAGATCCTGTTTTTTGAGCAGATCAGGTAGTGTGCCAACATGGTGGAAATTGTTGTGCATTAAAAATGCGCGCCCCCCCACCTGTGATTTCTGTTCCACCGCATACCAGAGTTGGCGCAGTTTCATTTTTCCACCACGACGACGAAAATATTCGCGCCCCTGCGCAATCACTACTTCCAGAAGCGCTGTGGCCAGATGCTGACGACGCAGCGATACCCCCACATGCAGGCTGACCAACTGCACCACCGCATCGGCTGAACCGGATGTATTCCACAGGGCAGAACCGGCTGGTTTGCCGTTGACGATCAAATCGATGCGCTGCGAAAACGGCTCATCACCGGGTTTGGCAGGCAGAATTGGGTGCATCTGAAAATCGGGCATGTTGATCCACCGTGGCAAGGGTCAGGGACATTGGCAAAAGTCAGTCTGATTTCAGCAGAGTTTGCGTGGTTCAGCAACCCAGGGCGCACATAAATTTAATTCACTGAGACAGTCGTTCGATTTCCGCCAGCCAGTTGGAGACGGCATGATCGTTTTGGCTGGCGTGAACATGGCCGGCTACGCTTGATGAACCCATTGGATCAACCATCTGTCCGCGATGAAGCAGCGGATGAATTTCAGCGTTATCCAGTCGAATCGCGGCCCCGCCCGCATCAGGGCGAATTGTCGCCAGGCCGGACCCGCGATAGCGCAGCAGATCATGACCCTCATGAACGCCGGGCGTGAACACATACCAATCGATCGAGCTGTTGCCGGTGGCTGACATCTGGGCACCAGCGCTATCAAGCGGTCGCCAGAGAACGCGCAAATGAACCAGATGCCTGACCGGCACGCTGGCAGCGGGGCTGAGCGTATCATCATCGCTGGGCTTGTTTTGATCAGGCATAACGTCGGCGATCAGAATGATATGGTACTCCCCGCTGTTGTTTTGACTGATGAACGCTTGATCAAAGCGCTGAACAAGCTGGTGCGATTGCGAAATCTGCTTGATCTCCAAAGCACCGCCCGGCCGGGCTGGTAAACAGCCGCCCGTCATCAGCATCACCAGCAAACCCAGTACCAGCGCGCGCATCAATAATCTCCCAAGAACGGTCTTTTCACTGCTTGCGCCAGAGCGTCTGGCCCGGCCGATCTTCCAGAACAACACCGATCTTTTCCAATCCCTGACGAATGGCGTCAGCCTGAGCAAAGTTCTTGTTTTTACGCGCCTCAGCCCGCAACTGGATAATCAACTGCATCAACGCCTGGCTCAACTCGCCATCAGACGCAGTCGCAGCCGAGGCTGAAACACGAAACAGGCCAAGGATGCCGCCGAGATTGCGCAGCTCCTGGACAGCAGCGAGAACTTGTGCCAGCACTTTCGGATCAGGAGATTGCTCAAGTTTGCTGCTCTCAATCAGGGCATTGATCTGCCCGGCCATCTGATGCAGCTCCGCAATCGCTCCGGCGGTATTGAAATCATCATCCATCCGGGTTTCAAACAACTGGCGATGTTCCTTGAATGCCCCAAGTTCATCGACAGACGGGCCCTGGGAAGAAACCGGTTGATTCGTCAACCGCTGAACGCGCTCAAACAGACGGGTAAAGACCGCATACGCTTTTTTGGTATCCGCCAGTACCTGATCCGTAAACTCGATGGGGCTGCGATAGTGCGTCGCCAGCAGGAAATAGCGAACGATGTCAGGGCCGTATTGATCGATCAACTGCTGGGCGGAAACAACGTTACCAACCGAGCCAGCCATTTTTTCGACCTGCCACTGACCGCTGGCCGCCTTGGTTCGGATGCGTGTCAGACCGTTGTGCATCCAGCATCGGGCAAAAGGCTGGCCGGTGGCGCTTTCACTCTGGGCGATTTCGTTTTCATGGTGTGGGAAAACCAGATCCATGCCGCCACCATGAATATCAAATGTCTGGCCGAGATATTTCATCGCCATTGCGGAACATTCGATATGCCAGCCGGGACGCCCCGGCCCCCACGGCGAATTCCATGAAGGTTCACCCGGTTTGGTACTTTTCCACAGGCCGAAATCGGCTGGATTGCGTTTGCCTTCACCAGCGAGATTGGCGCGCAGGCCTGATTCCTGCTGCTCAATTTTCCGGCCGGAGAGTTTCCCGTAGTCTTCATCTTTTTCAACTGAAAACCAGACATTGCCCTGTGCTTCGTAGGCGTAACCTTTGTCGATCAACGTCTGGCACAGCGCGATAATTTCCGCCATGTGCTCAGTGGCCCGCGGGAAGCGATCGATCGTATCAATCCCCAGATCGCTCAGAACTTTCATGTATTCAGCCGTGTGCTTTTCGACCAGTGCCTGAACCGTGGTGTTAAAACGATGGGCAGCCTCGATGAGCTTGTCCTCGATGTCGGTGATGTTGACAATCCACGTCACTTCAAAACCGCGATAGACCAGATAACGCTTGATGGCGTCAAAAATGACCGGCCCGACCATGTGCCCGATGTGCGGCGACTTGTAGACCGTCGGCCCGCAGAGATACATCCTGACCTTTCCCGGTGTAACCGGCTGGAAAGGTTCTTTTTTCCGTGACAGTGTATTGTAAATGCGCAACGCCATAGACAGGCTGATTCTATGAGGATTAACCGCAAACGGGAAGCAGGCGGCGTATCTTCTTTTCACAGGGGATTCAGTCAGGGCAATATCTCATCAGGAATTTCATTGCGTGGCGAGTGATACGTTGGCATGCGCAAAACGAATTACGATCCGGTCGGGCAACACAAAACCACGGCGTGAGCCGCAATCGCCTGGCCCTGGCCAACTGCGTCGCAGCCTTCATTGGTGCCTGCTTTGATATTGATGCGATCAGTGCTGATGCCGAGTAGTTTGGCCAGCGCTGTTTTCATGGCGGGTTTGAAATCCTTCAGGCGCGGGCGTTCTGCCATGATGGTCACGTCGCAGTTGACCAGCGTATACGCCGCTTGATTCAAGCGCTGAACCGTCGGGATCAGAAAATCGCTGGAGGAACGACCGCGCCAACGCGGATCGGTATCCGAGAAATGTTCGCCGATATCACCCCACCCCATGGCGCCGAGAATCGCGTCCACGAGGGCATGAATCACCACATCGCCATCACTGTAGGCAATCGGCGAAATCTGATCCGACACCTGCACGCCGCCCAGCATCAACCGCCCGCCCGTCTGCAGGCGGTGAATATCGTAACCATGACCGATACGCATCGAGGAAATTGTCATCGTCATTAAACCATAAGTCCGTGAAAAGCTACCCCAGCTCGTATTCCTTGATCTTGCGATAGAGAGTGCGCTCGCCAATTCCAAGAATCTCAGACGCCTGTTCGCGATTGCCATTAACCATTTTCAAGGTGTTGCGAATCAGCTCTTTCTCCGCCTGCTCGATGCTGATACCGACAAGATTATTCATTCCGCTGGAAGCACCCCCGGCGCGCGGCTGAATCTCCACAGGCAGCGTCGAAGCCGACAAACGCTCCCCCTGTGCCAGCACAACCATGTTTTCCACCGCGTTGCGTAATTGACGCACGTTGCCCGGCCATCCATAGCCCATGAGCATCTGCTGGGCCTGTGGCTCGACCGCAGTAATTTCCTTATTGTATTTGCGGTTGAACTGCTCAATGAAGTAGTGGATGAGCAGCGGAATATCCTCGCGACGTTCGCGCAAAGCCGGCAGGCGAATCGTCACGCCTTTAATGCGGAAATACAGGTCTTCACGAAAATGTTTCTCCTCCACCGCCTGTTCAAGGTTGCGGTTGGTTGCGCTGATGAAGCGAACATTGACCTGGCGCGGCTCGTTGGAACCCACGCGCACCACTTCACCATTTTCCAGGACGCGCAGGAGTTTAGCCTGCATGGTCAGCGGCATGTCCCCGATCTCGTCGAGAAACAGCGTACCGCGGTCTGCGTGTTCAAAACGCCCTTCGCGGTCGGAGGTGGCGCCGGTAAAAGCACCGCGCACATGGCCGAACAATTCATCTTCGAGGATTGATTCACTCAACCCCGCACAGTTCAGCGGAACCATCCGGTTTTTGCCACGGCGCGAGTGGTTGTGAATGGCACGGGCGAACAGCTCCTTGCCTGTACCCGACTCGCCGGTGAGCAGCACGGGAATATCGCTGGGGGCGACCTGCCGGGCCATCTGCAGCACCTGCTGCATCGCCTGGCTTGTGCCAATGATTCCTTCAAAACCCGAATTATGAACCAACTGTTCGCGCAAGGCGTGGTTTTGCTTTTCCAAAGCCATGCGTTCAGCCGCACGATTCACCTGGGCACGGAAATATTCCAGATCGAGCGGTTTTTCGATGTAGTCATACGCCCCCTGGCTGAGGGCTTCCTTGCAGGTGGGAATATCCGCATGAGCGGTCACCAGAATCACCGGTGGCGTTGGTGTCTGGCTGGCGGCGGCTTCCAACACCAGTAATCCGTCGCGACGGCCTTCCATCACCAGATCGGTTACGATGATATCGTACGCCTTGTGCTGAAGTTTATCCCGCGCCTGGGCCAGCGAATAGGTCACATCGCAACGATGCCCCTGGCGCACCAGCGCTTCGCACATCACCTCCGCATGCTCACGCTCATCATCAATGACCAAAATTTGAGATTTATGAATCGAATCCGCCATACATTTATCCCACGGATGCACCGAAACCGGTAGTATAGACCCAATCAGGCCAAGGTGCGACCCGGGCAGGATGATTCATCATCGCTTCAACGGCAGTTGCAGGGTGAAATCAGTTCCCTTGCCCGCTTCGCTGCGAAAGTTAATGCGCCCGTGATGTTCCTCGATAATGCGGCGCGTCATGGCCAGCCCCAGACCGGTACCGGTGCGTTTGGTCGAATAATAGGCCGCAAAGACCATATCGCGCACCTCCGAGGGGATACCATCTCCGGTATCGATCACATCAATCACGCCCCACTGCGACTGGCGTGAGACAGCGATGATAATCTCCCCGCCATCGCCCAGCGCCTGCAGGGCGTTGATCAGCAGATTCAATACGCTTTGCTTGATCAGGCGCGGATCGACATCGGCGATGACAGGTTCGGGCGATCGTTTTAGCCTCAGCGTCACCCGTTGCAGTTGCGCCTGCGGTAGAAAAAAATCCTGCAGGTCTTCACACAGCTCATTCAAGTCGGTGGGCTGGCGCTCCAGCTCCATCTTCCCACCGTAACGAAGGAAATCATCGAGGATGCTTTTGAGACGGTTGGCTTCCTGCTGAACCGTTGCGATGCGATGGACAATACGAGCGCTGGTTGGACTATCACTGGGAATATCTTCGCGTAATAACTGCAAATTGAGCGAAATCGTGGAAAGTGGATTTTTCAGCTCATGAGCCAATCCACCCGTCAACGTTCCCAGCTCAGCCAGCCGCTGCTGCTGGCGCGAACGCCGTTCCAGAGTCACGAAGCGGCGGTAGGCCCAAGCCGTACCTACAGCGCCAATGACAAACATAATGACAATGCCGAGCACCAAGCCCCAGGCAAAAGAGTCCATGTTGTCAACAGTAGAGGCAACGACCCCGTTTTGTCCATGATCAGCCCAGCACAAAACGCCGAACCCAGTCCGGATTTTACCCGCCGGAACCGAAGTCTGTTCATTGTCTGGTGTTTATGCCAAGCGCCCCATTACACCGCAGCCGAAAGCGGGTTGCCGGGTGTCTCTTTCGTGCGCGGAGCAGAGACCCGCCGAACCTGTTGCGCGGACAGGCCTTTTTCGCCTGTTGCCGGTTCGTATTCCACCACTTCACCTTCTTTGAGCGAACGAAACCCCTCGCCCTGGATGACGCTGTAATGAACGAAAACGTCCTGGCCCTGATCATTCAACAGGAAACCAAAGCCCTTCTTCGTATCAAACCATTTAACCGTACCCTTAGCCATCTGTACTCCTTGCTACGCCCCTGAGATGAGGTCCTCAGTCACACCGCCCACGCAATGGCAGGACGATCCACCCCCCTACACACCCTGCCAATCAGTAAGACTAAGCACATTTATATGCGATTGTACCCCTATTTACAAACAAAAATGTATTTCCTGAAACTCAAAATCCCTAACTCGTTATTTTACAGTTATTTTTAGAAGAATTATTTTTTATATGGCGCAATTCGTCGCGGTGATTACGCAACTCTTGCGTTGTTTTCCATATTTTTTATTCTGTTTTTATTAGGTACACAGAACCTGCGGCGCCTCGTTACGGCGTTTCAGCCGGGCGCGTAACGGGCAGATCCAGTGCAGCATCGTCGGCGCGGTGGGTTGGTTGGCCGATGGCTTTGAGAATGACATCATCAAACAGCACCAGCCCGGACTGAAAGTAGACATACAGATCAATTCGCAGCGTTTGTACAGGCAGTGTTACATGCTGTGGGTTCAACTCATTAACAACCGTTACCCATTGACCATGGGTGTCCCCGCTGGGTGGCACTTGACGACGATAGACTTCGCGCTGAGTTTTCTGGCCGTTAATGTCCTCAAACAATGTATAGCCTTTTACAAACACATGCAGGCGCGGCCCTTGGCTGAGATAACGAAAGCTCAGGCGATAGCGCGTATCGGGTTTGATCTCAATCGGCTGCGACAAAACCGCCAGGCCATTGTTTTCAGCGGCTGTTTTTGACACCTGCAGCGCCAGCACGCGATTACCGTCCACTTCCACAACCGCTGCCTGATCCGACTCAGGCGGCGGCAGTTGCGTTTGAAAACCCACAAGGCGCTTATCCCCCATGTAAATAAATTCCCACATCCCGGACTGAGAAAAATCTCCGTTGGAAACAAGGTTCGGATTCGTCTGCCAGAGCAGTTCGGCGTCGGCATCATTGTGAACAGCGATCTGGCTGGGGTGCTTGAATGAACCGACCAGTGGGAGCGCTGCGAGTATTTTTTCTGACACAAAACGAAGATCAGTCGGTTTGATGATACTCTGGCTGATCGTGCGCGGGGCGCTGTCGGGCTGCGCGATATTGGCTATATGTAATTTGAGCAGCGTGCCTTGCGATGATTGATTCAATTCACCCCAGATGGCGACTTGCGCCTCCAGCGACCCGGCTAATCTGAATACCTGCTGCAACGGCGTTGCCAGGCTGACCGGTTCATCCAAAGCTGAAACTACATCGGCGATGGTATAACCGTCGATAACCTCATAGTGCTCATCGCGATCCAATTTGGCGCGCAGTGAAAAACCAACCTTGTCACGCAGCTCCTGTGGCGTATCGCCAGCCAGTGGGAAAATTGCAACAATCGGTTTGGCTGCCGCGACCGGATCAGCCGTTGGTTGCGGTGCGGTCGGGTTGGTGTTGCCCTGCGTGGCGGGCAATTCGGCATTGGATGGTTGAGTTTGCGCAAAACTTGGCCCGATGAACAGCCCGATAACGCCGATACACAACGCAAGTCGTTTCAGCCACTGATTGATCGTCAACCCGCGCATGGAGTTCTTTCCTGTTGAAAGCCGTTATCGCCGGAATCGTAACACAAGGATACCGGAGTTTAACCTTTGGAAGAATCACTAATTCACACCTTTGCAGACTCTTTATTAATGTCAGCCTTGATTGGATTGACTCGGGCAGGATGATACGTGGACGATTTGTCCTGGTGTTGGTGCGTGCATTGGTTTGTTAGTTTTTCATCGCTTTTTTGAAAGAAGGCGTTGCCGATGACCGTCTCAGTAGCACGTTCGGGATTTCAGATCTCCGTTACTCAACTCATTGGTCTGCTGGTTGGTATAGCCGGTTTCTGCCTGCCCCTGGTGATAACAATCGATGGATTGAGTCCGGCTGGGCACCGCATGTTCGCCATTTTCATTCTGGCGATCGTGTTGTGGGTCAGCGAGGCCGTACCGATGCACGCCACCGCCATGCTGGTGATGTTGCTGATGGTTTTAATGCTCAGCCGCCAGGCTCCGGTGGCGTTGACCAGCGGCATCGACCGGCAGGTTCTGCTGAATTACAAGGATATTTTCGCCACGATGGCCGATCCGGTCATTATTCTGTTTCTCGGCGGTTTTTTTCTGGCAGCCGGGGCTTCAAAATTCAAACTCGATCACAGTTTATCAGCCGTCGTTCTGCGACCATTTGGTTCGCGGCCGCCGATGGTCCTGATGGGGCTGATGCTGGTGACTGCGATTTTTTCGATGTTCATGAGCAACACCGCCACGACTGCAACCATGATGGCGGTGGCGATTCCGGTCATGGCCAGCCTGCCGACGGGCGACCGTATGCGCACGGGCCTGGCCATGGCGATTCCGTTCGCTGCCAACATCGGCGGTATCGGCACGCCGATTGGCACGCCACCCAATGCCATTGCCTTGGGTGCGCTGAGCAGCGCCAAAGCCGCCGACCCAACTTTAATGTACCAAATTCCCTCATTCTTGCACTGGACGATGGGCGCCGTACCGCTGATGCTGGTCTTTCTGGCGATCTGCTGGGCGCTGCTGGCAGGGTTTTATCGTTCAGACCAGAAATCGATCAAACTGGAGTTGAAAAGTGCATTCGACAAAAGCCCCAAGGCAATTATTTTTTACGTTACATTCATTTTGACCGTGGTGCTCTGGTTGACCGAAGCCATTCATGGCATGAATTCAAACTTGATCGGATTCGTACCGGTCGTCATTCTGCTGTGTACGCGCGTCTTCACCGTCAAGGACGTGCAGGAGCTTGACTGGCATGTGTTGTGGCTGGTGGCTGGCGGTATTGCCCTGGGATTGGGAATTGGCCAGACCGGCATGGATAAATGGTTCATCGGACTGTTCCCGTGGGAGTCGATGAGTCCTGGCATTATCGTGGCGACCCTGGCACTGGCGGCACTGACCATGGGCACCTTTATCAGCCACAGCGCGACGGCCAACTTGATGGTGCCGATTGGTATCGCCCTGGCCAAAAGTCCGGAAATCAGCGTCAGCCCGATCGAGGCGGGAATCTGGATCGCGGTAGGTTCATCGCTGGCCATGGCCCTGCCGATCTCCACACCCCCCAATGCCATCGCCTTCAGCACCGGCGCTGTCAAAGTGAAGGACATGGCGCTGATTGGCGGGATCATCGGCATTGTCACCTGGGGTATATTGGTAATCGTCGGGCCTTGGTTCTGGAGACTGCTGGGAATCATCCCGGCATGATGCGGACGAAAACCAGCGTGTTCAATAGAGCATGACCCAATGAACGAACGGATAACATGACCTGATTGGACGACATGGCGCCATGAACGAGATTCATCACAAGAATCAAACCATGACCGAAAAACGCGGGCCACTGACGCGATTCATCGTGCTGTGTGTCGGGCAGGTCGGTACGGCTGTCGCGCCGGTTCTGCGCAATGCGCTGGGAGACATGGTTGCCGTCGAACTGGTTGACAACATGCAGGTTGGTGCATGGCGCATACAGGCGTTAAACAGCGAGCAGGCCGCCGTGCCTCTGATCGTGGGCTACGCGGCGATCATGGAGCAACCACCCCTGACCATTGCGGCTGATTCATTGGGATCAGACTCGTTGGCTGCGCTGGATAACGTGGGCACAGCGCACCGACAGGCGCCGCCGCGTCTGCTGGCAATCGGCAGCGATGAAATGCCCTCGGCGGCCGATGGACTGGTCAAACATCAGGAGAATCACGCGGAACTATTGCGACTGGCGCGCGAACTGATAACGGATTACATCGTTCACCATGCGCCGGAGGCGCTGACGAAAATGTGCAGCGTGCTGGACAGCCGGGTACTGGCTGATGCGCTGGTGGAATCGCAGCGCGCCAATGACGAATTGGGCGGGCGATTGCGCCTGTTGCGTCATTCGATCACCTCGGCCAGTCGTTTAAGTGATGAAGCAGCCGAAGCGCGAATGCTCGACCTTTTACAGCAGGTTCTGGTTGATCCAACCATTCAGCAACTGCCTGCCGACACGGTTCTGTTGACTGAGGATGAAACCATCGACGGAATCTGGGTGATTCTGGACGGCCAGATTGAATTATCGCGCCGGCATGGGGATAAAAATATCGTTTTTCACAGCAAATCCGTCGGGCGAATCGTCGGTTTACTGGCGCTGGCCGGCCGGCAAAAGACTTTTTTCACCGCCCGGAGCATCACCAGCGTCCGCACGATTTTTCTGAGCTGGCAGGAGCTGGACGAGGCGTTGCAGCGCGAACCGGCACTGTTGCTCTATTTCATGATCGTGCATGTCCGCTCGCTGGTTAAACGCCTGCGCCGGATCGTCGAATTGCAGTTGCAGATTGAAGATTTGAACCTGGCACTGGCCAGCCAGCGCGATAATCTGGCTGATGCGCTCAAACAACTGGAGGATGCGCAGGCGCGATTGATCGAACAGGAAAAAATGGTCATTCTTGGCCAGCTGGTGGCGGGTGTCGGTCACGAATTGAACAACCCCGCGACCGCAATCATTCGGGCAACGGATTATGTCGTGGAAGACGCCCTGCCGTTCATCGGTGCGCAAGTTGATGGGCCGATGCTGGTCAAGTCCGTGCAGACGGCCATGAACAGCACGCCACTACCGACGGCTGAACTGCGGCAATGTCGTCAGGCACTGGAAAAATCGATCGGCGATCAGGAATTGGTCCGGCGCTTGCTGAAAGTGGGTATTACAACGCTCGATGCGTATAAACAAACGATCGGCAACCTGCCCGCCAGCCGCCGCGATCTTCGCCTGGCAACCCTTGAACGGGCCTGGCAGTTTGGAACCAGCCTGCGCAACATCCGCATCAGTGGCGAACGAATCAGCGCCATCGTCAAGAGTCTGCGTTCCTACGCCCGCCCGCAGGAAGAGTTGGCGGAGATTGATCTCAATGAGGGTCTGGAAGATACGCTGCTACTATTTCACGATCGCTTAAAACAAGTGAATGTGCATCGTCAGTTTGGTCAGCTACCGAAAATTCGCGGGTGGGCTGCCCAGCTTAATCAGGTCTGGTCAAATCTCATCGCCAATGCCATTGATGCCATGCCGCAACCCGGCGAGCTGACGATCCAGACGATGGTTCTGGAGGATGATCAACCGGAAAATACTCAACACAATCAGCCCGCTGACCATCAGCGCGTGATGGTGCGTATTACGGATAACGGCGCAGGTATCACCTCAGAAAATCTGTCGCGGGTATTTGACCTCAACTTTACAACCAAACGAGCCGGGGCGGGTTTTGGGCTGGGCATGGGGCTGGTCATCTGCCAGCAGATTGTCCATAGGCACCGGGGGAGCATCCATATCGAATCGCAACCCGGGCAAACCACCGTGCAGGTTATCCTGCCGGCCGATCCAGTTAACGCGGACGAAACAGCAAGCCCGGACAGCACCTTGAACTCTGTTGATTTATCTGGCCAGGTTGGCTCGTCTGATGAGGGCAGACCCTCTAACCGAAGGACTGAATCATGAAGCAGCAATACATGATTTTGTGTATCGAAGATGAACGGGCGGTTTTGGATGCCCTCGTGCGCGATCTGGAACCATTTGCAGCAGCATTTCGGATCGAAGCCGCTGAAGATGCCACCGATGCGCGTCAGGCGGTTGACGATTTTCTGTCAGGTGGCGGTCGATTGGCGCTGGTACTGGCGGATCATGTCATGCCCGGGATGACTGGTGTTGATTTTTTGGTGTCACTCAATGCCGATCCGCGCACCAGCTCCTCGCGCAAGGTGCTGGTGACGGCTCAGGCTGGTCTGGCCGATACGATCAAAGCCGTCAACCAGGCTCGGTTGCATCACTACATCGCCAAACCCTGGACGGTGGAGAATCTCCATGACGTTGTTCGTGAACAATTAACCCACTACGTCATCGAGCGCGCCTCCGATCTGTTGCCGTTTATGAATGTTCTGGACACCCAGGAGCTGATGCAGGCGCTGCGGGAGCGGCCGCATGCCGCTGAATGATTGCGCATCCGCGTCTGCGGGCAATTTCATATCAAACCCCACCAGCCACCCGTTGCTGGATGCCTGCCTACAATGGCCTGTGTGCGCAACGGCCGGCGCGGGCAACTCCGCGCGATTGACTTGATTGCTATCATCATCACGGAAGCGTCTGCGTTGCAACAATGGATGCAGGCTTTAGGATATTCGTTTCAGCAGTTTGCATGACTTTATGAACGGTAATCACAGCAAGTACATTCGTATTGTCGGGGCCCGCCAGCATAATCTGCGCGGGTTTAATCTTGATATCCCGCGTGATCGGCTGGTGGCGATCACCGGTTTGTCAGGTTCGGGGAAAAGCACACTGGCGTTCGATACGATTTACGCTGAAGGCCAGCGTAAATACATGGAATCGCTCAGCGCCTACGCGCGGCAGTTCCTAGATCAACTGCAAAAACCGGACATCGACGAGATTGAGGGCCTGCCTCCAACCATTGCCATTGAACAGCGTTCAGCCAGTTCCAACCCGCGATCCACCGTCGCCACCACGACCGAAATCTACGACTATCTGCGCGTGCTCTTTGCCCGGGCCGGAACGCCCTACTGCTACAAATGTGGTACGCGCATCACAGCGCAAAGCGCCAGCCAGATTACTGATGCCGTGTTCGCCCTGCCGGCTGGGACGAAGGTGATGATTCTGGCCCCGGTGGTTCGCGCCATGAAAGGACACCACAAGGAAGTTTTTTCGGCGCTAATCAAACAAGGATTCGTGCGTGCCCGAGTTGATGGACAGATCATTGAACTGAGCCAGGCCAAGTTGCCAGAGCTGGGCAGACACTTTAAGCACGATATCGAGGCGGTGATTGACCGGATTGTCCTCAAGCCGGAGATACGTTCGCGCCTGGCTGATTCAATCGAGACGGCCGGCGGACTGAGTCAGGGACTTGTCATTGCCAGCATTGCCCAGCCAGATGGTAATTGGTCGGACCAGATTTTCAGCCAGCGTTTTTCCTGTCCGCGTCATCCGGAAGTGAATCTGCCGGAGCTGGAACCGCGGGTCTTTTCGTTCAATGCCCCGCAGGGGGCATGCCCTGATTGCCATGGCTTGGGCACGACCAGCGATTTTGATCCCGATCTGATCGTCCCCGATGAATCGCTCAGCCTGGAGAACGGAGCGATTGAAGCGTGGCGCAAGAACGGCAAGCGGATGAACATCTACTACAGCCGGGCGCTACGTCAGTTCTGCCGCGAGCATGGCGTCGATTACAGCGCGCCGTTCAGCCAAATGCCTAAAAAAGTGCGCGATATTCTCATGTTTGGCAGTGATCATGTGACGGGCAGCGACGCTGACGGCTGGTTTGAAGGTGTCATTCCCAATCTGCAACGACGTTTCGAGACAACCGAATCAGAATGGGTCAAAACCCGACTTTTTCATTATCAATCAGAACAACCGTGCGAAACGTGCAAAGGCACGCGACTTAAACCAGAAGTTCTGGCTGTGCGCCTGCATAGTCTGGCGGATGAAGCCTTCCCAAGGGCTGCAGCCAACGGCATGGATCAATCGCCCGAGCCACTCAATAAGTCCTCAAAGCAGGCTGGCGAAAACGGCAAGGCGGGCAAAGCAAAAAAGAACGGAGGCGCTGCCGGTGGCCTCCAGCTACCCGGTTATTCGATCCATGATGTTGCCATCATGACGGTCGATTCAGCCAGGACGTTTTTTGAAAATCTGCAGTTGAACAGTGAAGGGCAAAAAATCGCCGCACCCATCATCAAGGAAATTGGCGCGCGACTCGGTTTTATGGTGGATGTTGGCCTGGGTTATTTGACGCTGGATCGAAAAACCGGGTCGCTCTCCGGTGGTGAAGCCCAGCGTATTCGCCTGGCGACGCAGGTTGGGTCGGGATTGGTTGGCGTCTGTTATGTGCTGGATGAACCAACCATTGGTCTGCATCAGCGCGATAATGCGCGTTTGATCCGCACCCTGCTGCGTCTGCGCGACATTGGCAACACGGTGTTGATGGTCGAGCATGATGAAGACTGCATCCGTGCGGCAGATCATTTAATCGACATCGGCCCGGCGGCTGGTGCGCATGGCGGCATGGTGGTTGCCCAGGGCGACATGCCGGAGGTGCTTAATCAGAAACAATCGACAACCATTCGTTACCTGACGGGTGAACTGGAAATCAAATTGCCGGATGAACGCCGCCCATTAGCGCCAGCGCGTCATTGCATCGAACTCAAGGGCTGCAGCGCCAACAACCTGAAAGACATTGATGTGCGCATTCCGCTGGGTGGACTCATCTGCGTGACCGGTGTTTCCGGTTCGGGTAAAAGTACGCTGGTCAACCAGACGCTGCTGCCGGCCCTGAAGCGCAAATTGTATGGATCAAAGCTCAAGCCCGGCGCGTACAAATCAATCAGCGGAACGCAGCACATCGACAAAGTGATCGAAATTGACCAGTCACCCATCGGGCGGACCAGTCGTTCCAATCCCGCGACTTATACCGGCATATTCGATGAAATCCGCAAGATTTTCGCCAAAACGCGCGAAGCCAAGCTGCGCGGATACCAAGCGGGTCGATTCAGTTTCAACGTCAAAGGTGGACGATGTGAAGCCTGTCAGGGCCAGGGCACCAAGTGTATCGAGATGCACTTTTTGCCGGATGTCTATGTTGATTGCGAAGTATGCCACGGCAAGCGTTACAACGCTGAGACGCTGGAGATTCGTTACCGCGGCAAGACCATCGCGGATGTTCTGGACATGACGATGGAGGAAGCACTGGTCTTCTTTGATAACTTTCCCTCAATTCATCGCATGCTTAAGGCGGTCAATGATGTGGGGTTGTCTTATCTACGATTAGGCCAACCCAGCACGCAGCTATCTGGCGGGGAGGCGCAGCGCGTCAAGCTGGCCAGTGAACTGGGTAAAAATTCCACCGGACATACGCTCTATACCTTGGACGAACCGACCACCGGTCTGCATTTTGCGGATATCAACAATCTGTTGAATGTGCTGAACCGGCTGGCTGATCTTGGCAATACGATTCTGGTGATCGAGCATAATCTGGACGTGATTAAATGCGCTGACTGGTTGATCGATCTTGGCCCTGAGGGTGGTCAAGGTGGCGGACAGATCATCGGACAGGGTACGCCCGAATCGTTATGTGAAGTGGCTGGTTCATATACTGCGCAATATCTCAAACCCAAGCTGCATATTCGCGAATCTGCCCCCAAGCCAGCACGGAAGAAAAATCGCGGCAAAAAAGCACTGGTCGATCAGACAAATTAGACCCCGACGAACAGCAAAACAGCTGAAAAACAATTTTAGGCGAGCGATTATATTTCCCTGTTGTTCAGCGTCTATCCAAATCTCAACGTATCATAACCACTGCAATTAAAATAGTTTACAGAAATTATTCTTCGTCTTACAAATCAGTCTTTTCAAGGGTGGAAAAAATAAGATGATTTTATGCGATTAGTGCTTGCATTTTGCGGCGAACCTAATAAGATACTTTTGTCTTATTACAAGGAGAGCGACATGCTCACACAAACGTCACGGTACGCGTTGCATGCCCTGATCCACCTCACGCAGAAACCAGATGATGATTATCATCAGGCCTGCCGTATTGCCGAGCGGATCAAAGTGCCTGCCAATTATCTTGGTAAGACACTTCAGAAGCTGGCTCGTGCCCGGCTGGTGGATAGCCAGAAAGGTCTGCATGGCGGTTTTCGTTCTGCCCTGCTTCCTGAGCAGGTGCGCATTTACGACGTGCTGCGGGCGATTGACGCCCTGCCGGCGGACTTCGAGCAGCCCTGCGACTGTCAGGCTGAACAGACCCCCGAGCTACAGTGCCTGTGCATGCGGTTCAACCGCATTAACAAGATGTACGAGCAACTGCTGAAAGAGACCACGCTGGCTGATCTGATGAATGAAGATGAGCCGATGCTTCATACGCTTAAGGCTGACAAACAGATCGCTGATAAGCAGCGGACTGGGTTTGAAGGCGAGATGCAGAAGGTTTTGTCCATCTAAGCCTGCTGAACAATTCAATACCAAAACAAGCCCACGGATCATCGTCCGCGGGCTTGTATTTTTCTCACAATTGGTTTTTTCCGAATCGATTTTGTTCGATCCAGACCGACATGGCGGGTGGTTACACCGTCTCACTGACCGATCAGGACTGGTTCGCTCTCCTGCGGTTCAACCCGTACCTGATGCGGTTTGTCATCGTCACGGCGTTTTTTGGCGAAGGTGCGATGGATCACCACATAGAACATTGGCGCAAAAAGGGTCACAAGGAACGTGGCGGTTACCACACCGCCCACCACGCCGACGCCAATCGCCTGCTGAGCACCAGCACCGGCGCCGCGGGCAATCGCCAGAGGCAGCACACCAAATCCGAAGGCCAGTGAGGTCATGATAATCGGACGCAGACGCAGCCTGGATGCCTCCATGGCTGCATCCACCACATTCATACCCTCCTCGACGCGCGCCTTGGCAAACTGCACGATCAGAATCGCGTTTTTGGTTGTCAAACCCAGTGTCGTCAGGATACCAATCTGGAAGTAGACGTCATTGGGCAGACCCATTATCGAGGTGGCGATTACACCACCAATGGCGCCAAGGGGCAGCACCAGCAGAATCGAAATCGGGACCACCCAGCTTTCATACAACGCAGCCAGGCACAAAAAGATCACCAACACGGAAAACGTATAGAGGATGCCGGTCTGCGAGCTGGCCATGCGCTCCTGATAGCTGATTCCGGTCCAGTCATAGGCAATGCCTTGCGACAGTTTCCCAGCCAGCTCTTCCATGGCAGCCATCGCTTCACCTGAACTATGGCCGGGCGCTGCCTCACCCTGGATATTGATGGATGAAAATGCGTTGTAGCGCTCGAGCTTGGGAGAACCAAAATCCCATCGTCCGCTGGCAAACGAGGTAAACGGCACCATCCTCCCCGCCGTATTGCGGACATACAGCTTATCAATGTCCGACGGTAGCATGCGGTCCGATGCGTTGGCTTGCAGGTAGACGCGCTTGACGCGCCCGCCCTGGATAAAGTCATTGACATAGGCACTACCAAAAGCAGCACTGATCGTCTGATGCACCGCATCGATTGGCACACCCAGCGCACCCACTTTTTCCCAGTCAATATCGACGCGATATTCCGGCACGTCTTCCATGCCGTTGGCACGCACCGCTGCCAGACGCGGGTCTTTGGCGGTCATCTGCAACAAATCATTGCGGGCTTGCATCAATGCCTCGTGACCAATGCCGCCGCGATCCTGCAACTGAAAATCAAACCCCTTGGCGTTGCCCAATTCCAGCACGGCTGGCGGCGCAAAGGCAAAGACCATCGCATCACGCCACTGCGAAAACCGGCCCATCGCCCGTCCGACCACCGCCTGAACCTTCAACGCTGCGGACTGACGATCGTCCCAGTTCTTCAGTTTGATCCAGGCCATACCCATGTTCTGACCCTGACCGGCAAAGCTGAACCCGGAAATCTGCATGATCGTGTCAACCGAATCCTTTTCCTCTGTCAGGAAATAATCGCGGATACGGTTGAGCACTTCATTGGTGGACTGCATCGTGGTATTGGGCGGCAAAATCGCTTGAACCATCATCATGCCCTGGTCTTCGTCAGGCAGATAGGCTGTGGGCATGCGTCGAAATAGATACACCAATGCCAGCGACAGCAGCACAAAAATAACCCCGAAACTGATGGTGTGGCGAATCGTGAGCTTGACCTGCTTCAGATAAACGTTGCGTGAATGTTCAAAAACCCGATCAAACCACCGAAAAAACGGGCGTAAGAACCAAATGCCGGCTTCGGCTGGTGAGTGTTTGCCCGGCGGCAGCGGTTTAAGCAACGAAGCGCACAGCACCGGCGTGAGAATCAATGCCACCAGCACCGACAGCAGCATGGCCGCCACCACCGTCACGGAAAATTGGCGGTAGATGATGCCGGTTGAACCGCCCATAAACGCCATCGGCCCGAAGACGGCTGAGAGCACCAAACCAATGCCGATCAGCGCGCTGGTGATTTCATCCATACTCTTGCGCGTTGCCTGAAGGGGGTTCAGGCCTTCTTCGCTCATGATGCGTTCGACGTTCTCCACCACCACGATGGCATCGTCCACCAGCAGACCGATTGCCAGCACCATGGCAAACATGGTCAGCATGTTGATGGAAAACCCAAAAATGCCCAGCACGCCAAAAGTACCCAGCAACACCACTGGCACGGCAATGGTCGGGATCAACGTCGCCCGCATATTGCCCATGAACAGGAACATCACCAGAAAGACCAGCACGATGGCTTCAAACAGCGTGCGCACTACTTCATGTATGGCGACGCGCACGAACGGCGTGGTTTCATACGGGAAGGAATAGTCCATCCCATCCGGGAAAAACTGCTTCAGTTCAGCCATTTTGGCTTTGACCGCATCAGCGGTATCCAGCGCGTTGGCGCCGGGCGCCTGGCGCACGGCCAGCCCGGCTGCGGGTTTACCGTTGTACTGCACATCCTGGTCATAGCGCTCGGTTCCCAGCTCGGTAGAACCCACATCGCTGACACGAACCACTGAACCATCGTCATTGGTGCGGACAGGAATGTTGGCAAATTCTTCGGGCATTTTGAGCAGATTCTGAACCGTGATGGCAGCATTGAGCTGCTGACCGGCCACCGCCGGCGCACCGCCAAACTGTCCGGCTGAAACTTCGACGTTGTACGAACGCAGAGCCGCAACCACATCGGCAATCGTCAGGCTGTAATTGGTCAGTTTAGCGGTATCCAGCCAGACGCGCATGGCATATTGGCCGCCAAAGGCTTCCACCTCGCCGACACCGGGCACGCGGGCCAGAACGTTTTGGATATTACTGGTCGCGTAATCGCGCAGGTCAATGGCAGTCAGCGCACCATTGGCGGAATACAAGTTCACGATCATGAGATAATTTCTCGTGGACTTGCTGACCTTCACACCCTGACGCTGGATCACTTCCGGCAGGCTGGCCATCGCCAACTGCAGTTTGTTCTGCACCTGCGACCAGGCGACATCGGGATCCGTACCGGGGGTAAAGGTCAATTCGATTCGGCTGGCACCGGATGAGCTGCTGGTGGCTGACAAATACAGCATGTTGTCAAACCCGGTCATCTTCTGTTCGATGATCTGGGTGATGCTGTCTTCCACCGTTTTGGCTGAGGCACCGGGGTAGAACGAGTCAATCGCGATTGAGGGAGGCGCGATGGGTGGATATTGAGAAATCGGCAAACCATAAATCGCCAGCGCACCAGCCAGCATCACGATGATGGCGGTAACCCAGGCAAAAACCGGCCGGTCAAGAAAGAAACGGGATAACACAGTAATACTCCGTCAGTTCGCTTGGGCAACAGGGGCAATATCAGACGAGTCCGATGCCCCGGCATAGGCAATATCAGCGGAAGTCGTGCCGGCCTCCGGCGATGCAGCGGCGGAGGGTTTGGGCGAAGCAGACGCTGGCGCGGAAGAAGCCGGCGCTGGTGTCGGGGTCGGATCGTTGTACGCGACAACGCGCGGGGTCACGCCCGCACGCACGCGCTGCAGGCCTTCCACCACAACCTGCTCACCACCGGTCAAACCAGCCGCAACCAGCCATTTATCGCCAATGGCCCGGCCCAGTTGAATATCTTTCTGCTCGATGGCGCCTTGGGCGTTGATCAGCAACACATACGGCTCGCTGCGCATATTGCGCAAGACCGCCTGCTGCGGCACGAGCACCGCATTGGGATTGACCGCTTCTTCAATCACCGCCCGAACAAACATTCCGGGTAGAAGAATGGCGTCGGGATTGGGAACGACAATACGCAACATGACCGAGCCAGTTGTCGGATCAACACTCACATCGCGGAATTTCAACGTACCAGAATGTTGATAGACTGTTCCGTCTTCCAGATGAATGACAACATGATCCGTGCCATTGGCGGTCAAATCACCCGAAGCCAGATTGCGGCGCAATCGGATCAGGTCAACCGTTGATTGCGGCACGTCAACATAAACCGGATCAAGTGTCTGCACCGTCGCCAGCGAGCCGGACTGGTAGGCTGTAACCATGGCCCCTTCGGTTACGTTGGATCGACCAATACGTCCGCTGATGGGAGAAACAACATGGGTGTATCCCAGGTCCAGGGAAGTGCTTTTCACCTTCATCTCCGCTTCCTGCACGGCAGCGTCAGCGGCATCGACCGAAGCAGCATGGCTGGCGACCTGCGCCTGCGCCACTTTCAGCGCCGCTTCTGCCACGGCCAGATCGGTCTTAGCCTGGTCGAATTCAATGGCTGAGCTGGCCCCGCGCTGGCGAAGTTCATCGTAACGACGCGACTGCACCTGCGCCAGGCTGAGGTTGGCCTGATAGCGATCGACATCAGCCTCGGCTGCGTGCAACGCCGCCCGCGACTGCTGGGCAGCACGTTTGGCTGTCTCCAGCGCCGCCTGGGCGCTGTCAAAGGCGACCTGAAATGGTTCAGGGTCGATTTGATAAAGACTATCGCCCGCCTTGACATCCGCCCCTTCCTCAAACAGACGCTTAAGAATCGGTCCACTGACACGCGGGCGGATTTCTGACTGGCGATAACTGCTTATTCGTCCCGGCAATTCGGTCAGCAGCGAGACGCTTTGCGGTGCCATCGTCACTACCGCCACTTCCGGCGCAGGTGGTTCGTGCACTTCGCTTTGTTGATTGCAGCCTGCAACAACCGCCAGCCCAACCGCTCCAGCCAGAATCAGCTTCATTTTCATTGCTATTGTGGTCATACCCGATCACTCCATAATTTCGGTCGTATAAATAATAGGATCCGTCAAACATCAGGAATCAATCAGTTAGCCTGACCTTGATGCGCCCGATAAACTGACGCTGAAGGTCATGGATACGTTCCTCCAGCGACCCATTGACTTCCTGCTGGCTCCAGTAAGCCATGAAGGCGTTGATAATCCCATCCAACCCAAGCGTAAGATAAAGAGGATCAACCGCGTCAAACACGCCTTGATCAACACCGCGTTTGAAAATGGCGGTGACCGCTTTGACATACCGTTCATGCTGCTGCTGTAAATCTTTTGGTAGCGCCCGACACGGATCGAGTCGGCTTGCCGGCGATAGCTCCAACGAAATACGGATAAATTCGCGATGCCGTTCAAAGTGGCGAACACGCAGGTCGATCAGCGCAGCAATCGCCTGCTCGCTGTCGGTCACTTTCAGCACTTTTTCTTCCAGTTCTTCCCGAAACTGGCAGATAAACCCCTCGATCACGCGATGGTACAGCTCATCCTTGTTTTTGAATAAATTGTAGAGCGTCCCCACTGCAAATTGTGATTCGCGCGCAATTTCTTCGATAGTGGCTGCGTGATACCCCTTGCGCGCGAAAATCTGCTCGGCAGCGCCTAAAATCTCGCGGCGATGCTGCTCGCGCTGCCGCTCTTTGCGCGAGCAACACGGTTCACTGAGAATTTCTGAATCGTCATTCATAAGGCGAATACACATTCACAATCTGAATGACATTATATACCGATGCTTGGCCTTGTCCAGAAACAACGTGATTTTACGAGGTTCACAGCAGAATATCGCAGCTTATCTATTTGCTGTTACAGCATTTATAAATATCTTAATCAATGCGATAATTTAATCGCATGCAAAACGACGCGACAACGTGCCTATGGAAAACTCAGGATATCCTATGCTGAATTATTTGCGTTTGTTCAGATGGCTCAGGCGTTCATACAGCGCCGCTGCAGTGCGAATTCCATTGTAAAAACTGCCGAGGTCTAATTTTTCATTGGGTGAGTGGATGCGATCATCGGGCAGGCCAAAACCGACCAACAAGGTATCAATACCCAGTTCCTGCTGGATCAACCCAACAACAGGAATGCTCCCTCCTTCACGCATCAGCACCGCCTGATGACCAAAACCGATCTCGATCGCCTGGCTGGCCAGCTTGACGGCCTGACTGTCGTGCGGAACCAGAATGCCCGGCGAAGCACCATGCGAAGCAAATTCAATTTTCATCATCGGCGGACACAAATTCATCAGGTGCTGCTTCACACTGCGCTCTATTTTCTCCGGATCCTGATTGGGAACCAGCCGGCAGGAAAACTTGGCTGAGGCTACAGATGCAATCACCGTCTTAGCCCCCGCGCCCTGATAACCGGCTGTCAGACCGTTGATATCAAGTGTTGGCCTGGCCCAACGCTGTTCAACACTCGTAAAGCCAGCTTCGCCATAACCCGCAGCCAGCCCGATTTCTTGGAAAAATCTGGCTTCATCCACCGGTAATCGCCCCCACAGTGCCCGTTCCTGCGCACTAAGTTCGACAACATCATCATAAAATCCCGCCACGGTCACACGCCCGTTTTCATCATGCAGCGATGCCAGCATCTGACAAAGCACATTGGCTGGATTAGGCACTGCCCCACCGAACAAGCCACTATGCAAATCATGGCTGGCACCGGTGAGAAAAACTTCCAGATAAACCAACCCACGCAGACCATAGACAATGGCTGGCAAATTGCGGGCAAACTGGGCGGTATCAGAAATCAACGCCACATCGGCCTGCAGCCACTGCCGATGCGAATGGATGAAGTTTTCGAGGTTTTTACTGCCAATTTCCTCCTCGCCCTCAAACAGCACGATGAGATTTACCGGCAATTGGCCAGCCTGTTTCTGCCACGCGGCAATCGCCTGCACATGCGCCCAGATCGGCCCTTTGTCATCGGATGCGCCGCGGGCAAAAATGGATGGGAAACCATTGGCATCATTGCGAATAACCGGCTGAAATGGCGGCGTGGTCCATTGTTCCAGCGGTTGGGCAGGTTGCACATCGTAATGACCATAAAGCAGCACGGTTGGCCGGTCTTTCTGGTGCTGATTGCGCGCCGTGATAATTGGGTGTCCGCCGGTTTCATGGATTTGAACCGACAATCCGAGTTGTTCGAGATTTTTCCCCAGAAATCCCGCACAACGGCGGCAATCATCGGTGTGATCCGGCTGGGCACTGATCGACTCAATGGCCAGAAGCTGCTTCAGTCCTTCGACGGCGGTTTCGCGCTGACGATCAATGTGCTGCAAAACTTGATCAAGCATTGCTACGTTTCCTTCCGTGAGGGCAACAACTGCAACAGACACAAAAACAGCCGCGCCTGGACTGATCGCACAGGCGACGGCTGACTGAATGTTGTGGCCGCATCGATGCGTATTTTTCAGCTCAACTGATCGTTGATTTTATAAAGATCACCGGCTGAATCATGCGGCAGCCACCCCACTTGTTTAACCGATGAACTTCACTTGCAGATCGATCGGCACATTAGCCAGCGCCTTGCTGACCGGGCAACCAACCTTGGCTTTTTCCGCATGTTCACGGAAGACAGCTTCGGTAATACCAGGAACCTGTCCTTCTGTTTTCAACGAGATTTTCGTAATGGAAAAACCGCCACCCACCTGTTCAAAACGCACATCGGCTGAGGTGGAAATGCGCGTTGGTTTATGGCCTGACAACCCCAGCAGCAGCGACAGCGCCATGGAAAAACAACCTGCATGGGCTGCGGCGATCAACTCCTCTGGGCTGGTGCCCGGCGCGCCTTCAGCACGGTCCTTCCAAGTGTAATCAAGAGCCAAGCCGCTGGGCGTGGTAAGTTTGCCGTTGCCCTCTTTCAACGAGCCGTTCCATACCGCATGAGCACTTTTAACTGACATGACAATTCTCCTTTTACATAAACGTTGAACCTTCGCGCCGACACATGGCGCTCATCAGTCCTAAGTGTAGGCGCAAAAACTGTCTACGCCTACCCGCCCCTTTTTTTGTCACACTTTTTTCACGCTGCTTATTCCATGTGCCCCCAGAGGTGCACCTGCATCGGTGCGCAGGATCATAATGCGCTCCAATTAGTTCATCGCCTCAGATAGGGCTTTGCATGTAGCTCCACCGGGCTGGGAGTCTGCTGAAGAGGGTGTTGAACAGGTACTGCTCTGACCAGCCGCAACAGCCCTTTGGCTGCTCGGCTGCCCCGTTCCTGAATCATTCTGGGGCAGACCAGTAATCAGCGCCGTCCAACACTGATGCGCCCACCGTTGGCGTCGAAGATTACTATTGTCCCGGCCACGCCACGCTCAGCCGGGCCACGGCTGGCGCCAGGCAGGCCGAATCAGTGCATGGTTGATAGCTCAAGGCAATGCGCAGCGGGTCGCCGCCCTGATCGGGCACCGTCTGGAAGTGGACAATGATCGTGGCGGCGTCGACATATTGGCCCGGCGGATATTCGATGAATCTCACATTCCGGGCATATGGCGGCTCGATCTTAAGTTTCGTCGAGATCAAGTCAGCCGGCGCATCGTGCGCGTTGAGGTGGAAATCCTTGTCGATCTTCAGACCGACCTGCAGCAAGCTCGGCGCTATCCAATGGGCGCTGAGCGCGACAACAGGTTTGGTGACGAACCGCTCGCTGGGAAATAAGTGGTGGTCGCTCGTTTGCGGAAACAGCTGACGATCCCTCATTTGCAGGATGCATTGAAGCAAGGCGCTCATGCCCTCGCCCCCGCGACGGAGGGACTCGGCGAAAGGGGCAATGGTCTGACGGGCTTGATCCCGTTCCCCCAGCTTAAACAGCGCGCGGGCGGCCAGTGCGTTGCCGCTGGGCAGAGGAGAATCGTCACCGATCATCTGGCGGACGATCAGGTCATCGGCGTAACGGTCGGTAAAGAAAAATCCGCCTCCGGTGGCTGCGAATCTCTCATGGAGTGCCACCTCCAGATTTCGGATATATACCGGCAGATCAGGAATGTCATCGCCGGCGTCTTGGCGCATGTCCACCAGCGCATCCAGCAGCGCAGCATAGTCATCGAGAAATCCCGGAATTGCGCGGCCGGGATGATCCGGACGTGTCGCATGCAGAAGCAATCCATCTTTTTGCACATGATGCTTTAAAAGCCAGTTCGCGGCGGTGATGGCGGCTTGACGATAGCGCGGCTCGTCCAGCACGTGGCCGGCATGAGACAATGCCCGAATCATCAATGCATTCCAACTGGTCAGAATCTTTGTATCCAACATCGGCTGAACGCGCTTCTTCCGGGCGTTCAGCAGCGCTTGGCGTAACGGCGTCAGCAGCCTATCCAACTCTTTGGGAGACAGCCCCCTTTCGTGCGCCACCTGCGCCAGTGGACGAGGCAGATGCAGCACATATTGATCAGGCTGGGCCGGCCCGTGGTGCGGGTCAGAAAAATTGGGCGGGAGATTCAGACCATAGGCTTCCAGGAACAGCTCGACCGGCGATTGTGCGTCTCCCTGAATCGATGCCTGCGTAGCCGCCAGGGATGACGTCAGAACCTCCTCCACCTCCCGGCGCGTCCAAAGATACGGCCGCCCCTCGCGCCCCTGAGCCTCCGCGTCGAAGGCGGTATAAAATGCCCCCTCCGCTGAGGTCATGTCACGCAAAATGAAATCCAGTACGCCGCGAGCCACCTCGGCATACCGGTCGTTGCCACTCTGACGAAACGCCTCGGCGTAAATCCACGCGAGTTGCGCGTTGTCATACAACATGATCTCGAAGTGAGGGATAAGCCATTGGGCATCGGTGCTGTAGCGATGAAAGCCACCTCCGAGATGGTCATGAATCCCGCCATCAGCCATCGCGTCCAGTGAGGCGTACAGTTCGCTACTCAGACGCTTGGCTCGTTTGGCATCGGCCCCGCCATCGATATAAGCCAGCAGAAGCTCCAGCAATGTCTGGCGCGGGAATTTTGGCGCCGAGCCGAATCCGCCATGCTCATCGTCAAAATCACTGACCGAGCGGTCGATCAGTTCGTCGATGAGCTGGCTGTTGATGACCAGCTCCGATTGCGGCTGCGGTGGCCGGGCGAGCTTCCGCAGAATGTCGGTAATCTGATCAACTGAGGCGTTCACCTCGCTGCGGCGTTTTTTCCACGCCTCGTCGATGGCATGAATCAGCGACAAAAACCCCATGCGGCCGTTCATGTCCTGACGCGGGAAATAGGTTCCGCCGAAGAAGGGCTTGAGATCAGGAGTCAGCCATACGCTCATCGGCCAGCCGCCATGCTGAGTGAGAACCTGAACGGCATTCATATAAAGCTGATCCACGTCCGGGCGTTCTTCGCGGTCCACCTTGATGCAGATGAAGCGGCTGTTCATTTCCGCAGCCACGTCTTCATTCTCAAAACTTTCGCGTTCCATCACGTGACACCAGTAGCAGGTGCTGTATCCGATCGACAGGAAGATTGGTCGATCTTTCGCCCTCGCCTCAGCGAAGGCGTCGTGGCCCCACGGACGCCAGTTGACCGGATTGTGCTGATGCTGCAGCAGGTAAGGCGAGCTTTCGCCGGCCAGAAGGTTTGTGTGTCGCGGCTTTGACGCAGATGATGCGGGCATGAAGATTCCTTTACAGATATCCTAGGCGAGATCTGCTTGATCTTCGATCAGATGACGGATTATCGTAACTATTGAATTCGACGTGAATTAGACAAATAGCAGCGACAGGACTCGAACCTGTGACCCGGGGCTTATGAATCCCCTGCTCTGCCAACTGAGCTACGCTGCCGAATAAAAACAACTGGACTCATCGTCATCCATACGAGCCGTTGAGTCCATTTGTTCGCGAGAATATTACTCTGGAAAATCGGCCCCTGCAACTTCAGGCTGAACGAACCCTTACAAACATCCAAAAATACGGTTCTGGTGTTACACTTTGATATCCAGCTCGACGCCGTTTTAAGGAAAGCAGAGTAATCATGTCTATGGAATGTTTATCAGTGCGTGAACTTCGTCGCCGTTGGAAACCGACCAAGCAGCAATTGGGCGAGGAATATCCTGACCACCCCACCATAATTCGCCTGCATCGCAGCTTCAGTTGGCTGGCGCGCTGCCAGGATGAACAATTGCCGGAAGATCATGACCAGCACCTGCTTTTCTTGTGGATCGCATTCAACGCTTTATACGGGCAATGGGACGATAAAAGGCGGGAACCCCTGCCCGATCGTGAATGTTGGCGCAAGTTTGTTGATCGATTGTTGAAGCTGGACACCAGCCACTATTTGTCAAGGCTGCTCAAAGCCCAGCGCCAGGCGGTGCGGGATATTCTTGATGATCCGTATGTTTCCAAGTTTTTCTGGGAAGACCCCGGTGAAAAACGGGCAAAACAATCCAGCGAAACCAAATATGTCGTTCCCATGTGGTACGAAAATGGGGACTGGGATTTGATTCTCAAACGTCTGATCGATCGGATTTATCTGCAGCGGTGCCAGCTTGTACATGGGGCTGCCACTTATGCTGGCAACTTGAATCGTCGCAGCCTGCAGCGCAGTGTGGCGATGCTCAGACAACTGCTCAATGTCGTCCTATTGATCATGATTGATCACGGTGCCAGGCAAGACTGGGGGACGATGTGCTATCCGCCGCTGGATAAAACCAGAATGCGCCCGAAATCATTACCACGAACAGAATCGCAATAGCGTCAACGGTAGACCATCTGCGCACGGGCGGTGTCTATTCGCAGACGCGGGGCAATCACATGGTACAGCAGTTTTTTACGGCCGCGCACAACTGTACAGACGGATCAATTGGTAATAAGCTATATCGCGCTGAGTTGGCAATAGCTTCATCAGCCCAAGTTCCCGTAGCTCAATTGGACAGAGCGTCGGCCTCCGGAGCCGAAGGTTACAGGTTCGACTCCTGTCGGGAACGTTTGGTCGCGCACACATGCTCACAATCATCTGCGGCGTATAGAACACTCGCCTCCAAAGATGATTATTTCTCAACGATTCCTAAAAGCCACGCATCTGAAACTGTTGCGATAATTGCGCCAACCATGTTGACGATTTCACAACTCCTCCCAAAAATCACCTGTTTACTTGATTTTTTAACCCGGGCGGAACCTTACGCCCCGATTCATCAATAATGGCAGGACATCAAAATGCCCGTCAAATCCTCTTTGTTCCACAAAAATGCTCGATGGATCTGGCATGGCGGCGATCGGAACGCCTATCACGAGTATGTCCGATTTCGAAGAACGTTTACTCTGGCGCTGGCTGCCCAGGCGCGCAGCCTCCGCGATGGAGCCACGCTCGCCATCACGGCTGACGCGATGTATCAGGTTTGGCTGAACGGTCAGCCTGTTGGTCACGGTCCGGCCAAATCGGCTGAAGGAGCCAGATCTGTAGATAGTCACGACATCAGCCAGTTTCTTCGACCGGGTGAAAATTGTCTGGAAGTGCTGGTGCTTAGTATCGGCGTGGGCACGATGACCTACTGCCCGGGTGATGCGGGATTGATATTTCAAATCGCTCTGGCCGGCAAGGTGATCGTGACCAGTAATCGGCATACACTGGTGCAACATGACCCCCGCCGCACCCGTCCGACCGTGCGTCGATGGATACTGCCGTGTATCGAGGATGTTGATGCGGCGGCTGGCAACAGTAAATGGATTTCCGCCAGCGTTGTTCACAACCAGGTTCGGTTATACCCCCGCCGCGTCCCCATGCCCACGCGTCGGGCGCTGTTGCCCCAGCGGCTGGTCGGGGCGGACATCGTTCAACTGCCCAATTTCAGCTACAGCCTGCGACTAAAACCCTACCTGAATCAGGGCGAAGATGGCCGACGCAGCAATATCTTCAATGTGCCGTCGTATATCATCACGGACATCTTTTCCCCTGTTGCTCAGACGATGGAGTTTGTTCCGACACTGGGCAGCGTCAACTGGTATTTTGCGGGCAAGGTTCTGTGCAAAGGATCAGGATGGACAAGCTGGCAGAAGTCGCAATTCGGCGGAATCATTCAACTGCGTAAAGGCGCTAATCGTCTTGTGGGCATTCAAAATCAAAACAATCATTTTGAAGACATCAGCCTATGTGCCTTCACCGAAAAACCCGTCCAGGCAATCAATCCGTTCGGTGCCGGTGCTTTCCAGGTCATTCTCGCCAATCAGGTTCCGACTCTCGATATTTCAATTGATCCTGATGCTCCAACAATGACCACCGCCAGTGGCACGCAGGCGGTCAATATCAATCACCTTGACTGGAGCAGCCTCGTTGCCGCAATGGCGGTGATGGATCCAGCCCATACCATGATTGGCGGCAATGCCCAAGATTTGGCGGCCAATGCCCGCGAACTCCGCTGTGCCCAGGTCGAGCCATCCATTTCGCCACTGATTCTTCCCGCCAGCAGTCCCGGTCAAGCCACACGGGTAATTCTGGATCTGGGGGTACTTGAAAACGGCTGGCTGGCTTTTGATGCAGTTGGTCACCAAGGCAGCAGCCTGATTGTGTCATTCCTCGAGGGGCTGGAAGAAGGCCCGTCCCGGCGGATTCAATGGACGACAGGTTGCAATAACGCGCTGACATATCGTCTGCGTGACGGGCATCAAAGTTTCCAGAGTTTTTTGCCCTACGGTGTGCGCTATCTGCTGGTTCATCATAGCGGCCCGCAGTCGTTGCGCCTGGAAAATCTGCGCATCCTCACGGCGAATTGCGGCAGCGTGAGACAAGGTTCGCTGCGCAGCTCTGATCGCCTGCTTAACGGTATTTATGACATCTGCGCGCAGTCGGTGATCTCCGCCACGGACGATACGTTCACCGATTGTCCGACCTATGAACAGGTGAACTGGAACTATGACAACCGGATGACATTTCTGGCTGATGCCCTGACGTGCAACAACACAGCCGTTGCGCGCAACACCATTGAACTGTTCACCGAAGATCCACGCCACCCCGGTCTTGTCCGTAATCATTACCCCAGCACCTGGGATGACAGCACGATCCCACTCTGGTGTTTTCACTGGATCATGATGTGCCACGACTACTACTGGCATAGCGGCGACACGCAATTCGCCGCACGTCTGTTTCCGCAGGTTGCCGCAGGTATTCGCGAAGCCCTGACCATGCTCGATGAGCGCGGTTTATTGCAGTGGCAATCGCAGGACCGGCGCGTCTGGCATTTTGTTGAGTGGGGGCCGGGGCGCGACGACAATCATCCGGTTGTCTCAGCCGAGCAGGCTGGATTGATCGGCGCGATTGACGCAGCCGTCCGCCTGGGTCGGGTTATCAAGTATGACAGCGCGGAGTTGCGTCAATGGAATCAGGCGCGCAGCCGCGTTATCCATGCGGTTCATCGATGGTTGTGGGATGCCAGGCACGACTGCTACGCAGACTCGCTCCATACCGACGGTTCACTCTCGCCGGTGCATAGCCAGGTCTCCAACGCCGCTTTAGCCATTTATGGCGCAGGCACTGCCCCGTGGCGCCGTCGTCTGTGCGATCGCATCATCGACAACGACCGCACTCTGATATCCTATGGCAGCCCCTGCGGCGTTTATTACATCCTGGAATTGCTCGATGCATTCAGTGAGGTGGACACGATATTCAAGACCATTCGGCGGCAATGGGGGCGGATGGTACTCGCTGGTGACACCACGACGTGGGAAATGTTCTTTGACCTCGAATCCAGCCGTGGCAATTGGCCAACGCGCAGCCGCTGTCATCCCTATGCTTCGTATGTGGTGAAATACATGATTCGTTACGCCCTGGGAATCAAGCAATTGGCGCCGGGTTACACGCAGGTTGATATCGCCCCCCGACCTCCACGCGGCATGAGTTTCTGCAGCGGCTCCATACCGACGCCATCAGGCATGCTGCGAGTCAAGTGGGAGAAAAAAGCAGGAGAGGTAATCGTGCAGGCCACGGCACCGACCGATATTACGCTCAGGGTCGATCCTGGACTGAAAAAGTAATCCGCAGATAATTGTCTCATAACCTGTTTGACGCCGCATTGTGCGGCTGAGGTTGCGCGTATCCGCTCAGTGTTCAGGATCAGCCTTTGCACAATTGTTGCAGAGCAAAACAAGAATGATTGCCAGGCGGAAACCAACAGTTAATACCTTCTAATCTGTCGTTATGGCTGAACTTGGCCCGATAAGGACTCTATTTGATGTTGCAACCAACCCGACAAATCGCGATTACCCCAGATACCGCAATATCTTTGATTTAACAAAGTTATCCTTTAACCATTCAGGTTGAATCGGTTATCATACGATAATTGTATCGTAGGCAATGTGCGGGGCTAAACTGTGCATCCGTCAGGTCCCTGCCGATCAACATATTTCGTCAACGTTAGGATGTATGCCTGTGGCAAGCAGTTCGATCAATATGCCGGCGCTGGTTCCCCTGGGTGCTCATGCTGGCAAACCGCCCATCCTGCTCAAGCGTCCGGTGATGCTGATCGGGTCGCGTTCCAATGCTCATCTGCATCTGCTGAGCCGGAAAGTGAGCAAGGCGCATGCGGTTCTTATTAACTCCGATGGGCGGATTTACATCCGCGATCTGGCTTCGCGTACTCATGTCATTGTTAATGATAAACAGGTACGGGAGGCTGATCTTCAAAATGGGGATCAGATCAGGATCGGATCGTTTTTGTTTCGGCTGCTAATACCCACGAGCTGGGTAACCTCTGTTCATCAAGTCAAAGCCAAACCAGCCCAGCTCGAGGTGGACGGAGTGGATCCGGTTCATCTGACGGATCGCGTGCTGCTGATTGGTCGGCGGCCAAACAACGATATTTCATTGCTGGAAAGCAGTGCGTCAACCGCGCATGCCATTATTCTTGAAATGGCAGGCAAACGTTTTATCCGCGATCTTGGTTCGCGCACGGGAACATTTCTCAACGGCCGCGCCATTCATCAGGAACAGATCAGCTTTGGCGATGTGATCAAAATTGGGGAAACAGAATTCCACTACGGCCCGGCGTCGGCAACACCCAGCGGGCCTGTGGCCATAGCGCCCAGCGAGCCAGCTCTGGCCGAGGCTCAGGATGCGGATTTCGCCGAGCTTGAAGATTTGGTCGGAACTGCGCCACTGGCTGGCGAACCGGCCGATGACCTGACCCAGGAACTGGAACAGGAGCTCTCGCAACGCAGCCGCCCTGCTCAACCGCCTGTACCCCAGCCGCGGCCTCAACCTCCGGTAGTCCGTCGTCCGTCAGCCCCACCTGCGCCAGAACCGGAACCCGCGCGCAAATCGGAGCTGGAGCTGGAACCCTGGCCCGAGTCAACTGAACCACCTGTCGATACCAAGGCGATCGATCCGACGCCTGTTGCGCGCGATCCGAAAACGTCATTGCCTCGTTCGGCATCACAACCACGCAGCAAAACGATCCCTGTTTCGGCAATGGATGATGATGCGACAATCGGATTTGCCGATGATACTGCCCCATCAGAACCGCCGGCCGGTGTGGACGAGCTGGAATTGTCCCCAGCCAAGGAGGTGGATGAAAGCACCCCGCTGAGTCTGGATGACGATGACACTCTGGAAGCGCCGGTACTGGAACACGATCCAGAAGCGACCCGCGCCATGCCCGCCATGCCAGAACCGACGGCTTGGACGCCGCCCAGCATCGCCGATCAGATGTTCGATTTGCCGCTCGAATCGATAATAACAACAGAAACGGCTGAACCAGTCGAACCGATCAAACCAACCGAACCGCCGGTTGCGCGCGTTGAACCACCAATCGAGCCAGACGATGCGCCCATTGCAATCGTCGAACCAGCGTCAGAACCGCAGCCAAAGCCCGAGCCGGTTCAATCGCAAGCCCCCGCTGTTGAAAATCCGGCTGCAATCGCGCCGCCGAGTCAATCGCCTAACGCAGGTAAATCCGGCAAGCGCCGCAAAAATCCCAAACGCACGCCTCCAGTCAAAACATCGATCGAAGAAACACTGGATGCTGTCAAACCGAACCCGGAATCAGCCCAGGCGCTGACGCCGCTGGCTGATCCAATCCAGGTCGATGAGTTCGACCCAGCGAGCAATGCGACTCAGGCCAGTACTCTGACCGATACCACATTCGGCAGGGAAATGCGTGAGTTT
Organism: Phycisphaerales bacterium; assembly: GCA_020847375.1. Classification (GTDB taxonomy): domain Bacteria; phylum Planctomycetota; class Phycisphaerae; order Tepidisphaerales; family Tepidisphaeraceae; genus JADLCB01. Next base: position 115,909 of record JADLCB010000011.1, on the reverse strand, counting down.
TCCCATGATCTGCCTGAGCCAATTGAAGAAACCGCCCAGTCATCGCCCAGCCCTCTTGCTGCGCCCGTCATCGACCAGCCGCTGATTCACCCACCCATTCAAGAAACGCCGGTTGAACAAGAATTCACTGACGCAGCGCCTGTTAAACCAGCCGGCGTTGACGAAGTGCCACCAGCGGACGATTTATCCGCACCAGATACCAGTGATTTTGCCGCACTGGATTTGGAAGCTGTTCAACCTGCGACCGACACGGATGCGACGCTGGATCTTGCCCCAGACCACATTGCAACAGCGCAGGAAATCAGCAGTGACGCCGCCGATGCCGCTGCATCGTTTGACACCGGTGCGGCTGAAATTGACTCAGCCTCTGCCGAAACATTCGCCACGACATTCCAACCGCCACACACCGTTCTGCCCCCTTCAGATCAATCGGAAGTGGATATCGGCACGGATGAAACTTTGGCAGCCCAACCCGCAGCACCTTTGACAACTGAACCGCTGCATGTTCCTCCGCCGCACCACCAGATTCACACAAGTATGTACAGCGGGCCGGTTCCACCCCCGCCGGCCAAGGGTAGATCGTTCGGCAAAAAGCCTGTCGCCGCTGCGCTGGAAGATGTGAACGATGCGGCTCAATCTTTTGCTGCCGGCAGCCCTGATGCACTGCCCAGAACTTCGGAAGTGGACATCTTTTCACAGTTGGGCACGGTGCCGCCTGCCGATGCCCTGCTTGGTCATACAGCCAGCGTGGATTTGAGTGCTGGAACCGGTGGAATGCCGGCCTCGGGGCAACGCAATAACTCTGCCGCCCCCGCATTGCAGGATCAAGCGTCATGGGTTGAAGCAGCCCATGAACTGGGTGATGAGCTGGCTTCGCTGGACGAAACGCATGAGCCGGTCGATCTGTCACCGGATGCGGACAAAACCGATCCCGCATCGTCTGCCGTCAAACCCGATGACGATCGCCGGCCCAGACGTCCCGTTACAACCCCGGTCGCTTTTGAACCGGCCGAGGCACTGCGTAAAAAGAAACGTCGCTGGTTTTTCAGTATTCCGTTTCTGCTGATGCTGATGCTTCTGGTGATGGGTGCTGCCGTGGGCTGGATCTGGACCACCGTGCCCGTGGTGGGAACCGTCCAGGGATGGTTGCGATTTGATAATTTACCGAAAGATGCAACCGCGCGCACCAACTTTTATGAGCAACAGCGCGCTTTTTTGAATGATTCGCAGTCGCCAGAACGTTCGACCCGTGTACTGGCGATTGCCAAACTGCAACATGAACACCCGGGTATCCAGGCGGGGTTTCTGGCCGATTCAACGGCGTATGCGTTGATGGTCGATCAGGCTCATCGCCAGTGGTTGGACTCGCCGGATGGGCGTCTGGAGCTGGCACTCAAAAAAAGTTTTGATCCATCCGGCGACGGGCTGCGGATGCATGCATTGTTGGTGGCGCTATATCAGCAGAACCAATCACTGCTGGATCAGCAGCAAAACGCCCAGCAGAGTCTGAGTGTCAAATCGGCTAAACTCGCCAGCCTGCAGGGGCAGATCGAAGCCTATCAGCAACGCCTGGACAGTCTGGTTTCGCGTGGGGTCGCGCCACTGACCGCTGGCGAGCTTAAAAACAAGCGCGCACAACTTGCTACGCTGGAACAACACTGGCGGCTGGCTGAAGACGCCGTTCGCCGCGCCCAAGGCGATATCGAGCGAATGCGCGAAGCCGCCGCGCGCACCGCAGGCCACAACAGCAACAGTGATTCAACTCCGGCCATCGACGACAGCGCCCTGAAAGCAATGGAACAGCAGGCAGCGGAATTACATCAGAAACTCGACGCCCAGCATGTGGCTGATACGCTGGCAGCCAATAATGCCCAGAAACAGCTCGATGATTCGATCGCCAGTCTGGAAGCCCAGCTCCAGCAGGTTATGAAACAAATGCAGGACGTGCCGGAGATGCGCGGTTATCTGACCGTGGCGCGCCTGCTGCAGGATACGGTCAACCGCCTGACAACCGAATTGCTGCATGACCAGAAACAACAGCTCCAGACCATCAGTGAATTGAAACGCAAGCTGGATGAGCAGTTGATCGCGCGACAGAATGAGGTTTGGGCCAATGATCCTGACCTGAAGAATTATGCGGATCTGCTTGAGATTCAACAGCGCCGGCGCAACGCCGCCATTGGTTCAGGCGACCACCCCGGTGCGCGACAGCAGGTCGCGGAACTGGATACCGCTATTGCCCGTCTGCAGGAGCAGATCGACGAGCGCCGCCAGGTGCTGGGCAATGACCAGATTTACGCCCAGGCAATTACGGGTTTGAAGGATGTCATCGCTCAGAGTGAACAGCGCCTGAGTGAAAACGAGAAGCGTACCGAGCAGGAAATGGCCCGGTTGCATCAGGCGCTGGCTGAGGCAGCACCTGATCTGGACAAACTACCCCAGGAACAGAAAAAGCTGGCTGGGGAGTTGGAACGGCGTATCGTCGCGATGCAGATTGCGCGCAAACAGTATATCACGACGTTATCCAGCAACAGCAGCGACAACGATCAGTCGCGCCGCACCATCGAGGCGCAACTCCTTGCATTGCAGGGACAGATGGACAACAAACGGCAGGCGCTGTTGGCGCAGCAGCGTCAAAATCTTTCCGATCAGGAACATGCCGCCCTGCTCAAGGCTGAGCAGGATAAAGCGCGCGAACTGACGGGTCTGCAGGAGACAGCGCGTACCACTCAGGATGCGTATCTCCAAGCCAGCCGCGATCTGGCCGGTCTGGAAAATCGCGCCCAAAACGCCGATGAAGCAATTGCTGATCGTGCCAGAGTCATGAGTGAGCTGCAGACGCTGCAGGATCAGCGCACTGAATTGAAGGATGAAGTGGCGCGGCTGCAGGGACAGGTCGCCAGCGCGATTATTCCTCTTGCGCCCACTGGCGATAACGTTATTGCCCAGGATCTGGACGATCAGCGAAGCTGGTACGCCCTGATCACCATGGGAAGCATCGCCCTGCTGTTTGGTGTCATGATGATGGCTGCCCATCATGCCAACAACCGCACTGGCGCTTATGAGGATGATCCCGAATATTATCAATCGCTGCTGTTTCCGACCAATGAAGAGGTCGTCAGCGAAGAAGAGTTGATGGATAATCAGCAACCTGCCCAGGTTCGCGCCTCGACAGATCCGGCCGATTACCGCCTCAAACGTACCGGAACTTTATCCGCACCTGATGTAAACAAGAATGCGAAAATGGCTGCGGGCTACGAAAAAGTTCAACCCCACCTCGAACCGACCTGATACACCAGCATCGACGCCAGGTATGCCAGCCCATTCATGTAAATCAACATGAAAATCGGCCAGGTCCATCCGCCGGTTTCGCGGCGCACGATGGCCACGGTGCTCATGCACTGCAAAGCCAGAACAAACCAGACCAGCAGACTGAGCGCGACGGCGGGTGTCCAGACGGCCTGACCGTTGGCGTAGGTGTCGGCTTTCATCACACTCTGCAGGTCAGCGGTGTTGTCTTCAGCCTGCCCCACGCTATACACAATGCCCATGTAGCTGACAAACACTTCGCGGGCGGCAAACGCCGCCACCAGACCAACGCCCATCTTCCAGTTATAGCCCAGTGGCCGCAGGGCTGGTTCCATCAAATGCCCGATCCGACCGGATATCGAGTATTCCAACTGGGCTGCCTCAATGGCTTCGGCAACGTGCGTCTGAATGAACGCATCATGTGCTTCGCCGTAGGTCATTGGTTCAACTTGGGACTGAGCCGATTCCATTTCAGTATCTGCCGCTGCCGGCCGTTCATAATGAAAATCCAGCGACTCAGCTTTGCTCTCGGCGACGGCTGCCACCTGCTGTGCGTTTTGTTCAGGCAGGCGCGGATAATACGCCATGGCCCAGAGAATGATGCTGAGCACGAAAATGATCGTGCCCGCCCGGTGCAGAAACGCCCAACTGTTGACTGCTACGGTTCGCAGAATCTGCGAAACCTGCGGAACCTTGTACGTGGGCAACTCCAGAATAAACGCTGAGGTGTGGCCTTTGAGCAGTGTCCGGCGGAAGACAAACGCCACCGCCGCCGCTGCCACGATGCCCAACACATACAACCCGAGCATAATACCCGCCTGGCCAAAGGCGCTGAAACCGGAAAAGAACGTCCCGATCAGCAGGATATAGACCGGCAGACGTGCGCTGCAGCTCATAAACGGCGCAACGGCGATCGTGGCCAGACGGTCATTACGATCTTCAATCGTTCTGGCAGCCATAATGCCAGGAATGGCGCACGCGAAGCTGGAGAGCAGAGGGATAAAGCTCTTGCCGTGAAGGCCCACACCGCGCAACAACCGATCCATCAGAAAAGCTGCGCGGGCGAGATAACCCGAATCTTCAAGAATCGCCAGAAACAAAAACAAGAAAGCAATCTGCGGAACGAATACCACCACGCTGCCCACACCAGCCACAATTCCGCCCGTCCACAAGTCGGCTATCGGCCCCTGCGGCAGCAGCGGCGTGATCAAATCGCCCAGCCATGCAACTGAATCCTCGATCGTCCCCATGATCGGATCAGCCACGAAGAACAACGAATAAAACAGCGCCCCCATAATGCCGGCAAAAAAGAGCAACCCCCAGACCTTATGAATCAAAACCGAGTCGATGCGTTCGGTCCAGGTGCGCATCGGCGCGGGTCGGGCGGCTGCGGCGGGTTTGTCTTTGTGGTCCGACACATGCGGCAATGAAATTTCGTCCGCTGCCAGCGCGTCAGCCGCTTTGGCATCGTAGTGCCCAATAACAGCCTGATCCGTCACGCTGTCAATCCAACGATAGTGCGCTTCGATATCCGCCTGCATCGGGTCAATGCCCAATGCTTTCAACCGGCCCAATGAGCTTTTCAATAGCGACGCCACCGGCTCGTGCTGGGAAAACGATTTGAGATCATCCGAATAATCGCCAATCAACAATCGCTCGGCCACCGCGCGATAATGATCCACGGGCGAAGCATGGGTCGCCAGACCATCGCACAGAATCGCCAGACCACCGCCAACCAGCGTCAACTCATCGTGCATCGCCTGCGGCATTGACCACTGGGGCAAGGGGGCTGCCTGCGCTTTGGTCACAGCCTGAAGCAGCTCGCGAATCCCCTTCTTTTTGTGCCCAACCACCGGAACCACCGGCACACCCAGGCAGGCTTGCAGTTTCTGCGCATCCACCACCACATTGCGCCGCGCCGCCACATCCACCATGTTCAGTGCCACCACCAGCGGGCGCCCCAGCTCAATGAGCTGGCTGAGCAGATAAAGATTACGTTGAAGATTGCTGGCATCAACCACCGCGATGACCGCATCGGGCGCAGGCGTATCGCTGCGCAAACCACGCAGCACTTGCATGGCGATGCGCTCATCGGGTGAACGTGAGATAATCGAATACGCACCGGGCAGATCGATCAAATTGGCCCAGCGACCATCGGGCAGCTTCATCCGGCCAGTCTTCTTTTCGACCGTAACGCCGGGGTAATTGCCGACTTTCTGGCGCAACCCCGTCAGGGCGTTGAACAAAGTTGTTTTTCCGCTGTTGGGGTTGCCCGCCAGTGCAAACGTGATGGTCTGCTTATCAAGCAGTACGGTTGATGATTGATCGCCGCAGCATTGCATGGGTTAACTACGCAACACCCCGCCATCGCCGGTGTTAACGTCAGTTCCACCACCGATGATCGGGTTTGATTATCCAGAATAGTTAATTTCAGATCGACGGACTACGCGTGTCCTGAACCGGCGCATTGATCCTGACGAATCGCGCCTGCTCATGACGCAGTGACAGACAGTACCCGCGCAGGCGAAACTCGATCGGATCACCCAGCGGCGCACGCCGCACCACTTCAACCTTGGCCCCGTTGCAAAATCCCATTTCCAAGAGGCGACGACGAAGGTCCAGATCGGCTGTCTCAACATGGCAAACCGTGCCGCCACAGCCAATTCCCAGTTGGCTTAGCGCACAGTTACCGATCAAATCAGGCCCTGGGCAATTCGGTACTTCGCACTTTTTGTCCATGGACTCACCTTCTACAGCTAAAAACCTCTTATTCGTGATCTATTGTAGCTAGTTGAGATTGAATTGCAACACATGGTCAAAATTGTCGCAGGAACCGAACATCATTTTCGACAAATAATCTGATATTGTTGATTCCGTACTTCCGCATGGCAATTCGTTCGATCCCAAACCCAAACGCCCAGCCGGTATATACTTGCGGATCAATCCCACACGCCTGCAGTACATTGGGGTGAACCATGCCGCAACCGCCCAGTTCAATCCATTGCTGCTTCTCTGGAAACCATACGTCACATTCAGCGCTTGGTTCGGTAAAGGGGAAAAAACTGGGCCGAAACCGCACCTGGGTCTGTGCCCCGAAATAGGCTTTGACAAACTGCAAAACGGTGCTTTTCAGATCGACCATCGTCACGTTCTGATCAACGACCAAGGCCTCAAGCTGATGAAACTGCGACAAATGGGTGTCATCATGCGTGTCAGGTCGATAGACCCGGCCCGGTATGACCACGCGAATTGGCGGCTTTTGGCTTTGCATGACCCGAATCTGCACGGTCGAGGTCTGCGTGCGCAAGAGCAACTGCTGCTCCTGGGCTGGTTGTTGTCCCTGATGATCCACGCCGGAAGTAATGTAAAAATTATCCAGCGGATCACGGGCAGGATGCGACGGCGGAATATTCAGCGCAATGAAATTATGAAACTCATCCTCCAACTCCGGGCCCTGCGCCACGGTAAAGCCCATCCGTGCGAATAAATCCGTCAATTCGTCCGCCACTTTCATCAAAATGTGCCGATTTCCCAACTGGGGCTGCGCTCCAGGCAGCGTCACATCTTCCAGCGGCCCCGTGGCACTGACCTGCGATCCCAGAACTACCTTGCGCGCTTCAAATGCGGCTGTGACTTGGGCCTTGGCGGTGTTGATCTTCTGGCCCAGCGCTGGCTTATGCTCACGCGGCACCTGGGCAAGCAAGGTGGTGAGATTCTTAACCGCCCCTTTTGTACCCAGATATTTGATACGATACTGTTCCAACCCATCAGCATCATGCACACTTTCCAGATCAGATAAGGCACTGGTGATGATGGAATCTATTTGATCAATCGTGTTCATGAATTTCTGTCAGTTCAAAAATAATGGAGCCTCAACGAATTACCGCCTCCAGCAGGGTCATGAAAAATCAGCACCCGCGACCGCTACGGTAGATTGATTTTGCACAGCGGGCAATCGACCAAAACCGACCAAATCATATAACATCGCTCCAAGGCTTTCGAGCAGGCTGCGCGGGTTTATTGATGAATCGTTGTACCAAGCCGGTGCTGCCGGTAGGTTGTTTCTGAGTCTCGTAGGCGTCAACATCACAATAGACCATGGCCAGCCCTGATCCATACCGACTGCAACGTTTTCTCACTGCGCAGGGTGAAGATTATGAGATTGCCCTGCGCGAGCTGCAACACGGGAAAAAAGAGTCGCATTGGATTTGGTATGTATTCCCGCAGGTTGCCGGGCTGGGCCATAGTTCCATGGCTCGAGATTACGCAATCAATTCAAGGGATGAAGGCATAGCCTATCTTAACCATAAAATCCTTGGACAAAGGCTACGTGAGTGTGCAGCCACCCTACTGGCGCATCAGGACAAGCAAATTGAGGATATCATGGGCTACCCGGACGATTTGAAATTACAATCCTCGATGACCCTCTTTGCCACGCTTGCGCCCCCAGCCAGCATATTTCATCAGGTGCTCAACATCTTTTATGCCGGAAAGATGGATGCCCGAACCCTGAACTTTCTGGAAACCAGCCAACGGGCTGAATAGGCGGGCAGCGATGATAACAGGGATCCCTGTCGTCTTTCTCCTAGAATATTTATCACAAAAATCATTCGCTTGAACATCCGGCAGATTGCGCCATCCACTAGCGCGTCTGAGGTGGCGTTTTTGCACCGGAACCGAGATTGTCAAAGAATTGTCACACTGTCTTCATCGGTTGGCACGGCGTGAGTTCAACGCCGTCTATCGCGTTGCGTTTCCGATCATTCCTGCGGCGTTTCGCTCTGACCGTGATGGTCGATCGGCTTGAACTGCTTGCGCTGCATCAATTCCGCGATCTCATCGAAATGGATCGGGCGGTAGTCCTCGGGCCGCAGGCCGCTGTCGGGGATAGTGCCGGAGCCGTAGATGTCGGGGCGACCCAGCCGCACCGCCGTTGCATCAACACCGACGTCCAGGCTGCGCGCAAATGGATCGTCCGGCAGAGAATGATGGCAGTGGCCGTAGAGGTGCCACGTGCTGTAGTGAGATCGATCCCAGACACGATGAGCATAATGGGATAGCCAAATGAGCTGATCATTCACCTTGACCATCTTCACCTGGTGATACCAGGCGAAGGTCTGCCGAATCTGGTGTGCGGCCGAATCGTGGTTGCCCTCAATGAAGAAGATCTGGCCGCGCAGCTTTTGTCGGATTTCCTTCGCTCGAGTTCGGCTTCGGAAGCAGAAGTCGCCGAGGAAGTAGACGTCGTCCCCATCTTTCACGCAGCCATTCCAATTGCTGATCAGCGCCGCGTCATGGATTTCGTGATCAACAAACGGTCGCTTGCAGTAACGAATGATATTGATGTGTGAGAAGTGAGTATCCGAGATGAACCAGACGTTCTTCATTGAAATCCATCCTCCGTTGCGCCTGCCGGTGCGCCGGGCCTTACTTGATCGCGTTGACCTCCGATTCGAGGTCGCCGAGCGCCGTGAGAATCTCGTCGAGCGATGGCGGATCGCCAAAGATCACGACGCTCATCGTCTGGTAGTCCCTCCGCAGATCGGCCAACCGCTCATCTGTGACCTTCCTCCCGAACGGCGGGCGCGTCATGGTGCGTCAATTCAAGGCTGCCTCGAATGTTTCGGGGCTGACATAATCTAACGCCGAATGACGCCGCCGGCGATTATACCATCCCTCAATCCACAAAAAACGGACCGTCTGGCCTCCCGCCGGCTAGCCGGCTGGCGAACCTCCGCCGGTAGACATGCTCGGTCTTGATCGTGCTCCAGAAGCGCTCCATGGCTGCATTATCGTAACAGTTGCCCACCCGGCTCATCGAACACTCGATCTTCATCAACTGCAACTGCTGCTGGTACTGCTGACAGGCATACTGAACACCCCGGTCACTACTTTTAAGCCCGCGGATGAAAGCGTTTGTGTACGCTTTTCAGACGATCCTGATCGACATGGGTATAAATCTGCGTCGTGGCGATATCGCTGTGGCCCAGAAGCTCCTGCACCACCCGTAAATCCGCCCCGCCGGAGATCAGATGCGTGGCAAAGCAGTGCCGCAGCGTATGCGGCGAAACCTCCTTGTACAAACCGCTTTTACGGCCATATTTTTCCACCAGCATCCACAGACCAATGCGCTCCATCGGCTTGCCGGTGCGCGAGAGAAAAAGCGTATCGCCCGTTGCTTTACCCTGCACATTGCGCGATTCATTCAGATACCGCGCAATCGCCTGGTTGGCGGCCTGACCCAGCGGAACAATCCGCTCCTTTGAACCTTTGCCCAGCACACGAACACAGCCAACCTGTAAATTCACATCCTGCAGCTTCAACTGGCATAATTCGCTGGCACGCAGGCCGCTGGCGTAGAGTAATTCCAGAATCGCCACATCCCGATTGAACAGCGGCGATGCCGGATCGGGGGCGGCAATCAGGCGATTCACCTGATCGCGGCTGAGCACCTTGGGTAAATCGCGTTCGGGTTTGGGTCGCTCCAGTTGACGTAGGATCGGTTCAGTTTCCCAACCTTCGGTTGTCAGATATTTAAGCAAAGCCCGTATCGCTGCCAGGCGGCGTGAGACCGTTTTGGTGGATTGGCCCTGGCGTGATTGTTGCTGGAGATAGTGGCGATAGTCATCCGCGACAGCGCTGGCAAGCGTTTTGTTCTGCTGGGTGAAAAACCGGTGCAGATCGGTCAGGTCGCGGCGATAAGCATCCAGCGTGTTCTGCGCCAAACCGCGCTCAGCTGCCAGATGGAGCAGAAACCGGCGCAGCTCCGGTGGTTGCACCAACCCATCAACCGGCTTTGGCGAGCGGGCGGCGGGCGGAGATCGTAAGTTGGACGCGCGGGCTTGAGGCATGGGGCTGACGATTAATAGCCATATCACGCTGAACCTGTCGCCCGATCAACAGGCCGACGTAGGTGGCGCATTCCTGATATCGATCATAACAGTGGTGCATCATGTACCCAAGGTGATCGATTCGCAAATGCTCAGCGCAGCGCGGGTCGGCGCGATTCAGGAATGGACAATGTTGAGCTGGCTGGTTGGGCATTGGTTTGGCCGCAGCAACAGGTCTGTCACCTGATTGCGCATCTCACCTACGTACTTCGGTCACCTTGCCTCACCAGCATGAACGCACTGAAAAACGACGAAATTCGCCGTGATTATCGGCCGTGGACGATCAGCTTGGCGCATCAAAAATATCACTAGCAACATCGTCGCTGTCACGATCATCCACTTTCTGACGCGAACTGGCGCTGCGGTACGCCTCAGCCAGCCGATTGACATCGGCCTGATCGACAGGAACGACTCGCCGCAACTCACTTTCCGTACATTTCAAGAAATAACGACTGACGAGATGCAGGCGCTCGACCTGGGCTGGATCAGTCCAATCCGGTTGATTTGTCATCCGTTGATCAATCTGATTCAACAGCCCCGCTAATGTCGTCGGGTCGGGCGGGCGAACCAGGCAGAGCAGATGTTCAATGCGCCCCGGTCGCACGAGAAACACGTTGACTCTTTTGGCTGCCGGCCCAGGTTGAAACAGGATCAGGGAAAAACGGTCCAGCCGGAGAACTTTGCGATATTTCCCCGATTTCAGTTCCGCCAGTTGTTCACAGTACTGTTTGATCTGCTGCGCCAGTTCAAAACGCAGCTCACCCGCGGCTGCGCGCATGCGCTGCTGTTGCAGTTCCACCGCTTGGTCAGGATCGCTTAGCACCCCAACCGTATGGGCAATCAGTTGGCGGTAACCATCCAGCGAAATGCTGCCATCACACGGTCCGACACATCGCCCCATCTGTTTCCACGCGCACGGCCCACTCTCTGGGGCCTGCGCCAGCCGCCGATGGTCACGACAAAGATCAAACAGATTTTCGATCATTTGCACATAACGCACCGCAGATTGTTTGTCGTTGATCGGCCCGAAATAGACACCGCTGCCATTGTCAGGTTGATCCGTACATTCATAACGCGGGTATTGCGCCTGCGGATCGACATGCACCCACCAGGTTTTTCGATAGCCAAGTAACCGCGTATACGAATCTGGAAAGAGGTTGCGCGCCGCTTCAAAGTAAAGCCAGTTTGCTTCAAAACTGCTGTCCACTCGGCGCCAGTAAATCCGCCTGATAACCGACTGATAATCCACCCGCCGGGTTGTTTGTGGGGCTGGTTGACGGGTGAAGCGCCGTTTAAGCGATGCCCGAAGATTTTTGGCGCACAAAAGTTGCACGGGACTGCCATCAAGATCAGCCAGCAGGCAAATCGCCCATCGTCCGGGAACATTTACAAAAAACGCATCCAACGCTGGCTCATCCGTCATGGGATGAAAATCCAGATGATGCGTGAAAATAGCGCAGCCGTCATCCGTCACAGTTCAGATCGTAAAAAACTACCGGCATGGATGAAAGCCTGGCGCGAGAAAAACCCGCGACACGCCACTTATTTGCCACTGTATTTTTTCGAGTCTGCGTGATTGTTGCCTTGGCGCTGATTGCCCGGCGTATCAACCCTGTACCGGTGTGAGTCGGGCGAATTGTAGAATCAATGTCTTGCGACCCACGCGGGTAAAATCGACAACCGCGCGCGTGCCGGAGCTGGATTGCGACAGGTCGCTGATCCTGCCCACGCCAAAGGTGGGGTGGCGGACCATCTGCCCCGGACGGAACTGGCTGTTGCCGACGGACTCCGAATCATCGGCATGTGGCTGGGCATATTCGCTGGTATCATCACCCAGGCTGTCTGATCGATCAATAATTTCCAGTGCCTGACGCGGTAATTCGCTGAGAAATGGTGAGGCGATGGTACGCTCGCGCAGGCCGCGAATCGTGCGGAACCCCGCCTTGCTCAACAGTAATTTTTCCTGCGTTCGCGTGATCCCGACAAAGCAAAGCCGCCGTTCTTCCTCCAGTTCCAGAATGCTGTCACGCGCCCGCGCGTGTGGCAGGATTCCTTCTTCCATACCAATCATCGCAACCACTGGAAATTCCAGCCCCTTGGCAGCGTGCAGCGTCATCAGTGTCACCGCCCCGCCTGCCCCGCGCATATGATCGGCATCGCTGACCAAACTGATGGTCGCCAGATATTCCGCCAGCGTCCCGTCCTCCGATTCACTGTCAAACTCAGCAGCGCTGGAGACCAGTTCGTTGATATTGTCAATCGTTTGCTCCCCTTCTTCGCGCTGCTTGTCCTCTTTGGCGTAAATCGCTTCCAGCCCCGATTCCTTGACCACACGCTCCATCAAACCACGAACCGACACCTGGCCGGCTGGTTTGAGTGTTTCCAGCCCCGCCAGCGGCAATTGTCCTGACAAGACGACGCCAGCCGCCTTTTGCCATTCTTCCACCCGCTCGACAAATAATTGAATACTTCTAACCGCCCGCGTTGACAGGCCTTCGACCTGCTGAGCCTCATGCAACACCTGCCACAGCGACCGGCCACTGTCCAGCGCACGCTGCTGCATGAGCTTGATGCTGGAATCACCAATGCCGCGTGTGGGCGTGTTGATAATGCGCACCAGGCTGACTTCATCCGCCGGATTGGCAATCACGCGCAGATACGCCATCACATCCTTGATTTCCCGGCGGTTGTAAAACTCCACACCCCGGGCAATCTGGTACGGCACGTTACTGCGGCGCAGTGCATCTTCCATGACGCGCGACAGGGCGTTGATCCGGTAAAACACCGCCATATCACTCCAGGCGTACCCGTGCGTGTTCATCGCCTTGAGTTGCTGCGTGACCCATTGCGCTTCGTCGCGTTCATCACGACACAGGGCAATGGTCGCTTTTTCTCCCGCGTCATTTTCCGTCCATAATTTCTTCTCTTTGCGCTGTAGATTATGGCTGATCAGATTGTCGGCAATCGTCAGAATCGTCTGGGTTGAACGATAATTGCGTTCCAGCTTGACCACGGTGGCGTCGGGATAATCCTTTTCAAAATCCAGGATATTGCGCAGATCAGCACCGCGCCAGGCGTAGATTGACTGATCGGGATCACCCACCACACAGATATTGCGATGTTTCTGCGCCAGCGCATGCACCAGCATATATTGGGCATGATTGGTGTCCTGATATTCGTCAATCAGGATGTACTGAAAACGCTCCTGCAATTCAGACAGAATCTGCCCATGATCTCGGAAGGCGTAGACGGTTTTCAGGATCAGATCATCAAAATCCAGGGCATTATTGGCGGTCAGCAACTGTTGATATTTGATGTACACCCGCGCACAGGTTTTACTAAAAAAATCACCGGCGGCGGCTGCGAACTGCTCAGGCGTAATCAACTTGTTTTTGGCGTTGCTGATGGCGCTGTGCAGAGCGCCTGGCGAAAAACGGGTGGCGGAAATGTCCAGCAATTTCAGGACTTCCTTCATCAACTTCGCCTGATCGGCACTGTCATAAATCGTAAAATTCTCATCCAGACCCACCAACTGATGATAATGACGCAAAATGCGCAGACACAGGGAATGAAAGGTGCAGATGGTCGGCCACGATTGATCCAGCCGCCCCCAGTCGCGCAGCGGATGCCCCAGCGCCTGACCGACGCGGTTTTTCATCTCCTTGGCAGCCTTGTTGGTGAACGTAATGGCCAGAATCTGATGTGGCAGCACGCCCTGCGACACCAGATACGCGACGCGCCGGGTAATGACGCGCGTCTTACCACTACCGGCGCCGGCCACGATCAACAAAGGGCCGTCTTGATGGGTGACCGCCTGCGCCTGCGGTTCGGTCAATCCTTCAAGTAATCCAGTTGCATCGGTTACGGTCGTATTAGCGTGCGGTGTAGTCACGTTGCGATTCTATAAACATTTTACGTCCGATGCGCCTGTTCCGCCCAACTCAGGCAAGCGGAGTTGCATGACCGGCTGGATACCGCCTGAATTTCTGCGAAAAAATAACGCCGCGACCGACAATTGTCTGCGTTATGTCATCACACGCAGCAATCGTTTTTACGGCTGCTTTGTCAACTTGGTCACCCGGCCGGTGTTGATCCATTCGACCACGTAGATATTGCCGAGAGAATCGACCCGCAGCGCATGGGGCGAGTTAAACTTGCCCGGCGTCAGTGTATGCTGAATATTTGGCCAGCCCTCAGTTTTGGGCGCCGATGGATTTTCACCCAGATGCGTGATGAGATGGTCATTTTTATCCAGGATCGTTACACGGGCGTGCAGATCAGGGATGTAAAGCTCATCATTATAAATATCAAAATTGCACGGCCTATGCTGTGCTTCGGTGATAAAGCGTTTGTGTTGACCATCAAGCGTAAAAACCTGGATCCGGTCGTTGCCGCGATCGGCGACATAAAGCTCCGGCTGACCACCGGATGCAACTTTACGCAGGTCGACAAAACCCGCATGTGGGCAGATGAGCTGACCTGCACCTTTACCCGACCCGCCGATGGAACGAATATATTTACCGCCGGCATCGTACTGATGGACATACGGCTGGCCGTAACCATCAAAGATGTAGACATCGCCATTGGGCGCAACACAGGTCTCAGTCGGTTTGAACTGATCCAGCCCACTGTAAATGTCGGATCGGGGCGGCAGACCGTATTGTAAAATCGTTTCCCCATCGAGCGTTGTCTTGCGCACCAGATGCTGCTCGTAGTCCGTCAGATACAGATATTCGGTTCCCTTTTCCTTGCTGAGATAAAGTCCGTGGGCACCAGCAGCAAATTCCGCCCCCCATGATTTAATAAAATTGCCTTCAGGATCGAAAATGCACAGCGCATCGGCTGACTGATTGAAAATGTAAACATTGGCCGCAGAGTCGATGACCACGCCATGGGTGAAACCAAACGACTTTCCTGCGGGCAGTTTGGCCCAGTTGCTATCCCAATGATATCGATGTTTGTTGCTGCCAATAACCATAAGTGACACCTTTTTGTGAAAACGGTTGCTAGTTGACCCAACAGTTTTCCCGCTGTCAATTACCGCATCTGCGGAATGGGGAAATAAAGCACAAACTTCTATTTTGTTAATTTTTGCTTACGCCGAGGGGCATCAGAACGTACTTGCTTCATCAGCATTTGTGATTAAAATGCGGGGCTTTCCGCATTCTACAGGAGTTACGGGCGTGATTGTAGTTATGAACCCCAATGCCGAGCAGGCATCCATCGATCGCGTGATGAGCGAAATCGAGCGTATGGGAGCGCGTCCGCATCTGTCGCGTGGCGAGTTTCGTACCGTTATCGGCGCTGTCGGCGAAGACGCCAGCCTTGATGCCACCCGTCTGGCGTCGTTGGACGGCGTGGAAAAAGTCGTTCCGATCATGAAACCCTACAAACTCGCCAGCCGCGAGTTCAAGGGAGGTGATTCGGTCATGAGTATCGGCGGCGGCAAGGTGCCACAGGTCAAGGTTGGTGGTCATCATGCGGTCTGTATCGCCGGGCCTTGCGCGGTGGAAAATGAGCAGATGCTCTATCGCATCGCGCGGGAAGTGCACCAGGCCGGTGCCACCATCCTGCGCGGCGGTGTCTACAAGCCGCGCACATCGCCATACTCGTTTCAGGGTCTGGGATTGCAAGCCCTGAAATGGATGCGTGCCTGTGGCGACGAATTGGGCATGCCGATCTGTGTCGAGGTCATGGATACCCGGCAAGTGGAGGAAATGGAACCGTACGTTGACTGCTGGCAGATCGGGGCGCGCAATATGCAGAATTTTGATCTGCTGCGCGAAGTGGGTAAGACGCGCAAAGCGGTTCTGCTCAAACGCGGTCTCAGTGCCAGTGTCAAAGAATGGTTGATGAGTGCTGAATATGTGCTGAGTCAGGGCAATTCGCAGGTTATCCTTTGTGAGCGTGGCATTAAGACCTTTGAAGACTCAATCCGGTACAGCATGGATATCAGCAGCGTTCCGGTGGCCAAACAATGGAGCCACCTGCCGATTATTGTTGACCCCAGCCATGCTGCCGGTAAACGCGACTATGTGAGTGCTCTGGCGCTGGCGGGTATGGCGGCTGGCGCTGACGGCGTTATTGTAGAAGTGCATTATTGCCCGTCCGAAGCGCAGTGTGACGGACCGCAGGCATTGTTACCGGAGAGTTTCAAGGAACTCGTTACTCAGCTTCGCACCATCGCCAGCCTTACCGGGAAAACATTTGCTGATACTGGCGTACCGGTGTGATGGTGCTGGCTGAAAGATCACGCCGTGCGATGAAGCGGCCGTAACAAGTAATGGATCAGGCCAAATTGGCACTGATTTGATCGACCCGACCAACTCAGGTGACAAAACAACGGGCCTGATGATTGAGACAGCCGCATTTTTAAGTATTTTTACCCGCTAACGGCAGGAAATTCTAATTATGGCACGTACTGGATTTGTCGCTGGGAACTGGAAAATGAACACCAACAAGCAAGGCGCTGTGGCGCTGGCCAAGGCGGTGGCACAGGGCGCGCCGGCGGGTGTGCAGGTGGGCGTGGCGGTTCCGTTTGTTTATCTTGACGCCGTGGGCCAGGCGCTGGCTGGCAGCAGTGTCATGCTCGGCGCGCAGGACGCCTGTTGGTTGCCCAATGGAGCCTGCACCGGTGAGATCAGTATTGAAATGCTCAAGGATGTGGGGGCCAAGTTTGTCCTGACCGGCCACAGCGAACGCCGGCATATTTTCGGCGATGGTCCCGAATTTGTCGCTAAAAAGGCGCACGCCGTTTATAGCAGCGGTTTAACCCTGATCCACTGCGTCGGTGAAACGCTCGAACAGCGCGATGCCAACCAGACCCTGGCCGTGGTACAGAAGCAACTTGAAGAACTCCAGCCCGCCAGTATCGCTGATCCTGATCGACTGGTTATTGCCTACGAACCCGTCTGGGCGATTGGCACCGGGCGCAATGCCACCAACGAACAGGCGCAGGAAGTGCATGCGTATATTCGTCAGGCTCTGGGTAAACTGTGGAATCAAAACTTTGCCAGCCAGGTGCGCATCCAGTACGGCGGCAGTATGAAACCGGACAATGCCGCTGGTCTGCTGGCCCAGCCTGATGTTGACGGCGGGCTGATCGGCGGTGCCGCTCTTAAAGCCGAGAGTTTCCTGGCGATTGTCAATGCCGCGAAATAATTACGAACCTGTCTATAACGGATAACTATCGATGAATTTTCTTCTTTACCTGCTCATCATTCTTTTCATCATCATCTGCCTGCTTCTGATTCTGATCATTTTGATCCAGAAAGGTCGCGGCGGCGGCTTGGCGACTGCCTTCGGCGGATCGGGTGGCAATACCGCGTTTGGTTCCAAAACCGGCGACGTACTCACTTGGATTACCAGCATTATTTTCGGCGTATTCATCCTGATGGCTGTCGGGTTGAACCTGCTGTCCAATTATCGTCACAAACAGGCGATGGAGCAGGCCGGCGTACTGCAAAATGCAGCTCAAGCGCCCCTGCCGTCCGCCTCGACACCTGTTCCCGATAATCAGTCTACCCCTGCGGATAGCACCGATACTGAGACAGCCCCCGCAAATGCCGCTCCGGTAGCACCAGCTGCAACGCCTGCTGAAGCTCCGGCAACTCCAGCAGCGACGCCGGTCGAAACTCCGGCAACCCCGGCAGCGGCACCGGTCGAAGCTCCGACAACTCAGCCGTAACGGTGCGGCAACATATTTTTGAAATTGGTAACGTCAACTGTTTTAAGCAATCGCCACCACGCTACCCAGGCAACCCACATGATCGTCAGCATGACCGGATTTGGCGACGCCGTCACCGAACGCGACGGCACTCACTACGCGGTCGAAATCCGTTCATTGAATAATCGTTATTTCAAGGCTGTTATTAAATTACCGGACAATGTATCGGGGCTGGAACCGGAACTGGAAAGCCTGCTGCGCAATCAATTGGGACGCGGATCGATCACGTTCATCCTTAAAATGCGGATGAACTCCGCCGAAGCCGCTTACCATATCAACGTCCCGGCGTTGGAGGCGTATCTCAAACAATTGCAGCACCTGCAAAATCATAAAACCGAGATCGATCTGGCCATTTTGCTGCAATTACCAGGCGTACTCAGCGAACCCCACGACGAAACGGACGAAATACAAAAACATGGCGATGTAATCCGTGAACTGACACGCCAGGCCATTGATAAGCTGGTTCGCATGCGCAGCAGCGAGGGCGAGGCGCTTTTCAAAGACCTGATGAAACACCTGCAGTTGATCAATACAGCGCTACAGGAAATTGCCTGTCTGGCGCCGCGGGTTATTGATGAATACCACCGCAAACTCTCCGGCCGTGTTAATTTGCTGATGAGCAAGGCTGAGCTGCAGGTCAATCAGGCGGATCTATTGAAAGAAGTTGCCGTCTTTGCCGAGCGGGCCGATATCAACGAGGAAGTACAGCGGCTGGGCCAGCATCTCAAGGCCTTTGAAACGGCCTGTCGCAAGGAGGAACATGCTGGTCGCAAGCTTGATTTCATTACCCAGGAGATGCTGCGCGAAGCCAATACCATCGCCAGCAAGGCCAACGATGCCACCATCGCCAGCCATATTGTGAATATCAAAGGTGCAATTGACAGATTAAAGGAACAGGTACAGAACGTGGAATAGGAATAACCGGTTTACCCGCTGTTGCGGTCAAAGTCCAGCCATGCGAACGATTCGGCTGACGGAGACCAGCAACTGATTCCCACATTGAGCAAGAATAATGGCAGTCTCATCATCCAGTTGTGGTTTGCTGATTGTGCTTGTCGGGCCATCAGGCGTCGGCAAAAGCACGATTTCGCGCGCTCTGGCGCAACAATTGAATGTCTGGTACACGGTATCGGTGACGACGCGCACGCTGCGCCCCAATGATGAAAAAGGCAAAGCCTACGACCACGTGACCAAAGAGGAATTTTTTCGCCGGTTGGATGATGATCAATATCTGGAATATGCCCAGGTTTACGGCGATTATTACGCCACGCCCAAACATCCCGCCCTGGATCATCTGCAAGCCGGTCAGGATGTGTTGCTGGAAATTGATTTTCAGGGGGCAATGCAGGTAAGGTTCCATTACCCACAGGCGCTGTTGATTTTTATCGTCCCCCCCGACGAAGGGACACTGCTGCAGCGGCTGAATGACCGTGCCCGTGACAGCGCCGAGGAGATACAAAAGCGGTTCCGGGCAGCCAAACGGGAGATTCATATGGCCAAGGGCAGCCACGCTTTTGACCATATTGTCATCAATGATAATCTTCAGCACGCCGTTGAAGAAATTGAAAAAATTATCCGGCATAAACACGCCGGAGGGATTTAGTGCTATAATGCCCCGTTCGCCGGAGAGGTTGGATCGATGCGGTCTCCAGCGAATTACGTCACGACAAACGTACAACCGATGGATATTTTGAACGGAGAAAAACCATGATAGCAGCTCTCAAAAGCGACGAAATTGTCAACAAAGTAGGCGGCCGTTTTAAGCTGACGGCGCTGATCCAGAAACGTCTGCTGGAACTGATGGATGGCGCCCGGCCATTGGTGGAATGCAATGACCGAATGACCAATATGGAAATCGTCGTCCAGGAGATTTTGGAAGACAAAATCGCCATCGATTACGAAGCCAGCGGCCTGCGCAGTCCCGGTGCCTGATTGGTTTGCACCATCGTTTGGCAAAATACCAGCCAGTTTAATCCGCCTGCGGTGATACAGACACCGGCGCTTGGTCGAGCGCAATCCGCAATGCTTGGCGCCATTCGACATATAGATACGGCACGCCCAGACGTTCATGCTCCTGTTTGATTCGCGCATGAAAATGCTCGTACTGCTCCATCTGCCACGTCTGAGCGGTGGGGTCGCAGTAAAACATGCGGCAGCCAAAGGGGCGAATCGCGTGTACACTGCACAAACCGTTCACTTGAAAACGACACCCGCTGCCGGCGCTGGCGTCGATCAGCGGCAGTTGCAGACTTTTTTGACGTTGCGCCGTTTCAGTTATTCGCGGGCAATCCGGCTGCGACTGATCGCGCAATTGAGTTAGTTGGTCAACAAAAACCGCCAGCTCAAGGGTTGTCACGTATAATCGGTGGCCAAATTCATCAAAATGGCAGCAGCGCCCCGACGCCAGGCAGACCGGTTTGCGCAACTCGACTGCCCGGGCCACCTCATCATAGATCGTCAGCACCGCCTGATGCACTTCGGATCGCCCGCGCGCTGATTGAATCGCCTCACTGAGTTGCTGCTGTAAATTATCTGACATGCGCGACTTCCTTGAAATTCACCGCTTCCGCCCGTCAAATAGTCCTTGTCTGGAGTTTAATGATATTCACCCTGGCACCACCGACTTTGGTACGCCGGTTGCGCGAAAGTAAATATAGCCGAAGCTGAAACCGAGATAGACGAAAACATGAAAAAATTGCTCGTTGCCAATCGTAGTGAAATCGCAATTCGCGTCTTTCGGGCTGCCACCGAATTGGGGCTGACCACGGTTGCGGTTTACACGTACGAAGATCGCTTTGCTCTGCATCGCTTCAAAGCCGATGAATCATACCAGATCGGCCCGGAGCATGGCGGTGAACCGGTGCGCGGTTATCTGAACATTGACGGCATTATTCGCGTGGCCAAGGAACATCACGTTGATGCAATCCATCCCGGGTATGGTTTCCTGGCAGAAAGTGCCGAGCTGGCCCGGGCCTGCGCCAAAGCCGGTATCATCTTCATCGGGCCATCGGCAGAAATGCTGGACATGTTCGGCGATAAAACCGCAGCCAAACAACTGGCCAAAAAAGCCGGCGTTCCCACCATCGGCGGAACCGACGAGGCGCTGAGCGACCCGAAAAAAATCTCCCAGGAAGCGCAGCGCATCGGTTTTCCAATCATGGTCAAAGCCAGCTTCGGCGGTGGCGGGCGCGGTATGCGTATCGTCCACAATGCCGAGGAACTGCTGCCCCGCGTCGAGGAAGCCAGCCGCGAAGCTGCCGGCGCTTTCGGTCGGTCCGAAGTCTTCCTCGAACGCTATATCAGCCGGGCCAAGCATATCGAAGTGCAGATCCTGGGGGATCGTCACGGCAATCTTGTGCATCTGTGGGAGCGCGACTGTTCCGTGCAGCGGCGCCATCAGAAGGTTGTCGAGATCGCCCCCAGCGTGAACCTGCCGAAACAATTGCGCCATGACATCTGTCAAGCCGCCGTGCGTTTGTGCTCATCAGTCAACTTTTTTGCTGCCGGCACGGTCGAATTTCTGGTCGATCTGGATCGCCATGAATTTTTCTTCATCGAGGTCAATCCGCGTATTCAGGTCGAACATACGGTGACGGAGGTTGTCACCGGTATCGATCTGGTCAAAAGCCAGATTCTTGTCTGCCAGAATCACGCTCTGCACAGCGCACCGATGAACGTCCCCGTGCAGGATAAGATCGAAACGCGCGGATACGCCATTCAGTCGCGCATTACCACCGAAGACCCGGAAAATAATTTCATTCCTGACTATGGCCGCATTACGACCTATCGCTCCGCGGCTGGTTTTGGTGTACGACTGGACGGCGGCACTGCTTTCGGCGGTGCGGTGATCACCCCCTACTTCGATTCGCTGCTGGTGAAGTTGACCGCTTCCGGCGGCACGTTTATCGAAGCGATCCGGCGTATGGATCGGGCGCTGCGCGAATTTCGTGTGCGCGGCGTCAAGACCAACATCCCCTTCCTGGAAAACTTGATTCACCATCACACCTTCCAGTCCGGCGATGCCACCACGACCTTCATCGATACCGCCAAAGAGCTGTTTGAGTTTGTCCCGCGCAAGGATCGCGCCACGCGCTTGCTGGGTTATCTGGGGGATGTCATTCTCAACGGGCGGGCTGATGTCAAAGCCAGGATCGATCCCAAACGCGAGTTCAATGATCCACCCATGCCGACGTGGCCGCACGATCAGGCTCCACCAGACGGCACACGCCAGCGTCTGCAGGCCATGGGCGCAACGGCATTTGCCAATTGGATCAAAAAACAAAAAGGTCTGCTGCTGACCGACACCAGCATGCGCGATGCGCACCAGTCCCTGCTGGCCACGCGCATGCGTTCGTTCGACCTGCTGAAGATCGCCCCCGCCTACGCGCGCCTGGCCTCGGGACTGTTCAGCATCGAGTGCTGGGGCGGGGCGACATTTGACGCCTCCATGCGTTTTTTACAGGAGGATCCGTGGGATCGCCTGCGGCAGTTGCGCCAGCGCGTACCCAATGTATTGTTGCAGATGCTTCTGCGTTCCAGCAATGCGGTCGGGTATACCAACTACCCCGATAACGTCGTGCGTCAGTTCACCATTCAGGCCGCCCGCGAAGGTATTGACGTCTTCCGCATTTTTGATTCGCTCAACAGCATCGAAGCGATGAAGTTGTCGATCCAGACCGTGCGTGAAAAGACGGATTCGCTTTGCGAAGCCTCCATCTGTTATTCCGGCGATATTCTCGACCCCAAGCGCACGAAATACTCGCTGAAGTATTACATCAAGCTCGCCAGGGAATTGGAAAAAATGGGCACGCATATTCTTGGCATCAAGGATATGGCGGGTTTGTGCAAACCCCTGGCTGCCTACGAGCTGGTCAAGGCATTGAAACAGGAAGTCGATCTGCCCATCCACTTCCATACGCACGACACCAGTGGAATCAACGCCGGTTCGGTTCTACGGGCAGCTGAAGCCGGTGTCGATATCGCCGATGCCGCATTGTCCAGCATGTCGGGGTTGACCAGTCAACCCAATCTCAATGCGATCGTGGCGGCCCTGGCCAACACGCGCCATGACACCGGCCTGGATTTTGCCAATCTCGGCCTGCTCAGCGACTATTTTGAAACTGCACGCAATTACTATTACCCATTTGAAGAAGACCTGAAAAGCCCAGCCGCTGAGGTCTATCATCATGAAATGCCTGGTGGTCAGTACACCAACCTGCGCCAGCAGGCCAAGAGCCTGGGGCTGGGTGATCGCTGGCATGAAATTGCCGATACCTATGCTGAAGTCAACATGCTTTTTGGCGACATTGTCAAGGTCACGCCCAGCAGCAAGGTCGTCGGCGACATGGCGCTGTTCATGGTCACCAACGGCCTGAGTGGGCGCGATGTGCTTGACCCCACCCGCAAACTGACGTTCCCAAAAAGCGTGGTGGAAATGATGCAGGGCATGATTGGTTGGCCGCCCGGCGGTTTCCCCAAGGTTTTCCAGAAAATCGTGCTCAATAGCGCCGGCGTCAAACCGATCAAGGGCCGCGCCGGTGCCAAACTACCCAAGATCGACTTCAAGGCCGCTGCAAAGGAACTGGCGGCCAAAATCCATCGCACGCCCAGCGATACCGATCTGCTGAGCTATCTTCTTTACAGCCAGGTCTTTCTCGATTTTGAAAAACATCGTCAACAATATGGGGACACCAGCGTCATTCCCACGCCTAATTTCTTCTACGGCGCCAAGGTCGGCGAAGAAGTGAATGTCGAGATCGAAGAAGGCAAGACGCTCGTTGTCAAATTCCTTACCATCGGTGAACCCCATCCTGATGGCACACGGACGCTCTTTTTTGAGCTCAATGGCCAACCGCGCGAAATTTTGATCGCCGATCTCGCGCGGGCAGGTGATGTGCATCGCAAACCCAAGGCTGATCTGGACGACCCCGATCATGTCGCCGCCCCCATGCCCGGCAAGATCAGCAACGTCGCGGTCAAAAAAGGTGAGCGCGTAAAAGAAGGCCAGCATCTGCTGAGTATCGAAGCGATGAAAATGGAGACCGCGGTTTATGCCCCGCGCAACTCGACCGTTAAAGAGTTGAAAATCAAACAAGGCGATGTGGTTGAAACCCAGGATCTGCTGGTCGTTCTGGAGGGATGACCCGCGATGCAATCGGCGTAGGCCGGACCAATTGGACTTTTGCGGCGACTGATCATGCCTTCCAAGCCTGCAACAAATTCAGTCGTGGCCGAGGCGCAGTTTCAAAAGATCATCGCCGATCTGCCGCGCCACGCAGCGCTGGTCAAACAGCGCCCCTATCGGCAGGTCTGGCGGTTTGAATATCAGCAGCGCGGGTATTACCTGAAGTTTTACCCACGCCACGGTTCATTCTGGAAACGCCTGGTGCGCGGCAATCCCGCGTCGCGGGAGTTTCAGCGCCTGCAATGGCTGCAGAAAGCAGAATTGCCCGCTCCTCGTGCCCTGGCCACGCTCGTGGGGATGCAGCTCGATGGTCAAAAGGGTGATGCGGTTATTCTCGAAGCGATTGAACCTGCCCAATCGCTGGCTGATCTTGTCAACCAAGCTCTGCTCAATGCTCAGCCACTTGCTCGTCGCCGTGAACTGGCCATCCAGTTTGGCCTGATCCTTCAACAACTCAATCTGGCCGGACTGGGCCATCATGACCTGCATCTGGGTAACTTTCTGCTTAAGGATCAGCGGTTGTATTTGATCGACGCCTACGCGGTGCATCGCGGCGGATTATCGCGCGCCGATCTGCAGTTGCTGGCGCACAGCGCGGCTTGCATTGCCAGCCGAACCGATCTGCTGCGGTTCTGGTGGTTATTGCGACCAGGGGCTAAACTGCCTCGGAGAAACTCCCGACGACAAACACTGTGCCGCAAATTCGTCTCCAAGACCACGCAGGACAACACCTATTTCGGGCAATTCGTCAGCGGTCAATGGTCCGGGTATTTTTTCCGTAAATCACCTGTGCCCCACCGCTGGTCTGCTGCCAGCCAGATGGACATTTCTGCTCTGAACTGGCAGTCAACCTGGCCGATTCTGTGGCAACAAATTGAGCGCGATGAGCTGACCATCATCAAACGCACCGCCAGCGGTGATGTGCTGAGTGGCGAAATTACACTTGGACAGAAGCAACTAGCCATTGTGCTCAAGCGCCCCCGCCGCAAATACTGGCACCGCTACATCAACGAAATCGGCCGGGGCAGCCGGGCCATGCGCGCCTGGAAAAAATCATGGGCACTGGCTATCCGCCACCTCCCCACCGCCTGGCCGCTGCTGATCATGCAGCGCCGCCGTTTTGGTTACGCCATTGAATCAATCATTGTTTACGAAAAAATTGCTGGCTCCACTCTGGCGCAGATCAATCTTGATGAATTATCCGAGATTGATCGTCAAAATCTGATGCGCCGCTCCGGTGCACTATTGCGCAAGATGGAGCATGACGGCCTGTTCCACTGGGACGCCAAAGCCTACAACTTCATGGTTCAAATTGACCCGCAACTTGGCCCCCAGCCAATTCTGATCGATGTCGATGGCATCCGCGGTTTTCAATACACCCGCTTTGCGTTGCATCGCCTGCTTAAGAGTATGCGCGACAATCCCACCTTCACGCCGGCGGATTCAAAGTATTTATGCCTGGGTTATGCCCCCTGGGCCCGACCAGCACCTGCGCCAGCTCCACCTGATTAATCGACTGCACACGAGACATGCGTCTGTCATATCGCGAATCAATTTGCTGATCATCGCGGGAATGATTGCGCCTTGCATCCGTTGGTGATGGGTGACACAGCCATCATTTCGGTGTAGTCTGATTTGCAATCAGTCTTTAATCTGAATCGCGCTGAACCTTGTTGTTGTCAGCCGCAACTGATTTGGGCACAGGAACTTCTGTTACGCCGCACCATGGCACGACCGACCTATCCATCTCGCCGCGTTTTGATGCTGCTGGACAACGAGTTCATGCCGCCTGATGACATTGCCAACCTGAGCGAAACCGAACAATTAAGCGCCCCGTGGAAGATGGAATACGACATCTACGCATCGCTGTGCAACATGGGGCACGAAGTGCTGCGATTGGGCCTGACGGACGATCTGGCCCCTTTGCGTCAGGCGATTGAGAACTTTAAGCCGCAGATCTGCTTTAATCTGCTGGAGGGTTTCCGCGATTTTCACATTTTCGATGCCAACATGGTCAGCTACCTGGAGCTGCTGAACCAGCGTTATACGGGTTGTAATCCGCGCGGCCTGATGATCGCGCGCGACAAGGCGCTGACTAAAAAGATATTGGCGTATCATCGTGTGCGCGTGCCGCAGTTCCATGTGTTTCCCAAGGGCCGCCGGGTGAGCAAACCCAGGAAGCTCCCCTTTCCGCTACTGATTAAAAGCGTGAATGTCGAAGGTTCGGTCGGCATCTCCCAGGCATCGGTTGTCTGGGACGAACATCATCTGGCTGAGCGCGTGCAATATATCCATGATTCGCTGGGCACCGGAGCCATCGCCGAGCAGTATATCGAAGGTCGTGAGCTTTATGTCGGCGTGTTGGGCAATCACCGCCTGCGCACATTCCCCACCTGGGAAATGATTTTCAGAACGCCCCCCGAAGGGGCACTTCTGATTGCCACCGACAAGGCCAAGTTTGATCCTGAATTTCAACAACGCTGGGGTATCACGACTCAGCGAGCGCACCATCTGCCCGCCGCGGTACAGGAACAGATACCACAACTAGCCAGACGAATTTACCGCCTGCTCAATCTGACCGGTTATGCTCGTCTTGATTTCCGTCTCAATGACGCAGGCGACTTGTACCTCCTTGAAGCCAATCCCAATCCACAATTGGGTTATGGTGAAGACTTCGCCGAAAGTGCCGAAGCTGGAGGTATCCCGTATGAATCATTGTTACAGCAGATTCTGCATCTCGGCATCAATTACTGCCCGCAGAGTTTTATTTGACAATCAGGACTGTCAGGCGCAACAGACACCTCCTGATGATTCATCCCCGGCTGACATATCTCCAGACGGGTCTATAATGGATGGGCGTGGTTGATCGCGCGCAGAATCAGATCGGAATATGATTGTGCCAATCGTCGTTACATTGCGTCTGTTGCCCGCAATGATGGATTGCCTAGCGAGCATTTAATCAGGAGTCATCATGTCGATTCAAATCGGTGTTGTTCTCGGCGGTTGTGGCGTCTTCGACGGCAGCGAAATCCACGAAGCGGTCAGTATTCTCATCGCCATCGACCAGAACGGTGCCAAGGCCGTCTGTATGGCCCCGGATATTGCGCAAACGAGCGTAATCAACCACCTGACCCATCAGCCCGACCCCGCCCAGCAGCGCAATGTGCTGCTGGAATCAGCCCGCATCGCCCGCGGCAACATTCAGAGCATCGCGCGCGTCCGCGCCGACCAAATCGATGCACTGGTTTTCCCTGGTGGTTATGGTGCGGTGAAAAACCTATGCTCCTTTGCGGACAAGGGCACCGATTGCACCGTCGATCCGCAGGTGCAGCGTCTGGTCGAGCAAGTTCACGCCGCCGGTAAGCCCATCGGCCTGGCCTGCATTGCGCCGATTATCGCAGCCAGGGTTCTGGGCGCTATCGGCGCCCAACCACGACTGACCATCGGGACTGATGCGCAAATCGCTGCTGCCATCAAAACCATGGGTGGCCAGCATCAGCCAACCGATCCAACCGGCCTTTGCATCGATGAGCGCAACAAATTGGTGACCACGCCCTGCTACATGAATGATGTCGGGCCATACACGGTATTCCAAGGCGCGGCAGCCATGATTCGGGCGGTCATTCAACTCGCGGAAAACCCCGGCAAAACCAGCGCAAATAAACGATGAACTCATTCCCAGGCGCTCTTTTACCGCTTCGGGAAAGTACGCACAACACTTTCGATTTCAGGCTCTGGCGATTATGCTTACCGCCTGAATCGAATCGACAAGAAAGCAAATAGGAAACTGCCCATGGATCGCATCAGCCTGAATTGGAAAAATGCCAGCACCCGCGCCGTCGGTCAACAGCATGGAGTCAGCGAAAAAGACCTTGCTGCCCTGGCCGGGCCGATCAAAAAGTTGACCAAACAATTTGCCGATCAGCGCAAAGCAGGCGAATTGCGCTTTCGCGAGCTGCCCTACAACGAAGACATGCTCGACGCCATTGAATCGCAGGTGGAGCATTTTCGCGACCGCTGCGAGGTGCTGATCATCCTGGGAATTGGCGGCAGTGCCCTGGGGAACATAGCCCTGCAATCAGCGCTCAATCCGTCAACGTACAACCTGATGTCCGATCGTACGCGCTCGGGGCCGCAGTTGTTTGTGCTGGACAATGTTGACCCGGAAATGATCAAGGCAACGATCGACCACCTCACGCCCAAAATCAAAAAAACCATTGTCAATGTCATCAGCAAGAGCGGCGAGACAGCAGAAACCGCCTCCCAGTTCATCCTCTTTCGTGATCTGCTCCAGGCCAAGCTGGGTAAAAAATATAAGGACAACATCCTGGCCACCACTGATCCATCGGAAGGAACGTTGCGTGAGATTGTCAAGGCTGAAGGCTATCGCACGCTTGAGGTTCCACCGGGCGTGGGCGGGCGATTCAGCGTGCTCAGCGCGGTGGGTCTGTTCAGCGCCGCCATGTGCGGCATTGATATTCAGGCGCTCATGGAAGGGGCACGCGACATGGATAAGCGTGTCAAAGAGCCGGATGTGCTGAAAAATCCCGCAGCCATGATTGCGGCGGTGCATTATGTGCTCAATAACCGCGGCAAGAACATGAGTGTCATGATGCCCTACAGCAATGCCCTGTATTATCTGGCTGACTGGTACCGCCAGCTCTGGGCGGAGTCGCTGGGCAAGCAGAACGGACTTCACAAGAAAAATGTCTTTGCCGGTCAGACACCCATCAAAGCGCTGGGCACGACCGATCAGCACAGCCAGGTTCAGCTCTATCGGGAAGGGCCGAATGACAAGGTGATTACCTTCCTGGAAGTTGAACGTTTCAGCAGCAAATTGACGATCCCGGATAGCATGAAGCATGTGCAGAGTCTGCGTTATCTGGCAGGATCAAATTTCCAGAGCCTGATCAACAGTGAAAAATTGGGAACCGAATACGCCCTGCTGGAAAGTCAGCGGCCGACGATGACGATCAATTTTCCCGTCATCTCCGCACAAACGGTCGGGCAGTTCATCTATCTCTACGAAGTGGCGACCAGTTACATGGGCGGCCTGCTGGATATCAACACCTACGACCAGCCCGCAGTGCAGCTTGGCAAGGATGCGACCTATGCCCTGATGGGCAAAAGCGGGTTTGACGAACTGAACCGCAAGATTCAGGCGGTGGCCAAACGCGACAAAAAGTTCACGATTTAGAAGTGCTGCATCAGGCTGGCCGGCAAGGTGGAACACCCATTCGTTGCCGGGCGATGGTTACAACGGTAAATCAATATGGAATATGGTTTAATCATGGCGGGTGGATCGGGGACGCGGCTATGGCCGTTGTCGCGCGGGGGCAAGCCCAAGCAATTACTCCCAATCGTGCGCGGCAAAAGTTTGTTGCGGCTGAGCTTTGAGCGGCTGCTCGATGTCTTTCCTCCTGAGCGCATTTACATCTGCACCGGTGCATCGTTTGCCGATGATATTCTGGCGGAAGTGCCCGAAATGCCCAGGGAAAATCTGTTGGGTGAACCGGAAGGACGTGATACCGCCAACGCCGTGGGTTTCCCTGCTGCTGTTTTGCACAAGCGCGATCCAGAGGCGGTCATGGCGATTGTCACGGCGGATCATGTGATCGAACCTGTCGATATTTTTCGCGATGCAATTCGCGTCGCACTCGATGTCACCCGTTCGCTGCCCAACGCCTTGGTCACTTTTGGCATTGTTCCCACGCATGGCCATACCGGGCTGGGTTATATTCATCGCGGTCAGCCGCTCGGGCAGAAGCACGCCTACCGTGTGCAGGCTTTCAAGGAAAAACCGGATAAACCCACGGCGGATCGCTACGTCGAATCAGGCCGCTATTACTGGAACAGCGGAATGTTCGTCTGGCGCGCCGATACCGTGTTGAGCGAACTGAAGGCATTTTTGCCCAAGGCCCATGCCGGGTGGATGAAAATCGCCGATGCTTGGGGAACGCCGCGGCAGCAACAGGTGCTGCAGGAAGTCTACCCCGCCTTGCAGCGAATCAGCATTGACTACGCTTTGATGGAGCCAGCCAGCCAGGGGGCTGGTAGTGGTCAGGTGGCAACGGTCGAGATGCCGGTGCAGTGGCTGGATGTTGGCTCGTGGCCGGCGCTGGCTGATGTGCTGGAGACCGACCACGCCGATAATGCCGTCGATGCACCGGCCTGTCTTTTGCTCGACAGCGACAACAACGTCGTCGTCTCACGCAACAGCCAGCATTTGATCGCCACCATCGGTCTGAGTGATACCATCATTGTCCATACCAATGATGCCACCTTGATCTGCCCTAAAAGCGAAGCCGAGCGCGTGAAGGAGCTGGTCGGAAAAATCAAGGAACAATTCGACGGGCAATACGACTGATCGAAAACTATTTCCTGACGAGCAACGCCGCGCTTTTATTCGCATCCGTGCAAATGATGCACAAAAGATGATGATGCCTGTATTGCAATGACCAATACAACGCGGTATCGATAACTGTCTGATTCATGCGACATCTGGCGATTGATTTTGGTTTGCGGCGTGTCGGGCTGGCTTTGTCCGATGAGGGTGGCCGATTTGCCACCCCTCATGAAGTCCTGCAGGTAACCGATCCGCAGCAGGCGATTGAACCAATCATCCGATTGATCGCCAAGGAACACATTGCACAGATCATTATCGGCTTGCCGCTGAATATGGACGGTTCGATCGGCGCGCAGGCCCGGCAAGTCGCTCAGTGGAGCAGGCAACTGCATCAGCAGGCGGACGTGCCGATTGTTTTTGTCGATGAACGCCTGAGCAGTTTTGATGCCCAGCAGCAGCTCAACTCGCGCCGGCGCAGCGGGGAAAAACTCACCCACAAGAAAAAGAAGCAGCAGCTCGACGCCATCGCTGCTGCCCGCTTTCTTCAGGAATATCTCGATGGCAAGCTGTCCAGTCTTGTCATGAACAAAGACGAACAGCGACATTAAGCATCGTTCACCAACTCACCTTCGACCACTGGCGCACCTTTTTCAAAAACGAAGTCATGCCTGGCCGGGTCGGTATCAACACGCAGCGTGTCACCATCAACGAAATCCCCCGACAAAATGCGTTTGGCCAGGGGATTTTCAATGCGCTGCTGGATAACCCGCTTCAACGGTCGGGCACCAAACTGTGGATCATAACCTTCCTCAGCCAGCAGTTTCTCGGCCGAATCGCTCAACTCCAGTTTCAACCCGCGATCCGCCAGGCGCTTGCGCAAATGCTGCAACTGGACCACGACGATCCGCGCCAGTTGTTCCTTGCCCAGGGGATGAAAGACAATCATTTCATCCACGCGATTCAGAAATTCCGGTCGGAAATGAGTTTTAAGCTGTTCCTTGACGGCGGCTTCGATCTCCCATTCCGGTGCGCTCTGCGCCGTTAGCGTCTGAATATCATGGCTGCCGATATTGCTGGTCATCACGATCACAGCATTCTTGAAATCAACCGTCCTGCCCTTGCCATCGGTCAAACGCCCATCATCCAGCACCTGCAAAAGCACGTTAAACACATCACGATGCGCTTTTTCGATTTCATCGAACAGAATGACCGCGTACGGCCGGCGACGCACCGCTTCGGTCAGCACGCCACCTTCTTCATAACCAACATAACCCGGAGGCGCACCAATCAAACGCGCCACCGAATGCCGTTCCATGAATTCGCTCATGTCGATGCGCACCATGGCAGCTTCATCGTCAAACAAGAACGACGCCAGCGCCTTGCACAGCTCGGTCTTGCCCACACCGGTCGGGCCTAAAAACATGAATGATCCAATCGGACGATGCGGGTCGCCCAGGCCGGCGCGATTTCGTCGCACTGCATCAGATACCGCAGTGATTGCGTCTTCCTGACCGATCACCCGCTCGCCCAGTCGCTGTTCCATGTGGATCAGTTTTTCGCGCTCGCCTTCGAGCATCCGGCTGACCGGAATACCCGTCCAGCGCGAGACGACTTCAGCAATTTCATCCGGTGTAATTTCCTCGCGCACCAGCGCCTTGCCATCGCGCGCCAGCTCGTGGAGCTTGTCTTCGGCCGCCTTGATCTGCTTGGTTAATTCACGAACATCGCCATACTGGATACGGGCTGCCACTTCCCAATTACCCTGCCGCTGCGCCTGTTCCAGTTCAACCTTCTTGCGCTCCAGATCCTCGCGCAATTGCTTGGCATGCTGAATCGCCCCTTTTTCATTTTCCCATCGGCTGGTGAGATGCGTATTTTTCTCCTGCAACTCCGCCAGTTCGCGCTCGGCTTTTTCAAGCTGCTGACGACTTTGCGGGTCTTTTTCGCGGCGTAGCGCCTCGAGTTCAATCTGCAACTGCATGATCCGGCGGCGGATTTCATCAAGCTCCGCGGGCATGCTGTCATTTTCGATTCGCAAACGTGACGCCGATTCATCAATCAGGTCAATTGCCTTATCGGGCAGAAACCGATCCTGAATATAACGGTCACTCAACACCGCGGCGCTGACAAGGGCAGCATCGGTGATGCGAACGCCATGATGCGTTTCATAGCGGTTTTTCAAACCGCGCAAAATGGCGATGGTGTCTTCAACGCTTGGTTCGCCAACCAGCACAGGCTGAAAACGCCGTTCCAAGGCCGCATCCTTCTCGATGTACTTGCGATATTCGTCCAGCGTCGTTGCGCCGATGGTGCGCAGCTCACCGCGCGCCAGCGCGGGCTTGAGCAGGTTCCCAGCGTCCACCGAGCCTTCGGCTTTACCGGCGCCAACAACCGTATGCAACTCGTCGATGAACAAAATAATCTGACCGTTGCTCTGGGTCACTTCCTTGATCACCGCCTTGAGCCGGTCTTCAAACTCGCCGCGATACTTGGCACCGGCAATCAAGGCCCCCATATCCAGCGCGATAATCCGTTTGTTCTGCAAAACCGCAGGTACATCGCCGTTGAGCATGCGAATCGCCAATCCCTCGGCAATGGCAGTTTTACCAACGCCAGGCTCGCCGATCAAAACAGGATTATTTTTTGTGCGCCGGCTTAGCACCTGCATCGTGCGGCGGATTTCCTCATCGCGCCCGATCACCGGGTCGATCTTGCCCTGACGCGCCAATTCCACCAGATCGCGGCCATAACGCTGCAGCGCCTGATATTTATCCTCGGGATTCTGGTCTGTCACCCGTTGACCGCCGCGCACGCTTTTAAGGGCATTGAGAATCGCAGCATGATCGACGCCATTGGCCTGCAGCAATTCGCGCGCTTCGCTTTTAATTTGCGCCAGCGCCAACATCAGGT
The DNA here is from genome assembly GCA_020847375.1 of Phycisphaerales bacterium. Classification (GTDB taxonomy): domain Bacteria; phylum Planctomycetota; class Phycisphaerae; order Tepidisphaerales; family Tepidisphaeraceae; genus JADLCB01. The sequence goes on along the minus strand of JADLCB010000011.1, from coordinate 82,544 downwards.
GCTCGGTTGAAATATACTCATCCTTCAGCCGATCAGCTTCCTTCTGTGCCTGTTGCAGAACATCGTGCGTCGTTCGCGCCATACCGAGCTGCGTACCGGTTGCGCGGGGCAGACGCTCCAGCTCACTTTCAACCATTTGGGTGATACGGGCAGCATCAGCGCCAATCTTCTGCAGCAGCGGCTGAACAACCCCTTCCTCTTCCACAAGAAGGGCCGACAGCAGATGCAACGGTTTTATTTCCGCATGATCGCGCTGGTGCGCCAGTTGTTGGGCGCGTGATACTGATTCCTGGGCTTTAATCGTAAATTTATCGAATTCCATGGCGCTACTCCTTGGTCTGTCGCAAATGACAAACACAACTTCACTCTTGGAGGTATACGCAAAGTTGGTGCCAGAAGTTCGCGCAAGCAGCGATTGTAACCCTTTGGCTGGGCTGAAATTCCAATCCATGCCTGAATTGCAGGTGCTGCTGACAACTGCCATATCTGTACGGATATGACGCCAACTGCTGGAATGGCAGATGTCAACAATTCACTCAAACCAGAAAAAGTTCGCCCATCTTCGTGCTGATTGTCGCACCTTCGTGCGCCACTTAGCGTCGTAAACGCGCCTGGATGTTGTCCAGCACATTCATGAAATTGATGTAGCTGTCATACGGACTTTCATAGGGACTGAAATACTTGTGCACATCCCCGTCAGCCCAGTATTTGGTGCACATATAGTAGAAATGGTCACTGCTGGTCAGTCGCCGCCAGTCCGTCAGTAGCTGCTCATCCCCTTTTTCCTTCAGCGGTGCTTCCAGCTTATACAACTCATTCAGTGCGTTGGACTGCATCGCATTGCCCAGCCACGCGCTCAGATCGCGCTCACTATCGGCCCAACTAATCATGTGCGGCACATCCATTTCGCCAACAGGCTCAAACGTGCTGGCAATCTGCGATGGAGTCAGAAATGAATTGCCCTTGTGCTTGAGAACTTCGCCAGGCAGCCGGCGGAAAAAATCGAAAATGCCGGTGCTTTCCCACTGATGTTCGCCAAAGGTCTCAAAGTCCATGAACAGATTGCAGACCTGGCCATGCCCTTCGATCTGATTGATCCAGCCGGTGAATTTTTCCACCGTCAATGGCCATTGCTGCCACGATTGGTTGCTGAAACGGAAAGCGATGTCATCGCTGAGACGATAGTTTTTCAGCAGCAGCTTGAGGCTGGTCATCTGCGGCGGCCGATACAGATTGTTCGGCGAGCGCGATGCCAGGATGTGGTCGGCGCCTTCGGTTAAAATCGCATCATAACCCATATGGCTGACGAACTTGGCCAGCTCATTGTTGTAAATCAATTCGGTGTTACGGAAAACCCGTGGATCCTGGCCAAACAGACTTTTGATCCTAGCCCGGTGCAGCTCGACTTGTTCACGAAATTCCTCGCGACTGTAAAGAAACGCCAGCGAGTGATAGTAGGTCTCATCGAGAAATTCAACGCAGCCACTGGCAGAGAGCTGCTGAAAAACAGCGAGCGCTTCCGGGCAATAGCGCTCCAGTTGCTCAATCACCAGACCTGTCAGGGAAAACGCAACACGAAAACGCCCCTGATGCTCGCGAATCATTTCCAGCAGCATCCGGCCAGCCGGCAAATAGCACTTATGGGCGATTTTGCGAATGATCTCACTGTTTTTAGCTTCGTCAAAATAATGCCGGTCAGTATCAAATACACTGTAACGGCGCAACCGGATCGGCTGATGAACCTGGAAGTAAAAGCAGACTGCGGGCATGGATGTCTACACCTTGTACATGTAATGCAGCGACAAACCGCATTGTCGATGATTCTAACGTGATTGCAACAGGACGCAAAAACTGGCTGCTTTGTCGTCGCAGCTCGCGTGATCAGGGGCAGCGCGCCGCTATTGGTCGGCTATTGTGTTGGCGATATAATTGCATTTGAATAACCGGTGTCAGGCACTGATATTCAATCACCAACCAGTAACTGATCGGCGCTGACGACTCGATAAGATGACGATCCAGACCGGTGAGTCTGAGAACTGCAGTATTTATGGGATCCGTACTTCGCGCGTTGAATTCGCGCAATTGCCGACTGTTTTTCAGCGGTCTATTCGTCTCTTGGAATGGCACGTGGATGTCGCTCATGGCGATGGGGTGGCTGATTTATCGCCTGACTGATAGCGAACTGATGCTGGGAATGATCTGGTTTGCCATGCGCGGGCCGTCATTCCTGTTTTCGCCCATTGCCGGTGCCTTGGTTGATCGGATGGATGCCCGCAGGCTAACCATCGCGATTCAGACGATGGACATGATTACCATGTCCGTCCTTGGTCTGATAACGATCGGCGGGCACGTGCAGGTCTGGCACATACTGGCGTGCTGCTGCGCGCTGGGCATCACCAAGGCATTTGATGTGCCCGTGCGCCAGACGCTGGTCGTGCAGATCATCAATCAGCGCAGCGACCTGCCCAATGCCATTGCGCTCACCTCCGCCATTTTTAACGCTGCCGGACTCACAGGCCCGATGCTGGGCGGCGCGGTTCTCTGGCTGGCCAGTACGCCGATCGTCAAGGCGTGGCTGGGTGAGGGTCAGGGTGAGGGACTCTGCTTTCTGGTTGATGCAATCAGTTTCGTGGCGGTGATCGGTTCGGTGATCGCCTTGCGCATTATCCAGAAACCGCCGGTGGTTCAGCGTCAGCCGCTCTTGAAGGAGATGAAAGATGGGTTCGTTGCCGCGTTTGGCTTTGTTCCAATCCGCGATCTTCTGCTGTTGATCACGGCCGTTGGTCTTCTGGCTGGTCCGTACAACACCTTGCTGCCCGCCATTGCGCGGGATGTGCTGGCCGGTGATGAGCAAACCTACAGCCTGCTCATGGCAGCCGGTGGTATTGGCGCCATTATCGGGGCAATTTATCTGGCGCGTCGGCCTACGGTACTGGGGTTGGGAAAAATCATTGCCGCCGGTACGACTTTTTTCGGCTCGTCGCTGGTTCTTTTCGCTTTTTCCACAAATCTCTGGATCTCCGCCCTGCTACTTGTTGCCGCTGCCCTGGGGTACATGATCATTCTGGCTGGGTCGAACACGGTAATCCAGACGCTGGTTGATGATTCCTTGCGCGGGCGGGTGATGAGTCTTTACGGGATGACCTTCATGGGATCGATTCCAGTGGGCGCACTTTTGGCGGGAAAATTCGCGTCGATGACCAGTGCGCCACTGGCAATCGGGATCGGAGGGCTGGCTTGTATCATCTGCGGATTGATTTTCGCGACCCGCCTCCCATCACTTCTAGCCAAGGCCAAACCGATCTATGCCAAACGCGGGGTGATGCAGGCAGAAACCACTGCTGCCGCAGGAAACTGAACAACCGCGCTTTTTTTACTTTCGCAACCACCTGTGGATCAATAAGAATCATCCAGCACCCCATGGCGCTTGGTCTGGATTCCTACATTCCGCGTGGTCTGCCGCTGCAGGAATTCAAGGCGAATGCGACCTGCAATCGGCGCCGGTCAATCTTTCTTAGCGGATACTGCGCCGGATTGAAGATTGCGCAGTGCAGACACCAATTGGGCAATTTGTGATCGGCGATGGGCACTGGTGACGGTGATGCGCAGACGGCTGGCATTGACGGCGACGGTGGGCGGGCGCACCGCCGCGACGAGCAGCCCCTGCTGCTGCAACTTTTGCGCTGCTTCCAGTGCGTTTTGTTCGCTGCCAACCACAATGGGAATGATCGGCGATTCATCTTCTCCCAAAACGCTCAGCCCCGAACCGCGCAAACCCTTGCGCACCATCGAGGCATGGCGGCGCACGCGGACGCGCCGCTGCGGATCATCGCGCATGATTTCGAGTGCGGCCTCAACCGCGCCGCAGAGATGGGGCGGAATACTCGTGGAATAGATATACGCCCGGCCGGCCTGACAGAGCATGGCACAAAAACGTTCGCTGGCGCAGATGGCGCCACCGATCAGCCCCATGCCTTTGGAGCAGGTGACGATCGACACATCGGCCAGATTGCCATAGCCGATTTCATCAGCATATCCACAGCCATTTTCGCCCCAAACTCCGCTGGCGTGGGCCTCATCAAGAAGCAGTTGAAACGCATACCTGCCTTTGAGCTGCGCCAGTCCAGGCAAATCAGCCGCATCGCCATCCATGCTGAAAATGGATTCCGTCACGACGACCTGCAACTGGTTGGGATCGGCTTGGCTGAGTAATCGTTCGAGCTTGGGGAACTGATTGTGCGGAAAAATACGATACGGCTGACCACTGGTCTGAATCGCGTCAATCAGCGAGGCATGAATCAGCTTGTCAGCCAGAAAGCGCACACCGCCGCCCAGTTGGCCAATGGCGGTAAATGTCTGGATCGCCGCCAGATTGGCCTGGTAGCCCGAAGGCAGGAGGATGGCGCGCTCGGTCTGTTTCCATCGGGCGACGGCAGCTTCAGCTTGCGCGTGGGCTGAGGTATATCCACTAATCAATCCCGCTGCCCCACTGCCACAGCCCGACCGGCTCGCTTTGGCAATAACCGTCGCCAGACGCCGATGGTGGGCCAGACCCAGATAATCATTCGAGGAAAAATTGATCAATTCCTGATCGCCAAGGCGAACGCGCACCTGATCAATCGGATCGATAATCCGCCGTTGGCGCAGCAAATTATCAGCTTGGCGCTGGCGCAAAGCCTGATCGATTTGATCCTGTACCTGTTGATGATTCACAAAAAACAAGGCTCGAACAGTCGGTTCAACGCAGCGATTTCAATGGTCAAATGCACTAACAGGCCGGCATGGTGACAAAGCAATTTCATCGCTGATTGATGGCAACTGCAGCGCGACTTAAACCAGCCCAACAGTCACGCACTCATTCGCCCGACTGCGCCGCTGGCTCAATTTCCGGTGCTGTTTTCGGCCTTTTTGACTGCCCCGTCAGCGTGATTATCCGCGGAGGCACTGCCATGCCGGACAAGGCGTTGTTTCATCAATCGCCCCACTTTGAATTTGACCGCGCGTTTTCGCGGTACTTCAACCGGTGCCAGCGTCTTGGGATTTTGCGCCCGCCGCGCTTTACGCAGCTTGGTTTCAAAGACGCCAAAATCACGGAATTCCAGCCGGTTGCCTTCCCCCAGCTCCTTAATGATTTCATCAAGGAACGATTGAATCACTTTTTTCACCAGCACGCGCCGCGTGTCGGAGTTGTCGGCAATTCGATCGATCAGCTCTTTTTTGGTGATAGTCGCCATAAAAACCCCATCAGAGGGTAAAGTACGATAGGACGAAGACTTAGCAATAATATGCCCGCGACGACCGATAATTGCAAGCATGATTTATTTTTACGACGGCTCGCTAAGTATTGGCTATTTAAGCGGTTGTGGAGGGAGGTAACAAGGTGAAGCGATACAGATCGGCTGGGGAGAGTCAAACCTTCAAAACAAGCTCAGCGGACACTGGTACTCATTTTCACTTCAATCGTACGTCGCTGATAATTCTCATCCAGCGACCCGCTCTGCCAACCCATTCCGTACTTATCATCCGTTCTTTGATAGAACCAGGTTACGACCGGGCCTTGCATCCCCCAGTAGGCCCGCTGCCGCCTTATATCGCGATCAAGCACCCATGCAGGAGCTGGCTGATCCGATACTGGGTCAAATACAAGCGCCAATGCGTCATTATTTCCCGTCAACATCTGAGAGGCCGATTCGCTGGCTGACAACTCATTTTGATCAAGGTTTGCCTGCTCAACCGGCTTTGCACCCTTGGTCGACGCCGCACAGGCACTGAGAAACAGCATCATCAATAGCAGGCACGCCCATCGCATGCCAAATCATAGGTCAAAAACGATGCCACGCCCGTAATCATGGTACGTAACCTTTAATTTCGCCACACCGCTGGACGATTAAACCAGATGTTGCGGGAAAACAACATCGACAGTTGCCAGCAATCAACACTTAAGTCGCCGGGCTCGTCGGCCATAAAAAAACCGGCTGCACGAATGCAGCCGGAAAACCCTACCTTTAGTTATCTGCCCAATGACTCGAATTACCCGGCCTTGGCGGAGTAATACGTCGGCGTCGATGGCGCATTTCCCGGCGAAGCGGGATGCGGGATTGTTCCGCTGTGCGCCCGCGGATGAGCCTGGTCGTATGCCTGCTTCATGCGCGCCGTCGTCAGATGCGTATAAATCTGGGTCGTGCTGAGACTTTGGTGGCCAAGCAGTTCCTGGACGCTGCGCAGGTCAGCACCGTTGTTGAGCAGGTGCGTGGCAAAGCTGTGTCGCAGCGTATGGGGGCTGATCCCCGGATCCAGCCCGGCCGAGACGAGATATTTATCGAGTTTACGGCGTACCGAACGTGTGCTGAGCGACTGCCCGTGTTTGTTCAAAAATACGCGCTCAGCCCGTGGGCTGTGCGCCATGCGCGGATCGGTCTGACGCATTTCAAAATAACGCTGCAAGGCCTTGATGGCCTGCGAGCCAATGGGTGTCAGGCGATCCTTGCGGCCTTTGCCGCGGACGCGCAGCACGCCCTCCTGCAGATCAATATCGCCGATTTCCAGCTCAACCAGTTCACTGACGCGGATACCCGAGCTGTAGAGCACTTCCAGCATGGCGCGGTCGCGGGCACAAAGCACATCGGCATCGCCGGGGGCATCGAGCAGACGCTGAATCTGCTCCAGATCCAGACATTTGGGCAGGCGTTTTTCCTGCTTGGGTGTGCGGATGGCTGACAGCGGGTTGGAGGCAATCAACTGACGACGAATCAAAAATTTGTAGAAGCTGCGCAAGGTCGCCAGCTTGCGCGCCGTTGTACTCTTGGTGTAGTTCTGGGCGTACAGGTACGCCAGAAACTCACGGATTGTAATGGCTTCGCACTTGACGATGCGCTCATCAATTGCCATTTCCTGCATCGTGCCGGGGGCAACATTGGCGTGCGCCTGACCGATCTCGCCAGCCAGGAACTGGGCAAACTGAATCAGGTCAGCGCCGTAACTGCGTACAGTGTAGTCGCTGAAATGTTTTTCCAGTTTGAGATAGTCGAGAAACTGGCGGATTTGTTCGGTGAATTTCTTCTCCGAACCAGCCAGCGTAGGGGACTCAACAGGAGCGGAAATTTGATCCACGGGTGTCGCGGTGTTCATAAACACACTTTGGGCACTAAGGGCACATCCGATGACTCATGCCACCCGATCGGCGTAGCGGTGGCTCACACAGGAAACGCTCCACGTTTCATGGGCGAGATGCTCCGCTCTCGCACTCCAGCATTCTGCCTGAAACGGTCCATCCAAGACTTGGGCAGAGGGCTGATTCCATGGTCAAAACTGATCGATTGACCATGACAGGCTGCCGGTTTGACTTCTTTTCCGACCGGACAGATACCGGCAGGCAAACCCGATAACCTTATGCAGCTTTCTTCGGCAAATAAGCCTTTAATTCTTTGGCTAAATGTTGACCTAATTGATGAGACAGGACGGCGGCATCAAACCAGTCGAACGCCAGCTCGCGCCGATTCACCATTTCGATCAGGGAATCCAGAACTTTGGACTCCTGTCCAACTTCATAACGAAAACAGAATTGGTGCTGCCCTTTGACAAGGCTGAGCGTTTTCATGCTCTGCATAATTACTCCAGCAATCACGGCGGCCTACAAAAGCGGCCAGCAAGCTCGACTTGCTCTCAGTTCAGTTTATCGGATCAATCACGCGACGATCCGCACAAAACGCCGTCGTAGCACGTTTTCACCCATTTCAATCCGTCCTCGGCGCCTGCTCCACCGGCTGGGTCGTGCTATCGACCGGCGGACGCGCTGAACCCGACTGCGACGTCTGGTTTCGTAAAAGGTCACGGATCAGGCGGTGATAAACAAACCCGCAATACCGATCCATATTGACCAGATATTCTTTCATTCCCAGCGGGCCACTGGGTTCGTAACGCCCGCCGGCGTACATCTGCAAATCCTCCCGCACACTGCCGTTGGCGGCATCAAACATTCCGGCCGCCTGGAAGAAATTGACTTCCATTGCCGCCGGTCCACCCTGGGCCATGCCACCCAGCCCAAACCGCTGCGGTTTGACCGCAAACAACTGCAACGATGCGCCCATTTTCGGCGGGTTGTACGCATCGTAAATCGTAATGCTCGGAACCATCAGCCCATCAACCGAAAGCATCCGGCAAACCAGGGCTGCCTGCTGCATACTCTGAATCCGGTCAATACCGAGTCGCATGTAGACTTCGACCACTCGATTGACCGGAACCACGGTCAAACCGCGCACCTGCTGTAATTGCTGAAACAATAAATCGCTTTGCAACAGCGGATCAACCACGGATTCGCCGCTGAGGTTCACGGCTGGCGCCACCGCCCAAACCTGTTTTTTATTGCCGGGCAGGCTGGTCGGAACCTCCGTGCCATACGGTTTTTCGCCCTGCCTGCAGCCCACGAGGCTGACCAGCATGAGTACGCCAATAATTGTCCATCGCTTCATCCGTGAAGCTCCATCGGTTGGGAAGTTCCATCGCCCGACACTTTGATAGTCCGGCGACCACTTCTCATGTTGCTGCCGCGATGACCGCTGCAAAGGCCGCAGCGTTCAGCAGCCACTGAATCATCTTCTGGCGGTGTCTGGTTATGGTCATGATCACGCTCCAGTCGGCGACGGCCCCAAGGCCGATATTCGTCCAGCCTAAACGGCATAAACGTCATCACCTATCAGAGCTATCGGTCTTATGTCTGCACAAAATAAGACCTGGATAACGACCAATCCGCCTTTGATTGTTTATCGGACGTTGTGCCATCCGATCAACAACATTCCCTAAAACGGATGCCAATCGGGGCGTTTGGCATCCATTGCGAATCCGCGTTATTCCGTCTGGCGATTCTGTGGTATCCTAAGTCGATGCAAGCATGGTTACTCGATCAGCCCAATGGAATTGACCAGCTTCGACTGGGCGACGCCCCCGACCCCGTGCCCGGGCCGGATGAAGTGGTCCTTGAGATTGAATTTGCAGCCCTTAATCCTGCGGACCAGTATCTGGCGCAAAAACAGTATCCCGCCCGACCACGTTGGCCGCATATTTTGGGTCGCGACGCAGTCGGTCGGGTGATTGCGATGGGTTCAGATGTTAAAACGGTGTCGATCGGTGATCGATGTGTTATTCTGCGCAGCGCGGTTGGCGTGGATCAACCCGGAACCCTGGCGCAGAAAGTCGCTGCGGCGGCGGAATCGCTGGCATCCTATCCTGAGTCTTGGACGGTTCAGCAGGCAGCAGCGGCTCCGCTGGTTTATCTGACCGCCTGGCAGGCGCTGACGCAATGGGGAAATATGCCTCCGGGCGTCGTTGCCATCACGGGCGCATCAGGCGGCGTCGGTGTGGCATCGGTGCAACTGGCGCGGGCGATGGGACATACCGTTATCGCCCTGTCACGCAGCCAGGAAAAACGTCAGAAGCTGCTCTTGCTCGGTGCCCATCACGCCTTTGACCCCAACCAGCCTGACTGGGCGAACCAACTCAAACAATCGCTCGATGGTCGCAAGGTTGATCTGGCGATTGACAACATCGGCGGCCCGCAATTTCCTGATTTGATCAACACCCTGGGCAACGGCGGGCGCGTCAGTATTGTGGGACGGTTGGCAGGCGTTGTACCGCAGTTCAACACTTCGACGCTGCTGTTTCGACGGCTCCGTCTTGGTGGCGTCATGGTCGGGAGCTATTCCGCGGCTGAGGCGCAAAATGCGTGGAAACAGCTCACCGCCTTGATGCAGCAGCATCAGCAGCAACCCCTCGTTGACAGCATATTTGATTTTGCACAGGTTCCCGCAGCATTTGCCCGTATGGAGGCCGGACCAATGGGGAAAGTGGTCGTCCGCGTCGGTTGATCAGCCCTCTGCCCCACCCAGCTCGCGTGTCTGGAAGGACCACATTCCCGCACTGAGAGCAAAGGCACTGTAGGCGACAGCGTACAACAAGGCTGCTGCTACATAAAACCAGAGCTGGCTGACGGTGACGGCGTTGATGTCATTGGCAAAACTGGTGCCTGTCAGCGCAATTTTGCTGTAGACCGTTTTCTGGCGCAGGTCAAAAACTTCGAGGTACGGCAGGAAGATGCTCAGCCAGTATTTCCAACTGGCCAGCGAAACGCCCTGGCTGGCGCTGATCAGGAAGCGCGTCAGATTGCCGGCGATGTAAAGAATAATCACGATCGGCAGGTTCACCACCAGCGACAACCGGGTTGAAATCGCCACCCCTACGGCGGCAAGTACGGAAACCTGGAGCCACAGCAGAAACAAGGCGGGAAGCAATCCGGCAATGTGCATCATGCGCAGATCATGCAGGCGCGCAATTTCATTGGCATCAAAACTGCTGGCGCGAATCGTGTAATCATCGGGAATGCGCGCCCACGTTCCCAGAATCAGCAAAAATCCCAGCACCACAATCGCCAGGAGCGCCGCACTGATAATCCCCAGATATTTACCCACCAGCACTTCCCAACGCTGCACGGGTTTGCTCATCAGGGTGAGCATGGTGCGATCTTCAATTTCCTCGTAAATCGATTTGCTGGTGGCAAAGAGCGTCATCACCAGCACGAGAATCAAAATGGTGTCCAGGGCCACCGCTTTGTACATCAGCGTATCTTCGCCGAAGGTAAAAAAGGGAATCGGCCCGGCACCCAGACCGGTTGAATAGATCAGCAGAATTGCAGCCCCCACCGCCAGCAGCAGCGGATAGATCGGCTGAATGATCGACTCGTGAAAGGTATGACGCAAAATGACAAGCGTTCGATACATGGCGCAGATATTATGAGGTCAACGATACCCTGATGGCAAATAATGCACGCAACGGCGCGCCTCCGCCAGCCGTTCAACCGGTAGTGCATCTAACGGATGTCATACACCTGCAACCTGGCCCAGCTATCCTTATGACGGGCTGCAAATTCCTTGTGCTTCGGGTGTTCCTGATAAATATCGTGGGCCTTGGCATCTTCCAGCACCACGCAAAGACCGACATCGTAGCTGTTATCCACCACAGTGCGCGGGGTCAGGGCTGGCTCACCAGCCCACAAATGCCGAACTCCGGGAATCGAACTCAGCATCTCACGGCAGTCGCGCAGCAAGGCCTGGCGCTCGCCAGCGGGTGTTCCAACTTTCAGCCAGAAAAAGACATTGTGAATAAACATACCCGCCAGCATACGCACCAGCCACGATTTGACAAATTAACGCGTCGAACAATTGGGATATGTTTTGGATACAATTATGACCGAAATCAGGCAGCTCAGTGTCGTTTTTTTTGTGCCGGCGTGGAAAACTTATTTTCAAGCCATTGCATCACTGCCCGCTGATCATCAATTGTGGCGCGGCGGATCTGCGCCAGAAGATGGATACGATCTGGTTTTGGCGGAGCAGTATTTTGAAGCCCCTCATTGCAATTAGTGCAGATGGCGCGCAGGTTGGAGGGTGAATCGTCACCGCCCTTGGATTTGTCAATAATATGGCCGATTGTTAATCGCACCGTGCGCGCACTTCCCAGCGGATCAGGATCACCGGCGGCGACTCCGCACATCTGGCATGTATAACCATTGCGTTCGAGAACCCAGGCGCGTGTCTCTTTGGAAATATTCCGGTGAAATGCTGGAATTCGTTTATCCGTTTCAAGAAGATACTGGCCTGGTTTCAGATCGGCCCGATCTTTATGGGAAAGGATTTGATAGCCTTCTTCGTTACGAAGTTCACGAACTCTGCGCGCCCATTCCACCACACCACCACTGGCGCGCTGAATATCTCGCGCCTCGACAATTTTGCCGAGATTCTTCATGAAGTATTCGAGAATTCGCTGTTTAGACCCCGCACTGCGCACCATGGATACGTCCTTCGCTGAGTCTGGAGTATTTCGGATTCAATTCGATCAAAATCGAATTACGTTGCAGTGCCGCAGCCGCCATGGCCGTCGTGCCCGACCCTCCGAATGGATCAAGAACCGTATCGCCTTCGCGGGTGGCCAGCAGCAGGCAGCGTCGTACCAATTCCCGCGGGAACGTTGCAGGATGCCCGTTATTCGATGGATCAGGGCCAAGAATCCACACATTCCTGAGATTGGCCCCCGAAGTTTCACGGACTCCGTGCCGGTTATAATAATAGCGCGGAGACTTGGAGAATAAAAAAATGTCCTCGGTGGCATTGGTTGGACGATCACGAACACTTTCCGGCATCGCGGATCGCTTAACCCATGCGATGCGTGAGCGGAGATACCAGCCATCCTCCTGCAACGCAAAGGCAACCCGCCACGCCAGCCCCATGAGGTCTTTGTCTTTCAATCCCCAGCAATCGGGCACTTTGCAGTTGCGGCGTTGGATCATTTTTCGGGTATTGCCGACGATTGCATTAGGGCCGTGCCGCCCAGTTCCTCCGTTGCGCGCGTACCCATCGCCAACATTCAACCAGAGTGTTCCATCCTTTTTTAAGACCCGGCGAACTTGGCGAAAAACCTGCACGAGATTCTGAACATAAGCAATCGGCGTACTTTCCAGGCCGATCTGATCATCGTGGGCATAATCACGCAACCCCCAGTAAGGCGGTGACGTAACACAACACTGTATCGATTCAGCATCGATTGCAGGCAGCAACTGGCGATTGTCCCCCGTAAGAACTTCAACTTTCGCCTCAGGAGAAAACAACGTGCCAACCCCCATGCTTTTACGAGTCATTTTTTCGCCATTGGATTCATCACGCATTTTGTGATTACCTCAGCAAACCCTCTTTGCCTTGGGGAGGTGCAGCCAGCCACGCATTGTAAAAAATCGATCTGTCAGTGCAAAAGATTATATGTCCAGACGCCGGTGTTTCAATTCATGCCTGCCAGTGCCTCTGCCCAAGGCTGCTTCTCTCGGATACAATGCGCCAATGTTTGTTGATGAAGCAGAAATTCATGTCAAAGCGGGAAACGGCGGAGCGGGCTGTATCGCCTTTCGCCGGGAGAAATTCGTACCCAAGGGAGGCCCGGACGGCGGCGATGGCGGTGACGGTGGCAGCATCTATTTTCTGGCTGACCCCAGCCAGAACACGCTGCTCGATTTTTCCTCGCGCCATAACTGGTATGCCCCCAATGGGCAGTCGGGGCTGGGCAAAAAAATGGCGGGTAAATCCGGCGATGATCTGGTGATCTGTGTGCCTCCGGGGACACTCATTTATGACAAACAGCACGATCTTCTGCTGACCGACCTGGATACTCCCGGACGCAAAATCCTGATTGCCCAAGGTGGTAAAGGCGGTTTGGGTAACTGGCATTTCAAGAGTTCGACCAATCAGGCGCCGCGTTATGCCCAGCCGGGTACGGCGGGTCAGGAGCGTCATCTCAAGCTGGAGCTGAAACTCATTGCTGATGTGGGGCTGGTTGGCATGCCCAATGCGGGGAAAAGCACGCTTTTGCGCTGTATCAGTGCTGCCAGGCCCAAGGTGGCGAATTATCCGTTCACAACTTTGGAACCGCAACTGGGCATTGTTGAACTGGTGGGCGATCGGCGCATGGTTTTTGCTGATATTCCGGGACTCATTGAGGGCGCCCAGCGCGGTGCGGGGCTGGGACATGCGTTTTTGCGGCATATTGAACGGACGCGCATCATCATTCATCTGCTGGATTTGTTTCCGACGGACGGTTCCAACCCGGCTGAAAACTATCACATCATCCGCCGCGAGCTTGAGGCGTTCAGCCCTCTATTGGCGCAAAAACGTGAATTGATCGCTGCCAACAAAATGGATCTGGCGACGGACGATCAGGCGCTGGCCCAGTTGAGACAGGATTTGGCGGGGCATGACATTTTCCCGATTTCTGGTGTATCGCGCCAGGGTGTCGAGCCGCTGCTGGAAAAAATCTGGTCGATCCAGCAAACCGAGCCATTACAACCGATCAGCCCGCCGCAAGCGGATAACGCAGTCAACGGTTGATCCAGTGGATACAATCGCGCAATTCAGCGAAAATACCAGTCAGCATGATGCACCTGGCTGAGCTATTCAACCAATCCCTGGCAATGCTGCGATTTGACTCGCCAGCATCGTGGTTGTGGTTGGGGTTGTTGCCGGTGCTGGCGGTGCTGCTGGCATGGATGGCGCAACGCTCTTTGCAGGCGCTTTATCGACTGCGCCGAAAAGCAGCGATGACGTTGCGCCTTGGCGTCTTTCTGCTGCTACTACTGGCGCTGGCAGGAGTGCAGTGGCAAATAAACGCGCGCACGGTTGATGTGATTGTGCTTAACGATCTGTCAGCCTCCACCATCCACGCCGTTACCACCGACGGCATGACAACCCAGCAGGCAGTGCAGCGCTGGTTGGGCAATGCTGTCGCGGGGCGCGATAAACAGGCTGGCGATCGTATCGGTGTCGTCGGTTTTGCAGCCCAGCCGCTGGTCGATCTGCTGCCTTCGACCCAACTGGATCTGACCGCCCGCCCATCACGCGATACGCTCAACACCGGCAGCACGGATATTCAGGCAGCCATTCAGCTCGGTCTGGCGATGTTTCACGGCGATGCCATGCAGCGGCTGGTGTTGATCAGTGATGGTAATTCCAACCAGGGTGACCTGGAGGCTGCGATTCAAGCAGCGGCGGCGCATCGTATTCCCATCGATGTTCTGCCACTGCACTATGCCATCAGCAATGATGTGGTTCTGGAGCGTGTGGCGGCTCCGGCGTGGCAGCGTCAGGGTGAGCCGTTTTCGCTTGATGTCATTATTCGCAACCTCAATTCGGCGGCGGTCAGTGGGCGGCTGAGTATTGAGCAGGCTGGCCAAAGCGTTGATCTGGACCCAGCCAAAGCAGGCGTGCAACCGACACTGGGCATCACCCTCGAACCGGGGCTGAACAGTTATCGCTTGAGCGTACCGATGGGAGAGTCGGCTGGCATTGTTCGCTTTGACGCGCGATTTCAGGCTGATGATGAGCAATACAACGCCGTGACCGGCAATGATGCTGCCCAGGCGTTTACGGTGGTACGGGGTCAGGGCAAGGTGCTATGGCTGCACAATGACCAGGAACCCAACATTTCTGCCGTTGTTCAACTGCTGCGCCAGCAGGGAAACGCAATCACGACGATGAGTGTTCGGGACTTTCCCGGCTCGCTGGCGGCCCTTCAGCCGTTTGATGCAATCGTGCTGGATAACATCCCGCGCGGTGTCGATGGATTAAGTGAACAATCAGCGCAGGATGTGGCGCAATATGTGCACGACCTGGGAGGCGGTCTGGTCGTGCTGGGTGGCCCGCAGGCGCTGGGGGCGGGAGGGTGGATCGGCTCGACACTGGAAAAGGTTCTGCCAATCAGTTGCGATGTGCCGGCGCGGCAGGTTCTGGCGCGGGCGGGGTTGGTGATTGTTCTGGACAGCTCCGGCTCGATGAATTCGCCGGCGGGTGATGGCCGGTCCTCCAAGCAGCGACTGGCCAATGAGGCGGCGGCACTGGCCATTGAAGCGCTGAGCGCACAGGATCATATCGGCGTCGTCGCGTTCAATCAGAGGCCGACATGGATCGTTCCCCTTTCCCTCAACGACCATACCAGTAATGCCACAGCCGCGGTTCGTGCGATTCGACCGGAGGGTGGAACGGAAATTTTTCCCGCCTTGCGTCTGGCTGCTGAGGCTTTGATTCAGACCAGTGACCAACTGGACGGCCTGCGTCATATCCTTCTGCTTACCGATGGACAGAGTCCTGAACCGGCCGATGCACCCCAACTGCTGGCGATGATGCGCAACCAGCGCATCACACTTTCCACCGTGGCGGTTGGGCCGGATGCCGATACGAAATTACTTGAAAAGTTGGCGCAGCAAGGTGGCGGAACGTATTACTCGGTGCAGGACCTGACACAACTGGTACAGATTTTTATTCGTGAAACGCGCATTCTGCGGCGATCCTTCATTCAGGAAAAAGAGATCGCGCCCCTGCGCACGGCTGCTGCCGATGTCTGGCCGATGACGCTGGGACTGGATAATCTGCCACCATTGACGGGCATGGTTCTGAGCCGGGCCAAATCAGACCCCAAGAGCGCAGTATTGCTGCAGGCACCGGGAGGTGATCCGCTACTGGCGTATGGGCAGGCGGGGCTTGGTCGGGCTGCGGTGTTCACCTCTGACAGCGGCAAACGCTGGGCCACCGCCTGGTTGAACGGTCCATCGGCCAGCTTCTGGGAGCAACTGGTGCGTTCGGTTGTGCGCTCGGCTGCACCGGCTGATGTCGAAGCGCAGATGATCGTACGCGACGGCGTTGGGCAGATTATCGTCCAAGCGAGCAGCGCCGATGGTCAGGCGAACAGCTTCGCGGCTGTGCGGGCGGCGCTGGTTCGGCCGGGGCAAATGGCAGGCCAGAACCAGACACTGGATTTGGCGCTGGTGCAGACGGCTCCGGGGCGCTACGAAACCACTTTTGATGCTGCCCAGCCAGGCGGTTATATCGCGGCCCTTCAGTACATCGATGCGCACGGCAACACCAGCCTGCTCTACAGCGCCACGGCCGTCAACGGTTCGGCGGAGCTGCGCGACCTGACCAGCAATGATGCAGCGCTTGAGCAGATTGCCCAGCGCAGCGGCGGGCGTCTGTTGAGTTTTGATGCTGACAGCCCCGAACTGTTTACGCGCGATGGACTACCGGCGATGCATCGTCTGACGCTGCTGCGTAACTGGTTGCTCGGCGCCGCAGCCGTTTTCTTCCTGGTGGATGTGGCGAATCGTCGAATCGCCTGGGATGAAAAATCATTTCGCCGCTCGTGGGACAAAACGATTTCCTGGATCGGGTCGTTCTTCCTCGTGCATCAACCAGATAGCCAGCCAGCGCTGGAACAACTCAAAAAAGCGAAGGCGGATCATTCCGTGCCCGAGCGTGTGGTCGGACCGTCCGGTTCATCCCGCCTATCCGCAACGCAGGCACAGCCGGTGCGCGATAGCAAAACTGGCGCGCCGCCAATCGCGACTGGCAGGCCGTTGTCTGGTGCATATGATGCAGTGCCGGCGAATGTGACCACTGATCCGCGCCACCACGGGGGGTTATCGGAAAAAGCGCCAATGACGGAATCAATCGATCCTTCAACTCCGGCGGGTGGTTCTTCGCCTGACAGCGGGCAAATGATGAATGAATTGATGGCAGCCAAACGGCGGGCGCAGCAAAAGATGCGTCATGGCGATGAAAAAGATTAGAATAATCAGGATCAGGATGCGCCGATGCCATAAGGCGCATCGGGCATGCGTGCGGCGCATCGAGTTTTTATTTTGATGGGATGATTATGACTGTACCACCGCAACCACAAGCTTCTGACAGCCAGCAGCAGGTTCAACAGGCGACGGATGATTTTCGGCGGGATTATCAACTGGTGCGCAGCCAGATTGCCAGAGTCATCGTCGGCCATGAGGCGATCATCGACGGCGTGCTGACGTGCCTGTTTGTCGGCGGCCATGCCCTGCTGGAAGGCGTGCCGGGTCTGGGTAAAACCATGTTGATCCGCACGCTCAGCCAGGCGCTGCATCTGCAGTTCAGCCGAATCCAGTTCACGCCCGACCTCATGCCGGCTGATGTCATCGGCACGAATGTGATCGTGGAGGATGAACATGGTCGCCGAAAGTTCCAGTTCATGCCCGGCCCTGTTTTCAGCCAGATTATTCTGGCTGATGAGATCAACCGCGCAACGCCCAAGACACAATCCGCCCTGCTGGAGGCGATGCAGGAACGGCAGGTCACGGCTGGCGGTCAGATTCGACCGTTGCGTCAGCCGTTTTTTGTGATGGCGACACAAAACCCGCTGGAACAGGAGGGAACCTACCCTTTGCCCGAGGCGCAGCTTGACCGATTTTTCTTCAAACTGGTGGTGCAGTATTCCGGGCGGGCTGAACTGCATGAGATTCTGAACCGAACCACGAGCAGCCACGATGTACAGATCGAACCGGTGCTGGATGAACAAAAGATTCTGACGCATCAGCAACTGGTCAAGCGCGTCATCATTGCGCCGCACGTCCAGGATTATGCAATTCGTGTTACGCTAGCCACCCAGCCGCAGAGCATTTTTGCCGTCCCCATGACCAACCAGTATTTGCGCGTCGGCGCTTCACCGCGCGCGGCCCAGGCGATTGTTCTGGCTGCCAAGGTACGGGCGTTGCTGGCCGGCCGGTTTCATGTCAGTTTTCAGGATATCCAGGAGGTGGCGCTGCCGGCGATGCGGCATCGCGTGATTCTCAATTTTGAAGCCGAAGCTGAAGGTATCAACCCCGACACCATTCTGGAAAACATTGCCGCTCATACCCCGACGGCAATGCCCGATGCAACGACGGCGTGATCCGACGACGCCCGGCTGATCATCGAGGGTGAATTGAGCTGACGCGCCGCAGCGGCGACGCTCGCCAATGTGAACGGCGAGCGGTCTGGCAGCCGGATCAACCGGCATTTTGCTGATGAGTTTGGATCTGTCGAGCCGGTACGCCGACCACGGTGATGGCTGGGGGAACATCCCGGATCACCACCGCACCAGCACCGACGACCGCCCCGCTGGCTACGGTCAGACACTGGATCACCTTGGCACCCATGCCAATGAAGGCTCCAGCCGCGATGGTAACACGGCCAGCCAGAAGCGAACCGGGACACAAGTGGGCAAATTCGCCCACCTGGCATTCATGATCGACCACCGCTGCAGTGTTGACAATTACGCCATCAGCCAGATGGCTGTCCGTGCCCACGACAGCGCCGGCAGCCACAACAACGTTTTTCCCGATCCGGGCTGAGGGGGAGACAACGGCTGACGGGTGAATGGCGTTAATCAATTCAAACCCATGCTGCTGAAGAAGCTGGCAGTAACTTTGCCGGGCGGCGTTGTCGCCGATGGCGACAATCGCGTGATGCACTTTACGTTGGCGCAGGCGCGGCAGGACATTGAGATGCCCCAGCACCGGCACGTCCAGAACCTGCGTATCGACAAGGGACGGGTTGGCATCGATGAATCCGACCACCTGCACCCCACCAGCAGCGCGCAGGATCTCAAGCACCACTTTGCCATGTCCGCCAGCACCAACAATAATCGCTTCCATACGGTCTCCTGAACTAATGCTGTTATCGGACAACAAGGCGGCGGAGGTTGATCACGTGTCGGGAATCACTTGATTTGTTCGTCGCTATTCGCGTGATCAGCCAGAGCTGGCAGTGAGGCGGCATTATTTTCCGTTGCGAGGCTGGCGGCGCCGGACAGCCGGGCATCGCGCGGGCGCATATATAAAAATTCGACCAGGCTGGCGACCGTCAAATTGATCGGAATCGCCAGCATCAACCCGGGCACACCGAAAATCTTGCCCCACAGCACGACGCTGAACAGCGTAACCGCCGGGTGCATTTTAACGGCTCCGCGCATAATCATGGGCAGGATTACGTAGGCTTCCACCGCCTGGATGACCGCATAGACGCACAGCACGCCCAGCACCGCGCCGACGCTTTGCGTGGCAGCAAACAGGAGCGCGACGACCATGGCACAGGCCGGACCGACAGTCGGCACGATTTCGCACAATCCCGCCAGCATCGCCAGCGGAAGGGCAAACTCCAGACGGATCACGCTAAACCCAATCCACGAGGCGGTAAAAACGATGCACATGCTGGTGAACGTTCCCAGCACCCAGCGGCGCAGGCGCGGGCCGAGGGCATCGAGCAATTCTTTTACCCGTGGGCGGTAGGTTGGTGATATAAGGTGTACGGCCGGGCCCAGCAGGCGATCATGTGGATCAGCCAGCATGAAAATCGATCCAATAAAAACGAACGCCAGCCAGATGATGATGGCGACTGCCACGTCTGCGCCGCGGCTGAAAAGGCGCGGGCCTGATTCACCGGCAAAAAACTGACCGATGCTGGTGAAGATGCCATCAACAGTGACTGGCTGCTGCAAGGCCAGCTCGGTGCTCCAATTATTCAGCAGCTGGTCAATCCGTTGTTTACTTTGCGGCCAGCGTTCCAGCTCGGCCTGGACCGGCTTGGCCAGTGGCCAGGAGAGCGCCAGTATCAGCCCCGCCACACAGGCGATGAACCCCAGGCCTAAAATCGCCGCACTGACGCCGCGCGGTGCTGGAATATATCCCACCAACGCATTGAGCGAACACGCGACTATGGCCGCAGCCAACAACCCCAGCAACACCGTGCTGAGCGGATCGAAAAAGATGATCAGCACAACGAGCGACACCGCCAGTCCAAATAAAACCGGCAACGATTGAACCCAGACACGCCTGGGCGCCGGGGGCGGTGGTGGTTGGGTTTGGGTACTCGTGGCATCCATAATGCTACAGCCTATCGGCACGAGGCATGGCCGACAACAATTCCCACCCGGCATTTACAGGTCGGTTTGTTCGACTTGACACTTCCAAATATGCAGCAGGAATTGTAATCTGTTCATCCGACATGCCTTCATCAAGACTGCTAATCAAAAATGGAACCGTCATCGATCCGGCGCAGAATCTTCAGCAGCGGGCGGACGTGCTGATCGTTGATGGAAGAATCGAGCGCATTTTCGATTCCGGCCATGATGCTGGCATTAAAGTCGATCGCACGATCGATGCCGGTGGCTGTTATGTTTGTCCCGGATTGATCGATGTGCATGTGCATTTTCGCGAACCGGGCGACGAGGAGGAAGAAACCATCGCTTCGGGTAGCGCCGCTGCGGTGGCCGGTGGATTTACAACGGTCTGCTGCATGCCCAATACCCGGCCGGTGTTGGATAACGAAGCCCAGATTGAATATGTGCTGCGTGAGGGGCAGAAGGCTGACCTGGCCAATGTTTACCCGGTCGGCGCGATTACCAAGGGGCGGCAAGGTCGGGAACTGGCGGAAATTGGTTCCATGCACAACCGCGGCGCGGTGGCGTTCACGGATGATGGCACGGGCGTCGGCGATGCGGCCGTGATGCGCAAGGCCCTGCAATACGCGAAGATGTTCGACACGGTGCTGATGCAGCATTGCGAAGAACCGGCGTTGTCCGGGGGCGCGATGCACGCGGGGGTCGTCAGTACCGCGCTGGGCCTGCCCGGTGCGCCGGCCGAGGCGGAACAACTCATGATTGCGCGTGATCTGCTTTTGAACCGCACGATCGGTTGCCGCTATCACGTTCAACATATCAGCACCGCATGGAGCGTGGAGCTGATCCGCCGCGCCAAAAAAGACGGTCAGTGCGTTACGGCCGAGGCTGCGCCGCACCATCTGCTTTTGACCGATGAATCCTGCCGCGGCTACGACACCAATTACAAGATGAATCCGCCGCTACGCACCGAGGCGGATGTGCAGGCGTGCATCGCCGGTGTGATCGATGGGACGATCGACATTCTGGCGACGGATCACGCACCACACCTGGCGGAGGAAAAAGAACTGGAGTTTCAGGCAGCGCCCAATGGAATCATCGGTCTGGAATGTGCCCTGGGTCTGTACATCAAGGCGCTGGTGCTGCCCGGTCATATCAACTGGATGAAGTTGATCGACCTGATGAGCACCCAGCCAGCCCGAATCATCAAACTCGATCGCGGCACGTTGAAACCCGGAACCATCGCGGATGTAACGATCATCAATCCCGACACCAACTGGACGGTGGATATTGAGCAGTTTCAGAGCAAGAGTCGCAACTGCCCGTATCATGGCTGGGAATTGACCGGCAGGCAGGTGGCTACGATTGTGGCGGGTCAGATAAAATGGGCGCTGGCCAAGTGACAGCGGGCGGCAGGGCATCGTAACTGTCCGCAACGCGCCTGACAAAACCGCTGAAGATGGCGGGTCAGAGTGTTTTAGTGCAATGTTCCACGTGGAACATGTGTTGTAATCAGGATGCTGGCTCATCAGACGATCAGCACAATCAGGATTGAGGATTATTCGGTGGCAAAGTCGGATCAAACGGATCAACTGAAAGGGAAGAAGCTGCGATTTGGTATTGTCGGATGCGGAGCAATCGGTCCAACGCACGCCGGTGCGTTGGCGCAAATTGAGGATGCGCAGCTGGTGGCAGTGGCCGACCTGATCCCGCAACGGGCCAGCGAACTGGCGGCAAAGCACGGCGTCACCGAGATTTACAGCAATGGGGATGACCTCATCGCCAGCGACAACGTTGACGTGGTGAGTTTATGCACACCCTCGGGGATGCACGCTGATGCTGCCATCAAGGCGTTGCGCGCCGGCAAGCATGTCGTGGTGGAAAAACCGATGGCCATTTCGCTGGCTGATTGTGATCGCATGATCGCTGCCGAACGCGAAACAGGAAAAAAACTGACGGTCATCAGTCAACATCGTTTTGATCCGGCCAGTATCACGGTCAAACGGTTGATCGATTCGGGACAACTGGGGAAAATTATCCTGGCTGAGGGCAGCGTGAAATGGTGGCGCACGCAGGAATATTACGACAGCGGCGATTGGCGCGGAACATGGCGCTGGGATGGTGGCGGAGCGCTGATGAATCAGGCGGTGCATACGGTCGATGTACTGCAATGGCTGGTGGGTGACATCAAGCGTGTTTACGCCCTGACGCGCACCAGTGCCCATGAGCGCATTGAAGTGGAGGACATTGCCGTATTCACGATTGAATTTGCCAGCGGCGCCATTGGCACATTTACAGGAACCACCGCAGCCTACGAAGGTTTTCCCGCCCGCATGGATTTATTCGGTACGGATGGTTCGGCCATCATCGAAGCCGACAGCATCAAGCAGATCACACTGAAAAATGGTCAATCGCAGGTCCATCAGCAGGCCGCAGGTCATGCCATCAATGTGGCGCGTGGTGGAACTGCCAGTGTCAAGAATGAAGCCAGCCAGCCCCGCGCCAGTGCAGACCCCGGCGCGGTCTGGGGCGATGCCCACCGCACGCAGTTGCTGAATTTCATCCATTGCATTCACTGTGGCGACAAACCGTTGATCGACGGCGCCCAGGGCCGCAAACCCGTCGCGGTCGTTCTGGGTGTTTATGAATCCGCCCGAATCGGAAAACCCGTGGATATCTTCTAATCGCCGGTTGCTACGCGCAGTTGGAAACATCGCATTGGCGCTGAAGTGGCGATTCGATGATGAGAGTGATATTCATCGTCGAAAATGATATTGCGCCAATCAACGTTTTCTCCCGGGCGGCGATGGCTATACTGTCTTCATGGCCCGGCGCCTGCTGATTCTCAACACGGATTTGCTCATCGGTGGCACGCCGAGGGTTGTGTACGAACTGGCCAAACGTCTGCATGCGCCAACGCGCGGGATGGAAGTTGAAGTTGCCTGCCTGGCGCCGCGCGGGCCGGTGGCGGATTTGATCGAATCCGCCGGTGTTCGTGTCACCGTGTTTAACGCCGATGATCTGTTTGACCTGCCCAAAGTGACGATGAAGCTGGTGAAACTGATCCGCCAGCGAGGCGTGGATACGGTTCTGAGTTTTCTATTGCACGCCAATACCGTCGCTGCCCTGTCAGCGCTGTTCTGCCGGGATGTGCGCTATTTTCAGGCGATTCAGACAACCCAGCCCAATCCGCGCTGGCACTGGTGGATGCAGTCGATCGTCTGGCATGCCGCCCGGCGGATCATTGTCCCCTCAGAGGCGGTCGCTGCGGCGGCGATGGAGCGCAGCGGTATCGACCCCGATCAGATCAGCGTCATTGCCAATGCGATCGATGTCGCGTCGCTTGCGCCACTTGATCTGCTCACAACGGAATCATCGCCGGCGCAAAACCCATTGCGTCTTGATCGCCCATTTCAGATCGTATTTCTTGGCCGGCTCGATCCGGTCAAGCGGGTGGATGACTTGCTGTCCGCCATTGCCACACTTTCGAGCGCGCCGATCCATTTGCATATTTGCGGCGATGGTCCGATGCGCTGGCAGTTGCGCCAACTGACGGCGGCGCTGAATCTGACCGGGCGCGTTACGTTTCATGGTTTTGTCCCAACCAGACAGGCGCTGGCGGAGGCTGATCTGCTGGTTTTGCCATCAGCAGCAGAAGGTTTTCCGCTGGTGCTTCTGGAAGCGATGGCCGTCGGCGTGCCCATCGTCGCCACCAGCGCTCCGGGGATTGTCGATGTCGTGACCGACGAGCAAACCGCCCTGCTTGTTCCCGTCGGCGACGTGGCTGCGTTGGCCGGTGCCATTCAGCGCTGTATTGATAATACACACCTGCGTTGCGCGATGGCTGAGCAGGCCCGCGCACTGGTGCTGGCGCGCTATACCTGGGATCGAATCATCCCGCAGTACCAGCAACTTCTTTTCCCCGATTGATATTCAACCGCTGCTGCAGACTATTCAGATCTTCGTCGGCGCCGCCAGCAAAAACACATGCACCTCACCCGGACCATGCACTCCGATGACCAGATTCCCTTCAATGTCCGATGTTTTTGACGGGCCGGTAATTATCACGGTTCCGCTGGCGGATTTGTCGCGCTGAATTTTTTCCATTAAGTCAAACAAGTCTGGAACAATGTCGCTGGTTTGCACCACCGCGATATGAATCATGGGAACCAGTGAAAGGACGCGGCCATGATCCCGATGCGCCTGAATCACCAGGCTGCCGGTTTCAGCCACGGCGGCATGGACATCCGTAATACCCGCATCCAGATCATAAACTGCATCCGCAGACAGTTCATCCCATCGACGGGCGTCGATACCAGCTGTTTTGAGACGTTCAATCAGGCCCAGCGAATCGAGCAAAGGCGAGACAGGCAACGCTGCGCTTTTGCAGTTGCGCTGGCGCAAAAGGTCAATGATTTTCGTTGCCACTTGGTCAGCAGGCAGAGTCTGGATCGACATGGCGTTGGCTGCAACCTGCTGGGCAAAATGGGCAGGCAGGTCTTCATCGGGGGATACCAGCCGAATCGCCTGCGGCGCCAGCTCTGGTGGCTGGGGCGCAGAGGTCAGCGGCGCACTTCGACCCAGCGCCTGGCGAATGGTGTTGATGAAATCAGATCGGTTCGTCATGGATTTTTATTGCGTCAATGCGTGTTCAGCCGTTCATCGCCTCATTTTTTCCGCTTCTTCCACAGCTCATGAAAGGTGTGCGCCGCAGGTTGGGGCATATCGCGCACCTGCGTCCAGCCACCGGCGGGGCCGGGAAGTTTTTTCAACCAACCGCCACTGAAACGCGCGCGCAGACGCAACGCCCACTTTTGCGCGCGTCCACTCCATCGATACAGCAACGGAGAACGCAGGCTGGCCGCCCACAGACGGTAGATCAGGCGCTCGCCCATTGAACTGATCTTTTTTTGATGAATATCACGGCGCAGGTTGACCAGATGCTGGGGAATATCGATCTCAACCGGGCAGGCCTCGGCGCAGGCGCCGCATAAGCTCGACGCCTGGGGCAGATCGTTATATTCGTGCAACCCGCGAAACAGCGGCGTAATCAGCGCCCCGATGGGGCCGGGATAAACGCTGCCGTACGAATGTCCCCCAATCACGCGATAAACCGGACAGGCATTGAGACACGCGGCGCAACGGATGCAACGCAACGTCTGACGATAATCACCCGCGAGGATTTCGCTGCGCCCATTATCCAGCAGCACAAGATGAAACTGCTCCGGGCCGTCCTTTTCACCGGCAGCCCGCGTACCGCCAAAGAGACTGGTGTAAACGGTAATCGCCTGACCCGTCGAGCTGCGCGCCAGCAATTTCAGCAGCACGGACAGATCGCCAAGACGCGGCACGACCTTCTCCAGCCCGACCAGACTCACCAGCACGCGGGGCATGGAGGTTGTCAACCGACCATTGCCTTCATTGGTCGCGATACAGACCTGCCCGGTCTGGGCGACAAGAAAATTACCGCCGGTTATACCCAGATCCGCCTGGCGGAACTTGTCACGCAAAAACTGACGGGCGTGGCGGGTAAGGGTCTGCGGATCGTCGGTGTAGTCGGTCTTGAAATAGTCGCACAGCAGCGGGGCAATCTGGCGGCGCGACATATGAATAATGGGTTGAACCAGATGGCTGGGTTTATCGTGATTGACCTGCACGATGAACTCACCCAGATCGGTTTCCCATACTTGCATCCCCTGCTGCTCGAGCACGGGCGTCAGCTCGATTTCTTCGCTGACCATGGATTTGCTTTTCACGCAGATTTTGCAGTCATTCTCCCGGGCAATGGCTGCGATGATCTGCAGCGCCTCCCCGCCATTGCGGGCGAAATGAACCTTTCCCCCGCGACGCTCCACGTTGTCGATGAGCTGCTCAAGATAATAGTCCAGATGGTCCAGCGTATGCTGTTTGATCCGCCCCGCCAGATGACGCAGGGCTGAGGCATCGGGTAGCTGGCGCAGACTGACCTGGCGAGAGGTCCATTGTTTTACGGTGGCGGCACCGACAGTGCGCTTGAGATTTTCATCCGCAGCGGCCTGCGTACTGAGCACCTTGAAATTGAATGATGATGTTTGCGCGTGCGGCGCAGGCGCGCGACGCGACGGGATCGGATGATGATCGCCGGGATTACGGGCCAGAAGATCCGCCATTGACCGGCATTATAGACCAGTGCCGGCAGGATGCGAGCAATGCCACACGCTGCCATCGCGCAATTTCAACACGAAAATGCGATGGATGATTGCCCGGCAGAAACCCAGCCAAACGGACCGGGTAAATGTTATTTAACTGCGGCAGGCCAGATGGATGACTTGAAGCGGACAACCAATATCGACAACCGTCACCACTCCGGTGTAGCGCCGGGCGTGCATCTGCGAAAAACCGAGCTTGGGCGCAACGAACGTCGCGGTGCGGGAGGCGATCATTGCTGTTTCCAGTGGCTGACCGGTGTCGCAATCAAGCCCGCTGGGCAGGTCGATCGCCAGAACCGGACTGCCCGCTGAATTGACTGCATCGGCCAGCGCTGCAAAGGGCGGGCGCGGCGGACGATCAAGACCCGTTCCGAAAATGGCATCGACGATCAGATCATGCCTTGTGGCGCGCACCAGCCCGGGCGTCGCCATCGTCTGCGGCAGTTGCATCGCCTGGACAATGCGCCAGTTGATGGCAGCATCGCCGGCATAACGGGCAGGATCAACCGTCGTACCGATCTGGACACAACAACCGTGATTATGAAAATGACGGGCCATCGCCAGACCATCGCCGCCGTTGTTCCCGCCGCCGCAGAGAATCAGGACGGATGGGTTTGATTTCCC
Source organism: Phycisphaerales bacterium (assembly GCA_020847375.1). Lineage (GTDB taxonomy): Bacteria > Planctomycetota > Phycisphaerae > Tepidisphaerales > Tepidisphaeraceae > JADLCB01. The sequence goes on along the minus strand of JADLCB010000011.1, from coordinate 55,467 downwards.
ATTCAGCATCTCCAGCCCAACGTCAGCTGCGCCGCGGGCGGCATTTTCCATCAGCGCAATTCCCGGAATATGAAATTGTTCAATGGCAATTTTGTCGATCAATCGAGCCTGGGCGCGGGTGAGAAACATGGCAGCGACTCACACAGGTTATGGATCAGGCGATTGGATGGACAATTGTTGCAGGGGACGCCAGCAATCAGCGCCATACATCGGCGTGATCAACCGGCGGTTAATAAAACGATCAGGACGAGATTGACCAAAATCGACAACCCCAGGGCCGCAATCATGATCAACATCGGCGTCTGTGCCCAGAGATTCTGATTCTGCGGTTCGGCCAGATCGATGGTTTTACCGGTGACTTCAACCTGACCAAGAACACCAAGATCGATCTGACGGCGGGCATGAATCGGCGGGTGGCCTGAAGCGACAGCACGCAAATCCTCAGCCAGGTCTTCGGTGCTGCTGTAGCGCTCATCCCGGTTCTTGGCCATGCAGATATCGATGATTTCGCCAATGCCGCTGGACAACGCCGTATTGAGATGATCCACGGGAACCAGCGCCTGTTTCAGATGTTTGTGCATCACCGCGCTGGGCGTATCACCTTCAAAGGGAGGCCGGCCGGTGAGCATGTGATACATGGTGGCGCCGAGCGAATAAATATCGGCGCGAAAATCAATATCGACATCGCCGCGAATCTGTTCGGGGCTGATGTAATAGGGTGTTCCGTACGCCTTGCCGGCTTCGCTGGCAGCGGCATCGCGGTCATCCACCTCGCGGGCCAGACCCAGATCGGTGAGCTTGGCGACACCCCCGGCAGTCAGAAGAATGTTTTTGGGTTTGACATCACGATGGATCAATCCGCGCTGATGAGCGTGCAACAGGGCATTGGTGATCTGAATGGTGATATCCAGCGTTTCAGCTTCGGAAAAATTGCGCCCTTCGCCCACCGGCGGCGGCTGCATGACATCATAGAGCGTTTTGCCCTCGACGTACTCCATCACGAAATAATGGTATCCGTCCGGTGTGGAGCCAACGTCGATGGCCTGCACGATATTGTTGTGCGAGAGTTTGGCGGCGGCTTTACCTTCTTTGTAAAAGCGCCCGACGAATGCCGCGTTTTCGCTCATGCGCTTGGGCAGCACTTTGATCGCCACGATCCGGTCCAGCGAATTCTGCCGGGCCTTGTAAACGGTGGCCATCGCCCCCTTGCCAAGTTTGCTGATCAGTTGATAACCAGGAATCTGTCCGCCACGACGATCATCGAGCTGGCTGCGGATGCGTTTGGCTTGATTGACGGTGATGAACTGATGATCGATGAGCAGATCCGCCAGGCTGCGCTGGTTCGGATCAGAGGATTGTTTCTGTTGTTCGCGGCAGAAATCGACTTCGGTGCGCGTAGCCAGACCCTGATCAACCACATAACGGCCAACCTCGGTATCCAGCCCGGCGGTAAGTCCCGGGACATTGCTGTCAGCTTGCGGCATAGATCAGGCCTCTCGAATAGCGCAAAACAGCCAATTTCCTCAATTAAAACTACGAGCGCAGCGGATGTAAGTCAAGCTTGAATCCTCTGTCAACAACACTGAAATGCGCCCTGCGCCTTTCAATATCCAAACCCATTGCAGACAACCAAAACTAATATCTTCGGCTTGCGGCAACGACGCTGGTTATGGTATCGGCAAGATGACTAAGGGCGTTCATCGATTCACTTGCTGATTATCGGTCCAACGGTTCACGAACGGTCGGGAATGAATGGTCTGGGCCGGTTTTGTGGGACATGCCGCTGAAAAACCCACGGGAATTGTTCGTGATGGCGCCGATAGACCATCCCCATCTGCCAGCAGACCCAGTGGGCAAAATAGATCGCCAGGATCATGCTGGCGTACGTAACAGCTGGATGATCGAGATATCTCAACCAGCGATGGGTGTAAAACGTCGCATCAGGAACCAGATAAAGCCCAAAAATAACCCACAGATAAATCGCCGTGGTAACGACAGTCAGCAGAACCGTAACAGCATAATCAGCCCCCCCCGCGCGCATGACACCCCAGATGCGGTCGGGGCGAAGATTCAGCCACGTGCCACCAGCGATGACCGTAATCAAAATGGCTGGCAGGACAATGATCCCAGCCGAGACGCTGAGCAAGGACACAAGCGACTTCCATGACTCTGGCACCCAATGCCCCGACAACACGATGGCCAGCGGCGCAAACGTCAGGGCCAGGCTGATCAGCATTCGCCCCAGCGGCACCCAGAAATCTTCCCAGAAATTCACGTTGCGCAGGGGACGCGGCAACTCATCGCGCGCTTCAGGGCCGGTCTCCTCGATCACCACAGCGTAATGAGAAAGAATAAACGCCACCAATGGCGCACTGAGGCACAGGAAAAAAAATGTCATCACACCGGTAAAACTCGCTGCCGACCGGCCGATCAGCTCAACGCCGACATGAACAGCGAAAACAAACGCCATTACCAGGGCATTGATGGGCATCAACAATTCCAAGGCAATGGGCCGCAAAGGCGCATCTGACAACAATCGCCCTGCTGCGTAACCCAGGGTCGGTTTGCTAGTCAGCACCGGCGACGCCGGGCGTTCATCGGCGACGATCGATAATTCCTCAATCAGTTGGCCGGTCTCAGGATCGTAACGCGGGCGGCGCAGCGGCAGAGGCACAAGATCAGCGGACACCATGGGCAAGACAGAAAGTGACGAATCATCTGACGCCAGAGGAATCGAATGGACATTTTCGCGCAACGACGGGGAGGAAGCAGCCGTTACCAGACCTTCATTGGGTTGAAGATCATAAAACGATGAACCTGCAACTGGAATCGCAAAAGTCGCAGCGGCGACGGCTGGCGTCGGTCGCCCGGCTGATGATTGGGTGGATTTGCGATCCTGATCGTTGTCTTTCAGTTCAAAGGTGCCATCGCTGCGCAGATTGGTCAGATCGTTCAGCGTGGGGACATCATTTAATTTGAAGCAATTGGGGCACTGGATTTCCCCCCCCGCCAGTTCCTCAGGAACTTCGAGCTGCCAGCCACAATGACACGGAAAACTGATCATGCCGGTACTAAATAGTATTATATCGGGCAAACGGGCAACTGGCTGCATGTAAAGGATCAGAGCAGGACAGATAGAATGGTTGAAATCAGCCGACTTCAAACCGCAGATCGAGGATGGGCAACGCCAGCTCCACGAGGCCGACTGATTCGATCCCGCCGTCAGCCAAACCGCCCTGGCAATATTCGACTTCAGCCAAAATCTGCCCGAAATCTGGCGCGGTTCAAACTCGCAACGCAAACGCAAGTTACAGGAGGTGATGAGTTTGAACCGTAAGGTGAGCCACGTAAGTCTCGCCACGGCAAAGAAAAAGCCCTTCGACGTTTCCGCCGAAGGGCCAGTTCTTAACACAAGAGTCGGGGTGACAGGATTTGAACCTGCGGCCTCTTCGTCCCGAACGAAGCGCTCTACCAAGCTGAGCTACACCCCGTCAAATATACCCCCGCCAGCGCAGGCAGCGATATACGAATAAGCTGCTGATCTTAGTGGATTAAATCGAGCTTGCAAGGATCAGACACATCTTAGAAATTGTAATATGCCGATGACTGCTGGGCACTTACCCTGGCAATCCTTACCATGCCTTCTTGCCCCAGTACAGGACAGTGGCTATCTTAGTGATTGGCTGGCAGATACCCGATGAGAAGTGGCGGAAATTCGATCGAGACCGATTGCCAGCCATTGCGAATTTATTTTCTGTTTTGCGGGCGTAATTCAGTGGTAGAATGCAGCCTTCCCAAGGCTGACGTCGAGGGTTCGAATCCCTTCGCCCGCTTTTTTCCTTCCTGCTGCAAGGGATTTTTAGCTCCTTGCCACGCAGGGAAAAATCGCGTACCAATCATTCCTATTGCCTGTCTACATATCATCCGGCCCGTTGCCGTAGTGATAATCTGCACTGTTGCATCAACGGACTTTGACGCTTTGATTGGGCTGGATTAAAGTCTCAGCCATGCGGTTTTTATTGGTCGGACTGCTCGTCCTGTCGATGTCAGCTCTGGCTGGGGGGCAGATTAGCGGCCGGGTGGAGTCGATCGGTTTCAACCGCTACTACCGCCCTGATTGCTGGACGCCCATGTCGATCACCCTGGATTCCGGTGGCGACGAGGGGACTTATCAGATTCAAATCATTCAGGAAGATTTTGATGGCGACAAGGTTGTTTACACCGCACCCGTTACCGTCACCGCCGGCAATGGCAGCCAGCACACAATCCGCAAGGAAGTCTATTTCATCCCCACCGCCCGGCGCAACAATACCGGCAACTTCGGCTTGCCACTGCCAGCCGATACCGTTGCCGCACTGAACGCGCAACTAAAAGTATACATCGCTACCAGCAGCGGCCGGCAGATCGCTCAACTGCCAATCGCTGATACGCTGATCAACATCGACCCTGCCACCCGGCCTGGCGCCAGCACCCGCGGAACCAGGCTCGTGCTGTGCGTCAATGATGCCAGCTCCTCCAGCCGCCCGACATTCGGCATGGAACCGGACTTCCCCTCCACCGGTGGGATGCAACGCGCGCCCATCGCTGGCAATCTTGAAGACCTGGTGGTTGCACGCATCCAACCACACGATCTGCCGCAAAGTGTTTTGGGCTATGACGCGGTCGATGCCGTCATCTTCGACAACGCCGACCCTGCCCAACTCCAGCACCCGTCACCTCAGCCCATGGACGCGCTGCGCCAGTATGTACGCCAAGGCGGCAGCCTGATTATTCTACAACCAGCGGACTGGGAAAAGACGCTCGCTTTCGCCGATCTGCTGCCCGTCACTTTTCCCCGCATTGACACTGGCACGATGCAACTGCGCGGTGTGGTTGACCGCCAGGAAACATCACCACTTTACAATCTCATGATTGATTCCATCGCCTGGCGCAGCGTACCGCCGGAGTTGCTGGATCAACAAAACGGACCCACCCTGCACCACTGGATCGATCAGATGATGAATCAAATCGATGCCCAGTGGCAAAAGACGCGCCCACCATTCAAAGTGGCGATCGCCCAGGCGCAGCCTCAGGCCAGAATCGTCCGGAATGTCGTATGGAAAACCGACCTCGGCGACGATTTATCGACCCCTTATATTGCGCGCATGGCGTATGGGCTGGGTCAGGTCGTCTGGGTGGCGCAGGATCTGGGCGAACCTGGCATTTCCAGTTTGACCGAAGGTTGGCCGGGCGTATGGAACACAATTTTTGGCTGGAATGATCATTCCTTTGCATCGCAGCCCCCTGCCAATCGCAAGGACAATGCCATTGATCCATCGCCGCTGGCTGTACTCTATCCGCCAGCCGCCGGTCTGGACCTGGGTTATCCGCTGGCGGGCATGATGGAACTCAGCCAGCGCGGAACCAGCTTGATTCTGCTGGTGGTTCTCTTTTTCATCGCCTACTGGGCAATCGCCGGGCCGGTGAGTTATTTGTGGCTGGCTAGAAGTAAACGCACCGGTTTGAGTTGGCTGGTCTTCTCAGCCATCGCGGTCATCGCCACACTGATGACAATCATCGTGGTCGAGCTGGTCTTGCGCACCCCGCCGCAATTACAGCACTTCAGCCTTGTCCGCCTGAGCGACAACGGGCCGGATCTGATCCGCAGCGACATCGGTCTGTACATCGCCAGCGACGGCGTGCAGCAGCTTGAACTGCGCCAAACCGCCATGAACGAACTCAGTTATATCGCCCCCTATCCGGTCAACCCCGCTCAGATAACCAGGCAACCCGACTTCACCGCCCCACTCACCTACTCAATTCTTCAGCCCACCGAACAATCACACCCAGACGCAAACCCGCATGTCTCGATCCCCTTCCGCAGCACGTTGAAAAAATTACAGGCCCGGTGGATCGGTCATTACGCCGGTGGCTTTTCCGGTCAACTACAACTACGCGACAATGAGCTGACGGGAACAATCGATCAATCGCTCAACACCGACCTGCACGATGTTTACCTGTGTTACAACACGCCAGGCAATGGCGACATGCTTCTCTACCTGCCGCAATGGAAACAAGGCCAGCGCATTGACCTGAAAAAAGTAACGTGGTATCCGCTCGACACTGATGCCAGCACCCAGGCACTGCCGCGCCAGGGCAGGGCGATTCGCCAACCGCTGAATCGCGACGGGCTGGAAGATTACTGGTCAGCCTATTTCTTCAATCGCCTGCGCACATCAGGGCCACATTTTGAAGACGATAGCAGCGCCTACACCCTCGCGCTGCTCTCTTTTTTCGACCGTTTCGGCCCCATGTCCATGCGCACCACCGGCCCATCAGCCATTCGCTTTGATCTATTGCGGCGCGGCGCCCGCGATCTGGATCTGTCGCAACTGGTGGCAGCAGGCCGGCTGGCTATCTGCGCTCTGGCGGATGATCCTTCGCTTCCCATGCCCTTTTACGTTCAAGGCAAAACGGTAGCCGGTCGTGGTACGACATTTTATCAAGGTTCGATTGCAATTGAGCAGGTCGCCCCAACAACCCAATCGGTAATCCAACCAGCCTCCCAACCCGTCGAATTGCGCCAAATCGCGCCCGTTGATTTACAATCGAAGCAGTCCGGCACTGCCCAATAGAATAGAAAGCATCAGCCCGATGGCGACTGTCATCAAAACTGTCAACCTCACCAAACGCTACGGATCACTGATCGCGTTGTCGAACCTGAATCTGACGATTGAGGAGAACGACTGCTTCGGTTTCATCGGTCCCAATGGCGCGGGCAAATCAACCACCATCAAAATCCTGGCCACCTTGCTGCAACCAACGTGGGGCGAAGCGCGCATCTGCGACCATGTAATCGGTTATCAATCACGGTTGATTCGTCCGTTGATCGGGTATGTGCCCGATTATTTTGGTTCCTACGAAGATATGGTCGTCCAGGAATATCTGGAGTTTTTCGCCGCCACCTACAACATCAACGGTATCGGCCGCACGAAGGTCGTGAATGATGCGCTGGAGCTGACCGATCTGGGTTACAAACGCGACAGCCTCGTCGATGCCCTCTCGCGTGGTATGAAGCAGCGGTTGTCCATCGCCCGCGTTCTGCTGCACAATCCCAAGGTGCTGCTGCTGGATGAACCGGCCGGCAATCTCGACCCCCGCGCCCGCATTGAGATGCGCGAACTGCTCAAGCAACTGCAGCGCATGGGTAAAACCATTCTCATTTCCAGCCACATTCTTCCCGAACTCCAGGATCTATGTAACAAGGTCGGGATTATTGAACGGGGCGAGCTGCTGTTCAGCGGCCCGTGGACTGATCTGATCAAACAAACCCAGACCGGAACGATCGTGCGTCTGGCCGTCCAGTCGCGACAAGATGAAGCCGCCCAGTTGCTGGCTGGCCAGCCCGGTGTTCAGCATGTCAGCACTGACAATGGTTGCCTGCTGGTCACGCTGGCTGGGCAGGTCAGGGATTACAGTTTCATACCGCAGCGGCTGATCGCCCAGGGATTCAATTTAACACTGTTGCAGGAGCAACAAGCCAATCTGGAAACGGCTTTCATGCAACTGACCAGGGGAATCGTACAGTGACGGACGCGCAAAGCTTCAATTCCCGGCGGGCACGACTGGGCAATCTTCAATAACAGGCCGCACATGGTTACCGTTGGCAACTATCTCTGGCGACTGATCCCGGCTAATCCGATTTTGCTGCGCATCATCAAAACCGGCGGCCAGCGCCGGCGCGATCTGCTGATCCGCTGCATCTACCTTGGACTATTGATCGGCGCTGTCATTCTCGGATTGGTTGCCTCCGTCAGTACCTACAGCACCGCCAACCTGACCGATCTGGCGTCGATCTCAGGCAAAATCTTTCGTTCCATCAGCTACTTGCAACTGGGGTTGGTCGCGTTACTGGCGCCCATTTTCACCGCCAGCGCCATCAGCCAGGAACAGGACCACCAGACCTACGATATACTGCTGAGCACCCCCTTGACCAACAGCCAGATTGTTCTGGGTTCGCTGTTTTCACGATTGTTTTTTGTCTTGTCCCTGCTGGTCAGCGGGATACCTGTTTTCGCCATTACCCAGGTCTTTGGCGGCGTGGCGATCAAGTCAATCTTCTGGTCTTTTTTAATCGCTGCAACGACGGCACTGGCCGCAGGCGCACTGGCCATTGCCATTGCCACATTCAAGACCAACGCCCGTCACACCATTTTTGGTTTTTATCTGTTGATCGTTCTTTATCTGATTGGCCTGCCGCTGCTCGATGGCATGCTGTCGTTGCGTCCGCTGGTGCAAAATCAGCCCGCCGAGACATCCGTCTTCACCGCGCTGCACCCCTTTCTGGCACTAAATGTAATCTTTCACACCACCGGCTACCAACCGCCCAATCTCGGCGATTTATCACCCCAGTGGCAATCCTGGCCGTGGGGATTCGCCATCTGTCGCCCGTCGGAGTTCTACGTTCTGTTCATGCTCAGCCTCAGCGCCATTCTCATTACGCCGTCGATACTGTTGTTGCGACGCGCTGCCCAGATCAACTGGTCACCCCTTCACGGGTTGCGAAAACTGCTGCGACTGCCTGATTCAACCTCCTCACGCAAACCACAAACCGTCTGGATCAATCCCATCGCCTGGCGTCAGGCGCGAACCCGGACATCTTCACTGGCCGGAAAATTGCTTGCCTACGGATTTATGCTGATGGGTCTGGTCGGGGCTGTCACGATCCTGGTGCTCCACACCTCGACGATCGATGTTCCGCGCTATATCACTGCCACCGCCTACAACCCGGCCAATCAACAACTCACAGTCCATACCCCAAATGGTCTGGTTCATTATTCTTTTGACCCCCAGCGCACCATTGTCACTTACGAGAATCATGCCGCCCCGCTGGATAATCTTTTTCAACCTTCAGAGGTGCGTAATATCACCGCGTCCGGGCAGAATATCCTGACCAGCATCGATCTTGGCCCGGTTGTCCGCCGGTTATCAGCCAATCAGGCGCGCTCATTGCTGCTGGCTGCGATATTGATTGAATTTGCCGCGGTGATTCTCATCGTGACCAATGCCGCCGCCTCCACCGTCACGCGCCAGCGCGAAGACGGCTCGCTGGAACTGCTCCTCAGCACGCCCATCACCAGCCGCTACTACATCTGGGGAAAATTGCGTGGGTTGGTCGCTCATGTCGCCCCGCTGATCGCCCTGCCGGTGATCAGCGTACTGCCGTTCATCGCCCACGACTTTTTTGTCCGCTCCGTCACGCCCGCCAACCAGCGCCAGCCTTGGATCATACTCCCCGAAGCATTGTTGCTGCTTCCGCTCATGGTCATCGTCGTCTGCGCCATGGCGGGTATTCTGGGTATGTGGGTCTCGCTTCGCCAGCGCAAAACCGTCGGCGCAGTGATGGGCAGCGTTGGCATCATCGCGAGTATTTTCGCAGCGCTGGGCTGGATCGGCTATCTGCTTTTAACCAACAGTGCTGCGCCCCTGGCCATGTTCATCAGCGCCTTCAGCCCATTTACTCTGATCACCGTGCTGATCGATCCGTACCAATATGCCGGCCGCATGTTCAACCCCCTGGGCTGGAGTGGCGGCGGTCAGCAGAACCAGGCGCGCCTATTCCTGGTTTTCGGGACGCTGACCGCCCTGGGCATCTACAGCACAATCGTCTGGGTGATGTATAAAAGCATGGTTAAGAATTTTGACCTGATGATTCGACGTCAGACCTGACGCCGGAATTCGCGACAGGATCGCCCGCTGCGTCATTGCGACATGCTGTGCGCAACGACCATGCTTGATATTTTCAGACTTGTCCGCAGGATGAAGCGCCAGCACAGGCGCAACCCAGTGAGCTTTACGCAGGAAGAATCCATGCCGGAAATCCAAAACAAACTTCGCCACATTTGCACGTTTCTTGATCGTCACCATCTGGACGGTCTGATCCTCCAGCAGCGTAACAACTTTGCCTGGATCACCGGCGGAGGCAATAATTTTGTCGCCAACAACGCCACCACCGGCGTGGCCAGCATTTATGTCACGCGAAATCAGCGCATCTGCCTGACCAACACGATTGAAGCGCCGCGCTTTGCCACGGAGGAACTCGCCGATACCGGCATTGAAGTGATCGATGCCCCCTGGTATGACCGATCAGCGATAACGCAGCGCGTACGCGAGATTGTCGGTGGCGGACGCATCGCCTGCGATGGCGATGATTTCGGTATCGGGGCAGCGCCACTGCCAGCTGATTTTGCCGAGCTGCGCTGGGCACTGGAACCGGAGGAAATCGCCCGATACCAGCAGTGCGGCGTGCGCACCAGCCAGGCAATGGAGCGCACCTGCCACGAGATCAAACCGGGCATGAGCGAACATGAGGTTGCCGGTCTGCTTGCCCACCATGTCCACGATCAGGGATTGATCCCGGTGGTCAATCTCATCGCAGCCGATGATCGCATCGCGCGCTATCGCCACCCCATCCCCACCGATAACCGGCTGCGGCGCTATATCATGCTGGTTATTTGCGCGGAATATAAAGGGTTGATCGCCAATCTGACACGTTTCGTCTGTTTTGGCCCGCTCAGTCCTGACCTCAAAGCCCGTCAACAGGCGGTCGCCGATGTGGATGCTGCGGTGAACCTCGCCACCCGGCCCGGACGAACGCTGGGGGATGTTTTTGCGGATCTGGTTCGCGCCTACGACGCCTGTGGGCACGCCGATCAATGGAAACTCCATCACCAAGGTGGCAGCACCGGCTATGCCGGCCGCGAAGTTTTCGCCACCCCCGATTCCGATATTGTTGTCCGCGAAAATCAGGCTTTCGCCTGGAACCCCTCCATCACCGGCGTCAAGAGCGAGGACACCATTCTGGTCACCTCCAGTGGTATCCAGATGCTCACCCCCACCAGCGGGCAATGGCCCATGATCGTCGGGCGCAGCCGCAGTGGCGAGCTTGCCCGCGCCGACATTCTCGTGCGTTGATGCCACTGCTGCGGCGCTGGTTGCCGCCGTTTGATCCCCGCGCCACCCCGGCGCGCAGCGCGCAAGCACCACATAACCCGCCTGTGTAATGTACGCTGTCTGTAACGGTTGTATCGACAAAAGCAGATGGCGCACCGCCGGACTGATAAAGCACGCCTTTCCACCGGGAAAACCACGACAATTAAGCTTGCCCCGCCGCGTGGACATTTTGAATAATGCTTGCTGCCTTCTGAAGTTGATGCAAAGTTTTTGTTGGGATGATCGCCCCAGGCAAAGTCAGCATTTCGCAACGCCGATAAAGAAACAGACGCCAACCCAACGCCTTGACGCCATTGAGTGCAGCAAGTGCCACGTGTTGGATTCAAAGTCGAAGATCAAAGCCCAGGGCGCAATGACGACTTCGACGAATGTCAATAACGGAGTGGGAGCTTCATGGCATCGGTAGCAGTTCAATCTGATTTGCAGTTATATTTGCGGTCGATCAATACCTGTTCGCTGCTCAGCGCCAAGGAGGAAAAGGAGCTGGGGCGGCGCATCATCAATGACAACGACCCCGACGCCCGCGAACGGATGGTGCGCTCGAACCTGCGCCTGGTGGTCAACATCGCCAAGCATTACACCAACCGCGGACTTAGCCTCACCGACCTGATTGAGGAGGGTAATATCGGCCTGCTCAAGGCGGTTGAAGGATTTGATCCCGAAAACGGCTGCCGGTTCAGCACCTACGCCAGCTGGTGGATCAAGCAGGCCATCAAGCGCGCACTCATCAACAGCGTTCAGCCGATTCATATTCCTGCGTACATGATGGAAATGATTTCCAAGTTCAAACAGGCGGTGCGCCACCTGGAAGATCGTCTCGGCCGCCTGCCAACGATGGACGAAGTGGCGACACGGATGAAAGTATCATCGAAGAAACTGAAGATCATCCGCAAGGCCCTCAAGGCGTTTCATTCCCCGACCCAGTACGGCGGGGATGATGGCGAAATTACCATTGAAGAAATTGTCTGCGACACCCGCACGCTCAGCCCCGAAGACAATGTCATGGGCTGCGACGAAATCACCACGCTGATGACGCTGCTGGACGACATTGACGAGCGGACGGCGCAAATCCTCCGCCTGCGGTATGGCTTGCAGGGAACAGAACCGATGACCCTGAAGCAGATTGGCGAGGAAATCGGCCTGACACGTGAGCGCGTGCGCCAGATCGAACATGAGGCGCTGCGGAAGTTGCGCAGCATTATGACTGAATTGAATAATTGAGTTTTATCCGGCCCTCCTCTCTCACTCCAAGCCGCTGGTGTCCACGGACAACCAGCGGCTTGCTTTTATCCCCGATATTGACGACAACAGACGCTGAAAATTGGATCAGCGGCAACAACCTTTTTCATTTTGCCGTGTCCATATCAGGGATATGTCCATGCCTCATTCATTTTGCCATTTCCTGTTGGCCGCTATCGTCGCCGCGGGCGCTTTGCAGCGGGCGCAGGCTCAACCTCCTGCGACCACCGCCGAAACTGCCGCCACCGCCCCAGGCACCGAATCCCCCGCCACGGTTGATCATCATCTGTCCAACGATTCAACCGCCCAGCAGATTCTGGCTGTTCTGCAAAACAGTGGTCAGAACCTGCGCGATTTTCAGGCGTCCGTCTCCATGGAAGAAATGGACAATCTCACCGGTGCCATTCGTCAGCGCAGCGGCACGGTCTGGTACGCGCGCAGCGATGATGGCGCCGTGCGCATGCGCCTGACTTTTGACAAACTTACCGATGACCGCGGTACGGTAAATCGCCGGATTGAATATCTGCTCAAGGATGGCTGGCTCATTGATCGCGACTACAGCTCCAGAATCGAGGTCGCGCGCCAAGTCCTCAAACCCGGTCAGACAACCGATCTGCTCAAACTGGGCGAAGGCCCCTTCCCCCTGCCCATCGGTCAGGATCCAGCCGAAGTCAATAAGCTGTTTGAAGTCAGCACCCTACCTGCCCAGCAGGATGTCGAACCCGATCAACTGTCACAGGTGCAGGATACGGTCCGGCTCGTTCTCGTCCCCCGACCCGATACACAATTTCAGAATGATTTCGCATCGATCGATGTCTGGGTCAATCTGCAATCGCGTTTCCCCCAGCGTATTATGACCAGCAGCCAGTCCAGCGTGCAGACCACGGTCCTGACCGAACTGAAGATCAACCAGTCAATTGCTGAGGATCGATTTAATCTGGACGATATTTCAGCTGACAACTGGAACCGGCGCAGCGAACCATTTTCCCAGTAAATATCCATTATTCCTGTCACTGTGCTTGAATGTAGTAAACGACCATGCCCGTTGAATTTCCCATTACCGCGGTAGCAAGCAGTCTCTCGCCCGACCTCCGCCAGTCCGCTCTGGCAGCGCGCACCTTGGGGCTGGATGGGGTGCTGGTCGATGTCGCCGACCCGGCCAGTGCGATCGTGCATCTTTCCGATACCGGTCAGCGCGAAGTGCGGCAAATCTTCGCCAGCCGCAATCTCCTGCTGGCAGGTCTGGATGTAGCGCTGCCTGCCCGCGCGTTTCGCCCCGAATCGGATATTGATCAGGTTTTAAGTTTTTGTCGCTCTGCCCTTAATGCCTGTCGCGGCTTGGGGGCGAAGGTTCTGTGTCTGGATGTTGGGCAGCTTCCTGTGCCCCCGGCACCACCAGCGCCCACACCACCCCGCATCAGCCCGGAACAGGCGGGGCTGATTATCATCCCGTCACCGGCTGATATAAAACCGCTGGAAGCACCCCAGCAGCAACCGCCGCAGCGCCAACCGGAATTTGAGGCATCGACCGAGAGCGCCATGCGCGAGCTGTGTACCCATGCTGACCGCCTTGGCGTCGTGCTGGCACTGCGCAGCCAGCTATCCAGTCTGCAATCGCTGGCGGCGATACTGCACAGGCTGGATTGCCCCTGGTTCGGTGTCGATCTCGATCCGGTTGGCATCCTCGAAGATGACTGGCTGCTTGATGATGTTTTCGATCATCTTGGAACGCTCATCCGCCATGTCCGCGGGCGCGATGCCATCGGCGGCACGCAGCGGCGAACCCAGCCAGCCTTGATCGGTCGTGGCGATACCAACTGGCCGGCGCTGCTGGCCAATCTGCAAGCGGCTGACTATCGCGGTGGCATCTGTCTCGATCCGCGCTCAACACCTGACAGCGCCGCTGCAATCCGCCACGCCCTGGATTATTTCAAACCCTATCGCCAGCCATCCCGCTGAGTTACCCCTGCGACGATCATCGTCACCAGCGCGTCAGTTCGGCTGCGCCATCTGCAGGCCGCCCTTCAGGTTTTTCACATTTGCAAAACCATTTTGTTTGAGAATCCGCTGGGCAACATACCCGCGCTGACCGACTTTGCAGAAGACCACGGTTGGCTGATTGCGCTCCAGCTCGCCGATGCGGCTGCGCAGTTTGCCCAGTGGGATATTGATTGCACCCGGTAATGAACCACTGGCAAATTCATCCGGTTCGCGCACATCAACCAGCAACTGACCATCCAGTTCACTGAAGATCACGCCCTGCGCCAGATCACGTCTCTGGTTCTGCGCCACAAACGCTGCCATATGCACGGGATCCTTGGCTGAGCCAAACTGCGGGGCATACGCCAGATCCAGCTCCGCCAGATCGTCGATGGTTGCGCCAAAACGCATCGCGGTCGCGATCACATCCAATCGCTTGTCCACACCCGCCCCGCCGCCCGCCTGGGCGCCGATGATCCGACCGGTCGCTTTTTCGTAAATCAATTTCAAATACATCTGCTGGGCACCGGGGTAATAACCGGCATGATGACCAGGCAGGACATAGGAGGCGTCCACGTCCAGACCATTACGCGCCGCGTCGCGCTGGCTCAGACCGGTAACCCCAAGTGACAGATCGAAAACCTGCACAATGGCAGTACCCATCACCGGGCCTGATGGTGGGGCCGAACCGGTGGCGGCATGTTCGCCGGCGGTGCGCCCCTGACGGTTGGCCGGGCCGGCCAGCGGCACGCGCACGCTTTTATGGCTGACACCATGCAGCGCCTCGGTTACATCACCCACCGCATAGATATCGTTGTCGCTGGTGCGTTGATATCGATCAACCTCGATCCCACCTGACGGACCTAATTTCAATTCCGCCTGCGCTGCCAAAAGCGTGTTGGGCCGCACGCCGATTGACAGGAAAACCATGTCGGTATCAACAATCCGCCCATCGTCCAGACCAACACCATTCACCAGACCATCCTGCGCCCGCAGCCAGGACAAACCCGTACCGGTGATCAACGTTACCTCATGGCGTTTGAGGGCGCTGTGCGCCAAGGCTGCCATTTCCGCATCAACCGGCGGCAAGGCATGCGGTGCTTTCTCGATGATCGTCACCGCCAGCCCCCGATCGTGCATCGCTTCAGCCATTTCCAAACCAATAAACCCCGCCCCGACAATCGCCACCCGGCGCGGTTGATGCTCTTTCAGCCACGCCTCGGCAGCCAGGGTATCTTCCATCGAACGCAGCAAAAACACGTTGCCCGCCCGGACATGATCAATCGGCGGAACGATCGCATTGGCGCCGGTGGCAATAATGAGTTTGTCATACGCCAGGGTGAACATCTCCTGCGTCTGGAGATTGCGCACCTCAACTTCTTTTCCCGCCCGATCAATGCCGGTGACTTCATGGCGCACATGAACGTCGATGTTAAAGCGCTGCTTGATGGTCTGCGGGGTTGTAACCAGCAACTTATCGCGGCTGACAATGCGCCCCGCCAGATAATACGGCAGACCACAATTGGCGAACGAAACATAACCGCCCCGCTCCAACACAGTGATCTGGGCTGACTCATTCATGCGCCGCGCGCGGGTTGCTGCACTCATCCCACCAGCCACGCCGCCAATAATCACGATCTTCATGGATAACCCTCGGTCGTTGAGATTCAGTCGTTCACTCATCTGATCCAGCCCGCACAGGCCTGATGAAAACAATATCTTTAGCGCGAACAACAAGTTCCGGTTTGGAATTTGTTCCATGGCATTTTGGCCAGCAAAAGCCCCATTCCACAGAAATTAGTCATACCGGCGAAGATCAACCCCGCGCCCACAAACGCGCTGAGCAGATAAACCCACGGGCTGACCCAAAAGCCCAGCACCAAACCAATCAACACCAGCAGCCCCGCGGCGATGCGCACCTGTCGTTCCAGCGACATCACGCTGGCATCACGCTTCACCGGCAGGCCGGCTGCCACCCAGGCATCAACGCCCCCTGCCACAGTCACGACTTCGCACACGCCCGCCTGCACAAGCTGGCTGCACGCCTTGCTTGAGCGCCCCCCGCTCTTACAGACCACATAGACCGGCCCGGAAATGGTCGAGCAATCAAGCTGATCCAGAGGCATGTTCAGCGCACCATCGATATGCACTTCAGCAAATTCAACCGGAGTGCGAACATCGATCAGCGGTATTGATTTTGCACCGCTGCGCATCTGCTCGGCCAGTTTGGCTGGGGTGATGGATTGAAAACCGATTGAGGTCGGGGACGTTGGATTCACGGTTGCCGTTGTCATTTGATAAATCTCCTTTGTCTGGATAACTGTTCACCTTCACAACAATTCATTTACCGCGCTGCCCACCACTGCGGCCACAGCGCGCCAATTCATATTTCTGATCAGGACACGAAAACATCATGGCGTAATTTTTTTAGCACCTGTCCCTGTTGCTGCAGATGGCGCGCCACACCATCGCAGACAATCTGGCAAAGCTGGAAGACCGACTCATCAGCAATGAAATAACGCGCCTGCGTCCCAATACGTTCAACATCAACCAGCCCTGCATCGCGCAGCACCGCCAGATGCTTGGAGACCGACGCCTGCGCCAGCTTCAACTCGCGCGAAAGACTCGTCACGTTGGCCGGCCCGGCCTTGAGATGCGCCAACAAACGCACCCGACTTTCATCCGCAATGGCCCGCAAGCGCCGAACCACCATCTGCACCATGTCATCGCTTAGCGTCATCGCCATATTCTTATATCGGAATATCTGAATGTCAAGAAGAATATTTCAGCTGGGACATTTAGCCGCACAAGAGGCTGCAAAAAGTGAATCAAGCAACCCGCTCCACGCTTTACGTCAAACAACCTGTAAATATCTTTGCTATACTACAGTTAGATAGTGTTGATCCACTCTCCACAACTATTGGTGTGGATAACTCGTCGTCAGCAGATTTCATTCTTGCATATGCTGGAGAACTAAGTAGATTGCCAGTCGTAGTAATCAGATGACCGAAACAAGTGACTATCGCATGATTGCTCTGGACTTGGACGGGACTTTACTGGACCCGCAAGCCAGAGTTCGACCACGCCTCAAGCAGGCGGTGCATCAGCTCGTCAGTTGCGGCTGGACTGTCTGTTTCGCCACCGGTCGAAGCTATCTGGAAAGTCAGCCTGTGCTGGAACAGGTCGATCACTATGACCTGGGTGTATTCATCGGTGGCGCGGTGCTTGTTGATACGCGCAACGGCGCGACCCTGTTCCAACAGAAAATGCAACCTGTTCTGGCGAAGGAAATTTCGGGGCAATTGGAAAATCTTGGCCATGCGGTTCTGGCGTTGCAAGACAGCTCCGCCGCCGGGGCTGACTATTACGCGACTGCCGGAGTCGCCCTCAATGCCGCCACCACGCACTGGATGCAACATTTCAACGCCCGGGTGACGCGCATCGGTTCGCTGGGGAACTTTGATCATGCCCATACCATCCGTCTGGGCATCGTCGGTTCAACCGGACAGACAAGCCAGGCGCAGCAGTTGCTCAAGGAGCGTTTCGGATCGAACGTGCTGGTTCACTCGTTGCGCGTTTCATCTGATGTCGAAGTGCTGGAATGTTTTGACCCATCGGTCAACAAATGGGAGGGAATTCGGCGCATCGCCCGACAGCGCGATATAATGGAGTCGCAGATTATTACAGTCGGTGATGATTCAAATGATCAGATCATGATCCAGAGTGCGGGTTTGGGTGTGGCCATGGGCAACGCCAAACCGCAGATCAAGGCGGTCGCCAAGCGGGTCATTGGAACCAACAGCAGCGACAGTCTGGCGGAATTCCTCGAGCAGATGGCCAACACGGAAAGTAGTACCATCTGTTCGTGTGAAGATCCCCGGTGAAACCGCGGTCCGATCAAAGCCTCTTTGTCTGACCACGGAGCGAGGCTGGGCACGGCGACATCGGGACAAATAGAGGCAGGCGGCGTTCGGCGGGTTGAATCAACCTGATGAAAGCCAACGACCTCTCGATTCAGGGACGGTGCGAAAGGATTCGCAGGCTCTAACGGTCGGTGCGACGGATCCGCGCCGACCGTTCTTTTTTATATTGGACAAACCGCTGAAAAATCGGGCCGCCAGCGGGAAAATAATTAGCGCCGCACCAGTTGATCGCGGTAATATTCGATCATCTTGGCCAGCCCTTCACTGCGCGTGACCACGGGTTCCCAACCCAGGATTTTTCTGGCCCGGCTGATATCCGGACAGCGCACTTTCGGATCATCCGGCGGCATGGGTTGATGGACGATCTTGCTCTTGCTGCCCGGGATCAATGCCAATACTTCCCGGGCAATGTCCAGAATCGTCAGCTCGCTGGGGTTGCCCAGGTTGATCGGTTCAACAAAATCACTTTCCATCACCAGATTGATTCCACGCACCAGATCCGAAACATAGCAGAGTGAACGTGTCTGCCTGCCATCGCCGAAGACGGTAATGTCCTCATCATTCAGCGCCTGGCAGATAAAACTGATCACCACCCGGCCATCATACGGGTCCATGCGCGGGCCATACGTGTTGAAAATACGGATCAGCCGCGTATCAACGCCGCGCTCGCGGTGATAAGCCATCGTGCAGGCTTCGCTGAAACGCTTGGCTTCATCGTACATGCTGCGCATACCGATGGGATTGACATTGCCCCAGTACGATTCGCTTTGCGGATTAACCGCCGGATCACCATAACATTCGCTGGTGCTGGCCATTAAAAAACGCGCCTTTTTCTTCTCGGCCAGTTCCAGCAGATTCCAAGTCCCCTGGCTGTTGACCTTGAGCGTCGCCACCTGATGCTTGACGTAACCGATCGGGCTGGCCGGCGAAGCCATATGGTAAATACGATCGATCGATCCGCTGATACTCAACGGTTCGATGACATCGGCTTCGATAAAACGGTAATTGTCAACATCGTCCAGATGGGCGATATTTTCCCGCTGACCGGTAATGAAATTATCCACCCCGATGACCTGATGCCCCTGTTCCAGCAGGAGATCCGTCAGATGAGATGCTAAAAAACCGGCGCCACCGGAAATTAAAATACGCATAGGTTGCTTTGCAAATAGGAGACTCGAATAATCAGACCCGTCAGGGTTATCATCGGCATTACGCTGCGGCATTTTCACCGCGCCATGATTATCGGGCCTGGGCAATAAATCGTCAGCGATTGCCTAGTCCAAATCGGATGATGGTCAGGATGGCCTTAATTCCATCTTTCCACGTAATTTTCTTCCCCTCTTCGTAGCTGCGACCATAATAACTGATTCCCACCTCGAAAATACGGATTCGCGGCCTGATTTTGGCAATTTTGGCTGTGACTTCCGGTTCAAAACCGAAGCGATTGCAGACCAGATCGATCTGATCCAGCACCGACTTGCGGAAAACCTTGTAACAGACTTCCATATCGGTCAGATTCAGATTCGTAAACATATTACTCAGCGTTGTCAGCAGTTTATTGCCCAGCGAATGCCAGTAATACAGCACCCGATGCGGCTCACCAATAAAACGCGAGCCATAAACCACATCCGCCCGATCCGCCACGATAGGCTGAAGCAGTTTACGATAATCGCTCGGATCATATTCCAGATCCGCATCCTGAATCAGCACCACATCACCGCTGGCCAGCCGGAATCCGTCGCGCAGCGCTGCCCCTTTTCCTTCGTTGCGCGGTTTATGAACAATCTGAAAGCTGCATCCGGGAAAAAGTCCCGGCAATTCATCCAGTTTTCTCGACGTATTGTCGCGCGAGCAGTCGTTGACGCAAATAATTTCCCGATCCAGCCCCTCGGGCAACGCCGCTCGGACAACCAGATCGATCAATTCCTGGATTGTTTCCTGCTCATTATAGACCGGAATAACAATGGATACTTTTTGCACTTTTCGGCGCTTGCGCTGCAGCAGCGAATCCCCCATCGGCTGACCTGTCTGCCCAGGGGCGCATGGCGATGATTCACGCCCTTGCGCTGCGGAGCTAACTTCCGGTTCGTTCGTTACTTGTGTCATGGCTGCCAGTCTGTGGTTCAATAAAATCACATGATAACTGCAGCCTTGCCCGCAGCCAAACCCGCCAAGGACAGACTGACCCGCCACTGATCTTATCGGCTGGCAACCACAGAACCTGCTGCCGATCACACTTCAACCACTTCCATGACCGCCGTCTTTTTGCTGGCTTTTTTACGGGCATTTTCCGTCAAAAGAGACTTGCGAATGCGGATGGCACTGGGGGTCACCTCGACCAGCTCATCCTCTTCAATATATTCCAGCGCCTGTTCCAGCGACATTTTGCGCGCCGGTTTGAGGATGATGTTTTCATCGCGGCTGGTCGTGCGCATGTTGCTCATCTGCTTGGCGGTGGTCGGATTGACAACCATGTCGTTGTCGCGCGCATTTTCCGCCACGCACTGGCCTTCGTAAACCTCATCGCCCGGCTCGACAAACATGACACCCCGCTCCTGCAGGTTGTTCATCGCGTACGAATTGGCCCGGCCGGTCGCCATGGAAATCATCACGCCGTTGAGCCGATCCGGCACGTCGCCACGCAGCGGCGAATACTCATGGAAATTATGATGCATGATCGCCAGCCCCTGTGTCGCCGTCAGCATGCGCGTACGCAGACCGATCAAACCGCGGGCGGGAATGGAAAATTCCAGATGCACCTGCCCGTCGCGGTTGTCCATCCGCACCAGCTCCCCCTTGCGGTTACCCACCAGCTCCATGACCCCGCCCATATTCTTTTCCGGTACATCCACCACCAGATATTCGATCGGTTCAAGCAGTTCGCCGCTCTCCCTGTCCTTGTGCAAAATGACATGCGGCTTGGAAACGCTCAGCTCATACCCTTCGCGGCGCATATTCTCGATGAGAATCCCCAGATGGAGCAATCCACGCCCGCTGACCTGAAATGCATCCTTGCTCTGCGTCTCCTGGACTTTCAGCGCAACGTTGGATTCCAGCTCCTTGAACAAACGCTCGCGCAAATTGCGGCTGGTGACATACTTGCCCTCCCGACCGGCAAAGGGCGAATCATTGACGCTGAACATCATGGTCAGCGTCGGCGGTTCGATTTCAGTCGCCTGCAGCGGCTGGGGGTCCTGCGGGTCGCAGATACTGTCGCCAATATCGATCGATTCCAGCCCTGACAGCGCCACAATATCGCCAGCGGCAACAACGCCCTCAGCGTTCTTGCGCCCCAGCCCATCAAAAACCTGCACCTGCTGCACGCGGCTTTTGATCTGCGTACCATCACGACGGACAATCAGAACCTGCTGACCGGTCGCAATCTGACCATTGTAAATGCGGCCCACCCCGATACGCCCGACATATTCGTTGTACTGGATGCTGGCAATACGAATTTGCAACGACTTGGCACTGTCGCCATGCGGTCCGGGAACATATTTCAACAACGCCTCGAAGACCGGGCGGATATCCGTCCCACGTTTCTCGTAGCTCCAACTGGCGATACCCTCGCGGCCACTGGCGTAAAGCACCGGAAAATCCAGGGCTTCGTTATCCGCCCCCAGTTCAACAAACAAATCAAAAACCATGTTCAGAACTTCGTCCACGCGGGCATCAGGCCGGTCGATCTTGTTGATCACCACAATCGGCCGCAAATTATTCTGAAACGCCTTTTTCAAAACAAACCGCGTCTGCGGCATCGGCCCTTCGGCTGCATCAACCAGCAGAAACACCCCGTCTGCCATGCTCAGCACCCGTTCCACCTCGCCACCAAAATCCGCGTGGCCCGGCGTGTCGATCAGGTTGATCTTGACCTGCTCCCCCTCGGGCGTCGTATAGTGAATCGCGCAATTCTTGGCCAGAATGGTAATGCCGCGTTCCCGCTCCAATGGATTGGAATCAAGAATGGTATCCTGCGCCAACTGCGACTGGCGGAAGTTTCCGCTTTGACGCAACAGGGCATCGACCAGCGTCGTCTTGCCATGATCGACATGGGCAATTATCGCAACATTACGAATATCATTACGCACCGTGTTCATTCTATGCCGCTTCTTATTGTTTGGCGTTGAGGGATAAGCACCAGCGAAAAGTTCCGCCGAACTGGTAATCCCGGTAAGCGAAGGGGTAATAGCTTACATACTTCGTCATTTTTTACAATAAACCCAGACAAAAAAATTGCGCCAGCTCGCCATGGCCGACGAAGCAGCCAAAGATCGTGCCTCAAACCTGCTACGGGTATGAATTCAGTCAAAATGAAATACAATCTGGCTATGGACGCACAGGAATTACAGGATTTATGTGAAAAAGGTCAGGCTGCCCTTACTCAGACGGACTACATCACAGCCCATCGACTTTTAACCACCGCTGAGGCCGCTGCGTGGAATCAACGCGATTTTGACACGCTGGCGCGCCTTTATCTCCCCTTGCAGGAGACGCGGCGTCAATTGCGCCTCCATGCTGGCGAAGGCGTGGTCTGCCTCGATCTGCTGGCCAGTGCTCCGCAGGATCATCTTTCCGGCGACCAGATCGTCGCGGCGATTCCCCACGGGCAGTTGCTGGTCGCTGGTTGGGGCACGATCCAGCCGGCGGCGCGCGTGCGCCAGTTGGCTAGGGAAAAAGGTCTGTTTCTTGAAACATTTCTGGCTGCGGTTTATCCCGTAGGCGCGCAGCGCGTGGTGGTCATCGTCCCCTTTGAAACCAGCCCCCTGCCGCCAGCCACGCCGCGCTCAACCGTTGATCAATTAAAAACTCAGCTGCCCCCAAACTGCCTGATTCTCAGCCAATCAGAACTACCCACCGGTCGCCGCGCCGGCAGTATGCAAACCCTGTCGCAGGTTTCGACCCTCTGGGAACGTCTGCACGCGCCATTCATGCGTGCTGCGGACAACACGGCTGACTTGCTCCAACGTGTGCAGGCCTATCGTCAGACAATCGTTGTCGATTCCGCCTGTGAACTGGCGCATCAAAAATTGGGTGATGTGGCCCATCAGCTTGAAAAAATAAAGGCTTGATTCGATTGATCGAACCGTAAAACAATCACCTTTGTACATTGGCCGCAAAATTGCTCTGCTGCAATCAAAATCATCTGCGTTTATGATGTGATCTTGATGATCGATCCCGTGCCCTCCAGCCGCAGCCGTTACCAAAAATATCGCGCTGCCACCAAAAACCGTAAATCTGACGAGATCTCCGAACAGGAACGTCAGAAGATTCGGGCCATGGGCTCGCCGCGCACCGGCCGACGCCATCGGACGTTCTGGCAACTGCTGGTCCGCTTTAATGATCTGCTCGCGGGCTTCCGCCAAACCCTCGGCCTGGCTCTGACCGGGCTGGGCATCTCAACATTGCTGGGACTACTACCCATCTACGGCACGAAACTGATTTTTGACAACGTGCTGCTTGGAAAACCCGTGCAACTACCCGCCTGGATTGCCCTGCCGCATTCGCCTCGCGCGCTGCTGGCCACCGTCTGCATCGGCATGGTCGTCATCGCGGTCATTTCCATGCTGGTTGGCACCGCCAGTCGCTGGCAGGCAACACGCATCAGCAAACGGGTCCAGGTCGCGACGCGCAAACGCGCTTTTGAACAGGCCATCCGTCTGCCGCTGCATCGCGTCTATGATCTGAAAAGCGGCGGCGTTGCCTCAATTCTGCGCGAAGACGCCGGCGGCGTCGGCGATCTCGTCTTTTCGCTCGTCTATAACCCCAGCCACGCTGTCGTACAACTGCTCGGTTCGCTGGCGATTCTCGCCTTTATCGACTGGCGTATGCTGCTCGGCGCCAGTCTGCTGTTGCCCGTGGTCTGGTTTACCCATCGCACGTGGATTGCGCGCATCCGCCCGCTCTGGCGCGATGCCCGCATGACCCGCCAGAAAATCGACGCTCATACCACCGAATCATTTGGCGGTATGCGCGTGGTACGTTCATTCTCACGCCAGCGCAGCGAAGCCAACCGCTTCACCACCGACAACCATTTCATGGCCCGTCAGGAGCTTCTGGGCTGGTGGATGAGTCGCGGCATCGACGCAGCCTGGGCAGTCATCATCCCACTGGCCAGCGCCCTGTTACTCTGGTACGGCGGAAATCGGGTGCTGGATGATATGCGCCGTCTACAAGACGGATCGATCACCCAAAGCCAAGCCCTCACCCCCGGCGATCTGGTCATGTTCCTCGGCTATCTCACCGCCCTGCTCGGCCCCATCGCCGTTCTCGCCGGTACCGCCACTCAGTTGCAGGGTAATCTGGCCGGGCTGGATCGTATTCTGGATTTACTGGAGGAACCGCGCGAATTTTCGTCTCATCCCGGCAAAACCATCGTTGATAAACGTCATGTTGACGGGCGTATCACCTTGAACAATGTCTGCTTTTCCTACACCCGTCAGCGACTTCAATCTGCTGAATCCCGCGCACTGTCACCCGGCGCCTCTCTTATCGATCAGGACGCCGACCATCCTGCCACCCCCCCGCTGGCCGGCAATGAATCAGCGCACGGTTTTGTTCTGGAAAACATCAATCTTGATGTCCAAGCCGGTCAGACGATCGCGCTGGTCGGCCCCAGCGGCGCAGGCAAAACGACTTTGTGCAACCTGATCGCCCGTTTTTTTGATCCGACTGCTGGCAGCGTCGCCCTGGACGGACTTGATCTGCGCGAGATCAGGATCGACAGCTATCGCCGCTTGCTTGGTATCGTCGAGCAGGATACTTTTCTGTTTGATGGCTCCATCGCCCAGAACATCGCCTACGGCAATCGCAGCGTGAATATCAATGAAGTGATCACCGCCGCCCGCCAAGCCAATGCCCATGAATTCATCACCCAGCTCGAAAACGGTTATGACACGGTCATCGGTGAACGTGGTGTTAAACTCTCCGGCGGTCAGCGCCAGCGCCTGACGATTGCACGGGCTATTCTGGCCGATCCCAAAATCCTTATCCTGGATGAAGCCACCAGCAATCTCGATACCGAAAGTGAACGCCTCATCCAGCACAGCCTGGCCAGCCTGATGAACAATCGCACCAGCTTTATCATTGCGCACCGGCTGAGCACGATCCGCAATGCCGACCGAATCATTGTGATCGATCAAGGCCGCATCATTGAACAAGGAACCCATGATGAACTGATGAAACAGGCTGGTCATTACCAGCAGATGGTTTTTCTGCAGACCGCCGATCAGGGGGTTTCAACCACTGACCGGGATGATCCGCAGCCTCATCGCTGGGCAAGCAGTTAACCCGTGACAGGAACATCAACCCCCCAGTCGCCAGCCGTCGTCAACAATGAATCGAGATCGAGCTTTAATGATCGTTGAATTTCCCGTATGAACCAGGGCACCTTGTCAGCCGTACACCATTTATGTCGCAGTTTTATGATGTCATTGTGATTGGCGGTGGTCACGCCGGAGCCGAAGCCGCCTGGGCCGTATCGCACCTTGGCGCCACCGTCGCCCTGATCACCCTCGACCCCGCGCGCATCGCGCAGATGTCGTGCAATCCTGCCATCGGCGGACTGGCCAAGGGGCAGATGGTGCGCGAAATCGACGCCCTTGGCGGTTTGATGGGCATCGCCAGCGACAACACCGGCATCCAGTTCCGCATGCTCAATCGCTCCAAAGGCCCGGCCGTATGGGGCCCGCGGACGCAATCCGACAAATACCGTTATGCCCACGAAGTTCAGCGCCTGCTGCACGAATACTGCGGGAACCTGACCATCATCGCCGGCGAAGTGGCTGACATTGAAACCAAATCATCCGGCTGCGTCAGCCCCGTTTTGTCCGCCAATTCCCCATCGCCCAACGGCAACAACGCCGCAAATGGCAGCGCCCAGCAATCCAGTTTGCAGCCCCGGTCACAGGTAACCGCGGTTCGGCTGGCTGATGGTTCACGACTTGCCTGCCGGGCTGTTGTCGTCACCACCGGCACCTTTCTGCGCGCCCTCATGCACACCGGCGAAGCTAAAACCATCGGCGGCCGCGTTGGTGAGGCAGCCGCCACCACCCTGTCCGGTTGCCTGGCACGATTGGGTCTGGAGTTGGGCCGCCTTAAAACCGGAACACCCCCGCGCCTGCACCGCGACACCATCGATTTTTCCTGCTTCGAGCTTCAGCCCGGCGATACCGATCCGTTCCCCTTTTCCTACCTCAACGAATATCCCGCCCTTCAGGGCAAACACTGGGCGCCTCCGTTGACCCAAGTCCCCTGTCACCTGTCAGCCACCAACGCCCGGGTGCATCAACTGATTCGTGACAACCTGCACCGCGCCCCCATGTACAGCGGCCAGATCGCCTCCATCGGCCCGCGCTATTGCCCCAGTCTGGAAGATAAAATCGTCCGCTTTGCCGATAAATCCGCTCATCATATCTTCCTCGAACCCGAGGGGCTGGACACTGAGGAAATCTACTGCAATGGTCTGAGCACATCCCTGCCCGCCGATGTGCAGGAGCAGATCATCCGCCTGATCCCCGGATTGCGCGATGCGCGCATTCTCCGCTACGGGTACGCCGTCGAATATGACATGGTCTGGCCCAATCAGATCCGTTCCAGCCTGGAAACCAAGATCGTCTCCGGTCTGTTCCTGGCCGGTCAGATCAACGGAACCAGCGGCTATGAGGAAGCCGCCGCCCAGGGCCTGATCGCCGGTGTCAACGCCACCCGCTACGCCTGCCATGGCCAACTGGCGCCGTGTGATGAATCAGCCTCCGCCAGCGACGCATCCGCCGCTGTCGATTACATTAACGACGGTGAGTATCGTAAAAACAATCGCGCCAGCCTTCCCAACACCCCGTTGATTCTGCGCCGTGATCAAGCCTATATCGGCGTGCTCATTGATGACCTGATCACCAAGCCACCGATCGAGCCATATCGCATGTTCACCAGCCGGGCTGAACATCGCCTGCATCTGCGCGCCGACAATGCCGATCAGCGTCTTGGCCCGATCGGTCGTCAGGTTGGTTTGGTGGATGACGCCCGCTGGCAACAATTCTGCGCCATTGACAACGCCACCCAGCAGACAACGCAATTGCTGCGCAATCTGCACATCGGCGGCGGGCAAAGCGCGTACGACTACCTCCGCCGCTCGGATACCGACTGGAACAAGCTGGTTGAACAATTACCCGAACTGGCCAGCATCGCTTCCCCTGTCGCCCGTCGCATTGTCATCACGGCGCGCTATGAGGGCTACATCCGTCGTCAGAACACTGAAATTGCGCGCTTCAACCAGTTGGAGTCCAAAGCCATCCCCCACAACACCGATTACTCGATCATCACTGGTTTGCGCAATGAAGCCAAACAGAAATTCAAGAAATTCACCCCCGCCAGTCTTGGCCAGGCCTTGCGCATCAGCGGCATCACCCCCGCTGATATCACTGTGCTGGCCATCCACCTGAGCACCCGCGACCGCAATCCCGCTAAAAACAATTCCTCCATTACTTGACAGCCATCGAACCAGCCGTATGATCCCAACGTATAAAGTAAAGATCGCGGGGTAGAGCAGCCTGGTAGCTCGTCGGGCTCATAACCCGGAGGTCGGAGGTTCGAATCCTCCCCCCGCTACTTTTCGGGCCGTTGCAAACCGCACCGGCCCCACGGTTCACGCAAAGCGCCGCTGAGACACCTCGGCGGCGTTTTCGTTTTCTACGCGAGTTCCGCCAAGGGGTTACGATTTCCGCCCGTCGCGGCCGGAGTCTCTGATTCGCCAAAGCAGATAACCGGGACATCGCCCCGGGCCGCCCGTCGGGAGCGTTTTGGCGGAAAGTCTCTGAACCGACCAGAGACTCGTAGGCACGGGTTATGAGG
Organism: Phycisphaerales bacterium; assembly: GCA_020847375.1. Lineage (GTDB taxonomy): Bacteria > Planctomycetota > Phycisphaerae > Tepidisphaerales > Tepidisphaeraceae > JADLCB01. The sequence continues at coordinate 27,487 of JADLCB010000011.1, read as the reverse complement.
TGGTTGTCTCTGCTGGGGCGCGCGCAACCGGCGTATCCAGCGCCGCACGGGGCGCATCAAGGGAACCACCAGATGGCGGGCAATGACAGACCGGGGCGTCGCCGCATCCGGGCGGAGTTGATGCCTCGCGGCCGATCCGGCGTTCCTGGCGACAGAGCCACCAATACGACCCCACGATGAGAAGTGTGTTGACGCCTGCGACGAGGGGCTTGGCGAGCGGAACGAACGCTGTCCCGAACAAGCTGAGATACACCCCCAGCATCGGTGAGCCACAGCATCCGAGCAGGAAGCACCCCACCACGGCCAGGAACCCCGAGAGCGTGATCCCGCCGATGGCCAGATTGCGCGCGGCGCAGAATCGATGCTCGCGGTAACGGCGCAGAGCGACCGCCGTGAAAGCCAGCGACAGCCCGTATGAGTAGCCCAGCCAATAACCCCGCGATTGGATGTAGCGTTGCAGAAGCGTGGGCTGGGCGTCCACCGCCAACCAGCGTTCCTGCACCGCGTCGCGCTCAGGAAATACCGCGAGATAGGCAAAGTGGATCAGCAAGACGGCTGCGAACACGATGCCTGGAAGCAAGGCCCGTCGCGCGAAACGCGCCGATCTCGATTTGAGCCCTGTCGCGGTCATGGGACCTTTCGCACGGCGTTGGCCATGAATACAAGACGCGTCTGTTTGCTCGTCGTGGAGGCTGCCACTTCCTTCACCTCGCCAGCAACCTGGACGAGGTCCTTGATCGCCGGGGCGGGGCCGGCCCACTGAACAGGAAGCGCCAACTCTGCACAATTCTGGGTGCCGCACTCCGCGAATTCTTTGCGGTCGATCAGGGTGAAAAATCGGCCGTCCGGCGCGACATTGGCCACGAAACCTTCGACCCGCACGGGGCCGCGATGGCTATCGACAGCGCGCATGAACGCCTCCACGCCGACTACGGCATCGGTGCTGGTCGCGACCGGTGCTGCCGAGGCAGGAATGCCCGTCCCGCGATTCTGAGCACGCCAGATCATGCCGGCCACAACGCCGACGCATACAACCGCCAAGATTGCGATCCACCATTTCATAGGTTGTTCCCTTTGCATGCGGACCCACAGGAGCAGTGCGATGCCTCGCCCTGGGCTTACGGAGGGGCTTGTAACTCAGGGGCGGCATCCTGGATATACGGCTGACGCTCGTGGAGAGACGCCTCAGCGCGAGCCAGTTCCTTCCCAAGGTAGGCGGCATGATCCAGGCGCGACACCAAGCCCTTCTCAATCGCTGGAATGTAGAGTTCGGCGGCGGTGTGCCCTTCGATTACGACGTCCAGAACACCGTCGTTGCGGTAGTGTTCGAGCGAGAGCAGCTTTCGGGGGCGATCCAGGTAGACTACGAAGTAACCGGCGGGATCAGACACCATGCGTTGCGGCACGTATCCCTCGACCCTGGCCACGCCACGCGCCGACGCGAAAGGCTCGATGGGGCCGAGATTCCGCTTTGCACAAGCCTGTGCCGCCGCGGTAACTGCGTGAGCCTCAGTAAGGCCGATCAAGTCCACGACCTCCACGGCCCGTCGAAAGTGCGCCACCGCCGCCAAGTCGATGTTCTTGAGCAACGGTCGTTTCCCGGGCGCGCCGATGATGCGGCGTTGGTCGTTAAGACCGGCTCGGGACAGCGCCAGCATCGATTGGCCCGGCAGGTGGCCGATGGCCTGCTTTGTATCACCGCCGCAGAGGATCAGGAACCGAATGTAGGGGTTGGCGACAACGTTCTGGATGAGCCGCTCGATACCCAAATTCTCCGTCTGCATCGTGCCGACGATAGCCAGGGCGGGATCGCCCGTGGCGTGGATTGTGCTCGCCAAAGCCTCGTCGCCAAGGGTGCAGACGGCGACCGGGGCCTGGTAGCGAAGAACCGAGTAGGAGCCGGGCAGCGGAGGCCATCCGTCGCGCGACGCTGGGAGTTCGGCCGGGCACGCATCACCTTCAACACCGAGGGCGTTGATGGCGATGGCCGGGAAACACACCTCGCAGCCGAGGCAATCGTACTGCGCGGGCACCAGCCGCGTCTCCGCCGCCTGGATGGCTTCGCCGAGGTCGGCAGACCGTGTGGCCAGCGGGAATGCCTCCTCGATGGCCTTGAGCGAGCTGTGCATGCAGCCACAGCGCCAGCACTTTTTGGCGGCGGCGGCCTCACGCAATTGCGCCACGGCCTTGCCCACATCGGGCGGCAGGACTTGGAGGGGTACAGTCATCGGCTGCGCTCCTGAGCGTCTTCCGTGAGACACAGCCCCTGATCAAGGAGCGCCGGCACGCACGAATCGACGATGCGATAAAAGATCTGATTGCCGTCGCGCCGCGAGCCGAGGATACCCCGATCCACAAGGCGCTGCAGTTGATTGGATACGGCCTGCGGCTTCATCTCCACTGCCTCCGTGAGGTCATTGACGCACAATTCTCCCCTGCGCGTCAGGGCGTGAAGCAGCCGCAAACGGGTATCGTTGGCCAGCACCTTGAAAAGACCGGCCAGGTCGCCGGCCTGACGGCGCGACAGGAGAGCACGGTCCGACAAGGCCGGTTTCGGCGGACAAGGCTTCATTGGTCGGCACTCGGGGCGGCAATTCTGTGAGCGAGCAGCAGTCATCACCTATTACACTATCTCGTGTAATTCCATTTTTCAAGCCCCCCGTCTGGGAAAGTGGCGGGTCACAAGCCGCTCCTGGTGGAGTTGCCCTCCGTGCGTGTAGGGAACTGCAATCGCCTCATCAGCGACAGGCCATAACCCTCTTCATGTGGTTAACGAAAGTGGGCGCGTCCTCCGCGAATGGCATAGGTAACCAATGTCGGCGCTTCTGCCGTCATTGGAGCCTGCCATGAACTCAACCCGCGATCCCGAAACCATGACTGCCGACGAGCGCCGCCTGGAGGTCACCAGCATCCTGGCCGCCGGCCTGCTGCGCCGCGTCCGGCACATCAAAGCATCGAATCCCGACGCCCGCCAAGCATTCCCGTCGGGTTCCCAGATCGGACTTGATCTTCATCCGGAAACGAGGCTCAGTGTGGCTCAACGACCCGCGGGTTAACGGGTCGGGTCTCTGAAACCACATGAAAGGAGCCACATCAATGCAGGACGTTGGAAGCCAAATCGCCGCCCTGGACCGGATGACCACGGGTGACCTGGCCGAACGCTACAAGGAGTTGCACGGCCAGCCATGTCGGACCCGTCATCGGGCCTACCTCATCCGCAAGGTCGCCTGGCGTATCCAGGCCAACGCGGAGGGCGACTTGTCCGAACGTGCCCGCAAACGGGCCGAGGAACTGGCCGACGACGCCGACGTGCGTGTCATGGCCCCCAAGACCATGATCTGCCCGCCGCAGGTGGGCGAGACGGTAACGGTGACGCAGCCCGCCCCGACGGGCCAAGATCGTCCCAACGATCCCCGCCTGCCGCCGCCCGGATCGGCGCTCGTCCGCACCTACAAGGGGCGCACCATCCGGGCGGTGGTGCTCGAGGACGGCCGGACCTTTGAGTGCAACGGCGAGCGGTTCCGCACCCTGACGGCGCTCACCAAGCAAATCACCGGCAGCCACATGAACGGCTTCCGCTTCTTCAGGCTGGGAGTCCAGAAATGAGCCGAGCCACCAAGAAAATCGAACGCGCGACGACCCGTTGCGCCATCTACACCCGCAAGTCGACCGAGGAAGGTCTGGAGCAGGAATTCAACTCCCTGGACGCCCAACGCGAGAGCGCCGAGGCGTACATCGCCAGCCAGAAGACCGAGGGGTGGACGTTGGTGCCCGACCGCTATGACGACGGCGGCTACTCTGGCGGCAGCATGGAGCGCCCGGCGCTGGACCGGCTGCTGCGGGACATCGACGCGGGGAAGATCGACTGCGTGGTTGTCTACAAGGTCGACCGCCTGTCTCGCTCCCTGATGGACTTCGCCCGCATCATGCAGGTGTTCGAGGCGAAACAGGTCTCGTTCGTCTCGGTGACGCAGCAGTTCAACACGAGCCACTCAATGGGGCGGCTCACGCTGAACATCCTGCTCTCGTTCGCCCAGTTCGAGCGCGAGATCATCGGGGAACGCATCCGCGACAAGCTCGCCGCGCAGGCCCGCAAGGGTAAATGGACGGGCGGCGCGCCGGTGTTGGGTTACGACGTGGATCGCTCCGGCCCCAGTCCGAAGCTCGTCATCAACGCCAAAGAGGCCGGCCGCGTCCGCGAGATCTTCCGCATGTACGTCCAGGAGGCGTCGCTCCTGCCGGTGGTCAAGGAACTGGCCCGCCGGGGATGGGCCAACAAGCGTCGCGTCACGAAGAAAGGACGCGAATTGGGCAGCCGCCCCTTCGACAAGGCGACCCTGTACCAGTTGCTGACGAAGCCGGTTTACACGGGAAAGCGGCTATTCAAAGATGAACTCTACCCCGCCGAGCACGAGCCGATCATCGAGCAGGAGCTGTTCGACAAGGTCCAGCACCAGCTCAAGCTCAATGGGCGGACCGGTGGTGCGGAGGTCCGCAACAAATACGGGGCGCTGCTACGCGGGCTGCTCCGCTGCAAGTGCTGCGGCGCGGCCATGTCGCACACGTTCAACAGCGGCAGAGGCCGCACCTTCTACCGTTACTACCGTTGCACGCACGCAATTAAGAACGGCAGCGACGTTTGCTCCGCCGGCACGCTTCCCGCCGCCGAGATGGAGCGCGTGGTAATTGACGAGGTGCGGGGACTGGCGAAGGACGAGGCCCTGCTGGCCCGCGTGATGAGCGACGCCCACGCGGCAATTGAGGGCGAACTGGCAACCGCCCGGCGCGACCGGGACGACGTTCGGAAGGAACACATCCGCCATCACAAGGAACTGCAGCAACTCACCACGAGCGGCAAGACCACGACCGACGTGACCGGGCGTATCGCCGACCTGCATTCCCGCCTGTTGGCTGCCGACCAGCGCCTGCCCGACCTTGACGCCCGGATCGCGGCATTGGAAGGACAGATCGTCACCCAGGCCGAGGCCCGCGCGGTCTTCGCAGACTTCGACAGTCTCTGGCAAAGCCTGGTTCCGCGTGAGCAGGCCCGCCTGCTGAAGTTGCTCATCTCGACGGTGGAATACGACGGCGACGCAGGCACCGTGGCGGTTACCTTCCGGCCCACGAGCGTCCGCTCGCTGATCGACCGCAAAATGGAGGAAGCGGCATGACCACGATCACGAAGCAGATTCACTTCACCAGAAAGGCGCGGCGGAAGGTCGCCATGCCGGGACCCACGCCCGAACCCGTATCGCCCGTGGGCCGTGTCCCGCGCGTGTCCAAGCTCATGGCGCTGGCGATCCGCTTCGACCAACTGCTTTTCGACGGCCAGGTTGCCGACCAATCCGAACTGGCCCGCCTGGCCCATGTCACGCAGCCGCGCATGACGCAGATCATGAACCTGTGCCATCTCGCGCCGGACATCCAGGAAGAACTGCTCCATCTCCCGCCGGTCCATGCAGGCAACGATCCCATCACCGAACGTGATCTTCGACCAGTCACCCGGCTGAAAGAGTGGCGTCGGCAGCGAAATATATGGCGGCAAAGCGTGGTGATGCAATAACTTAGGCGCTATCGACGTTTTTCACATGCGGGGGGGATTGTGTACGGTTGAGCTTGGCGTTATGATGCTTCCATGAACTGTTCGGTAAACATGGACAGCACCGTAGCCACCAATGCCTAATGAAGCCGATACATGCCGTCGCTACGTGGTCCCGCGGCTCCAGACCGCCGGGTGGGACACCGATCCGCATCGGATCAACGAGCAGGTCACCTTCACCGACGGGCGGATCATCGTCGCGGGCCGGCGCGGTCGGCGGCGGCCGGGAAAACGAGCCGACTATATTCTACGGTATCGCCCGGATTTCGCCATTGCGGTCGTCGAGGCGAAGGCAACCTATGCGACGCCGGGCGACGGGCTCCAGCAGGCTAAAGAGTACGCCGAAATCCTTGGGCTGAAGTTCGCCTACGCGACCAACGGCCACGGCATCGTTGAGTTTGATTATACGACGGGTGTGGAACGGGTAATTGACACCTTCCCCACCCCGGCGGAATTGTGGGCGCGGCTCACGGCCAGCGAGTCTCTCAACGCCGAAGTTGCCGAGACGCTCCTGACACCGGCGTACCACCTCAGCGGCAAGTCGCCCCGCTATTACCAGGAGATCGCTATCAACCGCGCTGTCCAGGCCGTGGCGCAGGGCGATCAGCGCATCCTACTGACGATGGCGACGGGCACGGGTAAGACGGTCGTCGCCTTCCAAATCTGCTGGAAGCTCTGGTCGTCGCGCTGGAACCGCACGGGTGAACACCGGCGGCCCCGCATCCTGTATTTGGCCGACCGCAACATCCTCGTTGATGATCCGATGGCCAAGATCTTCGCGCCCTTTGGCGAAGCGCGGTGGAAAATCGCCAACGGCGTCGCCGTCACCAGCCGGGAGATGTACTTCGCCATCTACCAGTCCATCGCTAAGGATGCCAACCGTCCCGGCCTTTACCGCGAGTACGCACCCGACTTCTTCGATCTGATCATCGTGGATGAGTGCCATCGCGGCAGCGCCCGCGACGACAGCAACTGGCGCGAAATCCTCGAATACTTCTCGCCCGCCGTCCAGATCGGCATGACGGCCACGCCGCGCCGGCAGGACAACGCCGACACCTACAACTACTTCGGCGACCCGATCTACACCTACAGCCTGCGGCGGGGAATTGACGACGGGTTCCTGGCCCCGTACCGCGTCCATCGCGTGGTGACGACCTGGGACGCCGCCGGTTGGCGACCGACCCAGGGCGAACTCGACCGCTTCGGCCGCGAGATTCCCGACGAGGAGTATCACACCAACGATTTTGAACGCCGCGTCTCGCTGCGCGCCAGGACCGAGGCTGTTGCCCGGCATCTGTCCGATTACCTGCGGCGTACCGACCGGTTCGCCAAGACCATCGTCTTTTGCGTCGACCAGGAGCACGCCGACGAGATGCGGCGCGCGCTGAACAACCTCAACTCCGACCTGGTGCGCGACGATCCCGATTATGTCTGCCGCATCACCTCGGACGAGGGCGATCTGGGGCGCGGGCACCTGAGCAACTTCCAGGACCTGGAACGGCGCACGCCGGTCGTCGTCACCACGTCGCAGTTGCTCACTACCGGCGTCGATGCGCCCACCGTGCAGAACATCGTGCTGGTGCGGGTCATCAACTCGATGACGGAGTTCAAGCAGATCATCGGGCGCGGCACGCGCGTCCGTGATGACTACGGCAAATTGTTTTTCAGCATCCTCGACTACACCGGCTCGGCCACACGTCTCTTCGCCGATCCCGACTTCGATGGCGATCCGAACATCGAGACGGAACAGACGATTGACGAAAGCGGCGAGCCAACCAGCGACGAAACGGTCGTCACGCCCGAGGAAGAACCCGATGGCGACGAGGGACCGGTTGAACTGCCGCCGGACACCGAAGATGGGCCACGGCGCAAGTTCTACTTTGACGGCGGGCGCGTCGAGGTCGCCGCGCACCTGGTGTACGAGCTTGACCCGGATGGCAACCAGCTCCGCGTGGTCCAGTTCACCGACTACACCGCCGACAAGGTGCGGACACTCTACCGCAATGCGGCCGAACTGCGTGGTCAGTGGGCGGACCCAGAGCAGCGTCGCGGGATCATCGAGCGGCTGGAGGAGCGCGGCATCGACTTCGACCACCTGGCCGAGGCCGCCAACCAGCCTGACGCCGACCCCTTGGACCTGCTCTGCCATCTGGCGTTCAACGCGCCGCTGCGCACGCGGCGGGAGCGCGCCCAGCGCCTGCGCGCCGAGCGGCAGGACTTCTTCGACCAATACGGCCCCGAGGCCCAGCAGATCCTGAACGAACTGCTGGACAAGTACACCGAGCATGGCACGGCGCAGTTTGTCGTGCCGGACGTTCTCGAACTGCCGCCGATCAACAGCCACGGCAACGTGATCGAGATCGCTGGCAAGTTCGGGGATGTCGCGCAATTGCGCGATGCGGTGAACCAACTTCAATCCCTGCTTTACGCGGCCGCATGAGGCAGGTAGAGCGATGAATGAGAGACGATGGCAAAGAAACAGACCAAGACCGAGCAACCCAAAACGACGGCACAGCAATTGTCAACGCTTATCAAATCAGCCCGCGACATCATGAGAAAGGACAAGGGGCTTAACGGCGACCTGGACCGCCTCCCCTTGCTGACCTGGATCATGTTCCTGAAGTTCCTCGACGACCGCGAGAAGCTCGAGGAGACCCGCGCCGGGATCGGCGGCAGGAAATACAAGCCCGCCGTCGAGGCCCCATACCGCTGGCGCGATTGGGCGGCGAACAAACAGGGCATCACCGGCGACGAGTTGATCGCCTTCGTCAACCAGGACGAGGCCGTGCGGCCCGACGGTACGCGCGGGTCGGGCTTGCTGGCCTATCTGCGCTCGCTGCAATCGACCAATGGCGACCGGCGGCGTGATGTCATCGCCACGGTGTTTGACGGCATCATCAACCGCATGATCTCCGGCTACCTCATGCGCGACGTGATCAATCTGGTGGATGGCATCCACTTCGACTCCTCTGAGGAAATCCACACGTTGGCTCGGTTGTACGAGTCGATGCTGCGGGAGATGCGCGACGCCGCTGGCGATTCGGGCGAGTTCTACACGCCGCGCCCGGTGATTCAGTTCATGGTTGCCGTTACCAATCCACAACTCGGCGAGGTCGTGCTTGATCCGGCTTGCGGCACGGGCGGCTTCCTGGCCGAGGCCTTTGTCCACCTCGAGAGACAGTGCAAGACCGTCCAGCACCGCAAGACGCTCCAGGAGCAGAGCATCCGTGGCGGCGAGGCCAAGCCGCTGCCCTACATGCTCTCGCAGATGAATCTGCTGCTCCACGGGTTGGATGCCCCGGCCATCGAGTATGGTAATAGTCTGGCCGTGAAGATCACCGAGTTGGGCGAGAAGGACCGCGTGGACGTGATCCTCACTAATCCGCCCTTTGGCGGAGAGGAGGAGGCGGGTATCCGGAGCAACTTCCCCGCCGACAAGCAGACCTCCGAGACGGCACTGCTGTTCCTGCAACTCATTATGCGGAAGCTGCGGAAGCCCGGTGCCGGGACTGAGCACGGCGGCCGGGCGGGGGTCGTCGTGCCCAATGGCACGCTATTTGGCGATGGCGTGGCGGCGCGGATCAAGGAGGAGATGCTCAAGGAATTCAACCTTCACACCATCGTCCGCTTGCCCAATGGCGTCTTTGCCCCATACACCCCCATCCCGACGAACCTGCTGTTCTTCGACCGATCCGGCCCGACGAAGGAGATCTGGTATTACGAGTTGCCCTCGCCCGATGGCCGGCGGAACTACTCCAAGACCAAGCCCATTCAGTTCGAGGAATTCACCGACTGCGTTAAGTGGTTCCAGATGAAGCGGCGCAAGGAGACCGACCATGCGTGGCGCGTGCCGGTCGACGACGTGCTCAAGTATGACGGTGCCGGGGCGCTTGTGTCGTGCAACCTCGATCTCAAGAACCCCAACAGCGCTGCGGCCCTCGAACACTTGCCGCCGGCGCAACTGGCCGAGGACATCCTGGCCAAGGAACGGCGCATCATCCAGATCATGGAAGAGATCAAAGCCGAACTCGCGGAGGTCAGCAAGTGACGACCGTGAACGGCTGGCCATCGGTTCCGCTAGGTGAGGTGCTCGTCAAGAACGAGACCATTGTGTCGCTCTCGCCTGCTGAGAAGTACCGCGAGGTAACCATTCGCCTCTGGGGCAAGGGCGTAATGCTGCGGCGCATTGTGAGCGGCGCGGAAATCGCGGCGGAACGCCGTTATTGCGTTTCCACGGACCAGTTCATCGCATCGCGGATTGACGCGCGGAATGGCGCGATGGGTTTGGTGCCGTCCGACCTTGACGGTGCTGTGGTAACGAACGATTTCCCGTCATTTGAGGTGAATCGTGAACGTCTGTTGCCTGGTTTCCTCGGCTGGTTGAGCAGGACCACACCGTTCATCGATCTATGCCGTGCCGCGAGCGAGGGTACAACTAATCGTGTCCGGCTCAAGGAAGACCGGTTCCTACGACTGCCGATTCCGCTTCCGCCGCTGGAGGTACAGGAACGGATCGTGACGCGAATCGACCGGCTCGCCGATAAGGTCGCGCAGGTTCGCCAAACGAAACGCGAGATCGGTGATAAGACAACAGCCCTGCTGCGTAGCCAGTTCTCGCGGATCGTGGATGGTGCGCCTCGCTGCAAGATGTCGAGTGCGGCACCGTTGGTGCGCCGCAAAGCCGAGATGCGGGCGGGCGAGGAATACCCCGAGTTGGGTATCAGATCTTTCGGCAGGGGCACATTTCACAAGGCGGCGCTCGACTACATCGCGGTCGGATCAAAGAAGCTGTATCGCATCGAGCCGGGTGACTTAGTCTTCAACAACGTGTTCGCTTGGGAGGGGGCGATTGCTGTAGCTCAACCTGAAGACCGAGGGCGATTCGGATCGCATCGCTTCATCACCTGCGTTCCGCATCCCGACGTCGCCACCGCCGAGTTTCTTGCCTTCTACTTTTTGACACCGGAGGGGCTGGAGCGGATTGGTAAAGCATCGCCCGGTGGCGCTGGCCGCAACAGAACCCTCGGGATCGAGAAGCTGTTGGAGATCGAAGTACCCATTCCTTCTCATGACCAGCAATCGAAGTTTGGTCGTCTCCTCCAGACCGTACGCACGATGCAGACTTCGCAGGCAACCGCCACAAAGGAACTTGACGCCATGCTCCCCGCGATTCTGGACCGCGCTTTCAAGGGGAAATTGTCATGAGCAAACAACCCCAAAAGAAGTTCGGCGACCTGCTCCGCGAAAAACGTATGGCGAAGGGCTACAGCCTGCGCAAGTTCGCGCAGCTCGTCGATGTCAGCCCCACCTACCTGTCGCAGGTCGAACAGAACAACGTGGCCCCACCCACGGCCGACCGCGTGAAACGGATGGCCGAGCTTCTCGACGAAAACGTGGATGAGTGGACGTCGTTGGCCGGGCGATTGACCGAAGATCTGCCGGGGATCATTCAGGAGTCCGCGGAGGTGCCTGATCTCCTCCGCGCCGTGCGCGGGTTGACGGCCGAACAGTTGCGCAAGCTGAGGGAAGATGCCGAGCGCATGAAGAAGGAGAGCAAGTAGTCATGGCTCGGCGATTCAGTAAGCCCAAGTCGGAACTGCCGTTCCTGTCGCCACAGGCCTTCGAGGATGAGGCCGCGCTGATCCTGGCCGAGTACGGCAACGCCCACCAGCAGGTCACCGACCCGCCGGTGCCGATCGACGACATCATCGAGGAGCACTTTAAGCTGGTGCTGCAGATCGACAATCTGCGAGCCAAGTTCCCCGAGGGGGATGTGCTGGGCGCGATCTACTTCAATGATAAGAAGATCGTCGTGGACGCGAGCCTCATACCGGAAGATTTCCCGGCGATGCGAGGCCGCTACCGTTTCACGTTGGCGCACGAATTAGCCCATTGGCGGCTGCATCGGCACCTGTACCTGCGCCGGGCGAACGAGCCGCAGCTCCTGCCTTCCGGCGAGCCAAAGCCCGACCATGTTTTGCGCGATGGCAAACCCGATCCGAAGGAATACCAGGCGAACCGACTGGCCAGTTGCCTCCTGATGCCGCGCGAGATGGTCAAGCGTCTCTGGCACGAGGCGCAGGGCGGCATGGACCCGGTTTATCTTGACGACCTGCGCCCCCGGCAGCAGCAGATACTGACAGCCGAAGTGCTGCGCCGTGGCGGACTAAGTATGGGCCAGGATGCGGTGGACAACGCGCTGTTCGAGCATGTGGCCCGGCCGCTGGCGCAGAAGTTCGAGGTCTCGCCAGAAGCCATGCGCATTCGGCTGGAAGGCATGAATCTCTTGCTTCGGAAAAAGGAACCATCGCTGTTCGCGTGAACGGCGTGTTTTTTTAGGCACGGCGTTTACCGTTCAGTTGACGCGGACGCCCTTGACGTAAGGAGGCCACATCATGGCCAAACCGTTTGATCCGAGGAAGGTCCTCAAACACATCGCCAATCCGCTGCTGCGTGAGTTCTTCACGCGGCGTGGAGAGCTCGGCGACGTTCCCTGGGATGAGCTGACGGAGCACAAGATCGAGCCCATCTTCGAGGCATGGCAGAAGCTGCCGGAAGCGGCGCAACTGGAGGTGCAGGTTTTACTCCGGGACATCCACGAACTGGCCGACCACCGGGGGGTGGCAGCGCTGGTGGAAATGGTCCGCGAGGAGTGCCCGGAGCGCGCCGAGGAGTTCGCGGCCCAGATCGGCGAGGCCGACAAGGCGATGTGGGTGTACCTGAATGTGCCGACGCTTTTGGAGGAGGCGGCGGTGTTTGCGCGGGCCGACGCGCTGGCTGCCGGCCGCTATTGGGAGAAGCGCAACGGGCTGCCGAAGCGAGCGCTGACGGCGAACAAGGCGATGACCGACGGGCTGGCAACGGCGCTCACGGAGTTCTATGGCCCGCTTCAGATGCGGGGCCGGTTCTGCAAGGTGGCGCATTACCCGCGCAGCGGAGGCGCGGAGTACTTCTTCGCGTATCTGGATGACTATCCGGGCAAGCACGTGGTGTTCCACGATGACGGCCAGCCCACGATGGAGGCGGGGCGCTACGCGTTTGAGAACGTGTTCGTTTACAACAGCGGCGAGGGCACGATGGAGCTCTACGCGCCCGGCGGCCGGCAGGTCCGCGTTCCGCTGGAGGCGGCCTTTTGTAAGGCGGTGCTCCAGATCGACGTGGACGCTGCGGCCCCGCTTCGTCCCTCCTACCGGCTGGATCATCTGCTGCAGACGGATTACCCACTGGCGGCCGACCCGAACGACCTGGTGGCCGAGGCCCGGATCACTATGCTCCGGCTGGCTCCCATTGGGAGCGGCGGTTCGGTGGAGATCAAGGCGGACATCAAAGGGCCGCCGAATGACATCTATCGCAAGATCGAGCGTTGGCTCAGCGAAAAGCACCTCTCCAGAGACAGCACCCAGGTGCTCAAGGCAACCTTCCGGCTCACGTTCCGGCACGACGGACCTGGGCGAGCGCCGACCATGACCTTCAGCGTCGGCGTCCCGAGTTCCTGCGATCTGAAGAGCTGGCCTGATGAGCAGCGCGAAGTGGGCGAGCGCTGTCTGAAGCTGTGGAAGGTGGCCGGCCATGAATGACCTGCTTCGAATGCTGTTGGTGGCCGCCGACGACGTGGGGCGAGTGTTCGACCATGCCACAACAACCCTGTGGCCGATGGGCGCGCTGGCGCGACTGCGGGTGATGGGGATTCTTCGCCAATCGGCGGCGGGTCTTTACGCCCCGTGTCCCAACTGCAGCGAACGCCATGTGGAGCCGGTGATTGTCCGCCCCCGCGCCGACGGCACCCGGCGATTCTACATTTCGTGCCGGGATGCCCTGCGGATCGCTGTCGCACCGGCGATGTGCGAATGCTGGGAGATCGACCCATCGGGGCTGGCGGGTGCGACCGCCAGAGCGTTGGGGTTGACGGCTACGCCGCAGACCGTGGTGACCGGCCGGCTCTGGCGACTGGGGCGGATGCCTTGGCCCCCCGGTAGCAGCCAGACGCGCGAGGTCCTGCTGGCGGTGCGGCTCCACGATCTCGATGGTTCGGCCGTAGCGGCACACGTCGGGCCGAGCGGCCGCGCCATCGTGCTCGTCCCGCATCATGTCCCGGATGATCGGCTCTGGCCTGGGCGTGTTCCGCCGGTTGTCGCAATGTCGCAGGTCACGACAGTCGACGGCGATCACCTGGTGGTCGATCCGATGGCTTTGTGTGAGGTGGTTGCGGAAGCCGACCGGCGCTCGTCCGAACAGGCGGGGCTTTCTCTGGATGCCATCTCGGCGAAGAAGGTTCGGCGACACGTGAACGAGGTAATCGAGTCCAAGATCACCAATGAAGCGCTGGTCCAGGCGTATCGCATCCACGGCTCATATCGCAAGGCCGCCGACGCCCTCAATGCCGACGGATATGTCACCGATCGCTGGGCCGTCGAGCGCGCGGTGAAGGCCGCTGGAGGTCCCAAGGCGGTGAAGAAGAAAGACGACAGCGCATCGGTCGCCCGGACTGTCGCGTCGCAATCCCGCGACAGGGGAAAGAAAATCCTACAGTATCGCTAATCCTGCTCTTGTATAGGTTTACGGCGACTTCGGCGGAATGACCTTCCGCCTTTTTCATGCGCCAACCGCGACACCCCGGGCCTCGGTCGAGGCCGGATCGGCTCATTGCCGGTTCAGCCCCGACCGCACCTGTGGACCACGCGGCGCGTTGTCGCGGCACAGCTTTCAACCGTGCGTTAGGCGGCTGATTCGGGAGCTTTCGACCGGCCTCGAGGACCTATGGCCTCGAGCCACATTATCGTTTCGGCCCCCTTCACCGTCACCCTGATCGGATTCAAAGCTGCCCAGCTTTGCCGCCGGTCCGACTTCTCCCGGTCCGACCGCGAGGACCTGGAGCAGTCCATGCGGGTGTACCTGCTGGAGAAGGCGCACCTGTTTGATCCCGCCCGCGGGCACCTGGAGGCGTTCGTCACCAACGCCCTGAAGACGTGGGTGGCGATGGAGCTGCGCTACCGCCAGCGCGACAAGCGCAGCGAGTCGTACCGCGCCGCCTCGCTGGAGGGCACGCCCGTCGAGTGCGACGGGGACGTGACCTGCCTGGGCGCGGTGCTGCTGGAGGAAGACGGCAACCGCCGCCTCCAGACCCAGTCCGTCTCCGCCAGCGACCAGTTCGAGCTGCGCGAAGCCATCAACGTCGTCATGGCCCGCCTCGACCCGGCCGACCAGGCGCTGCTCGCCAGCGTCGCCGAGAACGGCGTGACCGCCACGGCCAAGGCGCTGGGCGTGTCGTGGCGGCAGGTCGCCAACGCGCTGGCCCGCATCCGCGGCGAGTTCGAGAAAGCCGGGCTTGGCGCGCCCTAAGCGGGGCGCGGCGTCCGCCACGGCATAGGTAACCAGAGAAGAGACGCGACTCTGGTCCCTCGGGGGCCCCGGCAAGAAACGCCAGGGGCCTCCGAGGGGACGGGGAGCCCAAGAACTGAGGAAGAACATGGACGTGAACATTGACCTGGACATTCTGGAAGTCGAACCCGCCGCCGAGTACCACGCCAAGGCGGACCGCTTCCTTTCCAGCCACCAGTTGCTGGATTTCGTGAAGTGCCCGTGGCTGCACCACAAGAAGACCATCGGGCTGCTCGGCAATAACGACTCGGCCAGCTACCTCATTGGCCGCGCCGCCCACGCGCGCATTCTCGAAGGCCGGGACGCCTACGCCGCCGCCTTCGCGCTGGGCGGGCCGATCAACCCGCAGACCGGCAAGCCGTATGGCGCGACCACGCAGGCGTTCCGCGCCTGGGCCGAGGCCCAGGGCAAGCCCGTGCTCTCCCACGAGCAGGTCGAACTCATCGAGCAGATGGCCTGCGGCGTGGCCATGAACAACCAGGCCGTGGACCTGCTGGTCGACGGCCACAGCGAAGGCATTGTCCGCGCCGAGTACTGCGGCACGCCGTGCCAAATCCGCATCGACTGGCTCAATCCACATCGCGGCATCGTCGACCTCAAGACCTGCGATGACCTCACCTGGTTTGAGGCCGACGCCAAGCGTTATGGCTACCCCAAGCAGATGGCGTTTTACCAGGCCGTGCTCGCCCAGGTGTTGGGCGGTGACATGGTCCCGGTCCACCTCATCGCCATCGAGAAGAAGGAACCCTTCCGCTGCGGCGTGTGGCGCATCACGGACGACACGCTCGCCATCGCCCGCCAGGAGAACGAAGCGGCCATCCGCCGGCTCCTGGCCTGCCGCAAGGACGATCACTGGCCCACCGGCTACGAGGACATCCGCATGTTGAGCGTCGCGTAGCCCCCGAGCATCTCTCCGCGCCTGTGCGGATCGTGGCGAGTCCTTCAGCGACGGCCACCCCGGGCGCGCCTGGCAGCCCCTGGACGGGTCACCGGAGCCCTATGACGGGCCGGTCCGGATGCGGGTTCGAGTCCCGCAGCTGCCATTGTTCCCCACTCCGTTGGCCAGCGTGACGGGATGTGTCAACGACAGATCCAGCTGCTTTACGGAGCAACAGACATGCACTGCAACCATCGCAAACACGATCCGCCGACCTCGGCGATGGCCGGGCGGCACATGCAAACCAGCGGCATTGCGCAGCGCCAGCGCGAGATGTGCCTGACCGCCGTCCGCGCTGAGCCTGGCCTGACGGCCCACGAAATCGAAGCCCGCATCGGGATCAAGGCGCACAAGCGCCTGCCGGAACTCCGGGCCGACGGGCAGGTGCGCAACGGCCCGGCGCGTCCGTGCAGCGTCAGCGGCCGCATGGCCATGACCTGGCTGCTGCCCGAGTACCTCAACTGAAACCAAGGAGAACCTTCATGACCCTTACGAACATCCATCGCGGGCGCAAGCATTCGCCGCCGCGCCTGCTGATCTACGGCACCGAGGGCATCGGCAAGAGCACCACCGCCGCCGCTGCCCCCACGCCGATCTTCGTCCCGACCGAGGACGGCCTGGACCAGATCGACTGCGCCAGCTTCCCGCTGGCCAAGAACCTCACCGACGTGGAGTCGGCGCTACGGACGCTGATCCAGGAGGAACACAGTTTCGAGACGGTGGTCATCGACTCGGCCGACTGGCTGGAGCGCTTGGTGTGGGACGTGCTGTGCGAGCAATACGGCGTCACCAGCATCGAGAAGGTCGATGGCGGCTACGCCCGGGGCTACACCCACGCCCTGACCCATTGGCGGCGGCTCCTGGCCGACCTCAACACCCTCCGCACCCAGCGCGGCATGTGCGTGATCCTCCTGGCCCACGCCAAGGTCGAGAAGTTCGAGGACCCCGAGCACGCCGCCTACGACCGCTACTCGCCGCGCCTGCACAAGCACGTGACGGCGCTGCTGACCGAGTGGTCCGACGCGGTGCTCTTTGCCACGCGGAAGATCATCACCAAGACCGAGGACGGGGGCTTTGGCCGCGACCGCACCATCGCCGCCGGCCTGGGCAAGGATGGCGGCGAGCGCATCCTCCGCACCGTCGGCAGCCCGGCGTGCGTCGCCAAGAACCGTTTTAGCCTGCCGGCGGAACTGCCGCTCTCGTGGCCGGCGCTGATGCAGGCTCTGACTCAGGCTCCGCCGCCCGCCGCAGGTCCACACCTGCGCCTCGCGGGCGCGGAGCAGAACACCAACCCCAGCAAGGAGAACTGACCCATGGCCAATCTCGGCACATTCAACGCCAGCGAAGTCGAACCGACCACGAGTTTCGAGCCCCTGCCCGCGGGCAAGTACCTGGCCGCCATCACCGAGTCGGAGATGAAGCCGACCAAGAACGGCGGCGGCAGCTACCTGCAACTCACCTTCACGATCCTGGACGGCGAATACAAGAACCGGGTCGTCTGGGCGCGGCTCAACCTGAGCAACCCGAACGCCACGGCGGTGAAGATCGCCCGCAGCGAGCTCTCGGCGATCTGCCACGCGGTGGGCATTCTGCAGCCGCGCGACAGCGTCGAGCTCCACAACCTGCCGCTTCTGATCACCGTCAAGTGCAAGAAGCGCGAAGACACCGGGGAGCTGACCAACGAGATCAAGGGTTACGCGCCCAAGGCCGCCGCGCCGGCGGTGGGCCAGCCGCAGCAGGCCCCGGCGACCAGCAACACTCCGCCGTGGAAGCGCTGATCGGTTCACGAACGAGCCTGTTCTCCAACTGCAACTTCACAAAGGAATCCCTATGGACGCCATCTTCTGGTCTCTCTGGTTGATCAACGCCGCTCTTGCCTACTTCAAGGTGCGCAGCGAACAGCGCAAGCTCTTCGAAAAGTGGACGAAGGCTGATCGCCTGTTCTGGCTGCCCGCGTGCCTGTTCGGCGGCACGTTCCTGCTGCTGATCCTGCTTCTCGTCGAACTCGCGATGGCGATCGGCAACACGAAGTGGGCGAAGGGGGAGGCACGGTGGTGATCACGTTGCCCTATCCGCCGTCGGTGAACCACTACTGGCGGCACTTCCGGGGTCGCACCGTGATCAGCCGGGAGGGCCGGACGTTCCGCACGAACGTCTGCGCCCTCCTGGCCGGGGGGCGGGGCAACGGCCCCCGCAAGCCGCCTGCGGGCGGGCGCATCGCACTGTGCATGGATGCGTTCCCGCCTGACCGCCGCCGGCGCGACCTGGACAACATCCAGAAGTCCGTGCTCGATGCGCTTCAGCACGCGGGGGTTTACGAGGACGACAGCCAGATCGACATGCTGGTCACCCGCCGCCGCGATCTGGCCGTGCCTCCCCGCCTGGAAGTCGAGTTGAACGAATTTCCGCTGTCGCGCTGCCCGCTGTGTGGGGCGGCGTTTTCGCCGGAGAACAACTAAAGCATCATGACCGTGTCCTCTCCAACTTCTGGCGCGATCACGCTGCGGCCGTACCAGGCCGAGGCGGTCGCCGCCGTCTACGACCACCTACGCCGGCGGGATGATCACCCCTGCGTGGTGATTCCCACGGCCGGGGGCAAGACGCCGGTGATGGCGGCGATCTGCCGGGACGCGGTGCAGCAGTGGAACGGGCGGGTGCTGATCCTGGCGCACGTGAAGGAACTACTCGAGCAGGCCGCCGACAAACTTCACGCGATGGCCCCCGACCTGTGGAACCAGATCGGGGTCTATTCCGCGGGCCTCAAGAGCCGAGACACCGAGCACCCCATCATCGTGGCGGGCATCCAGAGCGTGTTCCGCCGCGCCGCCGAACTCGACCGCTTCGACCTGATCCTAATCGACGAAGCGCACATGCTCCCGCCCGATGGCGAGGGGATGTACCGCACGTTCCTGGCCGACGCCCGCGTGGTCAATCCCAATGTGCGCCTCGTCGGCCTGACCGCCACGCCGTACCGCATGTCCACGGGTCTGATCTGCGCGCCGGAGAACCTGCTGAACCATGTCTGCTACGAAGTGGGCGTCCGCGAGCTGATCGTGCAAGGGTATCTGTGCCCCCTGAAGACCAAGGCCGGGCGGCGAAAGGTCGACACGTCGAATCTGCACATCCGAGGCGGCGAGTTCATCGCCGGCGAGGTCGAAGCCCTGATGGACGACGATTCGCTGGTGCGCTCGGCCTGCCGGGAGATCCTCGACCAGACCGCCGATCGCCATTCGGTGCTGATCTTCGCCGCCGGCGTCCAGCACGCCCTGCACGTCCAGAAGGTGCTGGGGGAGATGGGCCAGGAATGCGGCTTTGTCTGTGGTGACACTCTGCCGTTCGAGCGCGCCGAGTTCCTCAAGAAGTTCAAGGACGGGCAGCTCAAGTACCTGGTCAACGTCAACGTGCTGACCACGGGCTTTGACGCGCCCAACATCGACTGCGTGGCGCTCTTGCGGCCGACCAACTCGCCGGGCCTTTACTACCAGATGGTGGGTCGGGGATTCCGGCTGGATGCGTCGAAGGACAACTGCCTGGTCCTGGACTTTGGCGGCAACATCCTTCGCCACGGTCCGGTCGACGCGCTGGAGATCAAGGACCGCAGCGCCGGCGCTGGGGAAGCGCCCGCCAAGGAGTGCCCCCAGTGCCAGGCCGTGATTCATGCCGCCTACAGCCTCTGCCCCGAGTGCGGTTATGAGTTCCCGCCGCCCAAGCGCGGCCAGCACGAGCAGGAAGCATCCACGGCTGGGGTTCTCTCCGGCGAAGTGACCGAGACTGACTTCCCTGTCAGCGAAGTTTATTACAGCGTCCACATGAAGCGCAACGCGCCCGACGATCATCCGCGGACCATGCGTGTGGACTATACCGTGGGATTCAACGACTACCGCAGCGAGTGGGTTTGCTTCGAGCACACCGGCTACGCCCGGGGCAAGGCGGAGGCGTGGTGGCGATTGCGGTCGGACCTGCCCGTGCCGCAGAACGCTGACGACGCCGTCGCCCTGGCCAACGCTGGCGCACTGGCTCCGGCACTGTCGATCACCGTCCGCAGCGTCACCGGCGAGAAGTACGACCGGATCGTCAAGTGCGAACTCGGCCCCAGGCCGGTATTCGACGCCGCCGAATACGACCGGGTAATCAGCCAATGGCAATCCGAACTCATGCGCTCCGATGAAGACGTTGAAGGCGTGGGCGACCTCGCCGGCAGGGAGCCGGATTACATGGCGGCAGAGGACGACATCCCCTTCTGATCATGAGGAACCGTATGCCCGAATCGACACCGACAACGCCCAGCGCGCCGGCCAAACCGACCCTGTCTTCGATACCTCGGCTCCCCCAGCCGCCATCCCAAGGCCCGCGCTGTGGCCATTGCCAGGGCGCGACGGTTCGCGCCGGGACGTGCTATGTGTGCATGTCGTGCGGAACGACCACCGGCTGCTCGTAAGAGGGAATCATCACCGTGGATTATTCCGCCAGACAATATCTGCAGGCCGGCCTGTGCGTCCTGCCGGCCAAGCGCGCCGAGAAGCGCCCGGCCACGGGTGTGTGGAAGCGCTACCGCGAGCGCCTGCCCACCGTGGCGGAGCTCTCGGCGTGGCTGGCCAATGGTCCCGAGGCGCTGTGCATCATCTGCGGGGCCGTCTCCGGCCATGCCGAGATGATCGACTTCGATGTCGGCGGGGAGCTCTTTAACGCTTGGGCCGCCCGCATCCCGCCGGAACTGCTGTCCCGCCTGGTCATCGAGCGCACCCAGCGCGATGGTCGCCATGTGTTCTATCGCTGCCAGGCCGAAGTCTGCGGCAACATGAAGCTGGCCCAGCGCCAGCGCGAAGGCAAGGTCATCACCCTCATCGAAACGCGCGGCGAGGGTGGGTTGTTCCTGTGCGCCCCCTCTGCTGGCTATGTGCTGCTCCAAGGCGACCTGGCCCATCCGCCCGTGCTCAGCGAAGCCGAGCGGGACGTTCTTCTCCAGGCGGCGTGGGAACTCAACGAGTACGTGCCGCCGGTGGTGGACATGCCGCCGCGCTCCGCTACGGCCAGCGCCAGCGCGCCGCCGGTTGCGCCCGGCACCTGCGGCAGCGCCGACCGGCCTGGCGATGATTTCAACCAGCGCGGTGATGTGCGCGATGTCCTGGCCCAGGCGGGGTGGACGAGGGTGCGCGAGGGCGTGAACGAGTATTGGCGGCGGCCGGGGAAGGACTCGGGCTGGTCGGCCACGCTCAAGGACCGCGTCTTCTACGTGTTCAGCGCCAGCGCCGATCCCTTCGAGCCCAACCGCGCCTATTCGCCGTTCTCGGTGTTTGCGCTGCTCAACCACGGCGGGCGCTACGAGGAAGCCGCTCGCGCCCTGCGTCTTGCCGGTTACGGCGGTGCGATGCCCGATGACGAGCACCCCAGCGTGGACATCTCCGGCATCGTCAACATGACACCCGGCTTCGGCGCATGCGCGGCCGATGCGCCGCGTGCCCCGGAGATTCCCGATCCCGGCCCCATGCCCGTGGGAATGCTGCGCATGCCGGGCTTCGTCAACGAGGTGATGGATTACTGCATGGCGATCGCGCCGTACCCCAATTCAGTCATGGCGTTCGCCGGGGCGCTCTCGCTCCAGGCGTTCCTGGCCGGACGGAAGGTGCGCGACCCCGGCGACAACCGCACCAACATCTACCTCCTGGGCCTGGCGCATTCCTCGGCGGGCAAGGATTGGCCGCGCAAGGTGAACACCCGCATTCTCTACGAGGTGGGCCTGGCTGATGGCTTGGGCGAGCGCTTCGCCAGCGGCGAGGGCATCCAGGAC
Source organism: Phycisphaerales bacterium (assembly GCA_020847375.1). Taxonomy (GTDB): domain Bacteria; phylum Planctomycetota; class Phycisphaerae; order Tepidisphaerales; family Tepidisphaeraceae; genus JADLCB01. The sequence continues at coordinate 5,785 of JADLCB010000011.1, read as the reverse complement.
GCGCTGTTCCAGACGCCGAGCATGCTGTTCCAGACCGACGAGATCGACGGCATGCTCCAGTCGATCAACAAGGCGAAGGACGCCCGGCACGAGGCGATCATGTCGACGCTGCTGACGATGTACTCGTCGGCCAACAGCGTCTTCCCGATGCGCCGCAAGGCCGGGAAGGAGTCGCCGGGGGTGATCGACCAGCCCGGCCTCGTGATTTTCGGCACCGCGATCCCCAACCACTACTACGAGGCGCTGTCCGAGCGCATGCTCACCAACGGCTTCTTCGCCCGCATGATCATCCTCGAATCCGGCCCTCGGCCGGAGGGTCAGGAGCCGAGCATCCGGGACGTGCCGCCGAGCATCCTGGCCACGGCCAAGTGGTGGGCGGACTACCGACCCGGCACGGGGAACCTGGAAGAGTTCCATCCGGTGCCCACGGTCGTCGAGCACAGCGACGAGGCCCGCCGCATGCTGGTCGAGACGCGCCAGCGGGCCGAGGCGGAATACTCGGCGGCCGAGGGTCGCAGTGATTCGGTCGGCACGACCGTGTGGGGCCGTGTCAGCGAGCAGGTGCGCAAGCTGGCGCTGCTGTATGCCGTCAGCGAAAACCACCAGACCCCGCGCATCGGTCTCGCGGCGGTCGAATGGGCGTCGGCGTTCGTGATGCACCAGACACGCCGCATGCTGTTCATGGCGGCGGGCCACGTCGCCGAGAACCCGTTCCACGCCGAGTGCCTCAAAGCCATCGAGAAGCTGCGCAGCGCCCCCGGCGGCGTACTCCCCCACAGCGTGCTGCTCAAGCGAATGAAGGTGGACACTAAGGCGTTTGCGGCGCTGATCGACACGCTTTGCCAGCAGGGGGATGTGGAGATTGTCACCGCGCCCACGCCCGGTCGCCCCATGCGCGCCTATCGCCTGGTCGAGGCAGCCGGGGCGGTGAAAGAGTGCGGTGAAACAAGCGTGGGGGGTGAAAGATGATGGCCGCCAGCGCGCTCATGCTTCACCCTTCTTCACCCCTTTTTCACCCCAGTAGGGTGAAAGAAGTTTTTCGAGGAAAAGTCCAATATATATATAAAAACACACACTCTCTCTCTCTATATATATATTTCACCCCCACCCCCTCGCGCGACGCCCGCCCGCGTATTTATGCGCGTGTGTGTGAGGGGGGGGGTGAAAGAGAGAAAGAAGTTCTGGCGCTGCCCGCCTGCCCTGGGGCGTGGCCGCACGGGTACGCGCCGTTGGCGTTGTGTTGGCCCACGTCGCGTTGCGGGCCGCGACCTTGGCCATCCGGCCCAATCGCCCAAGGGACGCGCCACGGGGCGAACTGTGCGGAGGGGCCAAAGGGGCAGACCCCCCCCCCCCCCCCCGGCCATAGGTACTCCCGGCGGAAAATTGCAGATTAATGCCAGCGGGAACGCCAACCATTCTCGACTGACTTTCTTTCGTGAAAGGAAATTGCGTATGCAGATCGAACTTCGCTCCATCGACCAGGTCAAGCCGTATCCCGGCAACCCCCGCCAGAACGACGAGGCGGTGGACGCTGTGGCGGCGAGCCTGAAGGAATTCGGGTTCCGCCAGCCGATCGTCGTCGATGCCGACGGCGTGATCATCGTCGGCCACACCCGCTTCAAGGCGGCGCAGAAGCTGGGCCTGGCGCAGGTGCCGGTGCATGTCGCCATCGACCTCTCGCCGGCACAGGTGAAGGCGTACCGCATCGCCGACAATGCGACCAACGAAATCGCCGAGTGGAATTACGAACTGCTGCCCATCGAGCTCTCGGCGCTGCAGGAGATGAACTTCGAGCTCGGGCTCCTGGGATTCGACCAGGAGGAACTGACGCGGATCATGTCCGGCGACGTGGAGCAGGGACTGACCGATCCCGATGACGTGCCGGCCCCGCCTGACGAAGCGATCACCAAGCCCGGCGACCTGTGGGTTCTGGGCAACCACCGGCTGCTCTGCGGCGACAGCGGGAAGCCCGAAGACTTGGACCGCCTGCTGGATGGCGCGACGATCCACCTGGTCAACACCGATCCGCCCTACAACGTGAAAGTCGAGCCGCGCTCCAACAACGCCATCGCCGCCGGCCTGTCGAGCTTCGAGACCACGCACCACCAGAAGCTCGACGTCGAGCGCCACCCCGGCAAGGCCAAACCCACGCAGAAGAAGCTCCGCGCCAAGGACCGGCCGCTGGCCAACGATTTTGTCTCCGACGAAGCATTCGACCAGATGCTCTCCGACTGGTTCGGCAACATCGCCCGCGTGCTCGCGCCGGGGCGGGGCTTCTACATCTGGGGCGGCTACGCCAACTGCGCCAACTATCCGCCCGTGCTGAAGCGGTGCGAACTCTACTTCTCGCAGGCGATCATCTGGGTGAAGGAACACCCGGTGCTGACCCGCAAAGACTTCATGGGGAACCACGAGTGGTGTTTTTATGGCTGGCGCGAGGGCGCGGGGCACAAGTTCTACGGCCCCAACAACGTGCCCGACGTGTGGAGCATCAAGAAGGTCAACCCGCAGTCGATGGTCCACCTCACGGAAAAGCCCGTCGAGCTGGCGGTGCGGGCGATGCAGTACTCGTCGTTGGCTGGCGAGAACGTGCTGGACCTGTTCGGCGGGAGCGGCAGCACGCTGATCGCGGCCGAGCAGACGGGGCGCAACGCCTTCCTCATGGAACTCGACACGCTGTATTGCGATGTGATCGTGCAGCGCTGGGAGAAATTCACCGGCAAGAAGGCCCAGCGGATTGCGGCGGGAGGTGAAACCGTCCTGCCGGAGAAAACCCCAGCCGAGTTGGCCGGGGTCGGTGCTGCGGAGGGCAACTGAAAGATGTCAGGCGGCCTTGAACAATCCTCGGCCCGTCTTGGCGAAGCGGCTCTCGCCGGGCTTGGTGTCGATCTCACGGATGATCGCGCTGTAGATCGTCGCGGCGGGCGTCTTGCCGTCGGTCTTCCACATCCCCTTGGCGAGCATCTCGTCGACAATGGCCTGGCAGGTCATCGGTTCGCCCTTGGCCTTGAGCACCTCGAATGCAGCGTCCAATCCGCTGACCTTCTTGGGCTTGGCCTCCTGGACGTCCTTCTTGGTCTTGGCGGGCTTGGCCGGCGCGGTGGTTTCGGCGGGCACCGCGTGTGCGTTGGCCGCCGCGTCCGCCGCTTGGGCCTCCGCGACGGCGCGCGTGCGCTGTTTGGCCTGGCGATCCGGGGCCGGCCCGCGGAGGCGCTGGGCGCTCTTGATGCGGACCTTTTTGCCCGTCGCCAGGTTGGTCGCGTCCCATCCGCCGTGCGGGTTGGTCGCGTCGATCCGCACCGGGACCACCTTGTCGGTGATCTTGGCCAGGTAGGTTCCGCCGAGGGTGATTTCGCTGTTCTTCATAACCATGTCTCCTTTGGCCTCGTTCCGGCTGGCCGGGCCGCTGGGGCGACATGCCCCGTAAACGACCGAAGCCCTTGTTCAGGGCTTCGGAAGTGCGTTCTGCTTCTTGGCGTGGCGTACGGCCTTCCTCAGGCGTCGCCACTCGTCCACCGTTTCCATCTGGTTGTCCTTCGCCGCCAGCAGCGCCTCGGCGGCGGCCAGGAACTCGGCTTGCCCAGCGCGATAGGCGGCATCGAGCGCCCGCTGTACCCCGGCGACGCCGACCTCGTGGAAATCCAAGCTGTCGCGGTTGCGCTGCTCGAGCGTCTCGATACCCATGTGCTGGCGGGCGATCTGCGTGAAGAGTTCGTGCTTCGTGGTCATGGCGTTCTCCGGTTAGTCCTGGAAGCGCTGCATCTCGCGGAAGTAGTCGTGGACCATGCTGTTGGTGCCCGTGCCGCCGTCGGTGCGGAACTGGACTTCGATGGCGACCTTGAACAGGTCCTCGTCGCTGACGCGGGCTGGCAGTTCCCAGCTCCGCCAAGCCTGCTGGCCGCGCTTGGGATCGCGGATGATCGAGTCGATTCGGATCGTCCGGCTGCCGCGCTCGCGCTGGATGGCCAGATGTCCGGCGTCTCCGTCGATTTCGATTCGCGTGGTACGCATAGTCGTGCTCCTTGGCATCGGCGGTCAGTCCGCCCACTCGCAGCCCATCCGTTCCAGGCGGGCGCAGTTGGCCGGGGTGGTCACCCAGAACCGCCCGTCGTCGCCCAGCATCACCCAGAGCGTCTTCTCGGCCCGGTGGGCGAAGGAGAAGGCCAGGTCGCGGCGGGTGAAGCGGAACGTCTCTTTCAGGATCTGGTCCAGGGTCTTGGCGGGCTTGTTGGCGGGCGTCGTGTTCATCGCGTTCTCCTGTTGGTTACCTATGTCTTTCTGATGCACATTCAGCCATGCGTTCGGGAACGCATCAAGCGGATTACGCTCATAATTCCTGATTCTGCAAGGTGTTAGGATGGTCATACTGCGCTCCCCCAACATCCGCCCCGCCCGGCCCCAGGGCGATCGGCTGGCCCACCAAGGCCAGTTCCCCGTCCTGGTAGGCCAGCACGCGACTGGTGCGATCTGTGACGGGTTGGGGCCTACCCGGCAGGCCATCGGGAAGGCTGCCGAAGTAGTAGCCGTGCGCCGCGAGGCCGAAGTGCAATGGCCGCCCGCGCCGGGCGACGAGCAGGCGCGCTGGCTTGCGCCACACCGCCAGCACCGCCAGGTCGCCCAGCGCCTGGTTGGCCGCCCACGCCGCGCGCTGGTTGATCGTGCCGGGGCAGCGCGCCATGATCAAGCCGAGCACCTCGCTGTCGCATTGCGTCTGCGGGCGCAGGCCGTAGCGCTCGATCAGGTCTTCGTGGTTATTGACGACGCCGTTGTGAACGAACTGCCCAGCGCCGGCCGGGTGCGGATGGTTGTTGCGGTTGTCGGATGGCGAGCCGTGGGTCGCGTAGCGGCAATGGCCGACGACGATGATCGCGTCGCGGCAGCGCTCCAGTTCGCCCAAGTAGTTCTGCGCTGGGCCGGGGCGCTTGAAGGTCTGGATCGTGCCGCTCTCATTGAGCCACGCCAGGCCGAAGGCGTGCTCGCCGCGCGCCTGCGTGATCCATGCCAACCGCCGCAGTCGGGCGATCTCCGGCCCCTCGCCCTGGCGTGTGATGAATCCAAAGATGCCGCACATGGTTTCTCCAATCTGCAGGGAGCCCGGGGCGGCCTTGCGCTCCGGGCTCCGGTTGCGTTGTTAGTTCTGGGCGTCGTACTTGGCCGCCAGACGGCGGAACTCGCTCTTGATCTGGTCCTGTGGGATCACGTCGCTGACCCATCCGTACTGCGTGCCCCCGTGGATACGGGCGTAACCCGCGCCCCAGGCCAGATAGCCCATCAGGCGCTCGGCTTCGCTCGCCCCTTCGCCGGCCTTCTTCCAACCGCCCTTGAGGGGCTTGGGCGTCCAGGTCGGGCTGCGCTTGGCGTTGATTGCCCGCTCGACCAGCCCCAGGCAGACCTGAATCCACCCGACCACCTTGGTGGCGTTGACGGACCCGCTGAAGATTCGGAACTCGACCGTCTCGCTGCGGCCGTTGGCCAGGTTGGTGAGGTTCAAGGCGTGGTAGCGATTGCGGTCGAGGACCGGCTTGGCGTCCTTGTCGTTCCCGTACTTGCGGACCCCGCCGCAGTACGTTCCGCGCTCGCGGCTCTTGGTGCCGGTGATCGCGTACAGGCCCTTTTCGGTGTAGGAGACGATGGTGACCAGGCGGGCCAAGGCCTCGGCGGGCAATTCGCGGCTCCAGCCGACATGCACATGCACCCCGCAGGTGATGTTGACCTTGTGGCCTTTGGCCTCGAGCGTCCTGAGCACCTCGGCGACCTGCGCCAGGCCTTCTGGCCCGCGGAGGAC
>JADLCB010000010.1 GCA_020847375.1 Phycisphaerales bacterium | reverse complement strand
CAAGGACAAACATCGATAACCCAGCCCGACAGCGTGCCAGTCGCCAGGCGAAGGTCGTTGTCGGCACATTCGCAAGGAGCCCGCAATGAAAGAACCCATCGCCGACCCCCGGAACCCGGCTGCGATGACTCCGCACCAGCGCCTCGCTGAGATCGCCGCATCCCGTGACGCGGCCCGGCCTCCTTTTGAGGGGGAAAAAGCGGCCGAAGTCTCGGCCGCCTCAATACGCAGCTGCATGGCCTGTTGGTAGGCCTTGCATCGGAACTCGCCCAAGACGTCCCTGACCCGCTCCTCGGAGCCATCGATCCAGTGACCATCCGGCGCCTCATTAACCACCTGGGCCACCGTCTGCATCGTCTTCTCGAAGTCCGCCCGCATCCGTCGAATCAACTCTTCCGCGTCCATTCGTCCATGCTCATCCATGATGTCCTCTTCTCCGGGCATTCCACGCCGGAGAAGCCATTATCGCCTCACGACTGAAATATTGGCAGACCCTAAGTAAAGTGCTAACTATTTTTTACTTGCATCTAATTTATTATCGGTTACACTGTATTCGTTCGGTTGAATTGTTTTGAGATAAACGATGGAACAGACTGTGATTCAATCAAAGCGAGGCACGAGTGTTCTGGGTAAATCGGAACGCGTTGTGGCATTGCTGGAGCGGTCGCTGGGAGGACAGCGCTTCGCCGTGGGTGACCGTTTTTTTTCGAGCTATGACGTTGCCAGGGAATATCACGTTTCGCAGGGGACAGCCCATAAGGCGATGGCTGAGCTGGTTCGGCGCGGTTATCTCGAATCATCTCATCGATCCGGTTATTTCGTAAGGCAACTCGCTGCGGGGTTGTCTGGACGGGATGAATCGCAGGATCGGGTTGGCCGTGCCACGACAACGACACTGCTGATGATCGTCGGCGATGTCGGGCAATGGGGTGATCAGCTGCTGGAGCAATATAGCCAGGCGGTCGAAAAAGCCTGCCGGCGGGTCGGGTGGCGCCTGTTGCGGATAAAAAACGATGCCCGCGAAATTGAGAAGGTGCAAGAGGATGTGAAAGTTGCGGGATGTCTGACCTACGGATTGCGCGAAGCGCCGGCGGCGAGCATCGATCCGGCTACAATTATTAGCTGGGGTGGACGATGGCGCGACCAGGCGGCATCACGACTGAGGATCGATGCCGAGAGTTCATCTCGTCAGGCGTTTGAACATCTGTGGGATCTTGGGCATGAGCGCACCGCGATGATTCAGCTGGCTGGCGACACCGATCCCGATCGCAAGCCGCCCGGCGGTGTTCTGGGGATGCGCAAAGCCTTTGCGGCGCTGGGCCACGCCTGGAGGAACGATGACCTGTTCACCGTTTGGCCGGATGGGATGGAAGGGCTGTACGAGCAGATTTGTGATCGAGGCATCACCGGGGTCTTTTCTCAAGATTGGGAGGTGACGATCGAATTGTATCGCCAGGCGCATCAGTGTGGTGAACGCATCGGGGATCAGCTCTCGATCGTAGCATCCGGCGGGCATGATCTGGCGAATATGGTTCAGCCGCGCCCAGCGCGCACTTACTGGCGGTTTGCCGATTTTGCGGGGCTGGTGGTCGAGACATTGGAAAATCTGTCGCAGGGGCAACGGTTGCCCTATGAGCTGGTTCTGCCCGTCTTTCTTGAAGAAGGACCCGGAGCCAGGCAGTTATGAAACGATAACGAAGCGTGTCTGTTTTTTTCACCCTTTTTCGGAGGATTGTTATGAGTAGAGCAAAGACAATGTTAGCGTTGGCAACCGCCGGCGTAATCACCATGGGATGGTGCGGTATGAGCCAGGCGGCACCGATTGCAACGAAGGATTCGGCGTTATTTTCCCACTTAACGGAGATGAATGATGGCGGCAATTTGAGTCACAACGCCAACACCTCCGAGTGGACCTGGTCCAACTGGAATGGATCCAATTCGCTGAGCGGTGGGTTCCTCAACTACTCGACGCCCACCACGGGAACGGAGACTAAATGGAGTAGCATTTGGACATCGACGACCTTTCCAAGCCAAGTCAGCTCGGAGAGCGGTGCAACCGTGGAGATCCGTCTGAAGGTCACCGGTTACTTGGCTCCACTCACCGGTACCTACGTGGGCACCGACGCAGCGATTTCTGTTCTGAGTAGCACAGGAAGTCATTACGGTGTGCTCGCGATCGGAGCAAGTCATATTTATATGAGAGACGCAGCGGTTGGGAGTGCGTACGACACCGATGACAATACCGACGGATACCACGTCTTTCGTATGGCGGACGATCCGACGACCAATAAGCTCAGTATCTGGCGCGATGGCGTGTTGATCGCCGACAATGTGGCCCCTACGACCAGGAACCCTGCGCTGGACAAGCAACTCTATTTCGGTGATGGGGGCAGTCAGTTCAATGGTTCGGCATCGATCGATTATGTGCGATGGACGGCCGGTGCTTATGCGCCCGTGCCGGAACCGGGTTCGGTGTCGATGTTGGCGGCGCTGGCGGGATTGGGATTACTTCGCCGCCCGTGATGCTTGCTGTCGTGTTGCACTCTGCCAGTCCAGTCATTGTGCAGACACTGCAGCGGCCATGTTTGGTCGGGATTAACCGGTGAGCGGCGGCTTGCTGTCAAGCCGCCGCCATCATCCACGGGATCGTATCGTCGCACCTTGGTGCGGATCGGAGACGTTATGAAACAACGAAACGGCTTCACGCTGGTGGAATTGCTGGTGGTCATCGGGATTATCGCGATACTAATCGCGATCCTGCTGCCAGCACTGAATAAGGCACGGGAGGCGGCGGCAAAGATCGCCTGCCAGTCGCAGATGAAGCAGATCGTCTTGGGCATGTTGATGTATGCCAATGAAAATAATCAAAGCCTGCCGTCACGGTACGCGCGGGCACCTGCGGACTTCACTCAACCGGCCATCTACAACGCCAAGGACAACTGGATCTGGTTGATTGCGCCGTATCTGGCTGGCAATTATGGCACGCAGAATGATGCCAGCGACGGTATGGTCAATTTATTTACCTGTCCGGGCTATTGGTCGGCCGGCGGCGCCCCTACAAGCAGCTTTCTGATGGAGCGCACCTATGCTATTAGTGCAACGGATGACTATTATTTGACAGGTACGTATAATGGTGCCCGAAATGCGCCGTGGCACGGTGTGGAAGGATTGAAGCTGACGAGCATCAAACACCCGACCGAGGCGGCGTTGCTGTTTGAGTACTACTACTTTTATCCGATGAGCAAAATCCCGCTCTACAGCGTTGAGTCAACAGAGTGGAGCAAACGTTACGACGATCTATTCCCCCTGGGCAACAACCCCCCGGGTGTGGGGATGGCGTACCTGTATGTCAACAAAGCGCCTCATTCCAGCGGCAGTTCATACGGGGCAAATGTGGCCTTTGGTGATGGGCATGTGGAATGGGTGCAATACGACAAGGACGGGCATCTGCCGCCGAAGATTTTCGATCCTCGCGGGTTGCTCGGATTATAAACAGGGTGAGATTTACTTTGTTTTTTACGCAAAACATCCAAAGAAGATTGGGTAAGCCCCACTCTACAGGAGCTACAATGATACGTTTTTCATTGATCGTGGCGGT
>JADLCB010000009.1 GCA_020847375.1 Phycisphaerales bacterium | reverse complement strand
CGATGGGCAGCAGCTCCAAGTCCCATTCGGCCAATGTCGCGGTCTGGTTATCGGCGATGCGATACGCCTTGGTCTGCGCCTCGGTCAGGTCGGTCGCCACGTGAACCGGCACCCTGGCCAGACCCAGCTTCACAGCCGCCTTAAACTGACGCAATATGACGCGCCCACCATTCGTGGGGAAGGTCAGAGGGCTTTTTGGTGTACCTCTTGGACTTGCCCGAACGACAGAATTGCGTTGGCGACCACGGCAATGACCACCGCGCCAACAAATGTCGCCGGGGCGACCCATAGGCTTGCGGTTGCAGACAGCGCTGTCGCCCATCCGGCCACGCAGCCGCCAAGCATTCCTATAATGACAGCCGATCCGCGAATGGACCAGGTGGACAAACTGAAGACGATGCACGCCAACAATGGTCCGAGGAAGACGCCCAGAAGTATTTGGGCGATGTCAAAAATGGTTCCGAGCTGACCAACCAGCCCGGCCACGCCCGTGGCAGCCAGCCCCAGCGCCAGCGTCGTGAGTTTGGCGAAACGCAACTGTCGAGCCGGCGTCATGTCTGGTCGGAAATGACTTTGAAAATCCAGTGTCAGTGTGCCAGCCAGGGCGTTGATGCCGCTGGTCATGCTGCTCATCGTGGCCGCCAGAATCGCTGCCAGGATCAATCCCGCGACGCCGCTGGGCAATTGGGATGCGACAAAATAGGGGAAGACATCATCCGGATTGACCGGCAATGCGGGATCATGCACGGTGCGATACCACGCTGAGATGGAAAGTCCCACCAAAGCCAGCAGGATCAAGACGATGACGACGCCGATCAGGTTGATCTCAAACGCCCGGCAGGCCGATCGCACATTGCCAGCCGCCAGGTAGCGTTGGAGGGACATCTGATCCGCCATGTAGACCGCGAGGTTGGCGGTGGTGAAGCCGATCAGCACGGCCCAGAGGGTCATCGGCTGGGTCACGTCGAACGATGGATTGAACCACTGCAACTGCCCGGCTGATTTCAAGCCTTCCCACGCCTGCCCCAGGGGCGTGGGCAGGCTCCATAGCACATAGCCTATCGTCAGCGCGATGCCGGCGATGATGACCAGGAATTGAAGCGCATCGGTGACGATGACGCCGCGAATACCGCCCAGCGTGGCATAGAAGGTGCAACTGAGACCAATGACCAGCACAATGGGCCAGAACCAGGCCGGGCTTAATCCACCGGAGGCCATTAGCGCCACGGTTGGCGCGTAGATCAACGTCCCCATCCATCCAACGCGAAGCAGGACAAACATCGTCGCCGCCGTGGCTCGCACCGGGTATCCGAAACGGGTTTCGATTCGATCGTACGGATGCTTACCGTCGCCGTTGAGATATCTCGGCAGAAACCAGAACCGCAGCACAATCCAGGCAAGGGGGAAGCTGATCAACCCCACCATGATTCCCATCCCGCCTTGATAGATCAAGCTGGGATAGGCCAGGAAGCTGATGCCGCTGAAGAAGGTGGCGGCGATGCTCAGGCCCACAAGAATGGTGTCAAAGAGACGGGTGAGCTGGCCGCCGGCGGTGAAATAGTCGCCGGTGTCTTTCTGCTTGCCGCCGAAAAGGATGCCGGCGGCAATGGTGATCAGCAGATAGACGACGATGATGATCAGATCCAATGGCTTGAGCATGGAGGATTATGTGTTAATTATCGCGTGAAATTCTGAGGCGCCGCCTTTCCGCCCGTTTTCGATATGACTCTCGTACCGGTAACGATGTGCATTCAAGGGATAATCCGCCAGTGCGTTGCCATTAGTGATGGGAATTCACCGTCGGATTCCTTTGCGATCTGATAATAAACGGTCCAGATAGACCCATCTGCCATCTGCGCGCTGCACGGATAGCCTAAATCCGCAGGATCCTGGGTTACGGCATTGCTCAGGATGATTTCTTGATCAATCAACCAGGTGCGCCCGTTATCCTTGCTGATGCAGGCGCGTTCGCCCATCGGTGGAACTCGCCGGCTGTACGATGCCACAAGCCAATCATTTTTCAATCGCAGAAGATGGGCCGGATATCCCTGCATGGGAGTTTTTACAGGCGCGGACCATGTTTTTCCGCCATCGGTGCTGACAATCTGGCGGAGGTTGTCATCGCCGGAGGCGTCGCGGTAGCGACTGAGCGCGACAATGCTACCATCGGCGGCTTCCACCGCATGTTGTTCGCTTAAAAACTCATATTTGCTGGCCCATGTGGCCGGATTCTTTTCGATTTTCGTCAGCAGGGACCAGGTTTGACCTTTATCGACGGATTGATAGACCGATGGCCTGACATACAGCAACCCGCCGTTGCTCAGCGCGGTCGGGCCATGGGGGGTGGCAACCGGGGCAGAGCGTGGGGCACTCCAAGTGTAGCCATTATCCGTTGATTCCAGCGTCCACGTGCCTTTCCACTTTCCCCGGATTTCCGGGTTCAGATTCGCAGCGTGGACTTGATAGTTTTTGTAACGTTCGATCTTGGGATTGGCAAAGGCCAGAGACGTGTTGAAAGCTACAATCAATGTCCCATCCTTAAGCCGCGTAATGCCTACATCTCTATCATCCAGGGGGGTGTCGATAATCGTGTCTGGCTGTGACCAGGTTTTACCGCCATCACTGCTGCGGACCAGTTGCACTTTTCCCCACGGACACACATGCCAGTCACGGTCGCCGCTGAATACTGCGATGAGATCGCCATTATTGGCGGTGACGATACTGGGCCATCCGATGTATCGGTACGGCTGGCGTGCGATAACAGCCTCCTCGAGTATTTCCGCATTGCCTTGGGTGGCAGGGACCGAAGCCGGCACTGGATGCGCTGTTCGGGTCATGTCAATAACGGAGCCGGCGGATAGATGGCTTGTGCCACATGCGAACACTACCGTCATCACAACATACTTGATCGTGCGCAAGCATTGTCGATGCTTCATGACAAATACTCCGTTAAATATCAATACTGATCCAAAAGTTTGAGCTTTTCGCTGTTGCCCGCTGTTCCATTGCGCGTCAAAGCCTTGAGATCAACCAGTTTGACGTGGCCGTCGAGGTACAGCGTGTTCCAGAAATATCGATGGTTGTGTGGGATCTTCGTGACATAGTATTTGTTGGAGGGGGTGCTTGAATACCAAGGTCCGTAGTCATGAACGATCGCGGTCTGGGATGCGGGCATCTTCTGATCTGTTTTTCCCATGCGATATCGCGCATATCCATAATACTGTCCATTTGTGCCGATCGGAGTGGAGCTGATTGCGCCATCCGGTGGGACAAACAAATACTCGTAGGAGATGGTTGATCCATTGACCAAACCCCTGCCGTAATTGACCCCTCCGATAATTGTTTCCTGGCGGGTGGCCGCGTTCACATCGCTGGGGCAGAACAAGGCATCGGGGTTTGGAAGATATTTGACGCCGGAATCGTTGCCCCACGGATAAGGCAGCAGCAGTCCCAGGCCGTTTTGCTTTACCGCAGTGGTATCGGAGAAGACCAGACGAAAGTTGCCCACCGAAGGGCTTTGATACATGGGCGGCAGCCAGTCTTTGTAATCATTGGCGTACATCTGAATCGCCAGCCCCACCTGCCTAAGGTTCGATGCGCAGGCGACGCGATTAGCGGCTTCTCTCGCCTTGGACAATGAAGGGAGCAAGATTGCGATTAAGACGCTTATGATCCCGATGACGACCAATAATTCAACAAGTGTAAAGCCAACCCGCCGCCTATGACGATTTGCAGGCACGGCTATGGCTGCTGCGTGATGCTTGTCATTCTGCAGGATTGGTGAATTCATCGTTGTGGTACGTAAACAGTGTTTGGTTTTCATGCGTACACCTCAAGACTTTCACGACCATTTCTCTGTCGCAGCGGGGCACATTCTCCGGCGAACGGTGCGCGGCGATCACACTTCGCCGCGCACAGATGCCTCACGCGCGCCTGTATTGCACCAAGCCATCACTCCCATGCTCATTGTCCCTGTGGATGACGCTGCGGGCGGCGCAATCCAACCGCGGAGACCACGCCAAACAGTGCCATGGAGGCGGGTTCAGGCACAGCCGTCACATTCAGGTTGTCGACGTACCTTGAATTGCCATTGGAGCCGCCGGTGACTGCTATGTTTGTGATCTGTGATGCAGAAGCAACGCCATTTAGACTCAGAGCGCCGCTCTGGTTATTTCCCGCTTTCAAAGTAAAGGTTCCCGTGCCTACGGCATATTCCATGACGTAATGCTGCCATGTGTCCGGTGTCACAGACAAACCCGTAATCGTATTCCATTTGGAATTGTAATATTGCACCGTCCCGCTTGAGTTTAGCTGCACCCAGGTCGTGAGTTTGAATCCATCCAAGCTCGTAGCGCCTTGATCGCCGATCAGTGCAAACTGTAATGCGGTGCCACTAGCGATGTTGGCATCCCATTCAAATGTGATGGTTTGAGAGGTTAGAACCGATGATGACAATGTGCCATAGTTTCGATTTTTGTTGGCAATTTCCAGGATGTTTGATCCTCCCGCAGGCGAACCGGGCGTCACTCCGGCCGCGATGACCTTTGATTGCGGCGCTACGAGGCCCGTCGGATACGATCCTGCCTGCGGCGCATCTGGAATGTGCGGCAACGGAGTGGTCGTATTTTCGAAATTATCCTGGAACACCGTTATCGTGGCTCCATTGACCGGCTGGGAACCGATCGCAAAGCCAAGCATCCCCGCAACGCCCAGCAACAACATGGTACTTCGCAGCTTCATCGCAATTCTCCTATCTCGGCAAATGCCGAAAAAATGATCGTGCCGCACTGACCACCAGCGCGGCCTCTTCTCTAAATATCTTTATAACTCGCTGGCTTGCCCAGCGTTGCTCCATCGCTTAACGACAGCGACACCGTAAACACTTCTGCATCGGTCAACGGGCGCTTCCCGCGCCCCATCTGTCTCAATAGTTCCATGGCTTTGCGGCCCAATTCGTTCTCATCGACGACGATCGAGGTTAATTGCTGGGTAAACGCGCCAAGCCGGGGTGATCCACCCACACCCAGCAGCGACACATCATGCGGAACACGCCAGCCGCGTTCGGACAACAGCAGGAAAATCAGTTCCGCATCCGGATCGAAACTACTGAAGATCACCGTGGGCGGATCAGGCTCCCCGAACATGCGACCGATTGCCTCGTCCATGCGTTGACGATGCTCCGCCGGGATGGCATGGCCGAAGCGGCGACCAACGAAGATACGGCTTTCAGGCAACGACAGACCGGCTTGACCGAGAACCTCGCGCAGCCCTTGCAGATAAAACTCCGCCATGCTGCTGCAATGCGTCGCGAAATAGGCGATTCGACGATGGCCTTTGGCAAGCATCGCCTGGGCGGCCCGGCGCCCGACTTCAACGCCCGAATAGCTCACCAGCGGCGCGCTGACCCCTTCAATGACGCGATGGCACAAAACAACCGGAATGCCCATTGCCTGGATCGGACGAATCTGGTGGGCCGGCGTGGATTGATTTTCCGCCGAGGTCGGCACGATCGCAATGCCGCTGACTTTCTGATCCGCCAGTTGCAGCAGGATATCGGCCTGACGACGGGCATCCTGGTCCGTGTTGCAGACAAGTACCTGCCCATGCCCGGCTGCTGCCGCATCCGAAAAGCTCTTCTGGAGAACCGGGTAAAAGCCGTGCATCAGCTCCGGCAGCACCAGCCCGAACAGACTGTCGGTCCGTACCTGCCGGGCTGCGCCTTGAGTGCCGCGCCGCTGTTTGGCGGTTTCATTAATGAATGTTCCCTTGCCGCGAACCCGTCGAAGCACGCCGGAACGCTCAAGATCCGATAATGCCCGCCGGAGAGTCGTTCTTGAAATCGAGAGCTCCGAGGCCAATTCCAATTCGGCCGGAAGGGCCGACCCAGGCTCGATTCGCCCGCTGGAAATCCGCGACAACAGGTGTTGCTTCACGCCCAGATACTTCGGCGACGAGGCCTTCGGCTCCATTGAAATATCTGGCACTAGATCAATCATCTGAACTCCTGGGACATGCGGACAAGACAGTCCACCGAATCAGGTTACTACCTATATATACCTGAGTGCCGATCATGCTGTCAAGTATTTTTTTTAGAAAAATCGATATGTCGGAAAAATCTTGATGTTCACTGGGCGAATCGACGTTTTTGAGGGGATGAGACGACGCGGATGGAAGCGATCTCGGTGAGACGCTGGTGCGGAGGCATCGCAGCCGGGTTCCGGGGGTCGGCGATGGGTTCTTTCATTGCGGGCTCCTTGCGAATGTGCCGACAACGACCTTCGCCTGGCGACTGGCACGCTGTCGGGCTGGGTTATCGATGTTTGTCCTTG
>JADLCB010000008.1 GCA_020847375.1 Phycisphaerales bacterium | reverse complement strand
CGTAGGGGACATTGTTAATCGCCTGGATTTGATTGACCACCCCGATCGCGCCGGAGCGGACAATCTCCAGAGCTTTTTTGAACAGCGGCGTCATTCGCAAAGGAAACGAAACCAGGACACGATCTTCCTGGCCGCGAAAGGCCAATGCCAGTTGCGCCAACTGCTGGTAACTGATCGCCACCGGTTTTTCCAGAAATAGCGGCAGGTTGGTCGCCCTGGCCTGAATAGCCAGGGGTGTGTGCAAATGGCAGTGCGTGCCGATCATTACTGCGTCAAAACGGTCTGAATCCTGAAGCATCTGATCGGCACTGGCGTAGAGACGGGCGGACTCAGTGTTAACCTTGAGTGTCTTGAATCGTTCCTTGACCTGGGCTTGATCCGGGTCCGCCACCGCCACCAGGCGCGTTTCG
Organism: Phycisphaerales bacterium; assembly: GCA_020847375.1. Lineage (GTDB taxonomy): Bacteria > Planctomycetota > Phycisphaerae > Tepidisphaerales > Tepidisphaeraceae > JADLCB01. The sequence goes on along the minus strand of JADLCB010000008.1, from coordinate 88,716 downwards.
GGGTCAAGCTGTTGCAACACCTCCAGAACACCAGCCAACCGCAATCCCAAACCGATGACCGCTATGCGCATGATAAATAGACCCTTTGAATATCGCTGAAAATTTCAATGTTACAGCGGGTGTTATGGATGTAAAGGAAGGGAATTACTTGAGCGCGACAAGCGGTTTATCCTGCCTATAGAACCAGAGCTGGCAAACAGGTAAACTTGCAAAATCAGCGTGTTGTCAGCTTGATAGGCCGGAAGACAGCGAATCTTTCTGCGTTCTTCCCGGTCAATCGTTTCATGGCTGGATAAACCTCTTGGCCGGCGGTATCCCAGGGATGGATTGGACGAGCCTGATCAGTTTTGCCGTAATCTGTCCAGCCTTGTTCGGGCTGATCGGGATGATTGCGCCGCGATATTTCATTACCCAGCGCGTGTGGTGGTCGATCCTGGCGCCGCTTGTTTCATTTTTGATCTTCAGTGCCTGTCTTCTGTGGCGCGGTGTCGATGCCGGACCTCTGGGTGTCGGCTGGATGCCTTCGTTGCAACTGAGTCTGACCTTCCAACCTGATCGGCTGGGCCTGTTCTTCGCGCTATTGGTCAGCGGAATCGGCGCGTTGATCATGCTGTACGCCCGCGCCTACTTCGGGCCGGACCAGTATGCCCTGTATCGCATTTATCCCAGCCTGTTGCTGTTCACGACCGGCATGTTGGGGTTGGTGCTGGCTGATAGCTTTGTTCTGATGGTCATGTTCTGGGAGCTGACTTCGGTCAGCTCATTTTTGCTGATTGGCTGGGAACGTGATGATCCTGCCGCCGTTAAAAACGCGATGCAGGCTTTTTTCATTACCAGCGGCGGCGGAGTTGTCCTGCTTGGGGGGTTGATTCTGCTGGGCCTAGCCAGTGGCTGCTGGAGTTTTTCAGCACTGGCGCAATTGCAGCTTTCAGCCGACTGGCGATTGCCCGTTGCCTTGGGGATGATCTTTGTTGGCGTGGTTGCCAAAAGTGCCCAGTGGCCGCTGCATTCGTGGTTGCCCAATGCCATGGCTGCCCCGACACCCGTCAGCGCCTACCTGCACTCGGCGACCATGGTCAAGGCCGGGGTCTATCTGGTGGCGCGACTGGCGACCCCGCTGGCGATTTTGCCAATGTGGCCGGTTCTTCTGATTACGGTCGGCACGATCACGATACTGCTTGGCGCATACGTGGCGCTGCGCAAAACCGACCTGAAACTTATTTTCGCCTACGCCACGGTCAGTCAGCTCGGGTTATTGATCTGCATGTACGGGTTGGAGGCCTACCGCGGCGACTCTGGCTCGGCGGTGCTGTGGGATATTACCCAGATTCTGAATCATGCGTTGTACAAGGCGCCTCTGTTCATTCTGGCCGGTGCGATTGCCCACCTTTATTTCACCCGTGACCTGCGCGATCTCTATGGATTTTTTCATCAGGGAAAAGATGAGCGGCGTCTGGCGATTTTGTTGTTGCTGGCGATGTACGCCATGGCCGCCGGGCCGTTGACGCTCGGTTTTACCGCCAAGGAATTGTTTCTGACCAGCGTGTATGACGCCTATAAACTTTCCGGCGATTGGGCGTTATTGGTGGTGCTGGCCGCCGTGGCGTGCCAGGGTGTTGTGAACATGGTGATCTTCATCCGCTTTGCCTTGACACTGCTGGGGCCGGAATCCGCCGGTAACGCCCAGCCGCCGCATGATCTTGGTGCCGAGGAAGAACGCATTGCTTACGAAGATTATCACGCGATTCAGACCAGCTTCTGGGCGTCCATGCTCTGGATTCCCGCTGCCATCCTGCTGGCGTTGCAGTATATCGGCGGCCTCTTTCCCGCCTTGCTCAACCCAGCCCTGCAATTACTTGAGCGCCACCCTGGTCATTATTCATCATTGCCGGGGCTTTGGCATGCGCTGACGCACCCAAGTATCGCACTGGGGATCAGTGTTTTGATTATTGTCTCCAGCTTCGCCCTGGCCTTGTTACCCGTGCGCATGGGTTATGCACCGATCTGGCGCAACTCGATCCACGATATTCACGAAAAATTGTTCCCCGCTTTTTATCGTTTGGTTACGCACGGTGGCGGGCGGTTGTTTTCTGTGGTGCAGACGGGAAACGTCCGAACCTATCTGGGGATCATTTGTGCAGCGTTGATTTTGCTGGTCGGCTGGGCGCTGAATCGCACCGGCGACTCGATCAGTCTCAGCGAACAATTCAACGATGTCGTGGGCGGTTGGCGCGCTTTGCCGCTTTATGCCTTTGGAACGCTGGCGGGGTTGGCGGCGCTGTTGATGGTATTGGTGCAGGTGCGCGGCGGGCGGGTTATGGTTCTCAGCGCCATCGGGTATACCGTTGCGGTTATTTTTTATCTGTACAGCGCGCCGGATTTGGCGCTGACACAGGTTTCCATCGAAATCGTTGCGTTGATCCTCTTCCTTCTGGCGCTGGGGTTATTGCCGCGCACGTCTCGTTTTCCGCGCGAAAAAGGGAGCAAAATCCCGCGCCTGCTCCTTTCGATCGGGGTGGCGGCGGTCATGTTCTGGCTGACACTTTCGGTTTCGCAGAAAAATCGTCCGCCGATGCCGGTTCTCAATGCCGAGGGTCAGCCGTTTACGCATCTCGGTCAGTTTTTTGTCCGAAACGCGGAAAAAGCGGTCGATGTGCAAGGTCGCCATCCGGGCGGTGGCGGTAAAAATGTGGTTAACGTGATCCTGGTTGATTTTCGTGGTCTGGACACATTCGGAGAGATCACCGTTCTTGGTATCGCGGCCCTGGGGGTGCTGCTGCTTTTGCATCGTCATCGCAATCAATCGGTCGATGCGACGCATCGAAAGTTTGTTTTGTTGAACGACATGAACCCGTTGTCGTACGCCAGCGATGATGCGGATCGGTTGTCATCGCCGGTTTCTGAACCCATATCGGCGTCAGTCGCTGATCAACAGCCGGTTTCAAATCCTGAAAATCTGTCCAATCGGCCGCCGCGCTGGCGGCATGGTCTGAGTCTGACCAGCGAACCGCTGCGCATCGCCACCAAACTGATCGTTCCGCTCAGCCTGCTTTTCGCGTTGTTTATTTTCTTCAAAGGGCATCAGCTTCCCGGGGGTGGATTCGTGGCCGGGTTGATGGCCGCCATTGCGCTGCTTGCGCATCGCATGGCGCATGGCCGCGAGAGTCTGCGTCATATGCTTTCGATTCCGGTGCGCTGGCTGATGGCGGCAGGTTTATCGCTGACGATTCTGGCTGGTTTGGGGCCGACCCTGCTGGGCCATCCGTTTTTGACCAGCCGATTCGGACATTTGACTATTCCCGGATCAACCGTCCCGTTTGAATGGACAACGGCGCTCGTGTTTGACCTGGGTGTAATGCTGATTGTGCTGGGCGTTGTATTGGCCATGATCAACGCGCTAAGCGAAGAATTGGAGATCCGATGACTATTTTCATCGCGACCATCATCGCTGTTTTGTTCGGCTGCGCCGTCTATCTGATGCTGGGGCGCGAGCTGAAGGAAATCTGCATGGGGTTGTTTCTTCTCAGTCATGCTGCCAATCTTGTCATTCTCGAAGCGGGTCGAACTCCCGGCGGAGTATTCGTGCCTGTGCTGGGCGAAGGACATCTGCTGTCCCAACTGGTTGACCCCTTGCCTCAGGCGCTGATTCTGACAGCCATCGTGATTGGTTTTGCCGTGCAGGGGTTTTTGCTCACGCTGCTGGTTGTAACTTGGCGCCGCGCGGCATCGCTCAATACAGCGCAACTTGCCCAGCCGCAGCCTTTGCCAATCGCGCCAGCCTCATCATCACCGCCGCACGTCGATCAACCGCAGGGCCAATCAACCGGCAATGATCCGACGACGATCTTAACCACTGACCGGCAGGAGCATAGATGAGTTCCAATCTTGTCATGCTGCCGATTGTGATCCCCATGGTGACCGGCGTCCTGTCGCTGCTGGTTGCGCCGAGCTACCGTATTCGGCGCGTAGTCGGGATTGCTGGTTTGCTGATTAATCTGGCGATGGCGATGTTGATTTGTTCGCGCGTCCTGGGCGCGGGGGAGCAGATTCTGGTCTTACAGGCAGCCGACTGGCCAGCGCCGTTTGGGATTACGGTGGTGATCGATGCCTTATCTGCGGTTTTTCTCCTGACCGGAGCGCTGGCGTTTCTGGCGATTTATCTCTATTGCGATGAGCAACTGCATGATACCGCCGGTGGATTGTTTCATCCGCTGTTTCATCTGTTGGTGCTGGGGGTGCAGTGGAGCCTGATTACGGGCGATTTGTTCAACCTGTTTGTCGCATTTGAAATCATGTTGATGGCTTCGTATGCGCTGCTCGTGCTGGGCACGTCGCGGCGGCAGATGCGCCAGGCATACAAGTATGTCGTCATCAATCTGTTTGGATCAACATTGTTTGTCGCCTGCTGCGGCCTGATCTACGGACATGTGGGGACGCTGAACCTGGCTGATCTGGCCCGGCTTAGTCACAGCGGTCTGATTCCGTCAGCGGCTGTTCCCGCCATTACCGTGCTATTGTTGGTCTTTGGAATAAAGGCCGCCATTTTCCCGCTCTGGTTTTGGCTGCCTGACAGCTATCCCACTGCGCCGGCGGGATTGGGGGCGCTACTGGGTGGGATTCTGACCAAAATCGGCGTTTACGTCATGATCCGTATTTTCGTGATGGTCTTTGGCCCATCGACCAGCCAGGTGTCGGAAGTGCTTCGTCCGCTGCTCATGGCAACGGCGGGGATTACCATGTTCCTCGGCGTGCTGGGCGCGGTCTCCATGACTTCGGTGCGTCGGATTCTTTCCATCCACATCATCAGCCAGGTGGGGTACATGGTGCTGGCGGTGGGACTGGGGATCGGCATTGGTCTGACAACAGAAAACCGGGTGCTGGCGGTGGCCGGTGGTATTTTCTTTATTCTGCACAATATGATCGTCAAGAGCAGTTTGTTTCTCTGCGGCGGGCTGATGAAATACCATGCCGGCAGTGACGAGCTTGAGCGCATGGGCGGGCTGGCCAAACAGGCCCCATGGTTGGCGACGCTTTTCTTCATCGCCGCCTTGAGTCTGGCGGGTCTGCCGCCGCTCAGCGGTTTTTTTGCCAAGTTTATTCTTGTCCGCGAGGCGTTTCGCGCCGGTTGGTACACCCTGACATTCATCGCGCTGGCAACCAGCGTCTTGACGTTGCTCAGCATGATCAAAATCTGGAGCTACGCCTTCTGGTCGCGCCCTGATCCGCAGCGGCAAAAGCCGTCGGCCCCGCACGATCATGGAATTGTCCAAGCCATGATCGGCACGGGTATACTGGTGACCGCGGCGGTGGTCATGGGGCTGGCTGCTGAACCGGTGCTACGGTCCGTCCGCAGTGCCGCCCAGACTGCGGTTGATCCTGCGCCGTATATTCACGCGGTTCTGGGGCAGAATCAGGTTTATCCGCTTGAACTGGCGGATCAAACGCTGCATCAGGAGGATCATCAGCCATGACCCTGTTTCTGTTGAACATCGTTTTAGCCGTGCTCTGGTGTTTTACCTGGGGTTCATTTGATTTTCTGACACTGGCGACGGGATTTGTCCTGTCGTACCTGCTGCTGGGCCTTTACAGCCGGGTTACCGTGGTGGAAGGCTACGCCACCAAGGCGCGCGATCTGGTCCGCTTTGCGCTTTATTTTGTCCGCGTGCTGTTTGTGGCAAATTTGCAGATTGCCTATGAAATCATCACGCCGGGGCTTGGTTTTTCCCCCCGCATCGTGCGCTTTGATGTGACGGGGCTGACGCCGGTTCAGCGTCTGGTGCTGGTCAATTCGATCAACCTGACTCCCGGGACGCTGGTGGTTGATATCTCGCCCGATCGGCGCACTTTTTACGTTCACTGCATGTACGCCAGCGACTATGACAAGACAATTGCCGACCTGAATGACCTCAAGCAACGTCTACAAACACAGGTGTTCAAATGAATGCACTACTGGCCAGCAGCACGTGGCATGAATATATGGTGGAAGTGACGGTCGAAATCGGCATTCTGATCGTCGCTGTCGGCATCCTGGTCTGCCTGATTCGTTTGTTTCGCGGCCCGCATCTGGCGGATCGCGCTATTGCGCTGGATACCCTGGTGATACAGGTCATCGGACTGGTTATTCTGCTCACGCTGCGGATCAATTCGCTGGTGCTGTTTGATGGCGCACTGGTGATGTCGTTGGTGGGTTTCACCGGCACGGTGGCGGTCGCGCAATATATTGTGCGTCCGCATCGGCGGCGGCGGGCCAATCCCGATGTGGTGCTGAAACAGGATGTGTAATCGCTTGAAGCTGACAGTCGTCCCGGACTGGCAGGAAGGTCTGACTATGAACCATGTGGTGCTTCTGAATATTCTGACGACCCTGGCACTGATTGTCGGGCTGTTTTTTCTGTTGGTGGGCGCTCTGGGTGTGTTGCGCTTTCCCGATGTTTATCTGCGCATGATCGCTGCCAGTAAATGCGTTACGCTCGGCATTAGCGGGATGCTGCTGGCTGGCGTGTTCCATTTTATCGTGATTGGTACGACGGCGGAGGCGGATGCGGTCACCGGGTCATCCGCGATGGCTGCGACAACCAAGGCTGTCCTGGTTATTTTATTTCAATTTGCCGCTGGCCCTGTCGGTACGCATATGCTGGCTCGTGCGGCCCATATTGACCGTGTGCGAATGTACAAAAAAACACTCAGCGACGATCTGAGGGAGGATTTGCTCGAATAGTTCGGTTCGATCAAGATCAGATGTTTTTGCATAATAGCATTCGTCAACCGATGGACTAGCCCGCTTAAACCCGCTAAAAACTTTATCATGAAAATCAGCCTTGAATGGCTCAGCCAATACTTATCCGCCCCCGTCGATGCCGAGGCCGCTGCCCGCGCCCTTACCCATGGCGGCTTTCCCGTGGAAACGATCCAAACCGTCGATGACGATACGGTCATTGATGTTGAAGTGACCAGCAATCGCGGCGATTGCCTTTCGCATCTGGGCGTTGCCCGTGAAATCGCAGCATTGCTCAACGGTGCGGTACGAGAGATCGATACCAGCCTCAGCGAAAGTGCAGCGCCGCCGACGGCCAGTGTCAGGATCGACGCTGAACAGCTCTGCCCTTACTACAGCGCCCGTATCGTTCGCGGAGTCAGGATCGGCCCCAGCCCCGAATGGTTGAGTCGCCGCCTGCAGGCGGTTGGCCTGCGCAGCATTAACAATGTGGTGGATGTCACCAACTATGTGATGTACGAACTGGGCCAGCCTCTGCATGCTTTTGATCTGGATAAACTCGCCAGCCCTGACATTATCGTGCGCCACGCTCAAGCGGGGGAAAAGCTGACCAGCATTGATGGTCACGAGCGCAAACTTTCAGCCGATATGCTGGTGATTGCAGATCAGCGCCAGCCCGTTGCGCTGGCTGGCGTCATGGGTGGTCTGGAAACGCAAGTAACCGATCAGACCGTCAACATTTTGCTGGAGTCAGCCCGCTTTGACGCGCTGAATGTGCGCAAAACCGCCCGGCAACTGGCGCTGATGAGTGATAGTTCCTATCGCTTTGAACGCGGTGTTGCCGCGCAAGCCACTTTGCTGGGCAGCGCCCGGGCTGCGCAACTGATTTTACAGCTTGCCGGCGGGACTCTGGAGCGTGGCGTGGTGGCCGCCGGTTCGTGTCCGGTTGTCGCCGGTCAGTTGACGCTTCGTTTGGCGCGCCTGCACAGTTTGCTGGGCGTGACGTTTGCAACAGCAGAAATTATCGGCGCGCTGGAGCGCCTGATGTTGCAACCGCGGCTGGAAGGCGATTGCGTGCACGTCACCATCCCCTGGTGGCGGATGGATCTGCGTCTGGAAGTGGATCTGATTGAAGAAGTGGCGAGGGTCATTGGTTATGACCAGATTCCCCAGCGGGAAGAAATCTCGATTCATGCTGCGCCGCTGGATCAAAAGGCGGCTGCGCTGAAAGCGGTACATGGCGTATTGATGGGCTGTGGTTATTTTGAGTCCATCACCTTTTCGTTTGTCAGTGATCGCCTGGCCGGTGATTTCGTTCCGCCGGAGGCCGCGGCTCTGCCGCAGGTCGCTCATGCGGTGCGTAAAGCCGATGGTCGATTGCGCCCCAGCCTGCTGCCCGGATTGCTCGAGGCTTTGCGTCACAACGAAACCAATGGAACGCCGGATGCGCGTTTGTATGAAATTGGTTCAGCTTTCTGGACCAATAAGCAGGGTGAAGTTTGTGAGCAGCGGCGTCTTGCCTTGGTGGGAGGGGCTGATATTCAGCAGATGCGCGGCGTTCTGGAGGCGGTTCTGGAAAAACTCAACCGTCATCGCAAGCTTGTGGTTACGCCCGATCATCGCGTGGGGTTCGCCACCGGAAGCTGCGGTCGTGTGCAGTGGGGCGATCAAGTGCTGGGATGGTTTGGCCGGTTGGATAAGGATGTGGCTGGTCATGCCGATCTGAAATCGGCTCCGGTGGCAGCGGAGGTGAATCTGTCAATGCTTCTCGATGGCGCCGAGGCGGTGCCGCAGTTGCAGCCGCTTTCACGTTTCCCCGCGATTCGACGCGACTTATCGCTGGTGGTCAACGAAACCATCCGTTATCAGCAGATTATGGACGTGCTTGATGCCGCCCGGTTGTCCATGCTGGAACATGTCCAGTACATCACAACGTATCGGGGTAAACCGCTGGAAAAGGGACAAAAAAGTGTCACCATTCAACTGGTGTTCCGCGCGCCTTCCTCCACGCTGACCAGCGATGAAGTGGAGGCGAGTGTCCAGCAGTTTATCGAGGCAGCCAAACGCGATCTGGGAGCGACGCTGCGCCTATAATCAGCGCAACGTGCAATAATTGCTATGAATAAAATGGGCGCTACGATGACGAGTTCTGAAGCTTATCCGCTGCGGATCGACCTGAAAAAAGAGGAACGGCTGCTTATTGAATGGGATGACGGTCAGGTGAGCATTTATCCCATTGGGTATCTGCGCCTGATGTGCCCGTGCGCTGCGTGCAAATTATCGCGCACAGGAACCGACCCGCACTCATTGATGCAGCCGCAGAAAAAAACCGTCAGCCTGAACATTCTGCCGGTGGATCGCAGCGGCAAGATGGCTGCGACCCATGCTCAACTCATTGGGGGGTATGCGCTTAAAATCGGGTTTACCGATCGTCATGAAGCGGGCATTTATTCATTCAGTTACCTGCGCGAAATCAGCCCGGAACATTCAACCCGTGCAAATCAGGACTCGTGACGTATCGACACAGGCGGGTGGGCAACTTATCGTAGCAGACTATGGCTAAACAGACTGTCGCACTTATCCCCGGAGATGGAATCGGCCCGGAAGTCACCCGCGCGACGCAGCGCGTGCTGGAGGCGGCCGGCGCTCAGATCGACTGGGTTGAACTGGTTGCCGGTGCCACGGCGTTGGAACAGGGACACGATAATGTTCTGCCCCAGCGGACGCTGGCGGCCATTGCCGCCCATGGTGTGGCGCTGAAGGGGCCGGTGACGACGCCGGTGGGCAAGGGATTCAAGAGCGTCAATGTCCAGTTGCGCCAGAAGCTGAATCTCTACGCAGCCATTCGCCCGGTCCGCTCGCTGCGCGGCGTTAATACCCGCTATGAAGGCGTGGATATCGTGATCGTCCGCGAAAATACCGAGGGTCTGTACAGCGGGATTGAAAACGAAATTGTTCCCGGTGTGGTTACGAGCCTGAAAGTCGCGTCGCAGGCGGCTTGTCTGCGCATTGCGCGGCATGCGTTTCAGTACGCGCAGCGGCGGCATCGGGGCAAGATTACGGTGTTTCACAAGGCCAACATCATGAAACTGTCTGATGGGCTTTTTCTGGATTGCGCCCGTCAGGTGAAAAAAGAATTTCCGCAGGTTGAATATGACGAGCTGATTATTGATGCTGGTTGCATGCGTCTGGTGCAGGATCCCGCCAAGTTTGATGTGCTGTTGATGGAAAATCTGTATGGCGATCTGGTGTCGGATCTGTGCGCGGGGCTGGTGGGTGGGCTTGGGGTTGTTCCGGGATCAAATATCGGCGATGAAGCGGCGGTGTTCGAGGCGGTTCACGGTTCAGCGCCGGACATTGCCGGCAAGGGTATTGCCAACCCGCTGGCCTTGATCATGAGCAGCGTCATGATGCTTAACCACCTGGGCCAGACCGATGTAGCCGATCATGTCAAAGCTGCGTACAACGCGGTGCTGGCCGAGGGTAAATCGCTGACGCGCGATCTGGGCGGCAGCGCCGGAACGGAGCAGTTTGCTGATGCGATTATCGCCAAACTGCCACGATAACGGGGCTGATTCGTCTCATCGTTATCGGCAGCATCGTTTAATAGATCATTTCACGTCGTGGCACGGCTGAACCACTGAGCAAAAGCTCCTGATTGTCGATTTTGATGATGATGGTCATGCTGACACGCACCAGCCGGCGTACGCCGGTATCCGGATGCGCCTCGATTGCCGCATCGAATCGGGCACTTTCAACATCGCGCGCCAGAATGCGCGTGATAGCGCCGGATGGATTGGGGATCACCATCTGTAGCTGATGCTTGGTGCTGTCATAGACGTAGGAAAATTCATCACCCTCGGTTGTGATGATGTCCAGATTGCTGGCGTTGCTGATCTGATTCAGACTTTGCTGGGCGGTTGTACCGACCTGAGCCGATTCGGATTTGCGGGCGGCAGCCACCATCTGCCCCATCGCCACGCGCGCGGCTTGTGATGCCCGAAAAAAGCGATCGTTGACCTCGATTGCGGATGTTGTTGCGCTGAATGCAACAGCCACCGCAGTCAGCAGCAGGGCGGAAATCGCCAGACTGATCATCACTTCGGCCAGACTCAGACCGCGATGACGAGTTGAATAACAAGGGCGGCGACGCTGCCCGTCGGTCATCGGCTGCAATGGGTTCAGGTTCTGTATCGCAAGCATCCTGGCGGTCATGGCTGAACCTCCGAGTAGGAGTCAGGGATGGGCACATACCGACCGGAGAAGCGCAGGCCGGCGGGGTTGGTGTTGGCTCCCTCGGGATCAAAGGCCAGATCGGTATTACCGGTGGTTGTGACCGTACTGTCTTCGAGATTGATGAGGCTACCGCGAATGGTCCCGCCCGCATTTCCGGTGAATTCGCTCTGACTGGCGACAATCGTACCGCCGATGGTTCCAAAATTACCGCGCATTTTCAGCGCGAAGTTCGGGGCCAGAAAGGCGCTGCCGGTCAGTTCGCGCAAGGTTCCGTAAGAGGCTGGCAGGGTTTCGACGCCTTGAAAACTGACATTACCGCCGAAGTCGATGTAATTACTGTTCCAGTCTCCCGGTGGATTATTCTGAACCACGATGACGCCCTGCACATCAAGATTGCCTGTAAAGGAAATTTTATTGGGAGCTTCGATGTAAACGACCCCTCTTAATTTGATATTGCCGGAGAAACTGGTGTTGGCATTGGCCTTGATGCGGATATTGCTCAATGTTTTATTGCCGCTGATGTTGGCGTTGGTAATGTCATTGGTGGCAAAGGGTTCAAACACCGAAGTATCGACCGTGGGGAAATCCGGAGGATCAACATTGGTGTGAATATGCTCCGCCCAGACGGACGGGTTGGTGCTGCCGGCAATTTTGCTGTTTCCGCCCAGCGCCACGGTGGCCTCGGGGTCGCTGAAATAAATGTCGCCGGTGATCGTATTGTTACCGGTCATATCGAGGGTGGGCGTGCGGGCACTGGTGGAAAGCACCTTGCCGGCCGCTGGGTCGCCCAGCCCGCGAACCCTGGTGTTGCCGGTCATGATAATCGGGCTGCGGCTGGCGATACCGTAATCAAAGATATTGCTCCGGCCCGAACCCATTTGAAAATCGAGCTGGATTGCTCTTTGGATCACAGCGCCATCACGACCGCGGCCGGTGGAGATAACACGGAGATCAGTTGCGTTACGCTGGATGGCAAGCTGGAAACCGTTGCCGTCAGCATCGACCTTAATAAAACCACTCGTCGAATCAGGGATGCGGATGAGATCACCGTCGCGGCCGATGCTCTGCCCGCCGAGGTTGATCGTGCCGTTGAGCCGGGTGGCCAGTTGGTTATATACAGCATCTGTGATTGTGCCCGCCGTGGCATTGGAGGGGATTTTCAGCAAGCCCAGATGATAGCGGGCAAAACTCAATCCTGATTCCGCCGCCAGGAAAGCGCGTGAAGCGTTCTGTTCGTTGGAGGCGACCTGGGTCGATGTCCCGACCATGGCGACAAAACCGACAGCCAGCGTGGCAAACAGGATCATATAGAGCATCGCCAGAATCGATGTCACGCCGTGTCTGCGAAGATGGTTGATATTTCGTTTCATGGGTCAGTTGTTGGTTGTGACGCCATTGCCTCGCCAGCATCCCTAGGCTAGGTGATTGATTCACTCCGTATTGACGACCAACCAACTGATCTGGGCAACCGGCTGATTGTTATGTAGCGACTGCACCGTTACCCGCGCCATGTTGCTGTCAGTTGCCGTTGTCGCCACGGTCAGCGCATTTTCCAGCACCCGTGTAACCGTGGCTTTTTGAGTCCAGCCGCTGAAACCGGAAAGATCCCGCCCCATGGCATCGACCGGGGTTGACCAGGTGGTGTTGTTCATGGCCAGTACCTGGGCAAATGTCATGGACTGGGACATTTCGCGAATGTTGTTGGCCAGATTCATTCCCGTTGTCAGTTGGTACGACTGACCATTGGCCATGGATCCAGCAGCCAGCAGCTGAATCATCGCGACGGTACCGACGCCGACGATCACCGTGACAATAGCCGCCTCGATCAGGGTGAAACCGCGTCGGCCGGCTTTGCGCCACAGGTGATTCGGGCAGGGCCGTTGCCGCTGTGGTTGCGCTTGAGGCAGCACGGGGCAGTGCCCGGATTTTTCATCCTGTCGCTGACCCTGCCAGCGGTTATGATGGAACCAGCGATAATCCATACCTAATGCATCGAATTGATTGACGGGTTAGTCAAATGAGAAAAATGGCAGCGGCTCTGCCCAATGGTCCGGCTGTAGGGGTTGTAGGGTTTGGGTATGCTGGAAGGTATGGTTGCAATTCAATCGCTGCATTTGATAATCAGCAATCACACAGGGATAAGGTGTCGAGGAAACGATGATTAAGCTGACAGCGGTTTGGCAATGGGTGCTGATGATGGTGCTGGTGGGATTCTGCGCCGCCATTGCCACAACGGCGCTTGCCGCCGACGAAACCGCCCATTCATCAGCTTCGTCGATAGCGGCAGCCGCGTCCAAAGCTCCACCGGGCAATGTCGCAGCCAATGGTGATTTCGAGCAGATTCATGATGGCTGGTTTACCGCGTGGAGTCGTGGGCAGATTCCGCCGCTGGATCAGGGTACCGGGCGTATTGAAGAAGCGCAGGAGGGTGACAATCATTTCATGCGCATGAGTTTGACCGGTCAGGGCGCGGTCATCAGTTCCCAGCGCGTGGCACTGGATCGCTCGTGGCAGTATCTGGATGTATCGGTGCGTTTACGCGGACAGGATATCGTGCGCGGTCAGCAGCACTGGCAGACCGCCCGCCTGGAGTACACCTTTGAGAATAGTCAGGGCAGGCATATCGCCGGTTGGCCTTGGCTGGGATTGCGTGACAGCGGTTCGACGGATGGTTGGTTGACGTTGGGCAGTCAGCGCATGCGTATTCCCAAGGATGCCGCGTATCTTCGGCTGGCGGTTGGCTTATGGGATACGACCGGTACGCTGGACGTTGATGATGTGACGGTTGTTCCGATTGAAAAAGCCGCCATTCGTGCCGCGCGAATCGATCCCCGGCAGAAAACCATTATCGATGGTTTTGCGCCGATCGACACCGGCACCCAACTGCCGGTCCGGTGGCAGAGTTCTGGTGATGTCGATGCCATTCAAATGGTCAGCGGTGAAACGGATCAGCCGGTGCTGCGCATCAATCGTCCGACCAATGGCGACAGTTATATTTCGCGACGGTTTGTGCTGCATCCATGGTGGGCACAGATGAACCTGGGGATGCAGGTGCGCACGGGGGAAGGTTTTGAAACCGGCGGCGCTTTCCGTCATGGTGCCAATCTGCGCTACCGGTTTTTCGATGCGGATGATCGTCAGATTCTTGAGGATCATTGCGGGGTCCAAACCAATACACCCGACTGGCAGGAGGTGACACGCCAGGCTGTAGCCGTGCCGCCGGGCGCTGTGGAGATGGAATTGCTCATCGGGCTGTTTGACAGCCGCGGAATCGCAGAGTTTCGCTCGCCGTTTGTCCAGCCGGTGGTGGTTGAACACAAAGTAGGCCAGATTCCCGTGCAGTTGCAGCAGCAATGGGCGGCGACAACCGCCGTGCGTGTGGGTGATCACCGGGCAACCCTATCGCTGGATGGCCCGTGGTTATTCCAGCCAGCCAGTCAGTCGGCAACCAGCGCTGCCCAGGCTGATGCGTGGGGCATTATCAATGTGCCGGGAAGTTGGCCTGATGCGGTGGTTTCGGCTGGATCAGGCGAGGGCTGGAATGAAGCGGAATTGAAAGAGACCAATCGCGGTTGGTATCAGCGCACCATCAAAATACCTGCCGATTGGTCTGATCGATCGATCCTGCTGGAATTGGATCATCTGGGTACCGACGTGCGGGCGTGGGTTAATGGCCGTGAAGCGGGAGTGGTGGACTGGCCGGGCGGGATGCTGGATATTACGTCGCACCTCAAGGTGGGAAAGGACAATGAACTGCGGCTGCTGGTGGCCAGTTCTTCCGATCCACTCGAAGCCGATGCGCTGTTGCAGGGCAGGGAGGTGTCAGCACATTCGGTTGGACAGGAGTTGATTTCGTCACCGGCGCGCGGGCTGACGGGTTCGCTGCAACTCGTGTCACGTCCACGCGGGGGGCATATTTCGCAGGTATTGGTTCGTCCCTCGACTCAGCAGAAAAAACTCGCAGTGGATATCGAGCTGGCTCGGGTGGCACGATTTGGTCAGGCGCAGGTACAGGCGCAGTTACTGGATGAACAGGGCCGAGTCGAAAAAAGTTTCGAGCAGAGCGTGCCTGTTTCGGTGGCGCGGCAGCAGACCATCACGGTCAGTTGGGATTGGGACAACCCGCGTCTGTTTGATGTTGGCCAGCCCAATCTGTACACCCTTGTGCTGAAGATCAGCGGGCCGGAGTTTCAGGACAGTTTCCAGCAGACCTTTGGATTCAGAGAGTTTCGCATTGAAGGCAAACAACTGCTGCTCAACGACAAGGCGATACATCTGCGCCCGCAATTACTTTGGCCGGGTCAATCACCGCGTCAGCTCCTGCAAAATGGATATAACTGTGCGCTGGTTGTTGATTCACTGTCGAGGTGGCGCGGTTCCAGTGCGGATATTGAGACAGTGCTGAATGAAGCGCAGCAGGCTGGAGTGTTGGTGATTGCCCCGGTCATGCCGGCCGCGCCGCCTGGTGCGTGGTCAACCAATACGGCTCATCGCCCCCGGCCGGCGGGTGAGTCAGATGAGATGGCGCAGGAATTACTGACGCAGCTTAAACATGATGTCTGTCACTGGCGCAACAACCCTGCGATTGTGATGTGGCTGGCGGGCGGGCAGATCACTTCGCCTGATCGTGCCGCAGTAGGACAAAGCTGGCAACCACCGGCAGCCGGAGCGAAGCCCGATGCAAAATCAGTGGCGGATGCGGGTGACACGGTCATATCGCTCAGCCAGCAGGCGGCTGAATTGGTGGTTGATTTGGATCCGACACGGCCGGTGTTTATCTGGGGTGGCGGTGGAGCGGTTGACAGCATTACACTTGATTCGGGTTTACTGCCGCTGCGGCAGTTGCAGCAGTGGCCTGGCCGTTGGGAACAGCAAGGGCAAAAGCCATTGCTGGCAGCAGCAACCAGTTTGCCGGTTTTTCAGGAGATGGTGTCGAATCAACCTGAACCAGTGATCACGGAATATGTGGCTGCCTATCTGGGGCCGCAGGCGTATCAGCAGGAGACGGCGGAATATCGCCACACGCTGGCATCGATGGATTCATCAGCCGATATGTCACAACAGGCGATTCTGTTGCTGCAGCAGTCTCCCGCCGCTGGGCAGTTGCAGGAATTGTTTAATCGAAGAATCCTTCGCGGTTGGCGCGTGATGGGCGTTAACAGCAGCGTAATCAACCAATATGACAGCGGGCATGACGAAGTTGCCGCAGCGACATCGGCCAATCAATCTTCGCTGGCATGGATTGCCGGTGGTGCAGCGATGTCCGCTTCCGATGGCACGACGCAGCCCGCTGCTGACGGTCAGCAGGTGTCTGATTTTACGGATCGAAGCCATTGTTTCTGGGCCGGTCAGGAAGTTTCCAAACAGGTGGCGCTGCTGAACGACCAGCGTGATGCGGTGGCAGCCAGTTATCAGTGGAAGGTGTTTGTCAGTGATAAACAGGTGGCGGATGGGCAGAATCAGGCTCCCATCAATTTGCTACCAGCGCAGAGCTGGTTCGCGCCGCTGAATTTCACGTTGCCGACCGATATTGCCGGTAAAAAGGTGAAAGGTCGCCTCGTGTTGTCGGCCACGATCGGAGCGGACACCTCCGAAGATACGTTCGAGTTTGAAGTATTTGCGCCGCTGGATGCGGTCAGCGGTTCGGTGGTCATTTTTGATCCTGCTGGCGATACCACTGCAATGCTCAAGTCGCTGGGGTATGAGCCAACCCCGTGGAAAGAGGGCAACGCCCACGGTGATCTGGTGATCATTGGCCGGGGGGCGCTGGGCGATGAATCGACCCTTCCCGGGGAGATTCAGGCGTATCTTGCCAATGGCGGGCGGGTTTTGCTGATGGCGCAGGATTCATCATGGATCAGTCGCCTGCTGGGTTTGCGCGTCACACCACAACCGATCCGGCGCGCGTTTGTGGTGAATACGAGGCATCCGATTGTCAGTGGTCTTGATGATGAGGATCTGCGCGACTGGGGTCATGACGGGGTCGTAGCCAGTTGTGCGATGATCAAACCGCAGAACTCCGGGTTGCGCCCGATTTTAGAATGTGGGTTTGATCTGGCGGCTTCGCCGCTGCTGGAAATGGAGTACGGACGTGGTCGGTTGATCATTTGTAGTTTGAATCTTGAAGGTCACTTTGCCGATCTGCCGGCAGCCGGAAAGTTGGTCAGGCAGGTTGTGGAATATGCTCGCACGGCGGCGCTGGCGCCACGGGCTGAACGGGTTGTCTATATCGGCGCGGCGGCCGATGCAGCGGTACTGGATGAGTTGGGGGTGAAGTATCAACATGCCGATGTTCTGGATCGGCCAGCCGACTTGCTGATTCTGGGGCGTGGCGCGGTTGTTGAAGATTCAGTCATTGCTGCCCTGGCGGGACGTGGGGCGCGCGTGCTGGTGATGTATCATGACACACCCGGCGGCGGGCCATTGGGGGTTAAATATGCCCAGGCCAATGATTTTGCCGGATCGCGCCAGGTGCCGCCTTGGCCCGAGGCTGGGGGCCTGAGCATTTCTGATTTGCGCTGGCGGGTGGCGGGTTCAACTTTTGTGCTCAAGGAAGAAAATGAAAAAATGGAATATGGTGCGGATGGGATGCTGGGCAAATTGCCCATCGGCCAGGGCGTGGTGATCTTTGCGCAGGTGCATCCCCAGGCGGTCAACGTCAACGATCAGCCGTATCTGCGATTGACGAGCTGGCGACAGGCGCGGGCGTTGGCGCAGCTCTTGAGCAATCTCGGTGCCAGTTTTACTTCCGATGATTATCTCATTCAGACCATCGATCAACCGGATACCGCGCAAGCGCCCGCCACCGGCAAGTCGTTGTTTTATCAGTCGAATCTGGTAGATAGAGCGACCGATCAACATAATTCTGACCCATCCGATACTGAAGCTCCTGAGCGCTTTTAAGTTGTGGTGAAAATCGTGAAGCGACAGGAACAGTTACGCATTATCCTTGAAGATGGATTACTGGTTGCGGTTGAAAAACCCGCCGGTCTGGCGACGATTCCCGGGCGCGGCGAAAGCGATTCTGTAATCCAGAAACTGGCGCGGCAGATCGGTTTGCCGGCCTCAGGCCAGGCTGATCCGCGCCTGCGTCTGGTACACCGGTTGGACAAGGAGACCAGCGGCATTCTACTGCTGGCCAAGACGATCGATGCCCAGCGCTGGTTGTCACAGCAATTTCAGAACAATACGATCCAAAAACAGTACCTGGCGCTGGTCAGCGGCAAACCATCCAGCAATCAGGGGCAGATCGATCTACCTTTGGCGGTCGATCCGCTGAATCGTAAAAAGATGGCCATTGTGAAAAAAGGCCGACCAGCGCTGACGTTATGGCAGGTTGAACAGATCTATCGACATGGAGCGCTTCTGCGCGTTTTTCCGCGCACGGGTAAGACGCACCAGATTCGCGTGCATCTCAAGGCGATTGGTCATCCGCTGATGGTCGATGCGCTGTATCATCCGCTTCCCCCAGCCCAGCGCGGAATCTGGCTCAGCCACTTCAAGCGAGGTTATCGTACCAAGACCGATCAGCCGGAACGCCCGTTGATTGATCGTCTGACCCTGCATGCTGAGCAATTGAGCTTTGTGCATCCCGATGGGCGTGAGATACAACTGCACTGCCAGCCGCCGAAGGATTTTCGATCTGCTGTCAGCGCCCTGGAAAAGTTTGCACGAGTCTGACGAATTGATTGATGAAATGGTTGCATCGCGTGCAAGGGAAAGATGCTCGAACCAACTGGATAAGCCGAACCGACACCCGACAATGGCCCGGCGTAATTGTGGTTGAATTTCATGGCACAAGTGACAGCGATATCTGCAGATAAATCAAAAACGATGCCAGAGGCTGCGCCGCTATCGGGCGTACTCCGATCGGTCATCTGGCTGGCGCTGCCGATCATGGCTGAGCAGATTTTGAGCATGGCCGTCGGTTTGACGGATACCTATCTGGCCAACCATCTGGGTGGTGATGCGGCTGCCCCGACAGCGGCGGTGGGGACGATGGCGTACATTATGTGGTTCATCGGGCTGATCGTCGGTTCCATCGGCACGGGCAGCACCGCGATCATCGCGCGGGCCAGTGGGGCGCGTCATCGCAGCTTAGCCAACCAGGTGGCGGGGCAGTCCATCTCCGGTGCGCTGATTGTGGGCCTGATCATGGCGGTGGTTTTATGGGTCAGTGCGGATGGTGTTGTGTATATCGCCGGTTTGGCGCCGGATGCGCGCGGGTTTGCCCGCCAGTATCTGCGGATTCTTTCATTGTCCCTGCCCTTTTCGATGATCATGTTCACCGCCAACGCCTGCCTGCGTGGTTCGGGGGATATGCTCCGGCCGGCCATGGTGATGGTGCTGGTCGATATCACCAACGTGATCGCCAGTTTCGGGTTGACCTATGGCTGGTGGGGCATGCCGAAACTGGGTTTTGCCGGCATTGCCATTGGGACGAGCATTTCCTACACCGTGGGGGTGGTGGCGGCGCTGTGGATGCTCAAGCGCGGGAATAAAAATGTGCGGCTGATGCTGGGCCGGATGCGGCTGCACTGGCTGACCATCAAGCGTATCGTGCGGATCGGTCTACCGACGGCGCTGGAGGGGTTGTTGTCGTGGTCGGCTAATTTCGCAGTGGTGATTGTGATTAACGCGACCGATGTCACCAACGTATCGGCGGCGGCGCACATCAATTCGATCCGCATCGAGGGAATCAGTTTTCTGCTGGGGATGGCTTTTGCAACGGCTGCGGCAACGCTGGTCGGTCAGAATCTGGGGCGTGGTGATCCGCGCCGTGCCGCCCGCAGCGCGTGGATGGCGTATGTCTGCGGTGGGGGTTTGATGACCGCGCTGGGTTTGTTTTTTATTTTCGCGTCACACATTCCCGCCGAGTTGATTACTGATGATCCGCGGATTGCCGCATTGACAGCGAAGTGTCTGGCGGTCACGGGAACCATCCAGGCGGCTTTTGCAGCCAGTATTGTTTTCAGCGGAGCCTTGCGCGGAGCCGGTGATACGCTGGCGACGATGTTGCTGAATCTGAGCAGCATCATTGGAGTGCGTTTCATCGGGGTGTTGATTGTTGGATGGTGGCTGGACATGGGGTTGGTTGCGATCTGGGGTGTATTGTGTACGGAACTGGCGGTGCGCGGGCTGCTGATCCTGATGCGTTTTCTGCACGGAGGCTGGAAATTTGCCAAGGTGTAATTTATTTGGCAACTGCACTGCGGTGCCAACCCGTGAATGTTGGACTGAAAACGCCCCGCGCCTGGCCTATAATCGCCATTGTGATTTGATCATGAGCACTCTCTACGACGCTGATACACCTGCTGCGATTGTCGCGCTGGCGATTCGCCAGCAGGCGCGCCATCTTGGGTTTGATCTGGTGGGTATCGCCCCGGCGACGCCCTCACCACGCGCCGATTATCTGCGGCAATGGTTGCACGATGGTAAGCAGGGGATGATGCAGTGGCTGGCGGACGGGGTGGAAAAACGGATCGATCCGCGCGTCTATATGGCGTCAGCGCGGAGCCTGATCTGTCTGGCGATCAATTATCATACCAAGCTGCAGCCACTGGAATCGGAGCAGGACAAACCGACGGGGCCTCAAGGCCAGTATCGGGGCAAGATATCGCGGCATGCGCTGGGCCAGGATTATCACGAGGTCGTCAAGAAAAAATTGTACCAATTGGCGGACTGGATCCGTCAGAATGTCAATGGTGCTGAAACGCGGGTGGGGGTGGATACCGCCCCGATCATGGAAAAATCGCACGCTGCCCGATCGGGTATTGGCTGGCAGGGGAAGAACACGCTGACGATAAATCCGAAGTTGGGCTCATGGCTGCTTCTGGGCGTGGTGGTGACGAATCTTGATCTGCCGGTCGATGAACCAGCGATTGATCGTTGCGGCAGTTGCACACGCTGCATCGATGCCTGTCCAACCGGTGCGATTATTGCGCCGTATCAGCTCGATGCCCGCCGATGTATTACCTATCTGACCATTGAACATCGTGATGAAGTACCGCAGGAATTGAAATCAGCCATTGGCGATTGGTTGTACGGCTGCGATATCTGCCAGGAAGTCTGCCCGTATAACATGCGGGCGCCTGACACCACCGAGCCAGCGTTCCAGCCTCGTTTTGCGACCGGGACACTGGCGACGGATGAAGTTCTGAACTGGACGGATGAAGACTACCGGCGGAACCTGCGCCATAGTGCGATGAAGCGCGTCAAGCTGCCGATGCTCAAACGCAATGCGGCGATTGTCGCTGAAAACCTGTCCAAACGATCAAAATCGTAAATAGGGCGAACCGTTTCAGACATTGATACCGGTATCAACGGGTTGCTGGTCTTTGGGCGTGTGGCGATTGCGTATCCACAGGCCCGGCCCGCTCAGCGCGTAGACGAGCGTGCCCAGCGCAATGACATACTGGTGGGCGACGACCAGCAGCAGCACGATGGCTACAGCGATTACCAGCCGGGCCAAACTTTTGCGCCCGCGCAGATAACGATTGATCAGGTGTGGGTAGGGGATGTTGCTGACCATCAGAAGGCCAAAACCAAGTACGATCAACGGCAGGAGATACAGGCAGAGGTTCGACAGCAGGTTGAACCCACTGAGCTGAAGATCCTGCTGCATCAGAATGAAAGCGACAACCGTGCCGCCAGCGCCGGGTGAAGGCAGGCCATGAAAAACGAGGTGGTGCTGCTCGCCGTGCTGGTTGATGGTATTGAATCGCGCCAAGCGAATTGCGGCGCAACTGACATACAGTGCGCCAATCGCCCAGATCAATCGCGAGACGATAAACGGAGGTTGCCATTGGAGGATCAGGCCATATTTCAAGACCTGCAGCGCCAGATACGCCGGTGCAACACCAAAGCTGACAATATCCGCCAGACTGTCGAGCTGGCCGCCGAAATCGGTGGTGTGGCGGGCGAATCGCGCCAATCGGCCATCGATGGCATCGAAGAGCATCGCCAGAAAAATCAGGTAAACGGCGGTGATGTATTTGTGTTGTCCCAACGCCAACGCCCATGGGTCTTGCTGACTGATGTCGCTGGGTTGAAAACTGGCAACATAAATTGCCCCAAAACCGCAGATGGCGTTGCCCAATGTAGCGAGGCTGGGAAGAAACTGTACCGACCGCATGGCTACGGATCGGCCGCGCTGGCGCAGCGGCAGGCGTACCGGGCGCGCCGGTGTAACGCTATCGGAGTCAAGCGCAGCCGACAATTCAGTCTCGGCGTCTGGCGGGGCGGTCGGGTCATCGAAATCACTCATGTCGTTACCTCCGATTCCGATGGCCAGTATGATTGCTGCGGTGCTGCGATATCAGCATCGATTTTGTCCGGGCCAGTGGCGGGATCGATCCAGGCGATGATGTCGCTGGCGCCGCGCACCTTCTGACCGATCTGCACCTTGATTCGCGGTTGGAGCCAGGTGGGGATGTACAGCTCTGTCCGGCTGCCGAATTTGATCATGCCGATGCGCTGGCCGCGCTGCAGGTCTTGATCAATCTGACAATCACAGATGATTCGCCGGGCGATCAGTCCCACAATCTGCTTGACGACGGCAATGGGTCGGGGGTTGGGCTGATCGGGTTGCCCCAGCACGATGGTGTTGCTTTCGTTCTGGCTGGAGGCATCGTCATGCTTCATGGCGTTGATGAATCGACCTTTGACATAGCGCAGATCGAGAACCTTTGCGTCACACGGGGCGCGGTTGAGATGGACATTGAAAACCGAGAGGAAAATACCAACGCGGACACATGAACCGCCCAGAAGCTCGTGATACGGAATCTGGGTGATATCCGACACCACGCCATCGGCTGGGCTGACCATGACATTGGGCTGGGTGGGAACCACACGGTGCGGGTCGCGGAAAAAGGCGAATAACCAGACCAGAACCGGCAGTACGATCAGACCGATCCACCAGAGATTGGTCGCCCAGCCCAGGAATATCCCCACACCGATCAGCACAATCGAACCGATCAGCATTTCGCGCCAGCCATGTCGGGTCAGATGAAACATAATGCAACCGTAGAAGCCGAAGAAAATTATGTCAATGGCGTGAAAGTGGCCAAGTCCGCCAGCAGTTTGATGGCGGGCGGCGAATCGACAAACAGCCAACCAAAGATAACAGATTCAGTTGGAAAATGATGAAAAATCTGAAACCAGAGCCTTATTCCTTACCAGCGGGGGCGATTTGTGTATGATCGAAATTATGGATCAGCAGATGGATGTTGCCTTGATAGGTGCCGGGCCGATCGGCATTGAGATGGCGGTGGCGCTGAAGCAGGCTGGGATTGATTATCGCCACTTCGACGCCGGTCAGATCGGCGCAACCATCCAGTGGTTTCCGCCCGCCACGCACTTTTTCTCCTCACCGCAACGTATTGCCATTGCCGGCGTACCCCTGCAGACGCTGGACCAGGGCAAGGCGACGCGCGAGGATTATTTGCGTTATCTGCGCACGGTTGTCCTGCTGCATGATCTGGCGATCAATACCTACGAACCGGTGGGCGATATTCAAACCGCCAATGATGGATTTGTTCTGACGACCCATCCGAACCAGACCCGGCGCATGTGGCGCGCCAAGCGTATCATTCTGGCTACCGGTGGTACGGCCCATCCGCGCCGGCTGGGCATACCCGGGGAAGACCTGCCGCATGTCAGTGCGTATTTTCATGAACCGCACGTCTATTTTCGCCGCAGGGTCGTGATCATTGGCGGGCGCAATTCAGCCGTGGAGGCGGCGCTGCGTCTGCATCATACCCGCGCCCAGGTGGCGCTGAGTTATCGCCGATCCAGCTTCGATGACCAGCGGATCAAGTACTGGTTGCTGCCGGAGATCAACAGCCTGATTGCCAAGAGGGAGATCGCCTGCTGGTTCGATACCGTTCCCGTGCAGATTACGCCGGAATATGTCGAGCTGGCGAAGGTGAATGAAAAGCTGGAACGGCTGGATCAACAGACGGTCAAAGTGCCCGCCGATCATGTTCTTTCATTGATCGGCTATGAAGCGGACATGTCGCTGTGTCGCAAGGTTGGGGTCAATCTGCACGGGGTGGATCAACAACCCCAGTTCGATGAACAGACGATGCAGACCAATGTGCCGGGTGTTTATGTTGCGGGTACTGCCACGGGCGGCACGCAGCAGAGCTTCCAGGTATTTCTGGAAAACTGCCACATTCACGTACAGCGCATTCTGGCTAGCCTGCAGGGGCGGGTGCAACAAGCAACAGCACCGCACTATCAGGAACCGGAAAGCTGAAGCCCTGCCAGATGCGCTGTTTGCACCAGCCCATGACGCGAAGTTCAATCTGGTTTAATCCGCCAGTGGATGCTGGCGCAGATCATCCTGCGCTTCGTGTAGCGCCTGCACCATGTAACTGGTGACCAGCACAGTGTTGCCTTCCATCCAGCGTTTGCTGCCCACCCACGAACCATCCGCCTGCTGCAGGTGTGCGATGTTGTCGATCAGGGCAAGCCGCCAATCGATATTCTGACCATCGGGAATCTGAAAAACAGGCTGGGCGTAAGCGTGCATCGCCAGTGCCAGCGTCAGTTGATAGTAGTACAGACCGGAATCGGGATGTTCGGGATCGAACAGGCGCATGCCGGGATTTTCGCGCAGCGTCCAGTTGCTGGTAATCCAGTCCCACGCGGCTTTGACGCGCGGATCATCCTGGGTCAGCCCCGCGTGGATCATGCTTTTAAGTCCGGCGTAAGTCATCGAACCGTAGCTGCGCAGCATACGGCGACCGTCAGGGCCGGTATACTCCCCAGCAGCGCTTTCACCGCGGCTGTCAGCGCCGGGGCTGTAAATGAATCCGCCATCGTTGCCCGCCCAGGGTTGATCGTTGGTTTCAGAATTATTTTGCAGGCGTGAAACGAATGTCACCGCTGCGGCGTAGGCGGGATCATCCTGCGGCACGCCGGCATCACTGAGCGCTTCAACCACCATCTGCGTGTTGGATAAATCAGGCCGTCCGCCCCGGCCATAACCCCAACCGCCGTACCAAGGGCTGGTCGCATCGATCACTTTTTCACCCTTAGGCCCTTCGACAACGCGCACGCCCCATTGCAGACTTTTGAGATAATCGACGGCCTTGTCGATATTCGGCTGATATTCAGGTTTGTGCGCAGCAGCCAAGGCGTTGATGGAAATGGCGGTCTGGTAGGTCGCCAGGGCATCGCGGTAAATGCCGCCTTCGGGAACCTGATATTGCAACAGACGATCATAACCTTTTTTGATGAAATCGGTGTCCGCCGTGAATCGGGCATCGCCCACCAGGGCGCGCAGAACCAGCGCGGTGAAGGCGGGGGGTTCCTTTTCGCCGTGCCAGCCGCCGTCGGGCAACTGCTTGCTGCGCAGATATTCAATGCCCTTGTCGGCCACCGCCTGGGCATGGGCAATCGCCAGGGTGGTTTTGTCATTGAGGGTGGTCTGAGTCGAAGCGAGTGTCCCCGCCAGAGCGGGAGAAAGAGTCATACCGACAAGGCTGCTGGAAATGGCCAACATCAGGGTAAAACGGCTGATCATGGTGAAATCCTTTCGTTTCAGCCAATGATAGTGGGATTAACGCACGTTGTTTAGTCGAATGTCCAGTTTTAACAATAATAAAGTGGCGGCGCTGGTATTTCAGGGAGCCTGGGCATATCGAATGTGATTCCTCAGGACCAGGCTGCTGCACACCCGCAATACAAATCCAAAGAGAACCATTGCCACTCCGATATAGAAATGGGTAAGTGCGTCTGCTGCGTAGATCCAAAGCTCCGCCATGCCATGGGATGGGAAATAAAATGGAAGGGCCACAAAAACGGCAATGCCCTCCAGCATGGCCAGAATGCCGATCAAGAAAAAGATTATCCATATAATGCGCAAACGAGTACCAGCCCTTATGGCCGGCCAGTCACGGATACCAGAATGCGCTGCTTGAATTTTTGGCGACTCCATATGTGCTCCCGTAAGCGTAGGTTCTGAGACACTCAGGAACACCCTGAGCTTGCGTCAAATGATGTAACCATAAGCCGTCCCCATCCCCCCAGTATATTCCCACAACAATGCTACAGTCTTTCAGGTGTTTCGGGGTAATCGTTTTTGAGCTGACGACAATTTACTGCCCCCCCAAGCCGCGACGCACGGGCCTGCAATGGGCCTTCGGTAACGAGTCTCCGTAAAATCGCGCGTTCACCCTATTAAACGGTGCTTATGGGCAAATGATGACAAAAAATAATTTTCCCCGCAGTGCGTGAGGAGGATTTGGATGGGTTGGGGATTATCTTTCCGGGCAACGCCATCCTTTCCACGTCGAGGTTGCGCTGCGCGTTTGAGGCACTTTTGGCACAACGTTGTTTAGGCAAAGATAAATGAGTGTCTTGCCGATAGGGTCAATAGGCAGATAGTGCAGTTTTAATCTGATTTGATGAGACGATCTCACATGACATGCAACCATCCATGGCGTGCGCTGCTGTTTGTCAGCGTCCTGTTATTGTCCGGTGCATTGACGCTGGCTGACCAGAAAGCGGACGATGAAGCACTGATTGGCAAAAGACTGGAACAGTTTGAAACATATGTATACGAAGGCAACTATGGGCGTGCCGCCGTTGTCGTGCAACTCTTATGGAAGGATCACTATAAGAACCCGGACGTGAAGGTAGCCGATGCGCGGGCCAGAATAATACGAGGTGATGTCCAGACTGCGCAGAGTCAGTTGGAGGTCGTACTCAAGGAGCACCCCGATCATCCGCTGGCAACGGCGACCTTGGCGATTATTCAAGTGCGCGCAAACCAGTCCTCGGATGCGCGCGTAGCCATCGACAAAGCGCTTGCAGCGCATCCCGATGCCTGGTCGCTGCTGCAAGCGTCTGGCGATCTGTACGCGCAGGACAAAAAACTGGAGCAGGCCGCTCGGGCTTATACCCGGATCATCGACAATCCCGGCAGTCCACCCTACGCCTTGGCTACGGCCCATGTGAGCTTTGCCAGTATCCTGTCGCAGCAAAATCAATTTGCCCAGGCTGCAACCCACTATAAGGCCGCGATTGACCGGATCTGGACTTTACAGCCCGCCGTAGGTTATGCACTGGCGCTGGATAAAGCAGACAGCGACCTGGCCGCGCTGGCCCAGGCCGTCGAGGATATACGTCGGCGCATCAATAATGCCACGAACGATGAAAATCAGGCACAGGCGCGCAAGTACGTCGATGAGCAGTTCGTTAAGATTGATAAGAAACTGGCCGGGAAAAAAGGTGAAATAGTTACGGCGCAAGGCCAGGCATTTGTTCAGGGCAACTTGAAAGATATCGATGCGGAACTGGCTAAAGATGAAGCAGACTTTAAGTATGATGCAGCGGTTTATTTGCTGGGCGCTGCCGAAGGGCGTGCCAGGGCGATTGCCGAAACTGCAATCCGAGACCAACTGCTTGCCCAGATAACGCCGTATTATCTCAAAGTGCATGCCCGTGGCGTGAGTCTAGCTGAAAACTCCGGTGGGAAAATAGGTACTACAGAACGCCTGAAGCGCGCCGTTGCGCTTAAAAAGGCAGCACAAAAAGCACCGCCGAGCGCTGAGGCCAAAGAAGCGTTAGAGTTGGCGAATCAAATTATTCAGCGCATCGCCGGCCGATCCATCGATGCGGCCTTGTCATTGGCGCGAGATGGATGGATGCTGGAGCGGTTTATGTATCCATCCAAGGAGGATGAACATAAGCTCTCCTGGCAATTACCCAGAAAATATAGCGACTTCGCTGAGCCTGTTAAGGATGCGCTGGCTGAGTTTTATCAGCCGCTGGCCGATGCGCGCCCAATCATCCCTCTTGAACAAGCGGTCTCGGCTTATGTACAGAATCCTGCCGACGCAGCGCTGCGTACCAGGGTGATTGAGCTGACCCGGGAGCGCATCGCCGATCTGGACCCGAACGATCCAACCCTGAACTCCTCTGCAATCATCCCCTGGCGCATTTGGCCCCGGCCGGATGAAGACCTTGACGTGCCGGTTACCAATGCTTACTGGCCGGAAGCGCGCCGCAAGAACGATGCCGCAAAGGAGGTTATGAAGAACCTGGGCATTCGTCGGCTCCAGGAGAATCACAAGTGGCATCAGATTATCCCGCGCTACACTTATGTGATAGAAAACTTCCACCCTGCACCTGATCTGCTGCTGGAGCGTGCCACCTTTCAACTGCTCAAAGGATCCTATGCCGATGCGGCACAAGACACGATTTTGGCATTGGCGGTCGATGCGTGGGCACAAGCTAACAGCCTGCGCCACGGCGAACCTAAGTATGCGCATCGCAGAGTAGAGCTTGCGCTTTCACGCATCAAGCAGTACAGCCAAATGACCACCATCAAGCGTTCTGCCCAGGGTTCAGACCCCTATATGCCCCTGGATCAGGTGCTGGTGCAGGTGCGCTTTGGCGAGTGGTCGCAGATACTGGATATTTTGATTGATTGGAGCGACTACCCTAATGATACAACCGAGTACTGGATCTACCGGACGCTGATCTGGGGCGAGTTTGGCTTCTGGCGTGATTCATTCCTTGATGAGGTGGCCGCACGCTATCGCCAGTTGGTAAGCTCCGGCGAAACAGACGAAGCGGAAGTGCTGTGGGGGAAACTTCAGAGCAGAGCGAACCGGCGTGCTTCGACCGCTTTGATCGGCTTTGAACGTGCGGTTGAAGCAGGCGCAGAGGATAAGAAAGTGATGGAGTGGCTGGAATCCGCTGCGAAGGATCCTGCCCGTAATGCGGCGGCGTATTATGAGCTGGGCCGCTATCTGTCTGAGAAGGATAAAGTCCAGGCGATGCTGGCGTACAACGTGGCAGCGCGGGGTGGGGATGTTCAAAAGCTCACGGGTCTGCAACGATCTGCGGCGATTGAACGCGACCAATTGGAAGGCCCTACGCCGGATTTCGCGTCTATATATGCAGTCTACCAGACGCAGTGGAAAACCATCGCACACAAGGAAGGGAAACTATCCGTGTTGGAAGCGGCCTATCTTGAAGCGATGGCCAGCCGGCTCATGGAGCGTGGTGCGCGTCGTGATCAGGTTCTGCCGGCACGAGGCGATGCGCGCTGGGTGTTGGGAGATAAGCAAGGTGCTGAATCCGATTATCGCGAAATGATCAAGCTTAAACCTGAATTTACCGGCTCGTTTTCCATGTTGCTCGCTCAGTTGGAGGGTGAGTTCGGCAATTATCGAGATGCGATCGACCTGTATACCTACGCCATCACGAATGGCGAGAACTCCGCGCGTGTATATGCTCTGCGAGCGGGCGAGTACGCGCACATGATGCAGTTTGATCGTGCTCTTGCCGATTTGGACGTGGCGATTGAGAAGGAGCCGAAAGACTACGCCCTGTATGTTCAACGTGCGGATTACTATGAATATATAAATGATGATATTGACAAGTCGTTGGAGAATCTCGCCGTGGCGGCTCAGTTGATGAAGGAGCAGGAGGTTTCGGTTCTAGACACGGATCGGCGCGTGCGCCAGTTGCGGGCGCGTCAGTCAAAGCAGCAAAAGCTCCGAGGTTCATCGCGTGATGATTAAGCGGTGCTGCCCCGCGCCAAAGAAGTGGGACGCGCAGGCCATTGGCATGGTGTGATGAAGTGCGGAGATCGAAAGAAAAACAGTCGTCGAGCGCGCCCGGAGCCGGCAACGATCGTCGGCCTGTCGTTGGTCGCAGGGCGCTGAAATGAACGGTGTTGGGCGGATTGCCCGTATCGACTATCATGCCACCGTTTTACGAACCAACCTGGGAGCCATCGCATGAAGAGCACTGAACCGGCTGACTACGTACAAAAGGTATACGCCGGTGTATTGGGCAAGACCATCGGCGTCTACACCGGCAAGCCGATCGAGGGCCGATCCAACGCGGACATTGAAAAGAACTTCGGCGAAATCTGGTACTACATCCATGATCGCCTGAATTATCCATTGGTATGCCCGGACGATGATCTGTCGGGCACTTTTACGTTCCTTCGTGCCATCGAAGACCATCAGGCTGGGCGCGATATTTCATCGGCTCAGATCGGTGCCACCTGGCTGAATTACCTGATCGAAAACCAGACGGTTCTCTGGTGGGGAGGCATGGGCAATTCCACCGAGCATACGGCGTGGCTGCGTTTGATGCAGGGGATTGCGGCGCCGCGATCGGGATCGTCGCAGCTCAATGGCCAGTTGGTGGCTGAACAGATCGGGGCGCAAATTTTTATCGATGGCTTTGCCATGGTCGCCCCGGGGGACCCGCAGTTGGCTGCGCATTTGGCCGCGGAGGCGGGGCGTGTCAGCCACGATGGTCAGGCGGTTTATGCGGCACAGGCCCTGGCGGCGATGGAGTCAGCGGCGTTTGTTCAGTCGAACATGGACAGACTCTTTGACATCGGTCTGTCCGTGATACCAGCCGATAGTCTGATCGCCACGATTTATCACGATGTGCGCAACTGGGCAGCGGCTCATGGCCAGGACTGGCGGGCAACGCTGGGTAAGATTCAAGCAACCTATGGCTATGACCGCTACGGCGGCGGGTGTCATGTGATCCCCAATCATGCCGTCATGGTAATGGCATGGGCGCACGCGCCAAACGACTTTCAAAAGGCGCTGATGATCGCCAACACGGCTGGTTGGGATACTGACTGCAACGCTGGCAACGTGGGCTGTCTGATGGGTATTAAAGATGGGCTGGCAGGTATTCACAGTGGCCCCGACTGGCAGGAGCCATTGGCCGATCGCCTCATTCTTCCCACGGCGGAGGGAACACATGCGATCAGCGATGCGCTGTTGCAGGCTGATCTGATTTGCCGTCTTGGCCGACAGGTAATGGGCTGGGCGCCGGTCTCTTCAAGCAAGAACAATGCCCGATTTCATTTCACCCAGCCCAGCGCCCGACATGGCTTCATGCCGGATAAACAGCTTGCCGGTGAGAATCGTATCCGTGTGGAAAATCCGAATGGCCAACTGCTCATTCGCTTTGATCATTTGGCCCGGCATGTTCCGACCCGTGTTGCAACACCCACTTTTATCCAGCCTGACCTGTTGGAATACACAGGCTCGGCCTACGCCTTGGCAGCGACCCCCACCCTTTACAGTGGTCAGCAGGTGCGTGCCCAACTGGCGGTGGTCGATGGCCAGGATATTCAAGCGGGGCTGTACATCCGCTACTACCAGCCAGCCGAAGCCTCGCACACGCCTTCGCGCACGCCGGTGCTTTTGGGATATGCCCAAAGTGCAGCCCGCCTGCTGCCAGCGGGTGAGCAGCACGAAATCAGTTGGGTCATTCCTGCTACGCAAGGCTGGCCCATCGCGCAGCTAGGCCTTTATTTTCAAGGCCCTGCCGGCCAAGGTGGCAGCGTGGCCGTTGATTGGATCGATTGGTCGGGTGTGCCCAGCGTCAATTTCTCCGGCGGAGCGGCTGCGAAAGTTTCCCGTGATGGGCTGCTTGGATGGATCGCCAGCAATGACAAGCTCTTTGCCCGTAGCCATGGTCAAGCGCCGTGCATTGTTTCCAACCGCGGCGTTGGTTTGGCGCATACCGGCGGGCGCGATTGGCGCAACTATCGCGCCAGTGCCAGGATCACCACACGGTTGTGTGATCGCGTTGGTCTGTGTATTCGTTATGGTGGGTTGTATCGGTATCTGGCTGCACTTTACGACCACAAGGCTGGTCAGCTCCAACTGGTGCAGCAATATGATCATTGCTATCGCATACTGGCGGTGCATCAGGTGCAGTGGTCATTGAACCAGCCTCAAGATTTACAAGTCGCTGCAACCGATGACCAGCTCGTGGCCTATCTCAACGGGCAACAGTGTCTTAGTGCCGCCATACCTGTGCAACCCAGTGGCCACAGCCTGCGCAGCGGCGGCATTGCCCTGTTATGCGATAGTGGCTGGGCCACTTTTGACGAGATCAGCATAGCCCCGCTGGGAAACGAAATTTGATGCGCTGGCGTCAGTGTCAATGCCAGAACCGCAGGGCAAACGCAAGTAGGCGTCCGATAGGCAATCTCTCACGAGCCGCGACCGTCAGGGAGCGGTTTTTGAGCCGATCACCGCTCCCTGACGGTCGCGGCTCGTTAATACATCGACCCTCGCGGGTTACTTGCAAAAGCCCTGCGCGAGAACCGTCTGCAGCCGGGTTGGCGTCCGTGAGGAATCAACCCCTTGTGTTAAGCTTAACAAGTGATTTCATCCATCAATGGCAAACCGACAGGCTGACGGGACGCGCTGTTCACTTGGCGCAGCCCCATGCCACATGGCGATGGCTCGTATCAGCTTTGGTTCGCACGCTCTAGTATGACATCACCTGCTTACCCTGGTTGTGCAGCGTATACGTTAAAAGCTGAACAATGGCGCCGTGGTTACAGTTAAACCAGTTCCAGCCTGATCCGGAGCCTCCCAAGCCGGTTTCCCGATCCTTGCCCCAGGTGCTGTAGGCGCCATCCACGCGCTGCGATTTGACAATCGCGTTGAGCGTGGCGATTGCCTTGTTATACCAGGTTTGGTCGCCGGTGGCTTCATGCAGGACAAAGCAGGTCCTGGCATAGTTTGATGCGTGCGCCTCCATCGGCCAATCGCAGTGAAACTGCTCGCGCACCGTTGGATAGTAGGTCTTGACCAACAGCGAAGCCTCATCGCCGAAGTTGACGAACTGGTCCTCCACCCAGCGCACCAGCTTCAGCGCTGGTTGCATCAACCCGCGGCGTACAAACAGACGCACCGCCCAGAGCGCATCCATGTTTGATAGGTTCGAGTATTTATCGCGCAGATTGACATCCTCAAAACCAGCCTCCCAGTTGAAGTCTTTCATGGGATTTTCCAAGGCCCACTGCACAATGCGGTCGGCCACATCCCTGCCTTGCCCGTTGGGCAGGGCATCCATGAACAATCCCACCAGCATGTGGCTGCAGGTACGATCCTGAACCACCTCGCCGGTGTCGGGCATCACGCGGAAGGGCATGCTCCCATCTTCGCGCACCCACTGACGAAGAACACTGGCGATGTGCAGGGCATAATCGAGATACCGCTTGTCACCAGTCATTTCGTGCAGCAACAGCAACTGCAAACCGGGCAGGCCACTGCGGGTGATGCTGACAGCCTTGCCTTCAACCAGATAATCAAACTTGCCTTGCTGCACCGATGTATACGGCATCCCGGGGAGCTTGCCCGTCATCGGCGTATGGTTCTTCAGCAGCCAGTCACCAATAGCTATCGCTATCTGACGATAGGCTTCGGCTTTTTCCGGGAAACATTGGGAGGCGAGCAGATACGCCTGAATGCCGACGGAGGCTATGCAGGGGAACGTTCCCTCAGCAAATTTGTGGTTGGCTGGATCCAGCCCTTCATGGGCATGCCACCACCACGCGGGCATTCCCGGCTCGCGGTAAAAGGCATTGGGGTTGTTTTCCATACGATCAAACCAGTCGAGATTTCTTCGCACACTCGCCAGATAATTCATCGGCTCCTCGACATGATCCAGCCAATCAGGGGCACGCGCAATCACGCCCAGTCCACCGTGCGTCACCATGCTGGCCGGAACGCCCAGGGCCTTGCGTGCGATGCACCAGCCGGTCTGACGATTCATACTCATCGCGGCGACATTGGCCCAGTAGCCGATTTTGACCTGATCCCAAAAGGTGATGGTATCAAGCACTGGCTTGTCATTTTCAACCACCCAGCGATTTTCGCCCTGGGTCACTTCCAGCCGCCAGTAATCCGCTGGAGGAAGATCGCCCGCATCATGATCGAGGCATCGGAAAACAGGTGCTTCAATAAATCGTCTGGTTCTATGATTCCACGGTGAATTGATATCCGCCAAAAGTCTCATCATCATCTCCTGCTCAGCAAGGTTTGCCTGCCATGATTATCCAAGGCGATTGTTGGCATCCGCCAACAACAAAGGGTGTTATCGTGATGGGGAAATGGCGGTTGTCAAGTACGGGATTTGTAATTCCCACCCAGCTTTTTTTTTCGGTGAGCAGCGCCCATCAATACGCCCGAATCGATATGCTGATGATTTGGCAAATTGTCAAATTGAAGAATAAGCCGGCCCATCATGGCCTGACCGTCTGGGGCGGATGTCTGTTGCATCAAAGACGAATACAGGGCAACTGTTTTTTGCAAGGGGAGATCAAATATCGCCAATAACGCATCAACGCGCATGGCTGTGTGAATGGGGGAGATGTAACGGAGAGGGGGAGATTCGAACTCCCGTAACCTTGCGGTTAACCGGTTTTCGAAACCGGCGCATTCAACCACTCTGCCACCTCTCCAGATGGTTGAGTTACAGTAGTCGATGAATGAATTGGCGTCAAATGAGTTGAATTTGCGGGGAAATCGCGACGGTTGAGGGTTGCATATACAAGGTGACGCAAGCGCAATATGGTTGCAGCCTCTGTTGCAAAGAAGCTGACCTGTCATCATTCCAATGGAGTCTCTGTGTCTGTGGCAGCGCCGTCTTGTTCGCCAAGCTCTGCTTCCAGACGAATCCGCTCGTCATCAGACATTGAGCGTTCATCCATTCCGACCGATTTGCCCGGCCAACAAGGATGACACTTCTATTTGAGCTGAACAGTCACAATTCTACTGGCCCACTGCCTTAAGTGCCTGCTTGGCCTTGACGACCTGCTCAGCCGGAGCACCTGGCAGCTCAATCGCGCGGGTAAAGTCAGCGATGGCCCACTCCCTCTGCCCCTGCAAGACATAGGCAGCGCCGCGATTGACCAGGGCCATGGCAACTGGCTCAGCCGGAGCACCTGGCAGCTCAATCGCGCGGGACCAGTCAGCGATGGCCCGCTCCATCTGTCCCTGCTGGCCAGAGATAACGCCGCGATTGACCAGAGCCTGTGCGACCAGCTCAGCCGGAGCACCTGGCAGCTCAATCACGCGGGTATAGTCAGCAATTTTCCGTTCCGTCTGTCCTTGCTGGCCATAGATAACGCCGCGATTGACCAGGGCCTTGGCGACCTGCTCAACCGGAGCACCTGGCAACTCAATCACGCGGGTAAAAGCATCAATTGCGTTGGCGTAGTCCTGTTGATCGGAAAAATCGACGCCGCGATTATACCAAGATACGGCCTCCTCTTCGGCAGTAGCCCCTGCAGCTGAAGGCAGCTTGCCGAGACAAACGCCTGCCATACCAAGAAAAAGGATCAGAACCAGACGAAAAATCGTGAGATGGGACCGACTCATAAAGCATACCCCTGTGAGCAATAAACAAGTGAACCAATGACAGCAATTTACCATAATCTGCTGATATTGCGAAAGCAAAAAAAACGTGTTGCAAAGAAGTGAAAATGCCATCATTCCAAGGAAGTCTGGCATGTCTGTGGCAGCGACGAAGACGCAGCCGTAGCCGCCGTCTTGTTCCCCCAAGCCCTGCTTTCAGACAAATTCGCTCGTCACCAGACATTGAGCGTTCATCCATTGCGACCGATTTACCCGGCCAACTAAGGATGACACTTCTATTTGAGCTAAACAGTGATGAGTCGATTGGCGTACAACAAATACGATTGCGGCCTCTTTAGCCACGGCAGGATCGATGATAAATTACAACGGAAATGTCACTGCACTATATTATTCCGGTACAAGTTCATAATGATCTGGTTGCGGCTGCTTATCGAAAGCGCGGTTATGATGCGGATGAGGCGAATGCCGCAGCGCGTTTCAGTCAGATAACGGCTGAGCATGGGATCAAAACGCATAATGCGATCAAGGCGCTTCATCTGGATGAGTTATTCGGTTCCCGGGCTGGGGGGTGCAAACCGGGAGCGAAGATCGAGCAGTTGCCGGGGAAGTTCAAGGCGATTCAGACGTGGAATGCCAACCGCAAGTTGGGGCAGGCGGTGGCTTTTGCGGCGATGAATGCCTGCATGAATCTGGCGGATGAGTTTGGTGTGGGAATCGTCGCGGTTGATCAGGCGTTCCACTATCTCTGGGGAGGCGGGTATGTGATCGATGCTGCCCAAAAGGGGTATATCGCCTACACCTCGTGTACCGCAGCGCTGGCGGAAGTTGTTCCGTTCGGGGGTAAATATCCGACGCTGGGTACGAACCCGCACTCATGGGCGTTTCCAACGCAGGAGCTTGTCGGGTTTCCGATCTGCATTGACTGGGCGACCAGTACGGTGGCGATGGGGCGGGTGCAGCAGTTTGCCCGGGAAGGCAAGCAGCTTCCGCCAGGGGCGGGCGTCGATGAAGATGGTCAGCCCACGACGGATCCGAACAAGATCAAGGCGCTATTGCCGTTTGGCCAGCATAAGGGTTACGGGCTATCGCTGATTGACGAGTTATATGCGGCGTATATCGGTGGGAGTCTGCCGACGATCCGCAATCGCTGGGATCGCGTGTCAGCCGGCGAAAAAGGGACGTGCTGTTTTTTCTTTCAGTGCATCAAGCCAGAGGCAATGAGCAGCGGTGATTTTGCAGCGGGGCGCGATCAGAAGGCGAATGTCAAAGCGGTGCTGGCGGATATTCTGGGGCACGGCAATACCGGCGCGATGCTGCCGGGGCAGATCGAAGCCAATGGGGCAGCGCTGTCGCGCAAGCATGGTGGGTTGTTGTTTACAGCGGCGGAAGTCGAGGCGCTGAAGCATATTGCCCTTGAGGCGGGGTTTGGTTTTGCTGCTGAGGGGCTGAAGACGGTGGAATTGTAAAGGGGCGACCGGTTGGACGGGGGGAATTGTTTTACTGCCTCCGGCCGGATTCGAACCGGCACGACCCTTTCGAGTCAGCGGATTTTAAGTCCGCAGCGTCTGCCATTCCGCCACGGAGGCTGATAAAACAAGGTCAAACCGGGGCTATTGCCCCTTTGGCCGGTAGATCCGATTCGGGGTGCGGGATGCCTGGTTCAACGAGTTTTGGGTGCAACGCTAACGCCGGCAACACATTTGCGGCCGTTAGGAAGCAACCGAGGTCTATTTTGCCCAATCACAGGCGATTACGCAATTTACCCGGCGCTGAAGTAAAATAAAAACATGACCAGAGCCTCGATATCGACTCAGCGGCTGCGACGAATGACCGCCATTTTGTCGATCAAGATAGTTCGTTCGTTTTATTATGCTTTTGCAGGCGTCTGGTATCTGCTGAGAACACAGCGTAATGCGCGGATCGAAGTGGGGCTGGGGGTTGGGGCGTGTCTGGTGGGGGCGTGGGTTGGTTTGAGCCGGACGGAATGGGCGGTGATTGCGTTCACGATTGCGCTGGTGTTGATTCTGGAGGGATTGAACACGGCGGTGGAGATGTGCGTCGATCTGGCGATGCCGGAGAATCATCCGCTGGCCAAACACGCGAAGGATCTGGCGGCGGGGATGGTACTGATCGCGTCGGCGGCGTCGGTTGCGGTGGGGGCGTTGATTCTGGCGCCGCCGCTGTGGGTCAAGCTGTTCGGTTGAATCAGGCTCGCGGGTGATTGCAGATTGTTCTGGTGTGGCCGGAGGGCGACAAAATTACGGTTTTGGCGGGGACTTGTGGTTGAGTTGCGGTTCTGCCGGTTGGTTATTGCGCGAGGATGAATCGTCATTTTCACTGTCGCTGCTGTCATTGTCGTCACGATCATTGCTGTCGTTTGCTGATTCATCATCGGTATCGGTTGACTTGGCTGAGCGCTGCGGACGGGCAGCCGGGTTTTTCTCAACCACGAGTGTGCGGGCGGCCAGATCGCCCATGCGCTGGCGTAGCGGCGTATAGAGGACGACGAGCAGCGGCAGGCCGAACATGACGTAAATATCGATGATGCGCAGAACATTGCGAATGACCAGGGCGCTGCGTTTGGGCATTGCGCCGGTGAAGTCAACGACGCGCAGGCCGAAGATCATTTTGCCGAGTGAACGCCCGGTAAACAGTTCGGCGACAAGCGTATGCAGGATGTAGAGGAGTGAACCGCCAATAAGCAGCAGTTGGGTGCGGCCTTCGATCATGACTTCATTCATCTCCAGCGGGCTGTCCTGAACCCACTGGGCGACAATGACGCTGACGATCCAGATTGGCCAGAGATCGACCAGCCCAGCCATGATGCGGCGAGGCAGCGGCGCGATTCGCAATTGACGGAGGGCTTTGATATCCGGCGGTTGCAGTTGGCGCTGGCGCAGGGCGGTGATGACCACGAAGACCATGGCGGCGATCAGAATTCCTTCGGTCCACTGGCCCCAGCGCGGGTCGGCTGGGGCGTAGGGCGCGCCCAGCATCTGAGCGTCACCATCGGGCTGGCCTTGTATTGTGTACGGTTGGACGATGAGTTGCTGATTATCAAGGAACAGCAGGCAGGGTTGAGGGCCGAGCGAGGTGAAATAACGGGTGGTGGCATTATCGGCTTTGTCCGAACCGTGCAGGTCGATGGTGGTGATTGCGCCTTTGGCAAACGTGTGAAATTGGCCAATCCCCTTTTCACCGGTTGTCCAGAGGCGGGGCAATTGGCCGTTGAGCAGGGCAAAATGATGAACCGCGCCGCCGGGGATGTTGCCCAGATCCTGCCACTGATCGTCCAGCAGAATCCAGACACGAATCTGGCCGGCTTGGCGCAGCGCCATCACGGGGTGCTGATCGACAATGGCCAGGGAAACATCCGCTGACAGGTCAAGATCAAGGTCTTCAGGCAGCGGGGCGATTTGCGACCAGCGACCATCGGTCAATACGAACAAACCTGTCTGAGAATAGACTGTGGTTGATAATGATGGGGATGGTTGCGAAGTTGCGGTTGCAGCAGTCGGTGCGCCGGCGGGTTGAGATGGAGTACCAGATGATGCTGAAGGTGCGGCGGTGGATGCCGTGGCGGTTGGTTCGTCGGTTGGCGCAGTCGATGGTGCAGTGGCTGGCCCGTCCGATGATTCGGTGGTGGGCGCAGTGGTTGGAGCGGTGGTGGGGGAAATAGCGGGGGCGGGGTCGCGTCGGGCAATGGCGTAGATTTTTTCATCATCGCCGGTCAGAGCGAGAATGCGCGCACGATCGGGCAACGATGTTCCATAGCGCCAGTCGCTGGCCCAGTAGATGCGCCAGTCGCCGTTGGGCATGACCACGCCCAGCTCTGAACCGATGGCGACGACATCACGCGGCGTGCCGCTGAAACGGGCCAGGGCGGACCAGTCTTTGCTTTCAGAGGATTTGACGTAAATCCAGGAATGGATTTCCGCATCGGAACCGGCGTTGCCCGAGCGAATGATCCACTGGTTGGCTTTGTTGGCGGTTGCCTGAAGAGCCGGTTCCTGCGCCCGTGCCGGTGAAGAGGCCAGCAGCGGCAATAGCAGCGCTGACAGGAAAAACCAGAAACTGGCTGGGCGCCCATGCCGAGGCGCAGCCGCGCAGCGGGCGATATTGGGTGCCGGCGTCAAGTTGCAGCGGGTTGGATAATTCATGGGGTGATGGGCAAAGTTAGTCTGTACAGTTGGCATCGACCTGGATCACATTTTCAGAGGGTAAAGGTGGATTATCGGGGAACGCAAAACTGGCTGCCTTGGGGAAACCGCGCCGGGAGAGGGCGGGGTTATGCAGTTTGAACACCAGGGTTGATTTGCTGTCAGGAAAAAACAGTTGATAACGGGTGGCGATCATGGGCAGGTCGTCTTTGGCCAGGGTGTTGATCGCGATTGGTTCGTGTTCAGACAGGTAGGCACGCAGAATGATCCGGCCGCGGGTATCAAAAAGAAGCACCAACGTGGGCTGGTGGGTTTTGCGATCATACCAGACCTCCTTCTGGGCGATGAGATGATCTGAGGCAGCGTAGACCCAGACAAACATATAGGCGTCGGCATCATTATTGAAGCGCATGACCGGCGCGGGTTGATGCAGAAGATCATCGTTGAACAAACCAACGCCCAGAACCTGCAGCAGAAGGTCAGGCCGAATGGGCAGTTCATCGACGCAGGGTTTGGACAGATTATCGAAGTAGCCCCACCACATCCGCTGAATTTCCGTCGGCAACAGCAGCCAGTAACGCTGGCCGTTGGCGCCGATATCAAATACGGGTTTGGGCAGGGCGGGTTTGCGGCCAATGATGCGCAAATCGTCAGCCTGACGGAACATCAGCTCGCCGTCACCATTGATGAAGTGGCGCTGGCCGTTTTCATCGGCGATATCCGCTTCAAAATCATGGCTGGCCCAGAGCGAAGTAATGGCGTGATTATTGCGATTGATCTGCTGGATGACCTGGGGCATGGATTCGGTGGGGCCGAAGTAGCCGGCAGCTTTGATCGGTGGGGAAACGGCGCAACCGGTCAGGATCAGGACAGCCAACGTGCTGGTCAGCACGATGCCCAGGCGGCGACAGAGGCTGAGTCTGCGTCCTGGCGGGAGATTGTGGCAGCCCAACAGGCGGCGCGGCATCAAATCTCCTCGTTAATGATCTGGGACATCTGCTGGCTGACTTCCTGAACCTGTTGTTCGGTCATGCGCGGGTTGACCAGATCAAAATGTTGATCCTGCCCGCGCAGACGCACGATCCAGATTTCCTGATTCTGCTCCTGACGGGTGTTTTCATAAACGAGCATGCGTTTGCGCATGAGGATCAAACCCAGGACAAAGCGAAAATGGAGTTTGGTCTGCTCGGTGGTCTCCTGCAGACGCTCGAAAATCATTTTCAGAACTTCATCATCGACGAGCAGGCGTTTTTTCTGCTGGGGGCGGGGCATGGCGGTCTGCCAGCTCGCCAGCAGATTCGTGCGGTCAAACTCAGACCAGTGCTCCATCGCCACATCGACACGCTCAAAACCGGTGGGTGTTTCGCGCAGTGCGGCCATGAATTTTTCATCGGGGGTGAGGTCGCGCCCGCTGACAGCGCATTTACCCGCAGGACGGGCCACTTCGTATTTGTCGCGGGTTTGGGGTGGTGTGACAGCCATGTCGTTTTTTCAACCGCTCCTTGAGTTGGCCTGCAAAAGCAGGTTCAACCATTGATCAGTCGGACGATCACCGGCGATTATCCGAGCCAAGGTGGGTCTGTTATACCGTTGAATTTACTCAACCACAAAGAAACGGGTGCTGGTTCCGCCCGGGCCGATGGCAAAACGCACGCTTTTACCGCAGCGGGGGCAGCGTCCCTCGTAGGCGGTTGCGGCATTGTTGCGGTAAACCCGCTGGTAGACGTTACAACAGTTGAATTGGACGGACAAAAAAGGCCGGTGTGGATCAGACGCCCTGTCTGTAGAGGACGATGCCGCCGAGGAAAGCTCCACTTTGTAATCGCGTGGATCGGACATGCCAGGATCATATCCCTGTTGCCGCAGGCGCGTCCAGACAAAACGATCAGACGAATCATGCGGCGCAGGGCAATCGCAAGTAGGCGTCCGATAGGCAATCTCTTACGGGCCGTGGCCGTAAGGGATCGGTTTTTGAGCCGATCACCGCTCCCTAACGGTCGCGGCTCGTTAATACATCGACCCTCGCGGGTTACTTGCGAAAGCCCCGTCACGCGGCGCTGGAGTCGAACCGCCGGCCGGTCAGGCGGATGAAGACATCAGCCAGGCCGGGTTGGCCGATGGTGATGACATCGAGCAAATTGGGAAGCGCCTCAGCCAGGCGTGGGATCATTTCGTGGGCGTGGGAAAATTCAAAGCGAATCACACCGTCAATCAACCCGGCGGCGAGGTGGAACTGGCTGGCGAGTATCTGAAGAACCTGTTGGGGGTGGCGCGACTCGATGGAAACGATCTGCCCGCCGATACGCTGGCGCAGATCAAGCGGCGAACCGAGGGCGACGATTTTGCCCTGATCGAGTATCGCCAGTTCATCGCAGCGATCGGCTTCATCCATCAGATGTGTGGTCAGCAGCACCGCCACGCCGTCACCGGCTATTTCGCGCAGCACGTGCGACAGCTCGTTGCGGGCGGCGGGATCAAGGCCGGTGCTGGGTTCGTCGAGAATCAAAATTCGGGGAAGGGTGAGCAGGCCCTTGGCCAGTTCGATGCGTCGGCGCATACCACCGCTGAAGCGGTCGATGCGTTCGTTGCGACGCTGCCAGAGGCCGAAGCGTTGCAGGTTGGCCTGGATTCGCTGACGCAGGAGCGCGCCGCGCAGGCCGTAAAGGTGGCCGTGATGACGAAGATTTTCTTCGGCGCTGAGCTGCTTGTCGAGGCTGGGGGACTGGAAAACAACGCCGATGCGAC
Organism: Phycisphaerales bacterium; assembly: GCA_020847375.1. Classification (GTDB taxonomy): domain Bacteria; phylum Planctomycetota; class Phycisphaerae; order Tepidisphaerales; family Tepidisphaeraceae; genus JADLCB01. The sequence continues at coordinate 46,684 of JADLCB010000008.1, read as the reverse complement.
GGCGAATGGCATCGCGCTGGGAAAGCAGATCGAGTCCGTCGAGGCTGACATTGCCACTGGTGGGGGTGATCAAGGTGCTGAGGATGCGGAACAGGGTGGTTTTACCGCTGCCGTTGGGGCCGAGCAGGCCCATGATGCGGCCGAATGAGGCGTTGAGGGTGACGCCATCGAGCACCTGATGCTGCGCGTAGCGATGGGTCAGATCGTTGATCACGACAGCCGGTGCGGCCGGGGCGGCGATGGATGGTTCAACGAAAGCGGTCAAGGTAGTGGGCCGGTTATCAGGCAGCACGATCCAGCATCATGACGGCCATCAGCAGAGGCAGATAGATGATGGAGGTGAAAAATAATTTACGGGCATGGCTGCGCGTGCGGGTTTGGGTCAGGCGCAGGCCGTAGCCAAGGAAAACCAGTCCGAGGATCAGCGCGACGATCATGTAGCGTGATCCGGTCATGCCAAACCACGCCGGTGCCAGGCTGATGGGCAGCAGCGCCAGCAGATAGAGCAGAACCTGATGCGAGGTCATGGATAAGGACTGATCGTCAACGCAGGGGAGCATTTTGTAACCGCCGGAGTTGTAATCGTCCTTGTATAAAACGGCGATGGCCAGAAAATGCGGCATCTGCCAGATGAACAGGATGAGGAACAGGATGACGGCTTCAAAGGAAAGGGCGTTGTGGTAGGCGGTCCAGCCCATCACGGGGGGAATGGCGCCGGGGATGGCGCCCACAATCGTACACAGCGAGGTGGTGCGCTTCATGGGGGTATAAATCAGCACATAAAGCAGAATGGTTAAGAGACTGAGAAAAGCGGTCAGGAGATTGACGAACAGGGCCAGGCAGCCCACGCCGGTGACGCCCAGCATGACCGCCCAGAGCGCGGCTTCGGTGGGGGAGATACGGTTGGCGGGCAGGGGGCGATTATGGGTGCGCGGCATGAGGGCGTCGTATTGACGCTCCATGAGCTGATTAAATACGGTGGCGCAACCAGCGGAGAGGGACGTGCCGATCAACGTGGCCAGGAGCAGTCCCCAGTTGTAGGTGTCGGCGGCCATGTAAAAACCGAGGGCTGCCGTGGCGACGACCAGAAAATTCATGCGCAGTTTGGTGAGTTCGTAAAAATCGCCCAGGCGCGCCATGGCCGCGCTGGGGGAGAACCCAAGTCGGCTTTGGCGGAGATTGACCAGATTCGATGATGCTTTCATGGAGTTGAAATCTGAGCACTTGTGGTCGAAGACAAAGCGTTGGTGCCGGATGCGACGTGGGGTTGTTCAGCCACGCCGCAGACGCGGCCGACGCGGAAAATACGCACAGTCAGGACAAACGTCGTCAATAACAGCAACGCGCCGACGGCCACATGCAGCGAAGCCAGATCGGCGGGTTTGCGCCACCAGACGGTCAGTATGCCCAGCGTAAGCTGAACGATCAAAAACAGGACAACCGTCAGCGCGATCGATGGCAGACCTTTGTATTTTGACGCCCGCTGAACAACACGAATCGCCAGCCACATCAAGGCGATGGTTACAATAACCGCACCGAGGCGATGTGCAAAGTGCAGCCAGATTTGACCCAGTGTCACCTGACCAAGGACAGGATTGGGGCTGGTGGCGTCTTCGGCGATACGCTGGGCGTTGGCCAGTTGCAGACCTTCGGATGAAATCGGTGGCAGGAGGTGGCCGTAATGCAGCGGGAGGTCGGGAATGGCCAGTCCGGCTTGATGATGGCGCATGAGCGCCGCCACCACGAGCTGGGCGAACATCAGGATGACGCAGGTTACGGCCAGAGTTCGCAGGGATCGTAAATTGCGTAACTCTTTTTCAGTACAGTTTTTAGATGACAGTTGAGATACGATATTTTGCCACCAGCGTGAGCTGATGACCATCATCAGGCCCATGAGGCAAAGGGCGGCCTGGGCGAAAATGCCGTGGATAATGGCTAAATCCAGACTGACCCAGACGACACGCAGACCGCCGAGCACGCCCTGAGTGATGACCGTCAGCAATACGGCCACACTCAGCCAGCGTTGGCTGGTGGTGGTTGGTTTGGTCAGCCAGGCGCAGAGAACCAGCAAAATGGATAAGAAACCGACCAACGTGCCGAGCAGGCGGTGGGTGTGTTCGTAAAATACGCCCCACTGCTCCCAGATATGCCATGGGAGCAGGAACATGTTGTATCCAAAGGAGTTAGGCCAATCGGGGACGGCCAATCCCACGCCATGACTCGTTACCAGCCCGCCCATCCAGATCAGTGGAAAGGTGGCGAGTGTGGTCAACCACGCCAGAATATGTAAAGTTCGGTTATAGGTGACTGAGGGCACGGGCAAACTCATGAAAGACCAAGATCGTTTATATTCTACAGAGCTGAAACAGACAATGAAGATGTTTTAATCGCGCCAAATCATGCGACAGTTCGCCACAGTGTTCACAAGCGTGATTGAATGAGCAGCGGACAATTTTCGACTTCATTATGGTCTGTATTGTGGTTCGACAATTTGGACATACTCGGACAACACGGTTAAAACCATATTCCATGACGCGCGAGCGGATTATTTCCAACCAGAGTCAGGGTGAGCAGGAAAATCAGTTGAACTACGCCTTGCGCCCGCAGCGTTTTGAACAATATGTAGGGCAGGAGCAGTTAATCCGCAAGCTGCGAATTGCGGTCACAGCGGCTAAAAGTCGCGGCGAGCCGGTGGAGCACGTTCTGCTGCATGGGCCGCCGGGGCTGGGTAAGACGACTTTGGCGCATGTTCTGGCCAATGAGATGGGGGCAGCGGTTCAGGTGGCCAACGGCCCGGCGATCAGCAAAGGGGCTGACTTGGTGGGTATTTTGACCAAGTTGCAAAAAGGGGATGTGCTGTTCATCGACGAGATTCATCGCCTGCCGGTGATTGTGGAGGAGCATCTCTATTCGGCGATGGAGGATTTCAAGGTGGATATTCCGCTGGATGCGGGGATGCACGCGCGGACGGTGACGATTCCGCTCGAGCCGTTTACGCTGGTCGGGGCGACTACGCGGCTGGGGTTGTTGACGGGGCCGATGCGCGGGCGTTTTGGGATTCCGTTGAATCTGCAGTTTTATCCACCGGAAGCGCTACATACGATTTTGCAGCAGAATGCGCGGTTGCTGGAGCTGGTGGCTGAGGATCAGGCGTTATGGGAGTTGGCGCGACGTTCGCGGGGCACGCCACGGGTGGCCAACCGGCTTTTGCGGCGGGCGCGTGATTATGCGGCGGTTGAGGCCAGCGGAAAACTGACCCTGGCGGTGACGCAGAAAGCACTGGAGCTGGAGGGTATTGATGACCGGGGGCTGGATGAACAGGACCGGCAGTTTCTAAAAATTATCGTCGAGGTGTACGAAGGGGGGCCGGTGGGAATTGAAGCGGTGGCGGCGACGCTTGGCGAGGAGCGCGATACGCTGGAGGATGTGGTGGAACCATTTTTACTGCAACAGGCGCTGGTGACGCGCACGCGGCAGGGGCGGCGAGCGACGAGACTGGCGTATGACCATCTGGGTTTGAAGTGGAATCCGCCGCAGCAACCGGATCAGGATGAGCAAAATCTGTTTGATTCGTAATGGCCGGTGCGCTGAAGTGGCGGCGTAGGCGCAATAAGCAATAGTTTTTGCAGCCAGCCGTGTCTTTTACGGACAGTTCTGCTATCTTTTTTCCTTTACCATTCAGGAGTGAATCGATTGATGAAAATAGCTGTAATGCCGGGTGATGGTGTGGGTAAGGAAGTTGTACCCGCAGGGTTGAAGGTGTTGGATGTGGTGGCCAGGAAATTTGGTTTTACCTATCAGACGACGGATTATCCCTTCGGGGCGGAACATTATCTGGCGACGGGGCAGACGTTGCCCGATTCAGCCTTGAAGGAACTGGCGGCGCATGACGCGATTCTGTTCGGCGCGGTGGGGGTTGATCCGCGCGGGCAGGCGAAGATTCCGCAGGGGATTCTGGAAACAGAAATATTGCTGAAGATGCGTTTCGAGCTGGATCAGTACATCAACCTGCGTCCGACGCGGTTGTTGCCGGGTGTGCCAACGCCGCTGGCCAATGTGGGGGCGGACGATATTAATATGACGATTGTCCGGGAAAACACCGAGGGCCTTTACGCGGGTCAGGGTGGGTTTGTCTACAAGAATACGCCGCATGAAGTGGCCAATCAGATCGAAGTGACCACGCGGCGCGGGGTGGAACGGTGTATTCGTTATGCCTTTGAGTATGCCCAGGCTTTTGGGCGGAAAAAAGTGACGCTGGTCGCCAAGACCAATGTGCTGCGCTATGCCCACAATCTGTGGATCAGGGCGTTCGAGCAGGTCAAGGCGGAATATGCTGGCATTGAAACCGACTATCATCACGTCGATGCCTGCACGATGTACATGGTGACCAAGCCGCGCATTTATGATGTGATTGTGACGACCAATATGTTTGGCGACATCATCACCGATCTGGGGGCGGCGATTCAGGGCGGGATGGGAATGGCCGCCAGCGGCAATATCAACCCGACGCGCCAGGCAGCCAGTATGTTTGAACCTGTCCACGGTTCGGCGCCGGATATCGCCGGTCAGGGTCTGGCCAACCCGATTGCCACGTTTTTAAGTGTCGCGATGATGCTTGATTTTCTGGAGCAAAAACCGGCGGCGACCGCGATTAAACAGGCGTGCCAGGCAACCGTGGCTGACAAAGCCAACCATACGCGCGACCTGGGCGGGCAGGCGACGCTGAGACAGGTGACCGAGATCGTTTGCGGCAAATTGGCGTAAGTCGGATCGCGGTGGGGGGCGCATCACGTGCTGCGCCACGAGCGGACAAAACCGGATTAGACGCGGTGGCTGATGATGCGCCAAGTGTCTGATGCAATGTTCCACGTGGAACATTACAGCAAAACTGTGTTGCAGCCGCGCAATACCACCAGCCGTGGTGGTCATGGTGATTATTACGCTGGGTTACGGCACGGCAGCGACTATTGCACGCGGATGTTGATGGTGGTGGGGCGCTGAATCTCGTGGGGGACGATGATCAGGACATCGTTATCAGGCAGGCGCTGGCAGGTGTCGATGAGGTGGCCCTCCGCCGTGGCGATCAGCTTACCAGCCGGCAGATCGCTGATTTCCAGAATGGGGTTGGTCAGGGTCGGGGTTCGCGGGGTTATGGTCACATCGAGTCGTGCGGCGTGCGCCTGAAGTTGATAGGCGCCCAGCGCTTCGTTGTAACCGTCATTATTCAGATCACCGGGGGTTTGGCGCAACAATCGTCCTTGTTCCGAGGGCAGGGTGATTTGGGCTGGGGTGTTGTGCTGGCGGAGATAGAGGGCATCATCCGCGGCGGGCGGGGTGAGCATTTTCAAGTGGCTGTTCTCAAACGAGCGCCCATCGGCATAAATCACCCACTGGCCGGGCGGATTATTTTGTTGCGCGATGATGCGCTGAGCGCTGAATTGCTCAATAGTCCACGCGGGCGGCTGCGATACGTCGGTGGAAAGCGAAAGGGAAAACAGATCCGGTTGATCGATTTCCAGTTGGTAACCTTTACGCTGAATCGCCCAGGTTGCGCCGGGAGGCGTGAGATTTTCGCGGTTATCCAGCAGCAGAATGTCGTCGATCAAGATGGTGGCTGGCGCATGGGGTCGAATCGTCAACAGGGCGCGGCCGGTTCCTGCGGTTAATTGGGCTGAGGCAGCCAGTTGCGATTCATTCAACCGGGTCAGGTCGAGCATCACCGGGACGAATTGATCGGCGGGGAGTTGTTGCTGTTTTTCAAGAATGGTCTGACCGTCGATGCTGTAGATCAGATCGACGGTGACATCGCGTTGCGCCTGCAAGTGCCCGCCCAGCAGTGTCCAGTCGCCGGGAAATGTGCGGCCGGACAAGAGCGATGACAGTTTGATCTGTACCTGTGCAGTCTCTGGTTCCAGTACGAGCTGACCGTTACGAATTACGGGGTCGGTCGCTGCGGCGGGTGTGGCGGGGGAGAGATTGATAAAAACTGCATCGGCTGGGCTGTTGAAATCGAGCAGAACACTGTGCCGAAGACGGCGCCAGCCTGCGGGCGCTTGAGCGCCCGTCGAGGTGTGATTGGTGGCTGAGTTTACTGCGGCAGGGGCCTCGGTTGACCGCGCGGACGTTACGGCGGATTGCGGGACGGGGGCAACGCCTTGAGCTGCGCGCTTGTCTGGTGCGCAGCCGATGAGTGTCAGCATCAGCACAGGAACCAGGCAGCAGGCGGTGGCTGACAAACGCCGAAAATAATTGCGCCAACCAATGGGACTGAGGTTGATATTGTTCATAACCACAAAAAATGAGTGTTGAAACATGATCCGGTAAAGTCCAGCCGATGAATCAGGTTTACTACAGGGCATTGGCCGCGTGGTGTCAATGCCGATCGAATCAATCGTAGCAGATGATACTGCGCCACAGGATATTTAGTCACCCAGCCCAACTTGTTCATCACATCCGATAAATCGTTATGATAGACGCATGCGATTTCTGGTAACGGCGGGCAATACGCGCGAAAAGATTGATGATGTTCGTGATTGGGGCAATATCTTTTCCGGTAACACGGGTTTGAAAATAGCCCGCGCGCTGACCGAGCTGGGGGAAGTGGATCTGCTTACCAGCAATCAACAGCATCTGGCTGAGCTGGCGTCAGATTCGCCGCGCCTGCATGGGTATGGGTTTGTCAGTCACGCTGAACTTCGGGCGGCATTACAAGAGCGGGTGACGCAGCAGCAGTACAGCGGCATTTTCATGGCGGCGGCGGTGGCGGATTACAAGCCGGTTCGCACTTTTGCGGTGGTCGAACAAAAACAACTGCCAGATGGTCGTCAGCAGTGGGTGGTGGAGGATGTACAAGCCGGGAAAGTCCGCAGCACCCACCCGCGCATCGCAGTTCTGGCGCAACCCACGGAAAAACTCGTCGATCTGTTTCGCAACCCGTGGAACTACAACGGTCTGTTGGTGAAATTCAAGCTGGAAGTCGGTTGTTCGCGGCAGCAACTGCTGGAGATCGCGCGTCGCAGTCGTCTGGCCAGCCAAGCAGATTATCTGGTGGCCAACACGCTGGATATGGTCAGCGGGCCTGAAGCGGGGGCGTATCTGGTCAGCGCTGAGGGCGAGCAGTGGATTGCCCGCGATGAACTGGCGGTGCGAATGCTGGAGATCGCGCGCCATCATCACATTCAGCACCCGCGCCAGTAGTGCCGGCGCCCGCAGCACCAACGCCAGTAGTGCCGCAGCACAATCAACCGCACAGCGCAAAAAAACAGGACGATTGATTGCTCAATCGCCCTGCGTCTTCAATGTAATGAACGTGCCTCGCCCAGCTTACTTGGCTGCGATTTCGCCACCTTCCTCGTCAGCGGGGTTGATACGCATGCCATAGAACGAGCGGTAGACGAAAATCAAGGCCGCAATCAGGAAGACAATCGCCAGGATCAGTCGCACGGTCTCCCAGCGCTGGATGAACCCGCCTTCGATCGGGCCATTGAGCTGGATCGCCAGTTCAACCGCCAGCAGACCGAACAACGTGCTGAATTTGATCACCGGATTGAGCGCCACCGAGCTGGTGTCCTTGAAGGGGTCACCCACGGTATCGCCGACGACTGTTGCATCATGCAAAGGGGTTCCCTTCATGTTCAGCTCAGTCTCGACAATTTTCTTGGCGTTGTCCCACGCGCCACCGGCGTTGGCCATGAAGATTGCCTGGAACAAACCGAAAATGGCAATGGCGATCAGGAACCCGATGAAGAAATAGTTTTCAAAAAAGGCGGCGGAAAGCGTGAGGAAGAACGTGGCGATGAAGATATTGAACATGCCGCTCTGCGCGTAGTGTGTGCAGATGGCGACCACGCGCTTGGAATCTTCCGTCGAAGCTTTTTGCCCGTCCAGACGCATGTTGCGCTTGATGAACGACACGGCGCGATAGGCTCCGGCGATGACCGCCTGACAACTGGCTCCGCTGAACCAGTAGACCACGCCGCCACCAGCGATCAGGCCCAGCAGGAATGGGGCGTACATGATCGACAACCGCCCGATGGCCGCATGGTCCTGCAGGCTTTGTGTCAGCACCATGATGATCGAGAAGATCAGGGTTGTTGCGCCCACCACGGCCGTACCGATGAGCACGGGTTTGGCTGTCGCCTTGAAAGTATTGCCAGCGCCGTCATTTTCTTCCAGGAGCATCTTGGCCCGCTCGAAGTCGGGCTTTTGGCCCAGTTGCTGCTCAACTTCCGCCTCGACATTGGGGACGGTTTCGATCAGTGACAATTCGTAAACGCTCTGGGCGTTGTCCGTCACCGGCCCGTAGCTGTCAACCGCAATGGTCACCGGCCCCATGCCCAAAAAGCCGAACGCCACCAGACCAAAGGCGAACACCGATGGCGCTGCCATGATGTCCACCGGCATTGCCGTGCTGACACCCCAGGCAATCGCCATCAGGATGACCAGCACCACACCGCCGATCCAGAAGGCGGAGAAGTTACCGGCGGTCAGACCCGACAGGATGTTCAGCGAAGCACCGCCTTCGCGGCTGGTGTTCAGAACTTCGCGGACGTGGCGTGAATGGACGGAGGTGAAATATTTGGTCAATTCTGGAATCAGTGCCCCGGCCAGCGTGCCGCAGGAAATGATCGTCGCCAGCTTCCACCACAGGGTATAGTCCTCAGCCAGCAGCGGGATCAGCGCCATCGACGCCAGATAGGTTCCGACGATCGACAGAATACTGGTCAGCCAGACCAGGCTGGTCAACGGTTTTTCAAAGTCCATCTGTTGGGCATTAACGTAGCGGGCACGATTCACCGCTTCGTTGATCAGGTAGCTGACGCCGGAGGAGATGACCATCAGAAGGCGCATCGCGAAAATCCAGACCAGCAATTGCACCTGTATGTGCAGATCAGTTACCGCCAGCATGACAAACACGATCAGCGCCACACCGGTAACGCCGTAGGTCTCAAATCCGTCAGCGGTCGGGCCAACCGAGTCGCCCGCGTTGTCACCCACGCAGTCAGCAATAACCCCCGGGTTACGCGCGTCGTCTTCCTCCACCTTGAAGACGATCTTCATCAAATCCGCCCCGATATCCGCGATTTTGGTGAAAATACCACCGGCGATACGCAAAACGGCGGCACCCAGCGATTCGCCAATGGCAAAACCGATGAAACACGGCCCGGCGAGATTGGATGGCAGGAACAGCAGAATCGTCAACATGATCAGCAGTTCCAGACTGATCAACACCATGCCGATACTCATGCCCGCCCGCAGCGGAATCGAGCAGACCAGCCACGGTTTGCCGCGCAGACTGGCCATGCTCGTGCGGCTGTTGGCGAAGGTGTTCACGCGAATCCCGAACCACGCCACCGCGTAACTGCCAGCAATGCCGATCAGGCTGAACAGCAAAATAATCAGCACACGGGCAGCGGTGGGATATTCATGCACCGCCGATGCTGCTCCGCTGGCTGCTTCGGACGTGGCGGAATGAACCATCTGCGCCCCGGCATCATGGGCAATCATCACCGGTTTGGGCTCGGCGGCCAGGAAGCCGAAATAGACCACCATGATCGCGGCCACAAAGCACCAGAGGATCAGAATGAACTTGCCCTGATTTTTGAGGTAGGTTTTGCAGGTTTCGTAGATCAGCTCTGAAACCGACAACATGGAGCGGTGAACCGGCAGATGCTGGAGCTGACGGTAGATCACCATTCCAAAAATCAGCCCCGCCAGGGGAATCAACATCCCCCACGCCAGCAGTTGAAATCCGCTGATGCTTTGACCGAAAAACCGGGCGATGGACAGATCCGGTAGAACCAGATCCGCTTCACCCGCGGCCAGTGCCATTGAGGGCAGGAAAAAAACGATTGCGCTGACAGCGGTGAGAATCAACGCACGCTGCCGAATTGAAATATTCATCATATATAAGCGGAGCCTCCAACGACCTCGTTGAAAAAAAGGAAGATGTTAAACCGAATCTATTACTGCCGTAAATATATCGGCCATAAATCTATTTTCCAGTTTTTTTCTTTCCCACAACTTTTCCGATGCAGGGTTGAAACTGCCCGCCCTACGCCGCCCGCGGGCGTTTATCAGCGATTTTGGTCGGTCCCCCCCCAACGGGCTTGCTGATCGGGCCGGGGGGGCGTTGTCAGGGTGACGGTTGGTCGTTGTGCAGAGCTTGTAACGGAATAGCACATCAAAAAGGGGATGATCATTTCAGCCTGTCTTGACTTGGCCGCTGGGGTCAATAGCATCCAGACTCATAACGATTTTGAACTTTTCAGGAGTTGCCTGCCATGGCTAAAAAAACGATTGCCGACGTTGATGTGAAGGGTAAGCGAGTCATCATGCGCGTTGATTTCAACGTGCCGGTGGAAAATGGTGTGATTGGGGATGATCGCCGCATTGTCCAGGCGCTGCCGACCATTCGCAGCATCATCGACCGGGGGGGGCGGCTGATTCTGATGAGCCACCTGGGTCGACCGAAAAACGGGCCGGAGAGCAAGTTCAGTCTCAAACCGACTGCCGAACGGCTGGGGCAGTTGATTGGGCGTCCGGTGCATTTTTGTCAGGACTGCATCGGACCGGAAATCGAGAAAAAGGCGGCAGCGCTGCACGATGGCGATGTGTTGATTCTGGAAAATCTTCGTTTTCATAAGCAGGAGGAGAAAAATGATCCCGCCTTCGCCGGACAGCTTGCGCGCCTGGGGGAGGTGTATGTCAATGATGCCTTTGGAACAGCCCATCGTGAACATGCCAGCACGTTCGGAGCTGCCCAGGCGATGCAGGGCAAACCGCGCACGATCGGATTTCTGATCGAAAAAGAACTGAAATATCTGGGCGACGCCGTCAGCGCGCCCCAGCGGCCGTTTGTGGCGATTCTGGGTGGCGCCAAGGTCTCGGACAAAATCAATGTCATCGAGCAACTGCTGGGCAAGTGTGACAAGCTGCTGATCGGCGGGGCGATGGCGTACACATTTTTCCTGGCGCAGGGTAAATCAGTGGGTAAAAGTCTGGTCGAGCCTGACAAGGTGGAACTGGCCAAGACCCTGCTGGCCAAGGCCGGTGGCAAGCTCGTCCTGCCGGTGGATACCGTGGTGGCTGATGGAATCGATTCAACCCAGACCAGCATCGTGGATGGCGGAGTGATTCCCGCCGACAAGAGTGGTTTTGATATCGGGCCGAGAACGATCAAGGCGTATCAGGCTGAAATCGCCAAGGCCAAAACAGTGATCTGGAATGGACCAATGGGTGTGTTTGAAAGGCCGCAGTTTGCTCAGGGCACGCGCGCTGTGGCGCAGGCGGTGGCGGATGTGACCCGTCACGGTGCCACCACGGTGATCGGTGGTGGTGATTCTGCCGCTGCCATCGAACAGATGGGGCTGAGCGATCAAGTCAGCCATGTTTCCACGGGCGGCGGGGCGTCGCTGGAATATCTGGAAAATGGGCATTTTTCGACAATCGATATTCTGGACTGACGGGTTGATCCACCGATTGGTTGATTGGTCATGCCGCCGCGTTTGGCCAGAACCATTGGTGGGATTGTCGATCAATCCAGGGCTTTCGCAAGTAGCCTGCGAGGGTCGATGTATTAACGAGCCGCGACCGTGAGGGAGCGGTGATCGGCTCAAAAACCACTGCCTGACGGTCGTGGCTCGTAAGAGATTGCCTATCGGACGCCTACTTGCGTTTGCCCTGTCGATCAATCCGGCCAGCCGATGCGAAAGTGGCGAATTGATTTATCGCGGACTATAGTTTCAGTAGATACTGAAACTATGGGAGTCGTCTGTGATTCGCTCGATTTCATCCAAACGTCAGGTTGAACCCGCAGCTTCATCCGGGGTTGACATTGAAAGGCAGTTGCACGAGGCGCAGGACACCTTCATCCGGCGCTGGGGCGAGATGGGGGCGACCTGGGGAATCAACCGGACCATGGCCGAGATTCATGCCTTGCTCTACATCACCGCCCAGCCGCTGTGTACCGATGATGTGATGGCGCGGCTGCATATTTCGCGCGGTAACGCCAGTATGAGCCTGCGCGCCCTGTGCGACTGGGGGATCATCCATCGCATGCACCGACGCGGCCAGCGACGCGAATATTTCGAGAGTCTCAGCGACGTGTGGGAGATTTTTTCCATCATTGCTTCCGAGCGCAAACGACGTGAAATGGACCCGGTGCTGGAAACGATCAAGCAATGTCAGCGCATGCTCGGCGAGGGGCAGATTGGTCAGTCGGCGGCGCAGCGCAGCGATGTGCTGGCGACACGCCGCCGGTTGGAGGGGATGGAGGAATTCATGGTGGTCACCAATAAAATATTCCAGCAGTTTGTTGGTGGGGCCAAGGCTGGACTGAACAAGGTTGTGCGCCTTTTGCTCAAGGCTTTTTAACGCCCTTTGCGCTACGGGCAAAAATCAACCCATCCATCACTGACGTAATCAAACCATCAGGCTTTTGCCAATACGCCCGCGCCCATGATCCGGCAGCGCTGCAATGCGTCGATTACGAACGGGTATCGATGGTGATCGCCGATGCGGAGGTTGTCTGATCCGGGTCGGCGTGCCACGCTTCGCCGACGGTGTGGATAATGACGGAATTCATCGTCGATGGTGTGCCCATGGAGGCACCCGCCACAATGACGATACGGTCGCCGGGCTGGGCGTAATTGCACTTTTGAACCATCGCGTCGATCTGCAATACCAGCGCGACCATATCACGCGGAGGCAGCATTTCCTGCGGCGTTACGCCATAGTGCAGCGCCATGCGGCGCAGCGCCCGGTGATCCGATGACAACGCGATGATGGGAATGACAAAGCGCGCCTTGGAAAAAATACGGGCTGTACCGCCGGTCTGGCTCCAGATGGCGACGAGTTTCAGATCCAGATCCTGCACCATCTGCCAGACACCCTTGGCGATGGCGCTGCTGAGCTGCATCATTTTCAGGCGCATGGCCGGTTCGCGGGCGGCGTGTGTGCTGGCAACGTAGTTTTCGGTGGTTTTGGCGACATGCGCCATGGTATGCACCGCGCCGATGGGAAATTTGCCGACGCTGGTCTCCCCGCTGAGCATGACCGCATCAGTGCCATCAAAAATGGCATTGGCCACGTCACTCACTTCAGCCCGCGTTGGGCTGGACTGTTCGATCATGCTCTGAAGCATCTGGGTGGCCACGATGACCGGCTTGCCAGCCACCTGGCAGCGCCGCACCAGATCCTTCTGGATAATCGGCACCTGGGCCACGTCCATTTCCACACCCAGATCGCCACGGGCAACCATCAAACCATCGCTGGCTTCGACGATGGCGTCAATATCCTTGATGGCTTCAGCCTTTTCGATTTTGGCGATGATGTGAATATCGCTGACACGATTGCGCAGATGCTGGCGCAGCAGGGCAATGTCATCGACACGCCGCACAAACGATAACGCCAGATAATCCAGATCATTCTCAATGGCCCAGTCAACGCACTGCCAGTCGCGGTCGGTAATGGACGGGATGCTGATCGTGGAATTGGGCAGGTTGACGCCTTTGCCAGTTTTGAGAATTCCGCCCGCCAGACAGGTGGCATGAAGTTCATTGAAATTTTTATCCGTGACGACAAAGCGCAACAGGCCGTCTTCGATCAGGATGCGGTCGCCGATATTGACCTCATCGATGAACTGGGCGTAGTTGGTGCAGACCCTGCCCGCCTGGCCGGTGATGCTGGCGCGCTGAACGATCAACTCATCGCCCACCTTCACGGGCATGCCGCCGGTTTCATTGATATTTTCAATTTTTCCCAGACGGATTTTCGGCCCGCAGAGATCACCGAGAATGGCGATGGGCTGCTTGAAACGGGCAGCAGCCCGGCGGATGGTCTGAAGCGTCAGCAGGTGCTGCTCCAGCGAACCGTGCGAAAAATTCAACCGGCAGACACCGACTCCCGCTTCAAATAATTTCAGCAGAATTTCTTCGGTGTCTGAAGCCGGGCCAAGGGTGGCGACAATCTTGGTGCGAATGGTTTCCTTGTTCATGCAATCCTGCCAAAAAAATCGTGGGTCTCGTCTGGTGGGATGATTGTCTGTTAACCGGGCCGCGGTGGCAAATGGCGCGCAGCATCCACTGGCGAATGGTTAAAGGGTGAACGACCCCGTGCCGGGCCGCCCGATGGCTGACAGCCCCGTGGCAGGCAACGCAATGGCGGGTGACGGCGCAGCGATGCCGTTGGCTGCTGGTGGCCGGTCAATCCGTGCGCACGTTGATCTGCACTTCGCCGCTGCAGGGACAATCATCAGGGAACTGAATGACGCGGATATCCCCCTGGCCGCTGCGTTTGTCGCGTTCCAGCAGGGCGAATTCCGAAGCCGCCGCCAGATCAGGAAATCGGCCCAGCAGTTCCCGCTTACCGGCCGGACCATGGCAGATGCAGACCATATAGTCCTGCTGGCGCGGGTGACGGATGACACACAACTGACCGATCGGATATTTGTCTGGCATGAAAACCTCCCTGGTTTATTTTCAAAATACCAGCGAATGATCGCTGCAAATTCGCTTATTTCACCTTGTCATCACGTCTCAGCCACTGATCAATACTGGCCGCCGTGCGCTTGCCATCGCCCATGGCCAGAATCACGGTGGCGGCGCCGCGCACAATATCGCCGCCGGCGAAAACGCCTGCCTTACTGGTCATATTGTTGGCGTCGATGATGATATTTCCCCGCGCATTGACCGCCAGATCAGGTGTCGTCTGAGTCAACAGCGGATTGGCGCGCGTGCCGATGGCTTCGATGAATACATCACATTCGATTTCAAACTCACTGCCGGCGATCGGGCGGGGGCTGCGCCGCCCCGAGGCATCAGCCTCGCCCAGCTCCATGCGCTGGCAGCGCACCGCTTTGACCCAGCCCCTGTCATCACCAAGGATTTCAACCGGGTTGGTGAGCATCTCGAAAACAATGCCTTCCTCCTGGGCGTGAAGCACTTCCTCAACCCGCGCCGGCATTTCATCCCGCGACCGACGATAGACCAGCGTCGCCGGGTCAGCCCCAAGCCGCCGGGCGGTGCGAATCGAATCCATCGCCACGTTCCCACCGCCGACGACCACGGCCTTTTTCGGTCGCAAAACCGGCGTCGCGCTTTGCTGGTCATAGGCGCACATCAGGTTGACGCGGGTGAGGTATTCGTTGGCGGAATAAACCCCCTTGTAATTTTCGCCGGCGATGCCCTGAAACACGGGCAATCCCGCCCCGTTGGCGATGAAAACAGCATCGAAATTTTCTTCGCCCAGAAGATCGTCAATCAGGTAGGTGCGCCCGATGATGACATTGCAGACGATCTGAACGCCCAACTGGGTGAGTGTCTCCACCTCCTTGCGCACAATCGCCTTGGGCAGGCGGAATTCGGGAATGCCATACAGCAACACGCCGCCCGGTTCGTGCAGGGCTTCAAAGATGGTTACGCCATGCCCACGCCGCGCCAGCTCTCCGGCGCAGGTCAGACCCGCCGGGCCAGAACCGACAATCGCCACTTTGAAACCGGTGGGGGCGGGAATGGTCCGGTTCTGGTGGTAATGATTTTCCCTGGCCCAGTCAGCCACGAAACGCTCGAGATACCCGATGGCCGAAGGGGCATTATTTTTGGCTTTGGCGCGAATGCAGTTGCATTCGCATTGTGATTCCTGCGGACAGACGCGGCCGGTGATGCCCGGCAGGGCGTTGGAGGCGTAAAGCACATCGGCAGCCGCTTTGAAATCGCCATCAGCCACACGTTGGATGAAGGCGGGAATATCGATATTGACGGGGCAGCCCTGAACGCATTTGGCGTCTTTGCATCCCAGACAACGTTGCGCTTCGCGCATCGCGATATGCGCCTGCAGGCCGAGATTCACTTCATCAAAAGAACTGCTGCGCTCCACAGCATCGCGCTGCGGCATTTCCTGACGCGGAATTTTCATTCGTTCGGCAGCCTTCATGATCGATCCTGTCATTGTTGGAGTTTGATCTTCAAACCTGCCTTTGCTGCTTGTTTTCCATCCGCACAATTACTGCTGACCTGGCGTTAGGCGCTGCTTCGCCTGTCTTCATGGACTGCTGGCCAGCGCCGACGGAGAAGTCGCCCGCGGCAACTGGCAGGAATGATGCTCAACCGCCGCCTGCTCCTGATCGCGGTAGGCGCTTTGACGGTTGGACAGTTCCTGAAAATCAACCTGGTGGGCATCAAATTCCGGGCCATCGACACAGGCAAAGACCATTTGCCCACCGACCATCACCCGACAACCGCCGCACATGCCCGTGCCATCGACCATGATCGGATTGAGACTGGCGACGGTATGGATGTTATGACGGCGCGTTGCCTGGGCTACGGCGCGCATCATGGGTACCGGGCCGGCACAGATCACCTGTCCGATGGGCTGGTTCGTGGATTGGTATTGGGCAATCAGTTGCTCAAGCCGCTGGGTGACAAAACCGTGGAAACCGTATGTTCCATCATCGGTGCAAGGCAAGACCTCATCGCAAATATCAGCCAGCTCTTTTTCGAGAATGACATACGGTTTGGACCGACCGCCGATAATCGCCGTCACACGATTTCCCGCCGCCTTGAACGCTCCTGCCTGGGGGTAAATAACCGCCGTTCCAACCCCACCGCCCACAATAACGGCATGGCCGACGTTGGTAATTTCAGTTGGTTTACCCAATGGCCCAGCCACATCAGCAATCATATCGCCAGCCTGCAGGGCACAGAGCTCCTGCGTTGTGGCGCCAATCGCCTGAACGACCAACGTGATGGTGCGATTGGCTTGATCGGGATGCGCGATGGTCAGCGGAATGCGTTCTCCCCCGACAGCCACGCGCACAATGACGAATTGCCCGGGTTGGCATCGGCGTACCACATGAGGCGCTTCAATCACGAAACGCTTGACCTGCGGAGCCAACCAAGACGCTTGTACAATGCGATGACTCATCTCAATGGATGATCATAACATGACAAACCGGTAGGAATAAGACATTTATGTCCTAGATATGCGGTATCGCATACACAAGGTGGTTAATGTCGCTTATACAATGACATTAACAAAAGCGGTGCGTTGTGTCGCGTTGTACGTCCAGATCAAACTCCGATTTAACGTGAGATTTCGCCAGAAAATGTCAGCATTGCCATCGTTGTTGTAGTCGTCCACACCAGCGATTTGCCAGTTCTGGTCAATCGTCGTGTCCAGTGCCTTGAAAGCAGCAACACGCTGAGAATTGTTCATCAGCCAGAGCGTATTCTTTCCGCTGACCTTATTACGCCAGACGATGTCGTCGATGCCATCGTGGTCAAAATCGCTGACGCCTGCGACTGCCCAGTTCAGGTCGGCCGTGGAAGGAAGAGCGCGGAAGGCTGACAGGGTTGTACCATTCATCAGCCAGAGGGTGTTCTGGCCGGTGGTACTGTTGCGCCACACCAGATCGAACTTGCCATCATGATTAAAATCGCCGGTGCCAACGATACGCCAGGCGGTATTGGCCACGACCGGCAGATCGATCTGCTGGATAACCGTCGTGCCATTATGTCGCCAGATCTGGCTGGCGCCCGTTGCGTTGTTGTGATAGACCAGATCGGTATGACCATCACCATCGAAATCAGCCGCAGCGCCCAGACTCCATGCAGCTCCCGGGGAGGTAAGCGACTGAACTGCGATACGCTGGGCGCCGTCGAGCGCCCAATAGCTGGTGTCAACGCCGCTGCGCAAGATCACATCTGCCTTGTCGTCGCCGTTCATATCAACAGTTGGCCAGGCCACCGAAGATGAACTGAGCAAGGTAAACCCGAAATTATCGTCCTCAGTCTCCTGACCAACACTGACGGTTGAGGTGCGGTAGGCAGGATTCGGGCTGCCATAACCGGCAGGTGTGTCCAGCAGGCGGATTGTGTAGGTACCCGGATCAAGATCGCGGAAGTTGTAGTTCTGATGGAAGTAACTGACGTAATCACGGCTGATGTTGGTCGGTTCATCATTGTCGTGAACACCGTTGTTGTTCAGATCAAGGTAGGCAGTAATGCCCACGATCAGCGGGTCGTCGCCG
The DNA here is from genome assembly GCA_020847375.1 of Phycisphaerales bacterium. Lineage (GTDB taxonomy): Bacteria > Planctomycetota > Phycisphaerae > Tepidisphaerales > Tepidisphaeraceae > JADLCB01. The sequence goes on along the minus strand of JADLCB010000008.1, from coordinate 28,656 downwards.
ACGCCGGGGTACACATGACCGTCCGCGTCGGTGACAGGGTGGTTCATGGTGAAAACACCGTCGCCGTTGGCATCGTGATAGATAATTCCGCCGACCGCACTAACGGTGTGAACGCCAAAGTCGATGTCGGTATAGCTTTCGTTGGCGGTAATCGTGATGAAATAAGTACCGCTGTTGGCTGTGGGTTGATAAATGCGGTGATAGTGGGCTGGCTGAACGCGCACGCGATACGTCCCCGGAGCCAGATCGCTGATGGTATACCGACCGTAATTGGGGTTCGGTGTAACCCCGCCAGGCAGGTGGCTGGCACCATCGGTAAAGAATTTGGGTTCGGAAGGATCAAGTTGATTATTGCCGTTTTGATCGATGAAAACGGAGACGGCCCCCAGCGGTGTTTCAGCCACGCCGTCGTTGTTGCTATCCAAACGGACAAACCCCGTGACTGTACCGGACAAAAGGCGCCGGGATTCGCACGATTCGATCATACAACGACTGCGTCCATGGTTTTTGGACATCATAATTCATCTCACAAAAATCAGGTCAGGATATTCAGTATTCGGTTCGTCGATGCAAGCTGCCTTGATCGCAGCCAGCAACGAGCTGTGGCAGGCTGATCGTTCAACTATGACACAAGTTTGATCAGAAGCAAACCGAAAAGCAGAATCCGATAAAAAAGACGATTTCGCGGCTGGTCAATGCGACATTTTATTGACACATCGGCCGAAGAAATGGTTTGCCAAGATTTTTCACTAAAAATCAGCAATCGATTGCAGGGGTTTATCGGCGATGCACTACATGAGAATGCACAGGGGATATATGACTTTAACCACTTGACAATAATATAGTTACAAAAATAAAAAGTTTCTTGTGCATTAGTTGACATGCCCCGACCATTCGACTACTATTACTGCGTCAGGTTGGCGACCACGACCCTAACAATTTCTACTCATTAGCAGTCCTTCCCTTCATAGCGAAGATAAGGGAACTGGGCTGATTTTGTGTATATATTGGGACTTTGAGATAATAATTTTGTTGTAAGTTACTATTTTGCAACAAGTTGGCGTTTGCGGGCCGTTGCTGCTGATGGATCAAACGGTTGGCAGCGGTCGGTTTGATGGGTTGGGGTAAATATAGTTTAGATGTGCCATCGCAGCGCGAAATAATTGTGCAGCCTCGTGTGCAAGCGGTAATGCCCGGGCGTGCAGTCGCGATCAATGGCGAGTGTGGAAGAAAGTGACTGTGCAAGAAGGCAGCTGGGAGAAATCAAAAATTGAACTAGTTTTATCCGTGAAACGTGATCGGTTGAATTACAAAGCAACGAAATTTATTTGTTGGAAATAAGTCGGCAGGCCAGACCATTTAGTAACAACGGATGCAGGTGAGCTGAATTTGCTTCAGCTTCTGTACCGACTGCCCTTTTATTCATGCCCTGGTTAGCGAGGATCAATCAATGCAGGTTAAATTGCAGACGCGTGAAGTTCGTGATTTTGCCAAGCGGGGCGATGCCCTGCCGGTTCCCAATCTGATTCAGGTTCAGATTGAATCGTACGCCCGCTTTCTTCAGAAAGAGACTGATCCAACCAAACGTAAGAGCGAGGGGTTGGAAAATCTTCTGCGTGAAGTCTTCCCGATTGTCAGCTATGACGGCAGCCTGAAGCTGGAATATGTCTGCTATGAGCTGGGTGAACCGCGTTATACGACCGATGAATGCCGCGCGCTGCGACTGACCTTCGGCATGCCCTTCCGCGTCAAGGTTCGTTTTACCCGCAAGGACAAGGACGAAGTGATCGAGGAATCGATCTACCTGGGTGAGATCCCGATCATGATCGGCGGCGGGGAGTTCATCATCAACGGTGCTGAACGTGTCATCGTCAACCAGTTGCACCGATCGCCCGGCGTCGACTTCCTGGTCGAAAAGAAGGAGGGCGACCGGCCGCTGCACGGCTGCCGGGTTATTCCCGAACGCGGTAGCTGGATCGAATGTTCGGTCACCAAGAAAGATACGCTGGCGGTCAAGATTGACCAGTCCACCAAGTTTCCCGTCACCACGTTCCTGCGGGCGCTGGACGCCAAGTATGGCAAGACCGAAGACATTATCCGCGAGTTTTACGAAATTAAGTCCGTCAAGATCAAAGACCTGCAGGCGGCTTACTATGTCGTCAGCCCGGTGATCGATGCCGAAAGTGGCGAGGAGATCATCAAGGCCGGATCGCAGATCGCTGATTCACTGGGCAAGATTCAAGCATCGAGTCTGACCAAGCTGGATGTCGTGACCCGCGCCGCCGACCCGCTGATCCTCAACACCATTGCTGAGGATTCAGCCGAAAGCCATGAGAATGCGCTGCTGAAAATTTACGCGCGCCTGCGACCGGGCAACCCCCCGCAGATTGACAAGGCCAAGACGCTGTTCAACGAAAAGTTCTACGACGAAAATCGCTACCGTCTGGGGCGCGTCGGTCGATTCCGTATCAATCGCAAATTTGACCAGAACGTGCCTGAAACCGTCATGACGCTGCGCAGCGAAGACCTGGTCAATTCGCTGAAATACATGTTCAAGTTGCGTGGTGGCGAAGGTTACGTTGACGACATTGACCACCTGGGCAATCGCCGGCTGCGCACCATCGATGAACTGGCGCAGGAAGAAATCCGCAAGGGATTCCTGAAACTGCGCCGCACGGTGCAGGAACGCATGAGCATGAAGGACCCCAACGAGATCGGCAAGATTGCTGATCTGGTCAATTCCAAGAGCATCAGCAGCGCGATCGATTTCTTCTTCGGCCGTGGCGAGCTTTCGCAGGTGGTCGATCAGACCAACCCGCTCAGCCAGTTGACGCACGAACGCCGGTTGTCGGCCCTGGGTCCTGGCGGTCTGAACCGCAAGCGCGCCGGCTTTGAAGTGCGTGACGTGCATATCAGTCACTATGGTCGTATCTGCCCGATTGAGACGCCCGAAGGGACCAACATTGGGTTGATTGCCTCGCTGTCGATCTATAGCGACATTGATGAATACGGCTTTTTGATCACACCCTATCGCGTGGTCGAAAACGGCAAGGTCAACGGCAAGCACAAGATGCTTCGCGCTGACGAGGAAATGAAAGTGGTGCTGGCGCCGCCGGATGTGGTGGCCAGCAAGGAAGGCGATCTGAAAAAAGGCCTGGTGCTGGCCCGCGTCAAAGGTGATCTGGACACCGTGGCCAGCAAGGAAGTGCAGTATGTGGATATCAGCCCGCGCCAGACCGTTTCGGTCTCCGCCGCGCTGATCCCGTTCCTTGAGCATGATGACGCCAACCGTGCCTTGATGGGTTCCAACATGCAGCGCCAGGCGGTTCCGCTTCTGCGAACCGATCCGCCCGTGGTCGGCACGGGAATGGAAAAACCCGTGGCTGCCAACAGCGGCATGGTTGTGCGGGCTGAACGCGCCGGTACGGTAACCTATGTCGATGCCGAACGTATTCTCATCGACAACGCCGATGAATATGTCCTGCGCAAGTTTGTCGGGTTGAATGAACGAACCTGCCAGAACCAGAAGCCCATCGTTAAAAAGGGACAGCGCGTCAAGAAAGCCCAGATCATCGCCGATGGCGCTGCCACCCACCAGGGTGAGCTGGCGCTGGGGCGCAACGCCCTGGTCGCGTTCATGACATTCGATGGATACAACTTCGAAGACGCGATTGTGATCAGCCAGAAGCTGGTGAAAGAGGATATCTTCACCTCGATCCACATCGAGGAATACGATGTCGAAATCCGTGAAACCAAGCTGGGTCGGGAGGAATTTACCCGCGATATCCCCAACGTCAGCGAACGGGCCTTGGCGAACCTGGATGACAACGGCGTGGTGCGCGTGGGAACGCGCGTCGGTGCCGAGGATATTCTGGTCGGCAAGGTGTCGCCCAAGAGCAAGAGCGAACTGACGCCGGAGGAAAAATTGCTCCATGCCATCTTCGGCCGGGCTGGCGAAGATGTGAAAAACGATTCATTGAAAATGCCATCCGGTGAGGAAGGCGTGGTCATCGCCGCCAAGCGCTTCAGCCGTCGCATGCACATGAGCGACGACCAGAAGAAGGCGCTCAAAAAAGACATCGAACGCTACGAAAAGGAGATGGACGCCAAGGCGATCGAGATCTTCCGCCAGATGATTACCGAGGTCAATGAAGTCACGGGTCAGGTGCTGGTTGACCCCAACACCCGCCAGAAAGTCGGTCAAAGTGAAATTGCCGACGTTATTCTGGAACAGATCGAAGGCTTTGAATTCAACTGGATCAAGGGGACCAAGGAAGCCAAGAGCCAGGCCGAGGATACCTACAATCGCTTCTGGCCGCGCGTCCAGGCGGTGATCAAGGAAAAACAGCGTCGCATGGATCACATGAAACGTGGCGACGAACTGCCCAGCGGCGTGCTGGAAATGGTCAAAATCTATGTCGCCACCAAGCGCACCCTGAGCGTCGGCGACAAGATGGCCGGTCGTCACGGTAACAAGGGTGTCATCGCCCGTATCGTTCCCGAAGAAGACATGCCATTCCTCGATGACGGAACACCGGTTGATATTCTGCTCAATCCGCTGGGTGTGCCCAGCCGTATGAACGTGGGGCAGATTCTGGAAACCCACCTTGGCTGGGCCATGATGGTCCTCGGCCAGCAGGCGGTCTCGCCAGTGTTCGATGGCGCCAGCGAAACGGAAATTTTCGCTGCCATTGATCAGGCCAACAAGACCGTCAAGGATCGCCGTAAACAGCGTAAAGACAGCGCCAAGTCGCTCAGCGTCAATGAGCTGGATGTGGTCATGCCTTATGGCGGGAAGATTCAGCTTTACGATGGCCGCACCGGCGAAGCCTTCGAGCAGAAGACGACGGTCGGTTACATCTACATGATGAAACTGCATCACCTCGTGGACGACAAGATTCATGCCCGTTCCACCGGCCCGTACAGCCTGATTACCCAGCAACCGCTGGGCGGCAAGGCCCGTACCGGTGGTCAGCGATTTGGTGAGATGGAGGTCTGGGGCCTGGAAGCCTATGGCGCCGCCTACATCCTGCAGGAACTTCTGACCGTCAAATCCGACGACGTGGAAGGCCGTACCAAGATTTATGACAGCATGGTCAAGGGCATCAATACCCTGGAAGCAGGAACGCCGGTGAGTTTCGATGTGTTGTGCAACGAAATCCGTGGCTTGGGTCTGAATATCCTGCTGGAAAAAAAACAGGGTCTGGGTCTGTCCGAAGACCAGGAATTGATGTAACCCAACTGAGTGCGGAACGAATTGAAGATTATTACCAGTAGCCGGCGGAGATCGAAACTGATTTTGAACAACAGGACGCAAAGGAACGTATTGCGGCCACCTGTTTTTCCTCCGCCCGGCGACAACCAACTGTAGAAAGAAAGACAACGATCATGGCAGAAACCGTCTACGATCGCGTGAATGATTACGGTTCAGTGCGTATTCAACTGGCCAGCCCCAACGATATCCGTTCGTGGAGCTTCGGCGAGGTGAAAAAGCCCGAAACCATCAACTATCGGACATATCGGGCTGAAAAAGATGGCTTGTTCTGCGAGCGCATTTTCGGCCCCGAGCGTGACTGGGAGTGTTCCTGCGGCAAGTATAAGGGGACCAAATACAAGGGAATTATCTGCGATCGTTGCGGGGTGAAAGTCACCCATTCGCGCGTGCGCCGTAAACGCATGGGCCATATCAATCTGGCTGCCCCGATCGTTCATCTGTGGTTCTTCAAGGCGTTGCCTTCGCGCCTGGGCGCTCTGCTGGACATGAAGACCAGCGATATCGAAAAAATTGTCTATTTTCAGGATTATGTCGTTACCGAACCCGGTAAAACGTCGCTGAAACGCCGCCAGCTTCTGACGGAGGATGAATATCGTCAGGCGTATGAAAAATATGGCGATGATTTTGTGGCGGAAATGGGCGCTGATGCCATCAAGAAGCTGCTCGGGCAGCTCGATCTGAACCAGGCGCAGATCAAGATTCGCGCCGACATCGAAAAAACCGGCAGCAAGCAGAAAATCAAGGACCTGACCAAGCGTCTGAAGATGGTTGAAGCGGTCCGCGGTTCGCAGAACAAGACCGAGTGGATGATCATGGATGTGATTCCGGTGATTCCGCCGGATTTGCGCCCGCTGGTTCCGCTGGAAAGCGGCAACTTCGCCACCAGCGACCTGAATGATCTGTATCGCCGCATCATCAATCGTAACAACCGATTGAAGAAGCTGGTTGACCTGAACGCGCCTGAGGTCATCATCCGCAACGAAAAGCGCATGCTGCAACAGGCGGTCGATGCCCTGTTTGACAACGGGCGCTGCCGTCGGCCGGTGCTGGGTTCATCGAACCGCCCGCTGAAATCGCTGACCGATATGATCAAGGGCAAGCAGGGGCGCTTCCGCGAAAATCTGCTGGGTAAGCGCGTGGACTAGTCCGCCCGTTCGGTCATCGTCGTCGGTCCTGAGTTAAAACTGCATCAGTGCGGCCTGCCCAAAAAAATCGCGCTGGAATTGTTTCAGCCGTTTATCATCCGCCGCCTCAAGGAACATGGACTGGCCGATACCGTCAAGAGCGCCAAGAAGATGCTCGAGCGGCGTGACCCGGAAGTCTGGGATATTCTCGAGGAGTGCATCTATCAGCACCCGGTCATGCTCAACCGCGCCCCGACGCTGCACCGCATGGGCATTCAGGCGTTCGAGCCGGTGCTGGTTGAAGGTAACGCCATCAAGGTGCATCCGCTGGTCTGCCGCGGCTTCAACGCCGACTTTGACGGCGACCAGATGGCTGTACACCTGCCCCTGTCCGTTGAAGCACAGACCGAGGCACACGTTCTGATGCTGGCGCCGAACAACATCTTTTCGCCAGCCAACGGCAGCCCGATTATTTCGCCCAGCCAGGATATCGTGCTGGGGATTTACTACATCACGCTGGATCGCGAAAACGATCGTGGGCAATACAAGATTTTCAACAGTGCCCACGAAGCGATGATGGCCCATGTTCAGGGCCGAATCGCCACGCATGCCCAGGTGTTCGTGCGCATGCCCGAACGCGCCCAGGTCGTGCCTGACCAGAATTCAGCCCCCGTGGCAATCGAGCGCATTTCGTGGGACCAGGCCGAGCAGCACCGCAAACGGCTGGATGCCTCGTACGAGATCCGTCCCATGCGCGACGGCTACAACGGCAAGGTGATCCTGACGACGGTGGGGCGTTGTATTTTCAACGACGTTCTACCCGCCGGCATGCCGTTTTATAACTATGCCCTCAGTTCAGCAGGCCAAAGCCGCGTTATCGCGGACTGTTACGCCATGCTGGGCCGGCCCGCCACCATCGACCTGCTGGATGACATGAAGCAGCTTGGTTTCCGTCACAGTACGCTGGCGGCACTGAGCTTCGGCATTACCGACATTCGTACACCCGACAGCAAGGCCACGATTCTGGATGAAAGCCAGAAAAAGGCCGACATGATCATCAAGAATTATCGCCAGGGTGCCATCACCAAGGGCGAGCGTTATTCCCAGTTGGTCGATCTATGGGGCCATGCCCGTGAGCGCGTGACCAATGACCTGATGGCCACGATTGACAATGACTATCGTGATGCCGACGGCGTACCCATCAGCATCGAGGAAGCTAAAAAGCAGCATCTGCCCCGTTACATCAACCCCATCAGCACCATGGCCACCAGTAAGGCCCGTGGTTCGGTGGATCAGATGCGCCAATTGGGTGGTATCCGTGGTTTGATGGCCAAACCATCCGGTGAAATCATCGAAACGCCCATCAAGAGCAACTTCCGCGAAGGTCTGTCGGTGCTGGAGTATTTCTCCTCCACCCACGGCGCCCGCAAGGGTCTGGCGGATACGGCGCTCAAGACGGCCGACTCCGGTTATCTAACCCGTAAGCTGGCCGATGTGGCGCAGAACGTGGTTGTCAATGAGCTTGACTGCGGTACGCTCAACGGCGTAACCAAGAGCACCATCTACAAGGGTGAATCGGTCGAAGTCGAGCTGCGTGACATGGTGGTTGGTCGTACCGCCCGCGATACGATTCGCAATCCGATTACCGACGAAACCATCGTCGAGGAAAATCAGATCATCACGACTGAAATCGCCAATGCGATTCGTGAACTTAAACTGGAATCGATCCGCGTTCGCAGCCCGTTGACGTGCGAAAGCGCACGCGGCGTGTGCGCCCGCTGCTATGGTGTGGATATGAGCACCAACCAGCGCGTGGAGGAAGGGCTGGCGGTCGGCATTATCGCCGCCCAGTCGATCGGTGAACCCGGCACGCAGTTGACAATGCGTACTTTCCATACCGGTGGTGTTGCCAGCGGTTCGTTCATCGAAAACGACATCAAGGCGGTCGCCAGCGGTACGGTTGAGCATCGTGACATCAACGCGGTGGAAGTGGTCGATACCGAAGGCAGGAAACACCTGGTCGCCCTGAAGCGCAATGGTGAACTGGCCATTGTCGATGCCAAGGGCCGCGAACTCGAGTCATATAAAGTGCCTTACGGTGCCACCGTGCTGGTTGGGCATGGCGAAAAGGTCAAGGCTCGTCAGCAACTGGTGATGTGGGACGGACACATCACGCCGACACTGGCTGAAAAATCCGGTGTGGTGCAATACGAGGATATTGAAGAAGGTGAAACCGTCCGCCTGGAGGAGGAACGCAAGGGCGACGGCGATGCCAAGCTGGTCGTCATTGAACACAAGGGCGAGCGCCATCCGCGCATCACCATTCTGGGCGATGACGGAAAAATCCTGGACTTCCACTACCTGCCCGCCAAGGCGCGTATCGAAGTGCCCAACGGCGCCAAAGTGACTGCAGGTCAGCTCCTGACCCGCCAGCCCAAGGAAGCCGGCGGTACGAAGGATATCACCGGTGGTCTGCCGCGTGTTTCGGAAATCTTTGAGGCCCGCAAACCCAAGGATGAAACCGTGCTGGCGGAAATTTCCGGTACGGTGGAAATCCGGTCGGAAAAACGCCGCGGCAAGATGACAATCATTGTCCGCAACGAAACCGGCATGGAGCGCGAACACCACGTGCCGCAGGATAAGGAGCTGCAGGTGCATGCCGGCGATACGGTCGAAGCGGGCGACCCGCTGATCCGCGGACCGCAGGTTCCGCACGATATCATCCGCATCAAGGGTGAGGAATCGTTGTACCAGTATCTGCTGGCTGAGGTGCAGAATGTCTATCGCAGTCAGGGTGTGAAGATCAACGATAAACATATCGAAGTGATCCTCACGCAGATGCTTCGCAAGGTGAAGATCGAAGATCCGGGCGATAGCCGGTTCCTTCCCGGCGAAGTGGTGGATAAGCACAAGTTCCGCCAGGGCAACGAAGAGCTGGCGGTCAGTGTGCGCGTGTCGGATCCCGGCCAGACGGACTTCAAGGAAGGCGATTTGATTTCCAAGGCAGAGTTCAAGGAAGCCAACGAGGCGGCTGAGGCAGCCGGTCGTACACCCGCCAAGTCCAAGAAGCCGCGTCCAGCACGAGGCAAGACGCTGCTGCTGGGTATCACCAAGGCTTCGTTGCAGACGGATTCGTTCCTGTCGGCAGCCAGCTTCCAGGAGACCACCAAGGTACTCACCGAAGCCGCTTTGGCCGGCAAGGTTGACTACCTGACCGGGTTGAAGGAGAACGTGATCCTTGGCCACCTGATTCCGGCAGGTACGGCGTTCCATCCGCATTTGAATTTGCGGTTGAAACATCTGGGCGATGCCGCCGAGGAATCGGATGCTTCGCAGCACGCAGGGCGAACCAATTTCCTGACGCCCGAGGCGCCGGTTGCCCCGTCGGCGGATCACTGATCGGGTGATCAGACTCTAATCCTGTTCATCAGGAGGTGAGTTGCCAATAGGTTGTTACAAACTGGCCCATCTTCTGTCGCGCTGATGCGTGAAAGAAGGTGGGACAGTTTTTTTTGGTGGGGGGCGTTGCTTTCGAGAGGGTCCTAGGTGCTGGCAGACTGTTTAACCCGCGCCCAGATCCGTTGCGAAAGTTGCTGGACAGTGGGTATGGCGCGATCAAGAATCTGCTGGGTTTGAGTTTCGATGGCGATGCGCTCCTGGGGTGTGTCCAATTCATCCAGGTTTATCCGGCAGTTGTAGATCGCGCAGCGTATGCTGGCCATAGCCAGATCGGCGCAGACCGCCAGATCGCTTAGCAGATAGTGATTGCAGATATCAACCACCTGGCTGCACAAATCCAATAGAACCGCAGCGGCGGCCGCCATGGCTTGGGGTACGCGAATGCACGCCAGCACCGCCACCGGATATTTTTCCCGCCGTTCCGCCGAATCAGCCGGTAATTTGCGCAACAGACTGAATGTTTCAAAAGCAGCCTGATCTTCGACCATGAGCTGCAGAAGGAGTTCGCGGGCACGGGTAAACTCCGCCCGCGCGGCCTGCAACTGCGGCCGATGAGCTTCCAGCGATTTTTTATCGATCGAATACGCCAGAACCATCTCGCCCATGGACGCAGCCAGCGCGCCAGTCAACGCTGTTGCGCTACCTCCTCCAGGGGCGGGTTGCTTGGCGGCGGCAGCGGTCAAAAATGCGTCAATGGTGGTGTTGCGATCGTACATGGCCGCGCCAGTATAACATCAAATGTCGGATATCTAAGCTTTACTGATGCTGGCATCGCGGCAGGGGTCATGATCGATTACAAATTTCAGACGATCCCAGCTTGATCGGTTATTATTCTGCCCATCACCCATGACTGAGAAAAAATTGAACCGATCAACAACGATCCCATCTTCGCTACTGCCCAGGCTCTCAGCAGCATCTGCCCCTGCGCCGGGAGCAAATCGCTGGGTCATGTTACTCGTGTTTGCCGGGCTGTGCCTGGGGACGATCATCTATTTCGCCGGTGGCAGAACGATTGTATCGCTGGAGTTGATTTTGGTTGATGGTGGCTTGTCGCTGCTGTGGGCTATCGGGGCAGCCGGATTGGGACAGTTAGCTGTAACGCGGTGGATGAAGGAGGTTCATCCAGCGTGGCAACTGGCCAGCAGCACGGCAGCCGGTCATGGGTTGCTGAGTCTGGTGCTGCTGGGTCTGGGTCTGGCGGGATGGTTGAATCAGTTGGCGGTGTTGATCCTGTTAATCGCCGGGTTGCTGGCCGGCGCGTGGGGATTATCAAACGGCTGGCAACGACGCAAGCGATCAGGTCAGCCGCTGTCTGTCATGCAGCCGCCGACCGATGCCTGGGGTTGGGCGTGGATCGCTGCGGCGATTGGGCTGGGGATGATGTTGGTTGCTGCCACGGTGATTCCGGGATTGTTGTGGTTGCCTGATCCGCACCCGTATGACGTGATGAGCTACCACCTGCAGGTTCCGCGTGAATGGTATGAACTCGGCCGCATTGCACCGCTGCATCATAATGTGTTTTCATTTTTCCCGATGAGTGTGGAGGTGCATTTTCTGGCGCTGATGCATCTGTTGGGCGGGCCGTGGAAGGGGATGTACGCCTGCCAGTTTTACAATGTCTGGCTGAGTGTGACGCTGGTTGTGGGGATCTACGGCGCCGGGCGGACGCTCAACGCGGGTACGACACGGGGGCTGGCGCTGATTGCCGCCGTGCTGACAGCGCTGATGCCGTGGACGATCAAGCTCGGTAGTGTTGCCTACACGGAAACAGCCTTGATGTTGATGAGTGCGATGAGTCTCGCCTGGCTCTTGCGTGCGATGCAGCAACAGACCCTGCCAGCCGGCGTCATCGCGGGGTTTTTTGGTGGTTTGGCCTGTGGGGTAAAATATCCGGCCGTTCCCATGCTGGTGCTGACGGCGGCTGCCGCGGCGTTGATTGCGGGCCTGTTGACGCGCGCGCTACCCCGGCGGCTGATTGGTTTGGTGGTGGTTTACTGCGCTACAGCACTGATTGCGTTTTCGCCGTGGATGGTGCGCAATGTGGCGTGGTCGGGCAATCCGATTTTTCCGCTGGCGATGGGAATTGCCGGACAGGGTCATTTCACCGATACCCAGGTGCAGCGCTTTGAGCAGGCACATGACGCGCCCGCCCAATATCGACAGCCGCTGAACCGGGCTGGTCTGGTCTTTCGCGCCTTTCTTTTCGATGGCGATTTCGGTTATCTGCTGATCCCGCTGACCATCGCAGCCGCGCTGGCCACCGTCAAATCACGACCCGCGATTTTTTTCATGGTGATGTTGGCCGGGATGCTTTTAGTCTGGCTGGGATTCACCCACCTGATCAGCCGATTCATGGTGCTGGCGATTCCGTTGGGCGCAATCATTCTGGTGTCGCTGCCGCTGAATCGCTGGTGGACTGGCGCGATGATAATTCTGTTGCCGATTGCGCTGGCAATCAGCATCATGCAGTTGCACGATACCTTGCTCGGGCCAACGACGCTGGCTGAGGGTCAGGCGATTGGGGCGGATGATTTATCACCCGCGTTTGTCGATCAGCGCCGGGCCGATCAAAGTCTGGCACTGATCGGCGATGCCCGCGCCTTTATTTATCACGTGCCGATGGATCGATTGATTTATCGAACCGTGTTTGATCTGCTGCCTCCACGCGGCGCCTGGTTCACCGCTTGGACAGGCGAAAAATCAGCGGATTTACTGCTGATTAACGCGGCGGAGGTCAAGCGCCTGCATGCAACCTATCTCGATGTACCGGCGCTGCCGGCAGATATTCCCCCCGATGCGTTTAAGCTGATTCCTGATCCCCGGCGATGAATGGGTGCGCTGCATGATCGGGCAGCTCAACCAATCATTCCGCCAGTCAGTCAGGACGGCTGAACGATTGCGCCAAGACACGCTTTCAACAAGCGATCTTGTGGATTGACGCTTCAATGCACTTCCACCCGCTTGAAGGTTGGTTTTTGCGACAAGGCGATGACACGACCCCACCAGCGCATCGCCTTGACGCTCAGGAATGAAATCGGCAATAGCGCCAGAATGGCCAGACTCCAGACCCAATCGACATAGCCAGCGATAAAACCGGCGTCATAAATAATCAACCACAACAAACCATAGAGCATGACGTTCTGGCCCGCCTGCCGGGGGGAATCGCTCCACCAGTAAATGGAGTAGGCGATGGCGATAAAAATCAGTGCTGCCGACAGTGGCAGGAGCAGGCCTTGCGTTACCCACAGGGTATCACCCAGGCTGGCCGAGGGTGGATGCCTCAGCCACGCTGCCAGTGTTAACGTCAGAAGATCAACCAGTGCCAGAGCGCCAAAGACCGCCCGCCAGTGCAGTTTCGTCAGGGTGGGCCGTTTTTGTTCCCAGCGATAGACAACGGCCGAAAGAATGGTGACGTGATTCAACAACAGCAGCGGCTGCCAGACCAGCGGCCATTGGGGCGCGGGAATCAGGGCATGGAAAAAGCGGATGAATCCCAGCGTCAACAAACCGACGGCGCCGAGATATTTTCCAACCATGTCGTAAAAAACGATCAGGGCTGCGGTAAACACAAACAGCAGGATCGACGCCCAGCCCATCGCCGCGCTGTTGCTGGTGATATGGAGCACGATAGCTCCGGCAATGGCGACGATGGCCAGCAGCAGCGTGGTCACATAAGCGCCCAGGAGTGAAATCCGGCCCGAAGGCAGCGGGCGATGCGACGCCAGATGTTTGTCGCGCCGCCGGTCGATAATGTCATTCAGGCTCATGCCAAAACCGTACATCCCCACCGATACGAGGATGACGCCGGATATGCGCAGCGGACTTAAAACCGAAATATCGTTGGTGAAACGCGCCCACAAAATCAGCGCGCACAGGCTGTCAGCAATGGCGGTGAAGACCAATGCCATGCGCGTCAGTTGCAGAACCGGCAGAAGGTTTTGACCCAGTGAAGGCATTAAAATTATTGTCGAGCCTCAACCCGCCAATGTCGAATCATCCCGCCGGTCAGCGCTGATGCCAGTTGCCGGTGACGATCCATTTGCTGGTGGTCAAATCGGTTGCGCCCATGGGTCCACGGGCGTGTAGCTTGTCGGTGCTGATACCGATTTCCGCCCCCAACCCATACTCGCCGCCATCGGCAAAGCGGGTGGAGGCATTGACCATCACCGAAGCGCTGTCCACACCGGCAACAAATCGCTCGATCGCCCGGGTGTCCGTTGCCAGAATCGCGTCGGTATGCCGCGAACCATGACGATTGATATGTTCGATGGCATCATCCACCGAATCGACCACCTTGATCGACAGCGTCATCCCCAGATATTCGGTGTCCCAGTCGGCATCCGTGGTGGATTTGGCCGCCGGGCAAAAGGCGCGCAGGCGCTCGTCGCCGCGAATCTCCACCTTGGATTCCATCAGGTCCATGCAGATCTGGGGCAGGACTGCGGTCAATGCGTCCTTGTGAATCAGCAGATGCTCGACGGCGTTGCAGACTGCGCCGCCAGGATAGCTGGTCTTGGCGTTGACGCAGACATCGCTCACCTGCAACGGCATCGATGCCGCCGAAGCGTCGATATAAATGTGACAGTTGCCGGTAAAATGTTTAAGCACCGGAATGGTTGACTCCGCCACCACCGCACGAATAAGCGACTCACCGCCACGCGGTATCACCAGATCGATGTACCGATCGAGCTTCAAGAGCGGCGGCACGAGGGCGCGATCCGTACTTTGCACCATCTGCACGACCGCCGGATCGATTTTTGATGCTTCCAGCGACTGGCTGATAACTCGGGCGATTGCCTGATTGGAATGAATCGCCTCCTTGCCGCCCCGCAGAATTACCGCATTGCCGCTTTTAATACACAAAGCAGCCGCGTCGCTGGTGACATTGGGTCGTGATTCGTAAAAAAACAACACCACGCCCAGCGGCACGCGCATTTTGACAATGCGCAGACCATTGGGCCGATTATAGCCCTCGATGACCTGTCCGACCGGATCAACCTGCTGGGCGATTTCAGCCACACTTGCCGCCATTTTGCTCACGCGCGTTTCATCCAATTTCAACCGCGCCACCAGGGCATCCGCCAACCCCGCCTGCTGGGCAGCAGCGATATCTTTGGCATTGGCCTCGATCAGTTCCGCCTGATGTTGATTGATGCGCTCAGCCATGCGAACCAGCGCCTCGGATCTCTGACCGCCGGTGAGCTGAGCAAGCTTCTGCGCGGCGGTACGCGCTTTTGCCCCTAGTTCCTGAACGTATGAATTCCAGTCTGACATGGCCATGCCTAATGTAAAATCGGTTATGCCTGATTCGCCTTTAATCTTGATTGATGCGCCCTGCGATGGCACATCGTTCAATAATGCGCCTGTACACGGGGATTATATCGCCGAATGATCGGCATGACCATTATTGCGGCAGCGGCGCCTGTCCCTGTTCCGCCTGATGGACGATGAGCAGGGAAGTCGGGCTGTCATGGGCGATACGCTCGGAGCGCCAGCCGAACAGTTGCGAAGCGATACCCCACTCGCTGGTGGCGCCGATCACGATCAGATCATGTTTGGGTGCTTCCTTGAGCACGCTGTTCACGGGTTGATCGTTTTGTACAAGGCGAACGATGGGTTGGGGGGCGTTGCCCGTTGACGAACCGGCCGCAGTGATATTGTCCTGGATTTGTTGATTCAGATCAGTTGGCGGTGGCTGGACAGTGGCGGCAGGCATCTCGACTTGCAGTACGGTGACCGTGGCGCCGCTGGTGGCAGCGATGCGCTGGGCCTGCCCAAGAGCAAAACGGTCGTGCTGGCCACCCATGTAGGGAACCAGGATATTTTTGATGTCGTGCAGGCCGCGATCGACAAAAACCGCCACATTTTTACCGGCTGCACTCAGCACACGATAGACTGTTCCGCCCAGCAGGGCGTTGCCAATGATCGGTTTGTGAAAGCCCATGAGAATCAGGTCGGTTCGTTGTTCATCCGCCACGCGAACGATCTGCCGGGGTACGTCATGGGCAACGGCGGCGATGGGTTCGACATCGATATCAAGCTGACGGGCCTGTTCGAGCAATTGCCGCAAGGGTTCGACGGTTTGTGGATCGATGTCTTCCTCCAGGCTGCGATAGGCATCGTATTCGGTGGTTCGGCGCAGGTTCAGGGCGGTGATACGGCGACTGAGTTTGCGCGGGCCAGCCAGCAAGTCAGCCAGTCGCAAAAGCGGTGTGGCGCTGCGTGGCAGGGAGATGGGAATCAGGATGATCTGCGTTCCTGCCGCCGGTTCGGGGCGCGGCAGTTTTTCGCGGCGCAGCAGACGGGCGGGATAGATCCAGTCCAGAATGGGAATCGCCAGGGCAGTGGTGGAAAGCGCCATGATGACCATCATGGCAAAGACGGCATCAGTGATAACGCCCAGCTCGCGACCGATGTTGATGATGACCAGCTCCATCAGGCCGCGGGTGTTCATCAGCGCGCCGATGGCTCCGCTTTCACGCCAGGTCAGCCCCGAGGAGGCTGCGGCGATGGTTGAACCGCCGAATTTACCCACGCTGGCCACACCGACGATCAACAGCGCATCCCACCAGAGGCTGGCATTGTTAAGCAGGCCGATCTGGGTTTTAAGGCCGGTATAGGCAAAGAAAATCGGCAAAAGCAGCACGACGACGAAATCTTCCAGGCGCTGGCTGATGTTACGGACAAAACCCGTGCCTTTGGGCATGATCGCGCCCATGACAAACGCGCCGAAAAGAGCGTGGATGCCGATGCGTTCGGTGACATAAGCCGAAAGAAGCGTCAGCAGAACGATGACTGCCAGCAGGCCGCGCGGCAGGCGGGCGTTGCGGTCGTAGACGATTTCCAGACGTTTGAGCAGCGGCCGCACGATGAGAAACATGACCAACAGATAAATGACCGAAGCCACGGCGGTGATAATTGCCGACTGCATCCCCTGGGCATTGGCGACCGCGACCACAAAAGCGAGCATGCACCACGCCGTAACATCCCCGATGGCGGCGCTGGTAATCGCGATGATGCCGAGTTTGCTTTTGTGCAGATCGCGTTCCGTCAGAATACGCGCCAGCACGGGAAACGCCGTGATGCTCATGGCCGCACCCATGAACAGGGCAACTGCGGTAAAACGCATGGAATGAACGTCGTTGAACAGCCGCGGATACAGATAGTGCATCATGCCCGCGCCAAGGATGAACGGAGTAATGATGCTGATATGGCTGATGGTGATGGCCGAGGAACCACGGCTGCGCAGCAGGCGGGGGTCCAGTTCCAGCCCGATGAGAAACAGAAAGAAAACGACACCGACCTGCGAGAGCATGTCCAGATAAACAATGCTGTCAGCCGGGAAAATAGTCTGCGACCACCCGGGTGCGATCAATCCGAACAAAGATGGGCCTAGCAGAATGCCAGCCACCATTTCGCCCATGACCTGTGGTTGTCCGATGCGCGCGAAAAGGAACCCGATCACATGGCTGAGCGCCAGGATCAGGACAATTTGAATCAGCAGGGTCAACAGCGGATGCGTCGAAGATTCCTGCAGCGTGGCCGGTAGCTCGGTGCTGCGCGTCAGCCGGTGCAGGGTGAGGGGCGGAGCATCGTTCAGCGCAAAAGAGGTTTGTTCATCGGCGCGATTGATTTGCAGATGGGTGCCCTCGCCGGAGAGGGTGATTGTTTGCCAAGGCTGGGGCACCTCGGGCGAACGGCTGGCCAGTTCCATGCGATAGGCAACGCCGTCAGTCCAGATGATTTCAAAATATCGTCCCGATTGATGGATTCGCAGCGTCTGGGTTTCTGAAACAGTATTGGAGCTTTGCCACGTTCCCTGAAGATCATCCACCGGATGCAGGCGATTGCCGACGCGCAAAATTGACCAGACCCCGGCCACAACGACCAGGGTTGAGATGACCACAATCAGCAGGGTGCGATTCATGCGCGGGTAGCTCCGGGGGTAAAAAAGGGGCTAGGTCAGGCGGGTGACATTAACCGAAAGCAACAATCCGGCCAACGATGTTTTTTCGATTCGCGGCATTTTTTTCGGACATGAAGCAAAAAGGTCAGACTGAAATGATTTGCGCTGGCTGGCAGGTGGTGTCAGGAATGGAAGGCTTGTGCAAGGGCGGAGAAAATCCAACGCAAGGCGAAAAATAGGGGATTTCTGCCTCGATGGCGCGCCGCAGGGTTGGACAACCAATGCCGCTGCAGTCGATAATCGGGGCAGTTATGAGTGTGATCTTGATTGGATATCGTGGCAGTGGCAAGAGTACGACGGGCAAGAAACTGGCCCAGAAGCTGTGGCAGAAATTTGTCGATACCGATGATTTGATTATCGCCCGATCGGGGCGGAGTATTCGTGAAATTTTCGAGACCGACGGCGAAGCAGCGTTCCGTGAACTGGAACAGCAGGTTGTCAAAGAGGCGATGGGGTTGCAGGATCATGTGATCGCGCTGGGCGGTGGCGCAGTGCTGGCCGAAGCCAATCGCCAGGCGATTCGTGAATCGGGCCATCGGGTGATTTACCTTCGTTGCGATCCCGATGTGCTGTCGCAGCGCATCGCCGGCGATGCCGCCAGTCAGGCCAATCGGCCGGCGCTGACGCCCACCGGTTCCAGCACCGATGAAGTGAAACAGGTGCTGGCGGTGCGCGAGCCGATTTATCGTCAGGTCAGGCACGCAGAATTGGATGTGACGCATTTAAGTCCGGATGATGCCGTGGTGTATATCGTGCGCTTGATGTGAAAACAACGGCAGTGTTTCGAGCGCAAAATGAAGAATAAACAAGGTTGATATTGGCGATTTTATGACCGCAGCCCATCTGATCTACATCATTTTTCTGTTCGCCCTGGGTGCATGCGTGGGAAGTTTTTTGAATGTGGTGGTTTATCGTCTACCGCACGGAAAGAGCTGGTGGGATGGGATCAAGCGGCTGACCTACCCGCCGTCGCACTGTCCCAATTGCAACACGCCGCTGGCATGGAGCGACAATATACCTGTTTTGGGCTGGATTATGTTGCGCGGTCAGTGCCGGTATTGTCATGTGCCGATTTCCAAGCGTTATCCGCTGGTGGAAGCCGCCACCGGGCTGATATTTGTGCTGTATTACGTCAGCTTTTTTCTGCTGGATCTGGGGCCGTGTCTGGCAGCGCCGCCCAGCCAGTGGGGCGTGATCGCTCAGCCGGTGCATATGGAGATTTCACGTGACTGGCCGATCTACGGGCTGTACATGTTCGCGCTGGCGGGATTGCTGGCTTCGAGTTTGATCGATGCCGAATTGTTCATCATCCCGCTGGAAATACCCTGGACGCTGGCGGTGGTGGGTATCATTGTGCACGCCCTGGCGGCTGATCCGGGTATGCCGGGAAACCTGGTGGCAACCCCCATGATTGCCGCAGCCGGAGCCGGCGGGCTGGTGGGGTTGCTGATCAGTGTCGGGCTGCTGATGGCAGGGGTGTTGCCCCGCAGTTTTGCCCAGGGTGAGCCGATATTGGAAGTGGATCGGCGGGCGATGACCAAAGAGATTGAAGCCCTGAAAAAACAGGGCCAGCCAGCACCACCCTTACCGCCGGAGTATACGTCGGGACAAATCCGGTTGCAGATGCTCTGGGAGATTTTGTTCATTCTGCTGCCGGTACTGGGGGCAGCGCTGATGATGTGGATGGTTCGCCAGACAGGGGTGCTGCATGAATCGTGGACTCAGCTTATGCAAAAGTCGTGGCTGGCGGGTCTGCTGGGGTCGATCAATGGGGCGCTGGTCGGAGCCGCCGTGGTCTGGCTGACGCGCATTTTCGGCACGCTGGCGTTCGGGCGGGTGGCGATGGGGCTGGGTGATGTGCATCTGATGTTCGGGGTCGGGGCGGTCTTGGGCGGGCTGGGTGTGACGGTGGCGTTTTTCATTGCCCCGTTTTTTGGACTGGTATTGGCGCTGTGGATGCTGATCCGCCAGAAACGGCGGGAATTACCCTTTGGCCCGTATCTGAGTTTGGGCGCAGCGGCTGTTATGTTATTCTACTGTCCGATCAGTAACTATCTGCACAATGGTCTTGAAGGGATTTTGTTTGTTTTCGGTGCAGGTGGAAACTGACGACCAACCATAAAGGCGGCTCACGATGAATAATCTATGGATAAAAATAAAGTTGTGGACCAAGAGTGCGGTGGTTCTGATTCTGGTGGTCTACATCATCTCCTTCATCGTGAAAAATGGCGGGCAGACGGTGGGGTTCTGGTACTGGTTTTTTGCTGATACGGTGAATACTTCACTGTTGACGTTCACCTTTCTGACATTTTTGTTTGGAGTGGTGGCGACGCTGATGGTGCGCACCGTCTTCAAGACACTGCGGCAGTTCCGCAAGATGCGCAAAGAAAACCAGGTGAATCGCCTGGTGAAGGAAAATGCCGAAATGCGATCCAAGGCGGCCATGCTCCAGACCCGGACGGATACCCCGACTGAAAATCAGGCTGATCAAACGTAAAAGCCTCGAGCCACAATAGACAGCCGGTTAAAAGTTCAGCCGTAAAACATAAAAGCGGGGGCGATGCGTTTTTATGTTCAGCCCCGGTGATGTTATACTGGCAGACTGAATGAGTGAACCTTCCAGGATATTGATTGTTCAACCCAATTGGGTCGGGGATGCGGTCATGGCCACGCCGATGTTGCGGGCAATGCGCCAGCGTTTCCCGCAGGCCCATATCGCCTATCTGCTGCGCCGTTATGTCAAACCGCTGTATTCAGGCATGCCGTGGGCGGATCAACTGATCACCTACCGCACAGGTAAAAGCAAATCGAAAACAGGCAAGGGCGTTTTTAATCTGGCAACCCGGCTGCGCAGCGGGAAATTTGATCTGGCCGTTTTACTGCCCAATAGTTTCCGCAGTGCGCTTTTGTGCAAGATGGCGGGGATCGAGCGCGTTGTCGGCTATGACCGGGATGGGCGCGGATTTTTGCTGACCGACAAGCTGTTGCCGGTGAAGGAGCGCGGGCGGTTCATCCCCACACCGATTGTCAAAACCTATATGGGTCTGGGGTCGTATCTTGGTTGTGATGGGCGTGATCGGCGGCTGGAACTGTTTGTCACACCCGCCGAACGGGCTGATGCGATTGGGGTTTTGCAGCGGGCCGGAGTCGATCCCCAACTCGATCAGCCGGGTCGCAAGCATCAACCGCCGCTGGTGGTCTTGAATCCCGGGGCGCAGTATGGAGCTGCCAAGTGCTGGCTGCCGGAATACTTCGCCGAAGTGGGCGACCGGCTGATTGAGCAGCATGGCGCGACGGTGCTGATCAGTTCCGCCCCGAAGGAACGGCGCATCGTCGAAGCGGTGCAGCGCCACATGAAACATGCAGCCGTCGATCTGGCGCGATTTGGTTTGACGCTGGGGGCAGTGAAGGAAATTGTGCGCCGATGTGATTTGATGATCACCAACGACACCGGCCCGCGTCATATCGCCGCTGCGTTCGGCGTGCCGGTGGTCACAGTATTTGGCCCGACATTTCCGCAGTGGACGGAGATCGATTTCCCGCTGGAACGGCAGATCGCCGTCAAGGTGTTCTGCGGGCCGTGTCAACGTAAGTATTGCCCCCTGGATCATCGCTGCATGACGCGCGTGACGCCCAACATGGTGCTCAAGGCGGCTGATGAACTGCTGCAGATCAATCGTGCGTCAGCGTCCGAGCATGCGGCCCCGTCGCCAGCCGTGTCGTAAAATCTGTCCGCTGCGCCGTTACCGGTCGTGGTGTAACCGGGCAATATCGCGGTTCCATAAATCAATACCACCTGCCATGCTTTTGACATGACCGAAGCCATGTGCTTTGAGATAGTGCGCAAACTTGAGGCTGCGCACGCCCGCCAGACAGTGAACAACGATCGGCCGGTGCTTCAAATCCTCCAGCTCCTTGATACGGTGCGGCAGTTGCTGCAGCGGCAATAGGCGGGCGGTTTCGATATGCGTTAAATCCCACTCACGTTGCTGACGACAATCAATCAAAACAAAATCCTGCTGCTCATCCATCATTCTTTTGACCTGTCGCGGCGCGATTTCCAGATCCTCAATCAGGTTGTACCCCACCGGCAGGCCGCGATCATCAAGCGGCGGATCACCGGCAGAAGGATGGTGTTGCTGCGCAGCATTGGCTGGTGCGTCATGCCCTTGATGAACCGCTGGTGTGGTCGATGACAGTGGGATTTTCATGCGAATAGCCTTGTTAAACGGATTGCTTATCGATCCGTTGATGATCAGCGCTGCGGGGTAAATTTCAAGGAGGTGGAGTTGATGCAATAGCGCAAATGGGAGGGGGCAGGGCCATCATCAAAACGGTGACCCAGATGACCACCGCAGCGGGCGCATTTGACTTCGATCCGCTGCATGCCGTGTGAATTGTCCTGATCCAGTTCAACAACCCCAGGGCTGGCAGGTTGATAAAAACTGGGCCAGCCGCTGCCTGAGTCATATTTACTCCGGCTGGAAAATAATTCCTGCCCGCAACCGGCGCAAAGGTAGGTCCCCTCGTCATGGTTGTTGTAAAAAGCGCCCGTAAAGGCGCGATCTGTCCCTTTTTCACGCAAAACGTGGTACTGCTGCGGATTTAAGTCCTGTTTCCACTGTTCATCCGATTTAACCACTTTTTCAGTCGTTTTTTGGTTCATAATTCACCTGTCATCGGATTATAGGCCATGGTCGGTGCTCCTGGCATGGCGACGTCAACCGGTGATGGTTCGCGGCGGAAGTGTGTTAATTACTGCCCGGTTCAGCCACATGACCACCGCTTTGCAGGCGCTGCATTGTGCGCCGGCGCAAATGAAAATAAGGACGAGTCAAAAAACGATGCAGACGAATAAGAAACCCGCGCTGCTCCAGACGAAGGGCCTCATCGGGTTGCAGTTGATCAGGGCGCAATCGCCTTTTGTGTTTGTAGAGATGATAGAGATCGCTCTCGTGCATGCGATTCAGCCACCAGCGCGACAAAAAATGATTGCCAAAATCGTGCAGAGCAAAATTGATCTGAAAATCAATCAGATAAGGCCGACCATCATCACCCAGCAGGATATTTTCCGGTTTATTGGTATCGACGTAAGCAATTCCACGATTGCGCAGCGTATCCAGCAGCGTTTCCAGTTCAGGAAAAAAAGCATCCGGCACGCTCATGCCGCGGGCCAGGGGCTGGCCGGGGATGAAGGCGTGCATGAACCCGGTTGTTCCGACGCGTCCAAGAAAGGCGGGGATGTTGGGCACATCATGCAGCGCCTGATAACAGCGAACCTCCCGGCTACACAATATTTTACCGAGCCACTGCAAAGGCAGGCCGAGGAAATCGGTGACCCGGTTGATTTTGACGACACAGAGCTGGCCGTCTTCACTACGGTAAAAACCCGTGGCGGCAAAAAAATCATGTTTAACCGTGATACGGTGATGCCATCGCTGACCAGCCAGGTCAATGATATCGGGCAGGTCATCAGCGCCTAACGCGCGCAGGCTGGCGGCAAAAGAGCCGCGCGGGATGCGCCCCGCAGCAGATTTGGTCTCCATGACCCCATCATAGACCAATCGGGCCAAGCTTGGCCACAGACGAATGCGCTCCACACCCCCAAGATGCCAATTAGTGCAATCACGCAATTAGCGCAAGCGTTGCTCCGCTGTTGCTTGCGATCAGCCAATCACGCCCGCCACTGGCCACGGTCCCGCGTTATAACCGGTTCAGGCGACGCATAACCTGGTTGGAAGTCTGGCTGAATGCGGATTCAGCTAGGGGTTATCCGAAGCCGGTTCGTCACCGGTTGTTTTTTTCTTTCCAGCGCCGCCGGGTGTGCTGTTTTTGGCGCCGTCCAGTTCTTCCAGAAGCTTGGCCGGTACTTCCGCCGTCGCCCGACATTTGGGATAACCGCTGCACGCGAGGAATTTTCCGCGCCGGCCGCTGCGGATCACCATTGGTTTGCCGCATTCTTCGCAGTCGATATCGGTGGTTATGGAGGCAGATGCAGCCGCTTCAGCCGCGGGTAGCCCAGCCTCGGCGCGCAGCTTGGTAATCAACTGCTGCGATTCGAGTGAGGCCTCTTTCAACTGGGGCAACAGCGCCTCCACCTGCTTGAGGTCTTCACCCTCGAGCTTTTTAACCATCTTGGTTGACCGGCATTTGGGAAACGATGAACAACCCAGGAACGGCCCGCGCTTGGAATCGCGCAGCAACATGGGACTGCCGCATTTTTCGCACTTGATCCCTGTTTTGATCGGTTTGGGCTTGGGGGGCAGGGGGTTGCCCTGTTTGTCGAGATTGATGATAACCGTGCAGGCGGGTTCGCCTTGTTCGTTCTTTTCGCTGTAACCCGAACAACCCAGAAATTCGCCGAAACGGCCGCGACGTTTGATCATTGGCCGACCGCAGCTCGGACAGTGAAATGCGGAAACTTCGCGCGTTTTCGGTTTACCCTGTTCGTCAACGGGCATGGTCTGTTTGCATTCACGATCGGAACAAGCCAGAAAGAATCCCGTCTTGCTGATACGATAGACCATCGGTTTGCCGCAGGTGGGGCAGGTGTACGGCGAAGGCGTACCTCCGGCGTGATCGATCTTTTCCATCGCCCCTTCGACATTTTCGTGGAACGGGCCATAGAAATCGCGCAGCAGTTTCACCCAGTCCATGTGCTGCTCCTCGATGGAATCGAGTTTGCTTTCCATATCCGCGGTGAAACCAACTTCCATGATCTTGGGAAAACCCTGGATCAGCTTATCGGTAACGATGCAGCCGAGCATGGTGGCGTAGAAACGGCGGTTGATCTGGCTGACATACTGTCGATCCTGAATGGTCTGGATGATGTTGGCATAGGTGCTGGGACGACCAATCCCCAGACGCTCCAGCTCCTTGACCAGGCTGGCTTCGGAAAAACGCGCCGGCGGTTGGGAAAAATGCTGGGTCGGATCGAAATCGACCGCGCGCAGCGCTTGTCCCTGTTTCATTTCCGGCAAAAGCTGATCTTCGCTGGAAATACCGGCTACGCGCATAAACCCGTCAAAAACAAGTTTGCGGCCGGTGGCGCGAAACAGCGCAACCGGAGTTGCCGCTGATGAATTTGCTGATTTACCGGTCGATGAATCCATGATCTGGATATTTACGCCGGTCTGATCAAATTGAGCCGGTGGCATTTGACAGGCGACGAAACGATTCCAGATCAACTGATAGAGCTTGTATTCATCAGGGCCGAGTTTGCCATGCGCCAGTTGGGGGTTAAAAGAGGCATCGGTCGGACGAATCGCTTCATGAGCCTCCTGGGCACTTTTGTTGCTTGATGAGAAAAAGTTGGGTTTTTCGGGCAGATATTGCTCGCCAAAGGTCTTCTGGATGTACGACCGAGCCATCGTCAGCGCCTCAGCCGACAGGTTTGTCGAGTCGGTACGCATGTAGGTGATGTGACCAGCTTCATAAAGCGTCTGGGCGATGCGCATGGTGCGCTGAGCGCCGAAACTCAAGCGGCTGGATGCGCCTTGTTGCAGCGTGCTGGTAATGAATGGCGCTGATGGCCGCACGCTGGTACGCTTGGTCTCGATATCGCGCACCCGGCACGGGGGGGCCTTGGTCACACGGCCCTTGATGCGCACCAAGTGCTGGGCCGGACCTTTGGCCTGCGAATCTTCAGTTTCCAGAACCTGCTCGATCGCAAAGCCCAGCGCCTTGGCAGCAGCAATCGCCTGATCCTTATTGCCAGCATCAAACTTCTGCCCTGCCAATTCCACCAGTTCGCCAACAAACGCCTGGCGCTGCGCCAGCCATTTGTCCTTTTCCGCCTTGGTGCGCTCGCCGTTACCGGTGTTATTGAGAAAATCATTCCAACTGTCCGTCAGCTCCTGACCGCGCTTTTCATCCAGATCAGTGGTGAAGACGCCGCCGATTTTCCAGTGCTCTTCCGGAATGAACCGTTCGATTTCGCGCTCGCGTTCGACAACCAGCCGAACCGCCACACTCTGCACGCGCCCGGCGCTGAGGCCCCGCGCAACCTTGCGCCACAGCAGCGGGGAAATTTCATAACCCACGATACGGTCGAGAATGCGCCGCGCCTGCTGGGCATTGACCCGGTTGATATCGATCTGGTGGGGGTTCTGGAACGCCTTTTGGATTTCGCTGCGCGTGATGGCGTTAAAAATGACGCGGCTGGCTTTTTTATCGGGGATATTCAGCGCTTCTTTGAGATGCCAGGCAATGGCTTCTCCTTCGCGATCCAAGTCGGTTGCCAGATAAACATGGTCTGAACTCTTGGCTAGTTTACGCAGCTCCGCGATCACTTTGTCACGCGAGGAGAGCACTTCGTAGTCGGGTACGAATGTCTTGAGATCGACGCCCATGCCCTTGCTGGGCAGATCACGAACGTGGCCCATGCTGGCTTTGACAACAAAGTCGTCGCCGAGATATTTGTTGATCGTCTTGGCCTTGGCGGGCGATTCGACAATCACGAGGTTTTTTTCACTGCTCTTCCTGGCCATTCAGACACTTCCTTCTGTCGCAACTGGATATCCGCCGGTGCTTGTCTAAAGCTGCTATCGGAGTACAGCCCCGAATTCTTGATGTAGCTGCTGAGCTTGGGGCTGTTAGGGGCGGCAGTTTGACCGTTACCGATGCAGCCTGTCAAGGATCATCGGCAGATAAAACCAGCGATACCTTATAGATATACACTACGCGGCGCGGCCCGTTTGGTTCGTCGGCACGGCTGGATCAAGCGTAATAAAAACAAGTCAGTAATAGCTTTAACTATCGGATATAACTGGAGATATATGTTGCGCATTGATATTTATATCCGCTGTTTAGTCACTGTCAGTATCGAATCGCGCAACGGATGTTTGCCCGATCAGAATAGGCTGGGCATCATTTATGCACAATATTGCTAAATTGTAGCGGAGCACGAAACTGATTTCGCGCTGGGACGGATGGAGGTATGACCGGCGGGTTCTATTTTATATAGTGTGGTGGCATGGCAGAGGTTTATCTCATTCCGATGGGAACTCCGGGCGACGTTCAGCCGTTCATCGAAATTGGTCAACGGCTGCTGGCGCGCGGGCATGAGGTGAAGCTGGTTGCCCATCAACCATTTGCCCAATGGGCGGCGCGGTTCGGGTTGGGGATGGTCGAGCTGGGCACTGCTGCGCAATATCAACGATTGCTGGATGATGAGAATTTGTGGGTTCCAGCCAAGGCGCATCGCGTCTTTGCCCGCAAGCTGGTTGTCCCCACGATGCAACCGATGTACGACCTGCTGGCTGCAGCGCAGGCAAAAAATCCTGATTGTGTGGTGCTGGGTCAGACCATGGCGCTGGGGGCGCGGGTGGCACAGGAAAAACTGGGGATCAAACTATTGACCCTGCATCGTCAACCCGCCGTATTGCGCAGCCTGTATGATTCATCAACATTACCCTTTTTGCGGCTGGGGCGGCTTGTCCCAACTCCGTTGAAGCAGATGCAGTATCGGCTGCTCGATGCGCTGATTGACCATACCTATCGTCCGCAGTTGGATGCGATGCGCGCCAAAGTGGGGCTAAGACCGGTGCGAAAAATTTTCAGCCAGTGGCTGCACAGCCCGCAGGGGGTGTTGTGCATGTGGCCACAATGGTTTGCCGCACCACAACCGGACTGGCCAGCCAATTGCGTGCTGGCGGGATTTGATGTGCAAAGCGGCGGTGAAGTCGATCCGCCGATGGAGCTGGTGCGTTTTCTGGAATCAGGCGACAAGCCGATTGTCTTCACCACCGGCAGCGGAATGAAGCATGGTCGATCATTTTACCAGCAATCGGTTCAGGCGTGTAAGTTGCTGAGGCGGCGCGGCATTCTGGCGACCCGGTTTACCGAGCATGTTCCGACGGATCTGCCGCCGGAGGTGCTGCATGTTCGCTATGCGCCGTTTAACTGGTTGTTACCGAAGTGCGCTGCCGCCGTGCATCATGCCGGCATTGGTACGTTGGCCCAGTGCATGGCTGCCGGTGTGCCGCAGTTGTGCATGCCTGGAATTGTTTTTGATACCGCTGACAATGCCCGCCGCGCCTGCAGCCTGGGGGTTGGCAGCAGCATCGAATCTGGACAGTATCGGGCAGCCAGGGTGGCTGACTTATTGCGTCCGCTTCTGGAAGATCAGACAGTTCAGGCGCATTGTCGTGAAATCGCGGCACGGATTGCCTCATCCGATGCGCTGAACGTGGTCTGTCAGCGCATCGAACAACTGGAGCAGGCGCCAAACTGAGATCGCTGAAATGGGGCTGATAATCCGGATTGTATTGGCCAAATCACGTTGAATTGCCAGCGCCCACGAGCAGAAAATTTAACGAAATCCGCGTCGCAAAGCTTCGCCGTGCTGAACTGCGGAACTTAAGTATGCTATAATGGAAGGTTTTATGGTATTCGGTGCGCAGCAACTGCGTTGCGACCGTCTGCTGTTTGCAGGTGAAAGGTTGAATCGTTATGCCCTCGGCTGCTCCTTGCGTACTTGTTATTTTTGGTGCCAGTGGTGATCTGGCCCGGCGCAAGCTTATACCGGCTGTTTACGATTTGGCGCGGGATGGACTGTTGCCGCCGCGCTTTGCCCTGGTCGGCTATGCGCGATCGGAGATCAGCGATGAAATGTATCGTCAGGAATGCTGCCAGGGGGTGAAGCAACACGCCCGTGGCGAATTCGATGAGGAATTGTGGAACGATCTGGCCAAGCGCATCAGCTATATCCAGGGCGCTTATGACAGCCCGGAAGATCATCGCGGCCTGGCGGAATATCTGCAGGGAATTGACGCCCAACACGGCACGGAGGGCAACCGTCTTTTTTATCTCTCCACACCGCCCAATACGTT
>JADLCB010000007.1 GCA_020847375.1 Phycisphaerales bacterium | reverse complement strand
TCGTCAGGACTGTTCCCCCGCCTGACCAGCCAACTGACTGCAATCGCAGCCGCGCCGCTGGAGTATTGCCCTGACTTTCCTCGAATCGCCCAGCGCCATGAACAGTGGTGGCGCGGAAAACTTGAAGACGGCCCTCTGCTGCTGCCGGCCACCAATACCAATCCAGCCCGTCCGCTGACGCGCAGGCTGGAACTACTTCATGATCCGGATCGTTGGTTTTCTGAAAAACTTCTGGATCTGCGCCAGCTCCGGTTTGGCGGCGATTCCCTGCCTTATATCAATGTTGATTTTGGCATGGTGCTGATGGCAGCGGCGTTCGGTGCTAAAGTCGAATTCCGTGATGACATCGCTTGGACCCAGGCCTTTATCCACGATGACTGGGCCAATGCCCCCCAGTGGCGGTTAGATCCGGATAATCAATGGTTAACGCTGGCCCGCACACTGCTGGCTAAGGTTACTGAACATGCCGCCGGCAAATATCTCGTCTGCCCGCCCGATCTTGGCGGTTCTGCCGACCTGCTGGCCAGTCTGCGCGGATCAACGGGTCTGTGTATGGATGTTATCGACGCCCCTGAACGGATCGGCAGCATTATTGACGCCCTCTATCCCATCTGGCGCGAGATTTATTTTGATCAATACCATTACACGACTCAGCGCGGTGTTGGCGTGTGCCACTGGCTGGGGCTTTGGTCCAATCAACCCTACGTCATCCCTGCCTGTGACTTTTCTTATGTCATCGGCCCGAAGGAATTTGAATCGACCTGTCTGCCGGATATCGCCCGCCAAGCCAGCGATGTTGGCCGGGCAATCTTTCATCTTGACGGCCCGGGTTCAGCCCGCCATATCGATGCCCTGCTCGAACTACCCCAGTTGCAGGCAATTCAGTTCACCCCGGGTGATTCAACCACCTCAGCCCTGGCTTGGGTTGACCTGTTCCGCAAGATTCAAAATCACGGTAAATGCCTCCTGGTATCTGCCCCGCCTGAAGAAGTTGCCGAGCTTTGTCAAAAGGTTGATCCTTCGCGCCTGGCTGTGAGCTTTTCCCCACCAGATATAAAAACTGAGCAGCACATACTGGCAACGATTCGCCGGTTGACCTGACACAGCAAGAGCCGTAAACGCCAATCCTCAGCCTTGCCGAAGTTTTGACAATTCACGGCTTCTTGCCCAAATGCAATCATTTTCCGCCCAGCGGCTCGATACGATCATAGTCGATCTGGTCGCCGAAGACCTTTTGGGCAACATTCTCCACCTGGCCATAACCCGCCTGGGGCACGGCGCCGTGGAAGGGATAGAAATCACCCGTGATGCCAAAAAGACATCCCGTGTACATTTTGATCTCGATATTGATCCGCTTACCCAGCAGTTCCTTCAATGAACGACCTTTCCACTGCGGAACCCACGCGATTTCATCGCCCTGGAAAGGGACGGCCTCATCAAACGTGAAGCCGGGAATGGGTTTGCGCCAGATGTCGGTCAGTTGCACCCGCATTTGTCCCTTGGGACAGGCCGCATTGATCGTCAGACGATCGTCATGAAACAATATGCCTTTGGTGCGGATGAACGCATCCCCCGTGCTCTGCAGGCCACAGAAACGTCCTTTGCCGATGCGGCAGGTATAATGGACACTTTTCCGTGTCAAATCAGGGTTCGGATCATTGACGTTCGGCCGCCGCAAGCCATGTTCCTGCGAGGGGAACAAACCGCTGATAAGCCAGTATTTGCCGGTATGATCGGGGGTGATGCTCATCAGATAGTTCTGCGAATCACCGAATGAGCCGATGGGCTGAAGCGGAACGACCGGCTGCCGCGTGCGCTGCCAGTTGACACCGTTATAACTGTAAACCAGTTCCGAATGGATATTCCCGTCCATTTTGAAGGGAATTTTGTCGTTCTGGTCGGTCTTATAAATCCAGAGGAATCCGTAAAAAACGCCATCCTGCTGATACGCCGACATGCTATAGAATTCGCAGCACGCCGGATCAAATCCATCGGGCGCCATCATCAGTTGCGGGGCGCTCCAGTTCATCAGATCAGGGCTGAACGAGGTGCAGATACGCCGATCGCCCATGATGGCGCGCAGGAGCACCTGATATTCACCACGCACCGGATTGAACAGCAGGCAATTGTAGGCGTCGCTCATCGAACTGCCCCAGCGAAACTGCTGCTGATGCTCATCCCAATGAACGCCGTCGGCGGACGTGGCGATAATTCCCGGCGCGATGTTCTGATTGTCTCGGTGCAGCGAGTCCATGCTGGCGGCACATTTGTACGGCCATTTGGGATCGTGCGGGTCGCGGAAGACGGCCGCCCCGTGCAGACTGCCTTCGCTGCCGGCGAAAACGATATTGGCCCCATCCGGCCGATCAAGAAAATTCTTCCGCTCCCAATGGATTGCATCATCACTTTCCGCTAGGGCAAGCATGCAGTGTTCCGCGTTTCTTCCATCCCATCTGACATTGTTCACGCCGTACCACAGACGATATTTGCCAATCTCCGGACACCAGTGCATCGAGCAATAAGTCACCGGATATGTCGGATCGAAAAAAGCCGATTCATGCAGAATCTCCGGCGGGAAATAGCGCCGTTGGAACTGGAATTGGCAGGAGAGGGCGAAATCGTCAAAAAAGGTGATGGTATTCATGGGATGCAGCAAATAAAAAATCTAAAAACGAATCTACACAAAATCGGGCAGATGAACACAACTTTCGGCGGGTGGTTGATCGAGTCGTGGATGACCGCCTCATATTCAGGGAAGTCATACTTGAATCATGCGCAACTGTCCAGACCCCATTCCTGTCCCAACTCGCAGCATTAGGACGTCAGGCCTGAAAGGGCTTGTCATCCTAATCTTCAAACCTGAGACATTTTAGTAGGGGGACAGGACACTCAAACTTCTGTTTTTAGACAGAGTCTAATCAAAACCTAGCTTCATATGCGGTAGCCCTGCATATTACGCCGCGGCTTTGAAGCTCAAACGACTTAACTTCGTTAATAACGCCGCTACAATAAACCCGTGCCGTTTTCATCGGACAACCAGGCCGGCCTGATCCTTAAAGCTGCGGGACTCAAACGTACCACGGTTCGCATTGGCGTGCTGCGCCTGCTGTCAACGACGGATAAACCAATGGCTGCCGCCCAGATCACCCGCGCGCTGGGCACGGCTACTGATCACGTCACCGTTTATCGTACACTCAGCACGCTGACAGCCAGAAATATGCTGCATCGCATCCGCGGCGATGATCGCGTCTGGCGCTACGCCCTGACACGCAAAACAGACCCCGCGCAATCCAAGCACACTCAATCAACCCATGCTCATTTTGTCTGTCAGCTCTGTGGCAGCGTGGAATGCCTGCGCGACCTGCCTTTATCCACCCGCGTGCTGGATCACTTTACGCCGCGCAAAAGTTATCGCATCAATTATTCGGAAGTCGTAGTGCATGGCCTATGCCCGCAGTGCAATACCGATCGTCATTCCACTGGAATACGGATTGATCATCACAATGGCTGAAGACATTTTTGATATCGACCCTCTCGATGATGGCTACAGCCTCAAACCGCTGGAGCCAGCGCCACCGACACCAGCATCCACCTCGCCGACCACTTCAGCACCGCCGCAGGCTGCATCTGTGCCGATGCGTTCTCCTGTGCCGGCGCACAGGCCATTGTTTGCAACTCAGCCTCCGCCTGCTGCCACCTTCCCATCCGCCCCATCATCAGCACCGATTTTTGCCGCATCGCCATCTTCTGACACCGCAACGCACGCACCCGCCAAGCATCGCGCAATCAAAGGCACTGACTTCATCAGCGATATTGGCCAGCGCTGTGCGATTCTGGCATTTTTCGGCCTGTTGCTCAGTTGCGGTCTGACTCTTGCGCGCACAAACACCTACTGGAGCGTGCTCTTGATGACATTTACAGCCGCCGATATTGCCCTGTTGTGCGGATTGTTCGTTTCATGGCGTACAAGGCACTGCCACTCGACAACTGCCGACAATTCGTCTCCATCCCAAAATCACCGACAAAATAATAATGCGGATCAATCGAACAACCGCCGATCTGGCCTGCTCTTTCGCCAGTCCATTGCGTTGATTATTTTCAGTTCGTGTTTGTTGCTGCCGACATTGACCTTGATCATCCTGGCCCGCAACGACCGTTTGAACCCCGTGATTGACTGGACCTGGGATCAGGCTGGGGCGATACAAACCTGGGTTGAAAATCGCTGACAAAAATTGTCTGTTTGATTCGCCACGCGCCGGGCTGCCTCTTTCAACCGACCGGCAACAACCGTAATCTGCCACCCATGCTTCAATCTGACGAGCAAATCATGCTGCTGGCCATTGCCCAAGCCCAGGAAGCGCTGAAGCTGAACGAAGTACCGATCGGATGCGTTATTTTCCATAATCCCACCCAGCGCATTATCGGCACGGGTTACAACCGTCGTCAGATCGATCACGACCCCACTGCCCACGCGGAGATGATCGCCATTCGCGCTGCTGGAGCTGCCCTGGGCGACTGGCGGCTGCTGGACTGCACGCTTTATGTCACACTCGAACCATGCCCCATGTGCGCCGGCGCTATTGTCAATGCTCGACTACCGCGCATTGTGTATGGCGCAGCCGATCCCAAGGCTGGCGCTTGTCAATCGCTGTTTAGCATCGTCAGCGATCGTCGATTGAATCATCAGGTCGAATGTACGCCTGGCGTGCTGGCGGAGTCGTGCGCCCAGCTACTGCGCCAGTTTTTTGCCACGCAGCGAGCCATGGGAAAGAAATAAACTTGCCCATCCCTGAACGGACTGCAAACTGGGGTCATCGCTCACCTTAATCTACTCAAACCGCCTGCGGATGTTACAATCCAGCCGCTGCGCACCCGTAGCTCAGTTGGATAGAGCATCGGATTTCTAATCCGGCGGTCATAGGTTCGAATCCTATCGGGTGCAATTTACACGCTTGCTAAAAGCGCGCCCCTCTCCGCGTTCCCCACCAACAGTAATGCGGGCTTATTTCAGCTCTTTGTCGCGTTCATCGCGCCATTCCTGCCCCAGATCAAACTGTTCCTCCATGGTGTGCAGATACTGGGCTGGCGGGCCGTGAAGGCGCTGCGCGTTGCGCAGCTCGCGCACATGGTTGTGCAGAAGTTTATTGACGATGCGCCGCGCCAACTGCTCCAGGCGCTGACGTTTAATCGGGGTTGGATGAGGCACCTTTTCGATTGCTTTTTTCACTTCTTCCAGCGCCAGGCGGTGGTAACGTTGATACAGCTCCTCAATCACCGGCCCCAGTTCATGCGCCCGATGCCATTGGGTATATTCCTCAACAGCACCGGCGATCAGATTTTCCGAATCACGGACAGCATCACGGCGGCTGTCACGCGTACCTTCGACCACCAACTGCAGATCATCAAGATTATAAAGATAGACGCCGTTAAGCTGGCCTATTTCCGGTTCAATATCGCGCGGCAAGGCAATGTCGATCAGGAAAATCGGTCGGCTGCGACGTTTGCGCACGATGGGTTCAAATGCTGTCCGCGTGATGATCGGCGCGACCGAAGCCGTCGAGCAGACCACGACATCCGCCGATACCAGGCTTGTGGCCAACTGATCCATCCCTATCGCCTGCCCGTCGAATTCGCCCGCCACACGCTGCGCCTTGGCCAGATCGCGCGAACAGACCACGAGCGTGCGCGGCTTGAGATCCGCCAGATGTTTGAGCACCAGCACCCCCATCTTGCCGGCCCCGACCGACAACACCGTTTTATCATCAAATCGCTCGAAAATACGCCGGGCGTAATCCACGGCTATGCTGGCAATACTCAGCCGCCCTTCGGCAATATCCGTCTGCGTCAGAACCTGTTTACCAACGGCCATCGCCCGCTGAAACAGCGGATGAAGGATCGTGCGTGTCGAACCGCGCTGGCGCGACAATTCATAGGCGCTGCGCACCTGGCCGAGAATCTGCGTTTCGCCCAGCACCATTGATTCAAGGGATGAGCAGACCCGGAACAGGTGCTCGACCACAGCACGATCCTGCCTTTGGTAAATATGCGGTTTTAAGTGCTCGATATCGACGTGATGATACGAGGCAAGAAATCCGATCAGATCATCGCTGCGCGGTTGACCCTGCTGAGCCTGCGCGGTGTAAAGCTCAACCCGGTTGCAGGTGGACAGCGGCACGAGTTCGGCTTCAGGGAATTGCGCGGCAAACGCATCCATCATCGCGCGCGAACCAGCCGCATCAAACGCCAGTCGCTCGCGCAGCGCCAAGGGCGCGGTATCGTGGTCCAGTCCCAGCAGGAGCAGTCGATGCACTATGGACCCTCCGGCATGAACTGAACCGCCACGATGACGCCGAGCATGAGTACAAATCCAATCACGCTGAGTATCGCAGCCCGTCGGCCTCGAAAACTGGGGTTGATCGGGGCATGCAGAACGACGGCATACGCCAGCCAGACCGCCACCGCCAACCAGATTTTCGGGCTGGTCAACCACGCACGGCCAAATGCGCTGCTGCGCCCTTTATCAACCAGAATGACAACCCCCGTCGCCATACCAACACTCAATAATGAAAACCCCAGGCTGACACTGGTTCGGGTCAGCCGTTCCAATCGTTCCAGATTCCCAAGATTCGGATCAGCCGGCGCTTTTTTGGTTCGCAACCGACGGTGAATAAGCAAATACATCGCGCCAACGGCAAAGGCTACGGCAAACGCAACGGCACTGAGGTAACTGGTCACAAGATGCCCCCATTTCCACGCCGAGGCAATGTATTGGTGCGGCAGCGCCTTGGCAAAAACGCCCGCAGCGATCACCAGCAAAACGACAATCGGTAAAACGAACCAGTCCAATCCCGGCAACGGACAGACAAACTGAACATAGAGAATCAAAAACGACAGCAACACCGCCAGCCAGATCAGGGTGTCAAAATTATCCCCCAGCGGCAGCCAAACTTCGCGTTTATACGAATGCCAGACAACCAGCCCCAGGCAGACGGCTGCCCCGGCTGCGACCAAGCTGTACGTCAGACCGCGAACGCCCGGCCAATTGCTCCAGAGGCGCGACAGGGCAACACCCCAACCGCCGGCGAACAGTATCCCAGCCAAGCCAAGCAGCACAAGTTGAAACGTCGAGACCATAGGCGGCCAGTCGAATCCTGTTCATCCCAAACGGGTTACTGATAAACAAGCTAGTTTATCAGGATTTACCCGAATGAGTCAAAACGTCGTAAAGCATTACTAAATAATATCTTGCAACTGCGGGAAGCAGCGGACGACCCACGCCTTGAGGCTGGCGATTCCGCCTTGATCCAGAACATCCAGCGCCTCGGTCGTGGCTAGTGCGCGGAATATCGCACGGCGGTCAGTGGCTGTTAACGTCGAGTGCTGGCGGATCAACGGGCGCAATGCCTCCATCGCGCCGGCCATTTTAACCATCCGTTGATCGACACATTTGGTCAATTGATCGCGCAGTGCAATGGACAACGCTGCACTTCCAGCACTGACCGCAATCTGAACCGCCTGGACATTGACCTGCGCCGGTGTAATAAAGTCACCGTCTTCGTCAACCCGACAAGCCCAGATACCGCGGTCACGGGCTGCCTGCAGCACCTTCTCATTGACCCGCGCATCATCGGTGGCAGCAAAGGCCAGCATGGCCCCATCCAGTTGTTCAGGAACAAAGCGCTCCTGCACCCAATAAATGGTTGGCGGCATGGATTGGTGCAACGACGGCGCAAACACATGCACATCCGTCGCGCCACAGCCCAGCAGGCTGATCGCCTTTCGCGCTGCCACCGCCCCACCGCCAATAATGGCAATGCGACAGTTGCCCACATCCAGCATGACCGCGTAACGCCGCTTCATTAAGGGGGATTTTATCGACTGGCAGTTCAAGCGTCTAACTTCGATCGATCACCGGCACGGTGCGCTGTATGCGCAATCAATCCGAAGATAACGGCACCGACGACGACGTTACCGACCGCGACGCGGCGGCAGGGGTGATATTGGCGCTGAATAGAATCATCCCCAGCAACAAAAACAGCACCAGACCCAGAAGATTAACGCTTTTTTGATGATCGTGATCAAACTTCGCCCGCGCCTGATTGGCAAGCTCCGGCTCATCGGCGTGTTCAATGTATTGCTGGCGGCAGCGCTGCAACCGTGGCCAGATAATCAGTCGGTCATACGCTCCGGCGGCAACCGCAAGGCCAAACATCGCTACGCGAATCAACATGGCTGTCTGATTACCACCATCCAGATTGATGACAAAAAACTGCGCGATCATGCAGACCAACAGCGCAACGGCACAGATAATCTGCACGCGCCCCAGCATCGTCAGTAGATTGCTCATGATTGTCCCTGCCAGCAGCGTACCGTGCTGACCCTGCAGATTAACACTCTGCACCGCCGGCAGGGTTGGTTCAGCTCCACGCACCGTACGAAAAATCACGGGGGCAGCCAGCGCAATAAACAAAACCCCGCCGAACGCCGTTGCCAAAGAAATCCAGTACAGAATCTGCACGAGTTGATAAAAATCCCAAGTCATGCTGGGGCATTATACGATCTGTGGCCGACAAACTAAGCCCGATTCAACAAATGTTTGCGTTTATTCAGCAGCCATTGTCTGACGCTGACGTTGGCTTGCCGTTGGGATGACGACTGTTACACTCGCCAACATGCCCATCGATTTATCTCATTATGAAGCTGTTCTGCTTGATCTCGACGGAACGATTTACCATGAAGACCATGCCCTGCCTGGCGCTATTGATCTCATTCGACGATTACAAAAACGTGGACAAAAGTACGCCTGTCTCAGCAACAGCACCAACAGCCCGCAGCGGCTGGCAGATCGGCTGAAAACCATGGGGGCTGATGTTCAGCTTGATCACATTTATACCGCCACCCGGGCCTTGGCGGATTATGTCCTGACGATGACAGCCCCCCAGCGTCGTCCCCGGATATTTAATCTCTCCACCGAGGGAATGCACGAGCTGCTCGACGGCGCTGTTGACTGGGTGGAGTCAGCGGATCAACCCTGTGATGCAATTGTCGTCGGTTCACCCGTCAGTCATTACGCCGGCGAGGATCGGCAGCGCATCGCCCTGCTGCTGGCTCGTCAGGGGGCACGGGTAATGGGGTTTCCTGATCGCGTCTATCCCAGTCCGCGTGGGCTGGAATTTGGCTCGGGTGCGCTGACGCACATGCTGGCATATGCAGCGGGTGTAACCCCGATACTTCTGGGAAAACCGCAGGCAACATTTTTCAACGCTCTATGCCAGAAGCTCGGCGTAAACCCCGCCCGGTGCGTCCTGATCGGCGATAATCTGGAAACCGACATCCTGGGCGCCAAAAACGTCGGCATGAGCACGATTCTGACCCTTACCGGCATTACCCAGCGCAGCCACCTGTCCAGCGTTGGAGCGAATCATCAGCCTGATCACGTTATCGATGATCTGACACAATTATGAAACTCAATGCAAAATGGCTGACCTTTCCCAGGCCAGCCATTTGCGATTTCAGTCCCGTTGAATTGTTCAGCGGCTCGGCCATCATCTTCATTCAACCAAGGTGATCTTCTTTGGCCGCTTGATCTCGATGGTGCGCTCACCGCCGTTGTTGTTCCATTCGTAAAAGTCCCACGTCGCCAGATAGAGTCGAGTGGCACCCTGGGGCACTATAAATTCCTGGGCAACTTCGACCTGCTGACCGTTTTCATCCACCACCCACGCCCGGCCATCACCAATGAAAAAAATCTGTTTCAGTTGCGGCTCATAACGCTGTTGATTGCGCGAAGCTGACGTTGAAAAATTCAGCTTGGACGGGGCGCTGGTATTGTCCGGACGATCAGGACCCAGAAACACGCCAACCAGGGCGTTGATCGGAACGGTTGCATCGGCGATACCGTTCTCGCTGCCAGCGGTGTTGTGGCCAATACTCCGACCGACACCATTTTCACCCGTTTGGCCATCCGGCTCGTACATCGGCAAATCAGGGCCGTGCTTTGTCGTACCGGCGATATTGTCAAACGTCAGCGACTGACCGGCAATGAGCGGAAGGCCCGTGATGGGACGCGGCGACTGTTTCCATTTGCTGGGGTTACGACTGTTCACATCACCAGCATAGTCCGGGTTTCGAGCCGGGTTATTGACACTGGCCACCGAGCCTTTGGGCATTCCCGCCAGGAATGGATTGGCCGAACCCAGCACATCCTGTTCGACAAAAATTTCCGGCAGTACCTTGGCGGTGGATCGCACTGCAACACTTTTACCCGACATCCCCACTGCCTGTCCCAGTGCCAGCGGTACAACCCCGCCATGATTTGCATCGCGCAGCAGTTCCACCGTCACCTTGGTGTACTGACCGTTGGTGCTGTCCCAGTCAGAAAAATCCAGACGCGACATGTAGATTTCTTTGTTGTCTGCCAGATTGGCTAGCCGCGCCTGGTTGGCAGCACTGGTGGCGACCGTCGTACCGCCTGCCAATCGACCTGCCGCAGCCAGCGCGATCGAATCGGCCGCCCGCTGCATCTCGGTCTGAACCAGCGATACTCGCGCCCAATCCAACCCCAGCGCCGATACCGCGATCAGGCCGATCAGCGTGACAATCGCCCAGGGCATGATGGCGCCATTTTTCCTGTGATTGCTTTTATTCATTGGCATAGATTCACGGCGTATACCTAATATGATCGGTCTAAAACCCATGCCAATTGACTACCACGTCCTGTAATCTTTTTTACTTCGGTTTACGCGCCCGTTGGTGTGTTTTATGACGAAAAGTCCGGTTATTTCGTCGTTGCCGTCACTGGCTTGCATCCTGAATCCATACTCTCTTTCGTCCTGTTTTGATCGCGCCAAAAAGGAAACAGGCGCGGCTGTGACTCTTCCCAGCCGGCGCCTTCTTGCGTACCTTGAGATCATGGCATTCATCTGGATCAACAATCGTATTATCAATGCCGCTGACGCTGCGATCCCGCTCAGCGATGCCGGCCTGCTCTACGCGGCTGGTGCTTTCACCACCTTCAGGGCGTCGAACGGACGGGTCTATCGTTTGGGCGATCATCTGTCCCGCCTGCGCCGGACCTGTGATAATTTGTTTATCCCGTTGCAGTATAATGATGCCCAACTGGCTGGGGCGATTGATGAACTGCTTGCCCAGAATGAGCTGACTGAGGCGCGGCTGCGCCTGACCGTCACCCGCGGTTCCAGCACGCTCGACCCGCTGCATGGCCAGCATCTTGCGCCCAATACATTCCTCACTGCAACCGCGTTGACGCCATATCCTGATGAATACTACAAAAACGGCATTACGGTAACCGTTGTCGATGACCAGAAGCTGAATCCCTACGATCTACAGGCGGGTTACAAGACGCTGAACTATTTTTCCCGACTGGCGGGTTTGCGCAACGCCAACAAAATCGGTGCAGCCGAAGCCCTCTGGTTCAATGTTCACAATTTTCTACAGTCCGGCAGCATCACCAATGTTTTTATTGTCAAAAATAATCAATTGCGCACACCGCCGACTCCGCAGGAACTGCACGATAAGCAGCTTGCGCAGACCATCCCCTATCCGCGCAGCAATGTCCTGCCCGGTATTACCCGCAAGGCGGTGATTGCGCTGGCTGAACAATCAGATATCGCGGTCCAACTGACTGCGCTGACCATCAATGATCTGATGGAGGCTGACGAAATTTTCCTGACCAACAGCATCATGCTTATCATGCCGGTCGCGCGCGTCGAGCGTCATGAAGTCGGCAGCGCATGCCCCGGGACCATCACCCGCCAGCTCTCGGAGATGCTGCACAACGACATCGCCCAGCGAACCGCTGGTTAAAACAGGATTGACATCCATTTTGCATTGTCGATACGCCGCTACCGGTCGGTCGCGCCGTGGGCACGGTCAGTCTGCCTTTGCCAGATCGTTTCCCGCGAAAGACGGGCGACAGGCTGATAGTGGTCGTGAATATAGTTTTCCAATTCCGCCCAGGCAGCCAGATAGTTTTGTCGGCGTTGCGGTAAACGCTCCAGCTCCGCCACCATCATCGTGGTATCGTTCAAGTAGGCGCTTGGGTCATTGGGCAGCACCATCCAGCGCGGTTGATTTCGTTCAAAGTCGCGTTTCATCTCACGCCAGTAGCGCTGTGGCGCATCGTCCGAATTGGCGAAGAGAAACGTCAGCAAATAGCGCGATCCCGGTGCAAAATCGGTCTCGATGAGCAATCGGCTGGTCATATCGCGCCAGACAAGATCATGCGGATCAGCATGAGCAGTCAACCACTGGCCCGACTCCAGTGGCCGCTGATAATCAATGGAGTAGACAATCACCTGGCCGATACCGGCCAGCGACAGGCCAAGCGCCGGCGCAAGCGTCAGCGCCATGGCCCGTAAAGTCACCGGACGATTCAGCAGGCCGAAGATCAAAGCAGCCGGTGGCGCCAGCACCAGAAAATGATACCCGTACATTCGCTTTTGCATCACCACGCCCAGCAGCTCAATTCCCAACCATAACCACGCAAAGACACACGCTGCCCGCGAAGCTGATTTTGGTTGACTCTCCCGCGACCGCCGATTGATCCACCATCGCGCCAGCAGCGGATAACCCAGCACACCAGCCGCCCAGACAATTTTGTTCAGATCGCGCCAGTCGGTTGCGCTATTCGTTGCATAAAGACGCAACTGCTGCCAGATTTCCGGCAGATAACGGACTGAATCAGTCTGGTACAGATAGATGCCCAACGCGGCGACGACCAGCGCCAAACCAACGATCATTCCGGCGGAGATCACGATCAAACGCAGGAGGCGCGGTTGGTACAGCACTACCGCCAGAAAAGTCGCTGCCAGAACCGACAGGCCCGTTGGTTTGGCCAGGACGGCACAACCTGCGCACAGGCCGACCGTCAGCGCATCAAGAAAATTATGCGCCCGCCTTTCTTTCTCCAGAGAACAGCCTGATAACAGATTGACCGCAGCCATTGCAGCGAGAGAGGCAAAGAACAGATGAATCGTCTCAAGTTGGAATCCACCAAAAACGACCGTATTCAGATTCAGATAAACCAGGCCAAACAGTACCGTCGGCCACCACGCCTCATGACCGGCGACACGCACGACTGCCCGCCCCAATGCCAGGCAGGCAAGCAACATCATCACGACTTGAACGAGAATATAACCCGGCCAGTAGCTACCCAATCCGCGCCAGGCAATGCTGGTTAAGAAGCCGACGCTGGGAAATTTATTATCCACCAGATCGCGCCAGAATACGCCCCCCTGCGCCACCAATCGCCCCATGTAGATGAAGATGGCTGCATCGGGATCCCACGGACGCATCAGATAAATAAAGCGCGAGGCCAATGCCACAATCAGGCATAGGATCCCCAGTTTCCAAAGACCGGCTGACGAAGCTCTGGCTGAATGATCAGGAACTGGCGTTTGGCAATGGCTCACCCAGCTATTATCGGCAAGGCTCGGTAGGAAGTTACGGTTCGTTTTCTCCTTGCCGCAGAAACTACCTTTTACCGCCGGAGAAACGCACGTTGCGCTTTGCGGCTGTCCCACCCGCGCAAACGCGGTGCGGAACAGGATTGGCTACGTCTCCTTTAGTTCGGATTGGGTTGCCAGCGGGGCGTTTGGGTTCATTACCTGCACCGTGACGTCCGGCGGCAATATCGCTTCGAGCCGTTTTTGAAAATCGCCTTTCACCAGATGATAAAACGCCCCCTGTCGGCTGGTGCCGATGAGCACCCGCTGACAGGCGTACGTGGCGGCGTTTTCAGCCATCATCGCTGCGGCGTCAGCTCCGGAGTCATACACCGGTAGGACGGGCACATTCAATTCGTGTCCTAATTCCAGAAACTGCCCAAAAGTGCGCTGGGCCGCAATATCGGTGTTGAGCGTCAGACGCGGCCCGTCATATTTATATGACAAGCTGACCTCACGAATGAAGCAGACC
The DNA here is from genome assembly GCA_020847375.1 of Phycisphaerales bacterium. Classification (GTDB taxonomy): domain Bacteria; phylum Planctomycetota; class Phycisphaerae; order Tepidisphaerales; family Tepidisphaeraceae; genus JADLCB01. Next base: position 109,194 of record JADLCB010000007.1, on the reverse strand, counting down.
ACCAGTGTCGCACCCATCTGCCCGGCTTCCTGGAGCGCGGCGCGGGCCAGCAACTGTGAACCGTAGGTTCCAATCAACAGGCGTGGGCGGGCCAGAACCGAGGAGTCGAGCTGCTCCATAATCGCCTGTCGCAACAGGCTTTGGCAACCTCCCTTGCGCTGGCCGAGCCACCGCGCCCACTGTCGAGCCAACAAGCCGACGGCCATGACGATGCACACGAAAAGTAGCGCGTGCAGCTTGGTGACCGCAAGTGTCACCCATATCGACGCGAGGAATATTCCCAGTGTCATGGCCACGGTTTTGCGCCATCTGCCGTGCAAGCGTGGATGCACAGCGACCAGCGTCACGTTGATCGCCACCGCGCCGACCACGCCGATGGCATAAAGCGCGGCCAGATGCTCCAGATCATGACTAACCACCAACACCAGGCATGGAACCACCGTTGCCACCACTGCCGCCACCCATGGCACACCGAATCGGTTCAGCTTTTGAAAGATCTGTGGCAGTTCACCATCGCGGCTCATCAGGTAGAGCACTGATACCATGTCAGTGATGACCGTGTTGGCGGCCGACAATAACAACACACCGCCGACCGCCCGCACCGCCAACTCGCCCCATGCACCGACGTAGGCACCGCTTAAAAACGCCAGCATATCCTCCTTGTGCGCAGCGCCGGCTGAGTCGGGCAGCGCCCACACCATTGCCAGCGCCAACACCAGGTTGAATAGTGCGACTTCCACCGCCACCGTCCAGATCGCCTTGCGGGCCGTGCCGGCGATGGGTTTGCGCATGACGCCGGTCAGGTTGCCGATTGTTTCGACCCCGCTGAGCGCCAGCACGATCCCCACAAAATGGATCCATAACATTTTGGGCGATTGATCCGTCGCCGTGATACGCGCGCTGATCTTGTCCCAGTGGACCTGTGGCAGTGCGAAGGCGACGATCAGCAGAGTTATAAAGATCATCCCCACGGCCGGGACGATGGCGAACCGTCCGGTGTGCCGGGGACCCAGCAGATTAAATGCTCCGATGACTGCAATGGACACGATCGCCCACAGACCCGGCGAACCCCACGCCCACAACCCGCCGGTGTGTCCCAATCCGAAGTAATGAAACCCGTCGAGCGAACTGAGGCTTGCTGTGACAACGTAATCCGCGAACAGCATCAGCGCGCCGACCACCGCCAACGTTGGACTTTTGTGTTTCGCGGCCGTGTAGACGCCGCCGCCGTCGGGGTAGATGCGACAGATTTGGGTGTAGGCCCATGCAACGGCGAGCATGAGCACGCTCATCCCTGCGATCAGGCGGACGCTGGCACCGCCGGCAAAGAAAAACGCCAGCCCCAACACGTACAGCCGACTGGTCCCCCAATCTCCGTACAGCAGTCCCGCCGCCTGTCGCCAACCCACGTCGCGCGGACGACGAGCCGACAACAAGGCAAGCGCTGCGGGTTTTTCTCGCCCGCTTTTTCTGGTATTCATGACCCGATGCTTTCCATGCACGCGCAACCATGCCCGCCGATCTGATCAGCGCGCCGGGATCCTACGTCCACTTATGGCACAGCGTTCATCTCAAGGAGGCAGGCAGTGACACGGCCCGCGCATGAATTGAAGCGTAGTGTCCTTTCACATGCCTGCGGGGTTAGCTGACGGGCTGGGAGTTGAAAGTCTCCCTCAATCGTCAAGATCGACAAGCCCCTACCGCGCCGGCGGTAAGCCAGCGCAACGACACAAGGCACAAACCCTGTGGTGGGTTCCCCGTGCCTCTTTAGTCAGTAGCTAAAGAGACTTCGGCGTTTCACTAAGGCCAAATAGTTTACCACTGATGCTCAGCCACGCAAGCGCTGCGGCGTCTGAGCTATTTCGATATTTTCGCCCGGCGCTGACACCTTGGCGGGTAACGACTGGTTCGCTAGAATGCGAGGATGATTGCTGCCTTGGTTCATGCTAAATTGTTTCATCGTTAGCCGCACCTCATCTGGTCTTTTTGCGCGCAAGTCCTATCGGTCGCGCATCTGTTTGAACTGATTTTATTGCTCCTGCCACTTTATTTTATGAATCAACTGACGCAAACCAATGCCGCGCTATTACGCAAACTCCAGCTCATGTCCCAGAGGCTGGACGAAGTAAAACAGAAGCTCAGCGTTCCGGCGATTTTGTCCAACCCCAGCCAGATGGTCCCGTTATCCAAAGAGCAAGGTCAGCTCACACCGGTTGTTGACAAACTGCATCAATACAACACGGCCATCGCGAATATTCAGGAACTTGAACAACTGGCTGATGGCGGCGACAAGGAACTGGCCGAGCTGGCACAGACGGAGTTGCCGGATGCCCGGACATCGGCAGCCACTATTCTCGAAGGATTGAAAGATGATTTCCTTGCTGCTGAACAAGCCGATGTGACCAGTTTTTTTCTGGAAATCCGGGCTGGTACGGGTGGCGAAGAAGCAGCACTGTTCGCCCGCGATTTATTTGAGATGTACCGCAAATACTGCGAGCATCAACACTGGAAATTCACAGTCAGCGATTTTTCGCAGGCTGAGCGCGGCGGTCTGAAGGAAGTGGTCGTCAATGTCCACGGGGCTGCGGCCTGGCGGCACTTGCGTTTTGAAGGTGGTGGGCACCGGGTGCAGCGCGTGCCCGAAACCGAAACACAGGGGCGCATCCACACCAGCCTGGCAACCGTGGCGGTTCTGCCGGAGCTGCCCGATGTTCACATCACGATTGATTCCAAGGATGTCGAAGAATTTGGTTGCCGCGGCGGCGGGCCTGGCGGACAAAATGTGAATAAGGTGGAAACCGGATGGATGATCAAGCACAAACCATCCGGGCTGATTTTCAAAATGACCGAACACAAAAGTCAGGCGCAAAACAAGGAGCGCGCCTGGGCACTGTTGCGCGCAACGTTATATGAACAGGAACAGGCCCGCCAGAACGCTGCCGAACGCGCCAGCCGCAAGGCCATGATGGGTTCGGGCGACCGCAGCCAGCGCATCCGCACGTATAACTTTCCGCAGAATCGCTGCACCGATCACCGTCTGGGTGGCGAAGGGGGTGGTGATAAAAATTTCAACCTCGACTCCATCATGCAGGGCGAAATGGGCGACCTGATCGCTGCCCTGCTGGAGCTGGATAAACAGCAGCGATTGGAAAACCTGTAACCCCCCGCTGTTGCCGACCGATGGCGTCAACGGGCGCACGGGTGCGCCAAAACATTGATCATACGCAAGACACCAATCGCTAGCGACCCTGCAAATCAGCGTACGACTGAGCCACGTAATCAGTCGTGGGTATTTGCAGATGGTGACAAAGCGTCTGCAGACGCTGGGAACCAACCGAATCCTGCTCGCCCGACTGGACGGATGATACAAACTCAATAAACCGCCCCACACCTGTAACCTGATCGAGATAGACCCGCACGGTCTTCCAGATATACAGCTCGCGCTTTTTTTGCACCTCTGTCAGAACGCCAAGGCTGCTGCGCATCGCCTCCTTGAACGTCGCCGGTTCCGTGATTGCACTGATGATCGAATTGCTTGCACGAATACCGGTCAGTTCCGGACGCTGATACCAGATCAACTGTGCCTCGGTCTCGCGCGCGTTGTGGTAGGAGATTTCGCGCAGTTTCAAGTGGCCATTTTTACAAGGGAAATGGGTGTCAATCTGGGTGAGGGTGTCGATGTAATCGCCACCCATTGAATCAAGTATCCGCGCAGCGCTTTCCAGATCGAGGTAGCGCGCTTTCAACTCCATATTGCGATTGATGACTGCCTGCTCCACGCCAGCCTTTGTAGCCGATCCACCCGTGACTTACCAGCCACCTTGCCGCCAACCGCCCTTAGAACATCGTCAATTGGTCGCGCTCAAAACTGAACTTGGACTGCTGAACGTCAACGGGAACCTTATAGTGCCCGCTCCAGCAAGCGGTACAATAACTGCTGGCTGGGCCTTGCATGCACGAAAGCATTCCTTCCAGCGACAGGTAATAAATACTATCAACTTCCAGAAAGTCTCGAATCTGTTCGACGGTACGGTTATGAGCGATCAATTCCTGGCTGGTGGGAAAATCAATCCCGTAAAAACAGGGGTGGCGGATCGGAGGGCATGAGACACGCAAGTGAATCTCCTTGGCTCCGGCCCGGCGCAAAGCCCGCATTTTGGATCGCGTGGTCGTCCCGCGCACAACCGAATCTTCAACAATGATGATCCGTTTATCCTTGACCACTTCATCAATGATATTGAGCTTCAGGGCAACAGCGCGATCACGCTGAACCTGATTGGGCAGAATAAAGGTTCGGCCCACAAAACGGTTGGGCACGATCCCTTCCTCAAACGGCAGCTTGGACTGGCGCGAATAGCCCAAAGCCGCTGAACGCCCGGAGTCAGGCATGGGCATGACAAAATCCGCATCGACCGGCGCTTCCTCGGCCAGTTTGGCGCCCATTTTGGTGCGCACCAGATGAACCGTCTGCCCGAAAACCTTGCTGGCGGGGTTGGCGAAATAAACGTGCTCAAAGACGCACTGCGCCAGCTCGGGCGGCGGGCCGTCATAGCGCCGTGACGTCAACCCATTATCGTCGATTCTGACGATTTCCCCCGGCTCCACATCACGAACATATTTGGCGTCAATGGCATCAAAGGCGCAGGTTTCTGATGCAACGACCCAATGCCCATCATGCGTTTTGCCCAACGCCAGCGGCCGAAAACCCCACAGATCACGGCACGCCTCGATGCGATCCGGGAACAAAAACAGCAGGCTGAACGCCCCCTGCAAATGCTTGAGCACGTGGGGCAGCGGATCGGCCTTTTCCAGATGGCTGGGCTTGGCCAGCAGATGCACAATAATTTCGGTATCGGTCGTCGTCTGAAAAATATGCCCGTGCTGTTCGTACAGACCACGCAACAAACCCGCGTTGATCAGGTTGCCATTGTGCGCAACCGCCACCGGCCCCAGTCGAAACTGACGCAACAAGGGTTGGGCATTACACAATTTGGAGGAACCAGTCGTGCTGTACCGCACATGCCCGATTGCTGCATTGCCAACCAGATTTTCGCGCAACATCCGCTGGGTGAAGACCTGCGATACCAGCCCCATGTCCGCATGACCGTTGAGCGTGCCGTTATTGGCAACGACAATCCCGGCTGATTCCTGCCCGCGATGTTGCTGGGCAAACAGCCCCTGATAACAGAGCTGCGATGCCTGGGGCGTACCCCAGATCCCGAACAGTCCGCACTTTTCCTTCTTTTCGTATTCTTCGTCGATGATTTCGAGACTGACGCCCAAGGATGACTCCGTCTCATGTCCATCAATCTCCCGACCAATACACTTCAGTCGTGGTCCGAAATTTCAGGACGGTATGAGGAAAAACTGAGTTTATACTCCAAAATCGTGACGGTCAATTTCACCGGTCACTTCAGATCGATCCAGCCCGAATAATCCGCTATTGCTGGTGGAGACTTTTTGGGCTGCAGATGTTCATATAAACAGCCATATCTTGTCACCTTCGATGGCAACTACGCTGTCTCACCGTTTTATAGTTTCAACTGCTTGATGCGGTTCATGGCCTCATTGACATTTTCACGCGAATTAAATGCGCTGAGGCGCAGATATCCTTCGCCTGACGCTCCAAAACCGGATCCGGGCGTCCCGACAACATGGGCTTCATGCAGCAATCTGTCAAAAAATTCCCAACTGCTGAGTTGGCCCGGTGTTTTCATCCAGACATACGGCGCGTTGATTCCACCAAAAACGCCCAGCCCCAGCTCGCGCAGGTTCTGGCGGATGATGGCAGCATTTTCCATGTAAAAATCGACCAGCGATTTAACCTGCTGCCGACCGGCTGGACTATAAACCGCCTCAGCTCCCCGCTGCGTGATGTAGGAAACACCATTAAATTTAGTTGTATGTCGGCGTCCCCATAAACGATGCAGATCAACGACTTCACCATTGGGCGTCCTGCCCTTGAGCGCCTTGGGGATAACCGTAAAAGCGCATCGCACGCCGGTAAATCCGGCCAGTTTACTGAAGCTGCGCAACTCAATCGCCACTTCGCGGGCACCGTCAATCTCATAGATTGAATGAGGGATCTCCGGCTCGGTGATGTACGCTTCGTAGGCTGCATCGTAAAGAATCAGCGTGTTGTTCTTGCGGGCATACTCAACCCAACGACTGAGCAGCTGGCGCGTCAGGGCCGTGCCGGTTGGGTTGTTCGGCGAACATAGATAAACCACATCAACCGCCTGCTGCGGGGGTTCGGCAATGAAATGATTCCCTGCCGTTGTGCGCAGATAGGTCAGTCCTGAATACTCTCCTTTGTCGTCGGCAGAGCCTGTATGCCCCGCCATTACATTGGTATCGACATACACGGGATAGACCGGGTCTGTCACCGCAATACGATTGCGCTCACCCAGCACATCGAGCAGATTGGCGCTATCGCACTTGGAACCATCGGAAACAAAAATTTCATCTGCGGAAATGTCGGCTGAGCGTGACTGGTAATCGCCTTGCGCAATCGCCTGGCGCAAAAAGTCATACCCCTGCTCCGGGCCATAACCCCGAAATGTGCTGCGGTCCGCCATTTCGTCAACCGCCTTGTGCATCGCCTGGCAGACGGCTGGTGGCAATGGTTCGGTGACATCGCCAATACCCATGCGAATCACACGCGCCTGCGGGTTGGCCTGGGAAAATGCGGTTACTCTCCGGCCAATCTCGGGGAAAAGATAACCGGCTTTTAATTTAAGGTAATGCTCGTTGATATACGCCATGATGGGCGGGATTGTAGTCGCTGCTGATGCTGGTGAAAACACCGCGGCTGATTGAAAGAGCAATCGCAATAAAACAACTCGTCGGACATGCGCCGGTTATTCATCATTGCCAGGGCACGCAGCCGTAGTCAGCCTGCATTCAACCCCATTCAACTGATCACCGTACCGATGATGATTCGCCGGCGCGGGCCAGTATCCAGATCGATCAGGACGGGTTGTTGATATTCACCGATCAGCAGCCGGCCATTGGCAAAGGGCAGGGTCAGACTAGGCCCGATCAAGGCTGCACGAACGTGCGAATGACCGTTGTCATCATTCCAGGTCGCTTCGTGTTCATAGGTGATATTGTCGGGAATCAGCCGCTGCAGCGCTGTTTTCAGGTCATGTTTGACCAGACCCGGTTCATATTCGATCGTGGTCAGTGCCGCAGTCGAACCAACCACAAACAGATGGACAATTCCTTCGCCATCCTGGTCTTTCAACTGTTCAGCCACGGCTGACGCCACATTGATAATTTCCGTGTTACCTTCGGTGGATAGCTCAATCTTAAAACGCTTCATGCAACCTCACTGTCTACGGGTATCATCACTAGCTTGGCGGGATCGATCACAATTGCAAGGGCTGAATCGTCCTTATTGGACTGGCTGCGATTTTCAACCCACCTCAAATCAACTTGCGCCATCCGCAAAACCAGGATCACCAACAAACTTTTGAAAATCCATGTGATAATCGACACCGCCAGCATCTTTTGTCAGATCCTCTTATGACTGCTGGTTTTGCATAACCGCATCCGATTCATATAATGCGCGAACCTGCTCTTAATTTGAAAGGACATGCCCGTGTCAACGGCTACGGCTCCCGATTCTGCGGCGAAACAATCCTGCACAACGCAGCATTTCCTGTTGCGACGTGTTCACTCACTGACCGGCCTGGTTTTCGGCGGTTATCTCGTTGTCCACCTGATGATCAACGCCACGTTGGCGCAGGTTGGCGATGTCTATCAGGAACAGGTCAACAAACTTTACAGCCTGCCATTCCTGATGGGTATCGAATGGGCACTGATCTTCCTGCCCATTATTTTCCATACCATTTACGGCATCTGGATCACCATCAAGGGCCAGCCCAATGTCAATCACTACGGTTACCATCGTAACTGGCAGTACACACTTCAACGTATGAGCGCAATGGTGATTGTTCTGTTCCTGGTCTTCCATGTGCTGGGGTTGAAATATCATCTGTTCGGGACGAGTCTTTCCTTCGATCACCACAATGCGACGGCCAGTGTTCATCGGCACATGATGACCAGCGTGCTGATTCCCTATGTGATTTACCCGATCGGCATTCTGGCTTCGTGTTATCACCTGGCCAACGGTTTCTGGGGCGCCGCCATCACCTGGGGGCTGGCGGTCAGCGCGGGCGCCCAGCGTCGCTGGGGTTATGCCTGTGCGATACTTTTTGTCATCACGATGGTATTCGGATTTGTTGCCCTTTATTACTCGGTCAATCCTCATACGATCGGCGCGGCGGTTCCCATGCACAATGCCCTGCCGATTCAAGGTGGATGAGACAACGCGATGACCGACAAAGAGTAATGCCCTGTGCGCGTTATCTGATGATTTGGAACAACTGAGTTTCTGCGAAGAACCGTTAGGATTTTCTCATGGCTGCTCCCAGTAAAAAGCGTGTTATTGTCGTCGGCGGCGGACTGGCTGGCTTGTCGTGTACGATCAAGCTGGCTGAAGAAGGCGTTGATGTTGACCTGTTTTCGATGGTTCCGGTCAAGCGCAGCCACAGCGTCTGCGCCCAGGGCGGGATCAATTCCTGTAATGAAATCGCCCGCCAGCAGGGTTACAGCGAATGGATCCACTTCGATGAAACCGTTCTTGGCGGCGATTTTCTCGCCGATCAACCACCCGTGCTGGAAATGGCCAACTGGGCACCAAAAATCATCGATCTGCTGGATCGCATGGGTGTTCCGTTCAACCGCACACCAGAAGGCCAGCGTGCGCTGCGCTTGTTCGGTGGGTCGCTGTTCAAGCGCACCTTTTTCGCCGGTGCCACCACCGGTCAGCAGCTTTTATATGCCCTGGATGAACAAACCCGCCGCTGGGAGGTGGAAGGCAAGGTCACCAAGTACGAATTTTGGGAATTCCTCTGGCCGATCATCGAAAATGGCCAGTGCGTCGGCATTGTGGCGCAAGATATGCGCAGCATGCAGATCCGCAGTTTCCGCGGCGATGCCGTGGTCATGGCGACCGGCGGCAATGGGTTGATTTTCGGCAAGAGCACCATGTCGATCATCTGCACCGGCGGCGCTGCCAGCCGCTGTTTCCAGGCCGGTGCCCGATACGGCAATCCGGAAATGATGCAGGTTCACCCCACCGCCATTCCCGGCGAAGACAAATGCCGCCTGATCAGTGAATCAGCCCGCGGCGAGGGCGCCCGCGTATGGGTGCCGCGTAAACCGCATGACACGCGCCATCCCAACGATATTCCCGAGGCCGAGCGTTATTACTTCCTGGAAGAGCGCTATCCGAAGTATGGCAACATCGTAACCCGTGACATTGCCACCCGTGAAATTTTCCAGGTCTGCCACGAGGGTCTGGGTGTCGGCGGCGGCAACATGGTCTATCTGGATCTGCGCGACGAAGTAAAACGCATCGGTCGCGCTGCGATTCTGCATAAGCTGGAAGGGATTCTGGAAATCTACGAAAAATTCGTTGGCGTTGATCCGCTGGATGAACCCATGAAGATTTTCCCGGCGGTTCACTACTCCATGGGCGGATTGATTGCCAGTTTCACCAAGGATGAAAAGAGCGGCGGCCTGAAGTTTGGCGACCCGCACAACATGATGACCAATATCACTGGCCTGTACGCAATGGGCGAAGTCTCTTTTGCCTATCACGGCGCCAACCGTCTGGGGGCCAATTCGCTGCTGAGCTGTATTTTTGACGGTCTGTTCGGCGGAACCTGTGTCCATAACTACATCGACAATGCTGCCCCGCAGGCCGCTGCCGATGTGAAACAGAGCGTGTACGATGCCGCCGTCGCAGCCGAAACCGCCAAACAGGATCATCTGCTCAAGAGCACGGGCAACGAAAACCCGTACAAACTGGCTGCGGAAATGGGTCAGGTCATGACCTCGGCCTGCACGGTCGTCCGTGACAACCAGCGGCTGGAAGATGCGCTGAATCAGTGCCAGCAGTGGAAACAGCGGTATAAAAACGTGCGCCTGAGTGACACCGGCATGTGGACCAACCAGAATCTTTCCTACACCCGTGCTCTGGGCGACATGATCAAACTGGCTGAAGCGATTTTGAAAGGTGCGATAGGCCGCAATGAAAGTCGCGGCGCCCACTATAAACCGGCGTTTCCCGATCGTGATGACGCCAACTTCCTTAAAACGACGGTCGCAACCTACGATCCAGCCACCGAAAACGTCAATATCGGCTACCAACCGGTTGATACCAGCCTGGTGCCGCCGCGTGCCCGCAATTACGGTAAGAAAAATGCCTGATTTTGACGCCTGCTTTACTTTTGTTTGATCCTCTGGTAATTTCTTACCTCCCTGATTTTCAGGGTTTTGCGTTTGCGAGAAAAACATGGCCTATAAATACAAACCCTCGAAATCAGTCGCCAAACGGTTCGGAGTAACCAAAACAGGCAAACTCAAGCGTGGTCATTCGATGACCTCGCACCTGCGCTCCGGTCGTTCCGCCCAGAAAAAACGGCAGCTCCGCCGCCCGGAAATCCTTTTTGAGGGTCATGCCCGCAACATGCGTAAAATGATGGGCATCTCCGGGCTAAAGCCCGCCAGAATTGCCCATGAGCGCGCCTTGGCGGAAAAAGCCGCTGCTGTCGCTGCTGAATAAAACAACAATAGCCGATCTGTTGAACCTCAGCGGATCAGCTTATTTATAAAGTGTCCGAACGTTTCGGACACAGCCACGCCGCCTGCCCTCGCGCAGTTGAAGTGCCTCTGGCTCGGTTAATTTCGGAAAGGAATTTTTTCAATGCCTCGTACAACCGGTGGCGTAACCCACGCCCGCAAACGTAAACGTGTTCTTAAACGTGCCAGCGGCTTTGTCGCTTCGCCGGGCAAGCAGTATCGATCAGCCCGCGAATTCATCGCCCGTGCAGATCGTTACGCCTATCGCGATCGCCGCCAGAAAAAGCGCCACTTCCGCACACTCTGGATCACCCGCCTCAGTGCTGCCTGCCGTCAGCGCGGTATCAGCTACAGCCGGTTGATTCCCGCCCTGATCGAAGCCGGCATTGAACTGAATCGTAAGATGCTCAGCGAACTGGCGATTGCCGATCCGGCTGCGTTTGATGCGGTGATCGAACTGGCTAAACCGCATCTGTACAAACCCGCTGCCTGAAAATAATCCTATTGATCAACATCAAAAGCGGCAGGCATTTAGCTTGCCGCTTTTTTCGTTCCGTCATTTTCTCAACTTACCTTTTTGCGCCGGCCAATACGACGATTGCCCGTGCGCCACACCACACGACAACGCGCAACGTTTATCGATCCCCCGTTGCGCCCATCCCGGCAAAACCGCCGCTGCCAATACCCCCGCCCAGACCATGTGGAATCACGCTGAAGCTGATCCCGCCGATATCCTCCACCTTGTCATAGCGAATGCTCAACACCGTCGTGAAACGATCGTAATGACGCTGGATTGAACCGACCGCGTAAACCCGATCATCATCGCCGATTCCAAAACTGGTGCTGCCAATCAACGTATATTTCGGGCTGACCTGGTAACTGGCTGCCAGCGTCACAAGGTTGGCGTCGATCGGTTCAATATAGCGCATACCCGCGTAATAGCTGAGACGATCACCCCGCTGAGCCGCCACACCAATAGACGCGGTTGCCAACACGTTTTCATCCAGATTGTATGAACCATCGCTGAGAATTACCGTCGTATCCGTCAAGCGCCAGGCGGCATCGGTATTCAGACTATTGCGGGGAATCGATGCTTCAGGCAACGACCAGTAATATTGACCACGGAAACGATCCGGGTTCAGAAAAACATCATCCGGCTTGTTGGCGAAGAAGTTGGCAAAGATATTCCACGTGAAAAAATCGACGCTGCGCCAGCGCCCCGGGCCGCCGCGCTTGGTTTGCCAGCGCTGGCGCACACCGATACTGGCGCCACTGATGTCATACACCTTGTCCACATCCTCATCATAGATGTACAGCTCATCAGCACTGGTGCTGGCGGCACTGGTGAACAGGTGCAGTTCGGGTTCAACCACATGCCGTAGGCGATACAAATCAAACAAATCGCTGCGAACGGTATCGTCGATATTCCAGAAGGTCGTGCTCAGACGAACACCCGCACCAGCCATGAAGCGGTTTTTATTCCCGCCCGCAGGTGATTCGCTATAACCCGTGTAGCGCCCCATGATGTAGGGTGTCATGCGAATCTGATCCAGTTTCAGGGGGAAATCGACTTCCTGACGAAAATCGCCGCGGATATTGGTGTCACCAGTGATACCCGTCTGGCCGACCGATGGCAGTCCCGGCATGACGCCGAAGTAATACCCCTGCTCAGCCAGAGTTGCATCCGACGGCTGATAACGCAGCGCCGAGATTCGATTGAAACTGAACAGACTGGCTGTATCACCCAGCGAATCGCCAATGCGGTAATAGCCCACTTCAGGCAGGCGCTCAACCTCGAACTGCTCCTGCACCATGTCGCTGGTGGTGACAAATTTGTTGGGCTGGACATCAACCAGCAGCGTAATCGCCTCGGTATCGCGCTGACGTTTGATATAGGCCGACACGTCATGTTCGCGGTTGCGATCCCAGCCATTTTCCGCCCATTGCTCAAGGAACGTGGCGTCACTCACCCAACCGGCGCGCAACTGCAACTGCCAGTCCTCGGGGAAAAACTGCTGATGCTGCCACAGGGCATGTCCGCGAAAATGATCGTCCGGTTCCACATCAGCCCGCGAACCACCCAGATCATCCCTGCCATGGTCCTGCACAAAAAAACTGGTGAGCTGACCTTCAAACGTCCATGGTTCGCGCGTGTTTGGCCGAACAAACCCGCCGCTGTACGTTGCGTCAAGACCACCAGCAGGCCCACGATCGCCGTAGTAATCCGTCTTCAGCGTCAGGTCGAGATTGGCTGGACGTGATTGTCCGAGCAACTCATAAACGCCCCAGTTGCCCTGAACAAAAGTGCCGAAGCGGCCATTGTGGCCGAAATTCACACTGCGCAGCGCCGTATCACGATCGCCGATCGTGCCGGCAGCATACGGAAGGTAAAAAATCGGTACGCCAAAGGTTCGCAACGTCGTATCCGTCGCTTTGAAACGATAGCGCTCGCTGTTATCGGCTGATTCGCTGCGCGATATGTACGCACGATCGGCGGCAATGGCGTAGCTGGGCGTGTAAAAACTGCTGGTTGTCAGTTGAACTTGATCGGCCTGATATTGCGCCATTGAAAGCTGGTGAATGGTATTGGCGCGAACATAGACGGGAACCGTCAGCCGCGGATCCGTCGCGTGAAGAACCGCATCGGTCAGTACCGCTCGATCGGTGGCGAACTCATAAAAAACACGATCCGCCCGCAGCTTCTGTTCACCGCGCAACGTTTTGGCATCGGGTGTATAGGCAATGCGGACATCGCCTTCGAGATAGGCTGATTCAATCGCATCTTCAATGCGTTTGAATTGTTTGGCCTGTTCAAGATCGCGCAGGCTTTTGAGCTGGGTAAACAGCACAACCCGCTGCGCCTGCAACTCGATCAGATCACCATTACCCCGCCGTTGAATCAGCAGCACATCGCCACTGAGCACAACATAGACATTCTGTCCGTCAGCCCGTTGATCGTCGCCAGGGATTTCGACATTGGAGGCGTGGAAACTGACGGGCGCAATCACTGGCTCTGCTGCATCCGGTTGAGTTGGCGCGACTGGAAGCTCTGCTGGTAACGCCTGCTGAACCGTGCCGCTTTGGCTTTCAGCCTGATTCGCCCCGGGCTGCAATGGATCGGGTTGCACCGGACTGCCCTGCGCCTGAGCAGCGCGCTGGCGCAATTCATCAGCGCTGCGATAAAGCTCCGACTGCGAATCATTGCGCGTCAGGCGCTGATCCGCCGTGATACGGATGCGCCCACGAATCGTTGCCGTCGCCAGAAGATCCGGACCGCTGCGCTGGGAACCATTGCGGCTGATCGAGGCATTACCGATCAGCGCGATTTGAGCGTGATGGGCATCAAAAATTCCCGCCCGCACCCGCGTCAGCCAGATCACGCCCCGATCGGCTGACAAAACAGCGCCGCTGACTTCAATATGAACCGGCCCCTGTAGTTGGATGACAATATCGCCATCCTGATTCCAGGTCAGTGCCTGATGCGCGATGATTTTCAGAGATTCACTGCTTGGCTGGGCTAGGTTCTGGGCTGATTGGCCCGATGTGCCGTCGGGCATGTCCTGCCCCCACGCAGCCAGCCCCGGAGGCAGCGATAGACAGACACCAAGATAAATCGTCGCCTTCGCCTTCAAGTACCAACTCCTTCTCTATCGATTGCTGGATACTGAAATCTATTGCTGGGTACTGAGCGGCTGCGATTATAGATGAGCTGAAAATTGCGTCAATTATGATTCACTGTTTAAAAATAAGAATCCCGGTCATCAGCCTGAACCGCCACCGGTTATCACCATTCCAGCGTTAAATGTCGATGACAGATTATGTTATGTTTATGCAAAGATACCAATAGACGCTTGCAGCCATTGGAGCTATCATCGAACAGCCCTTTAACCTGGAAGGATCACTTTATGACAATGTCTCCTGATCGCAGCCGACCTTATGAACTTGACTACAGCACGGACGCTGGCGTTATCGCCCGCTTTTTCAACACGGTCTATGCCTGGATGGCCGTCGGCCTGGGCGTAACTGCGGTGGTGGGCTATCTGGTTTCGCATAGCAATGCGGCCATGTCGATGCTTTTTGCCAGCCGGGGCATGTATTTTGTCATTGGATTGGTGGCTGTCGGTATCGCGTGGTATGTGCAGGCACAGGCGGGCCGATTGACTGCTGGCGTCTCCACAGCTTTGTTCATGCTCTACGCCGCCATCATGGGGGCGCTGATTTCAGGGATTTATCTGGTCTACCCTGCTCAGACGCTTGGTGCGGCCTTTTTACTCACGGCGGGCACTTTCGGCGCCATGAGTATTTATGGTTTTGTCACCAAACGCGATTTGAGCGGCCTGGGTTCTTTTTTATTCATGGCGATTATCGGGTTGTTGATTGCCTCGCTGGTGAATTTCTGGATCGCCAATTCCATGCTCGACTGGATCATCACCTACGCAGTGCTGGGTGTTTTCATCATTCTGACCGCATATGAAACGCAGATGCTCAAAAATCTGGCCGTTCAGTTGCGTGGCCAGCCTGAACTGGCGACTCGCTACGCCATTGTTGGGGCGTTGGTGCTGTATATCGCGTTTATCAACCTATTCCTGGCGATTTTGCGCATCGTAGGCGACCGCCGTTAAACGCCGGACTCAATCCGTTGGATCGCTGGAATCAGCCAAGGCAAATCAGTCAGTAGGCTGATTGACATACTGTCGCATGCGCAGCAGGCGTAAATTACCAGGGCCAAACTGGTCTGGGCCGGTTCAGCGTTATATCATGCCGTGCTGCTGTTTTGTCATGGGCACTGTTAGCGTACCAACCGAACGAAACTACTGGCTGCTGCCTGCGTTTTCTCTGGCGTGGCGGGAACTGGTGCGTTTTGCGCGCCAGCGCAATCGGGTTGTGGGCGCACTGCTTACACCGGTTGTCTTCTGGCTGCTCATCGGTGGTGGAATCGGTCGGTCGTTCGCAGCTCCAGGTGTTCCCGGCGGGGATAATTTTTTAAGTTTTTTCTTCCCCGGTACGGTGCTGATGATCATCCTGTTCACCTCAATTTTTTCGACGATTTCAATTATTGAAGACCGGCGTGAGGGTTTTCTGCAATCAGTGCTGGTCGCGCCCCTGCCGCGTCTGACCATTGTGCTGGGTAAAGTATTGGGGGGAACCATCCTCGCTTTCGGGCAGGGACTTTTGTTTTTGTTGATCGGCCCGCTGGTGGGAATTCATTTGACGCTGCCCGCGTTTGTGGCAACGTGCGGTATCATGACCTTGATCGCCTTCGGTTTGACAGCGCTGGGGTTCTGCATCGCATGGTGCATGAGTTCAACGCAGGGATTTCACGCGATCATGAATCTGCTGCTGCTGCCGATGTGGTTTCTTTCCGGCGCACTGTTTCCCACGACCGGGGCGTATCGCGCCATTAACTGGATCATGATGGCCAACCCGCTGACCTACGGCCTGGCAGCACTGCGGCGGGCAATCTATCTGGGTGTTGATTCGCCAGCACTACCAGGGTGGTTGTTAAGTCTGGGCATTACCTGTGGTTTTGCCCTGCTGATGTTGGCATTGGCAACACGCATCGCCCGCCACCATCTGACATCTGATTTGCAGTGACTTTTCCACTTAATTTTCGTTACCTCCATGAATCGAAGACAAAAAAAGATTACCGTCGGCCTCTGGGCACTGCTGCTGATCAGCAGTCTCATCCTCATTGCGCTCTGGTCGGGATTCCAACTGACACACCAAACCGATCCAACGACGGCTGAACCGCAAACCCGGGCACCACTGTTCGAGGTGCCGGCCTTTCAATTAACGGATCAGCGCAATCAACCCTTTACCCGACAGGATCTGTCAGGCCAGCCATGGGTTGCGGATTTCATTTTTACGCGCTGCCCCGGACCATGCCCGATCATGTCCAATCAGATGGCCAGACTCCAGGAACAACTGCCACCCAACGTGCAACTGGTCTCTTTTTCGGTTGATGGTAATTACGACAGCCCCGAAATTCTGGCTGAATATGCCCGGCGATACAACGCCGACCCCCAGCGCTGGCACTTTCTGACCGGCGATACTGCCGTGATCGAACAAGTCGCCCGCGCGATGAAGATCGCTGCCCTGCACGGGCCTACACCGGTGGACATGCAGCATGGAACTCACTTTGTCCTGGTCAACGGCAACGGCCAGGTGGAGGGTTATTACGCCCATGACGATCTGCAGGCGCAGCAGACACTCATTGCTGATGCTGCCAAGCTGATCAAGTAGGACTATAGCGATGCTACAAACGCTTCCTGCCATCAACGCCGCGTTGAATGCCGCTGCCACCATTGCGCTGATTACCGGCTTTATCGCGGTGCGCCGGCGCAATTATCGACGCCATGCCATTTCCATGATCGTCGCTTTTGCGATTTCAATCCTTTTTTTAGTCTTCTACTTGTGGCATAAAATACTGCTGCACCAGGCAACCGGTTCCTACAACGTATCGACAACCGGTTTTCAGCCAGCATGGCTGCGCCTGATTTATCTGTTTGTGCTTTTACTGCCGCATCTGTTGCTGGCCATGATCATGTTGCCGCTGATCCTGGCTACGTTCTATTTTGCGGCCCGGCGCAACTGGGTCTGGCACAAGCGCTTCAGCCGCCCGGCTTTTTGGATTTGGTTGTATGTGTCGATCTCGGGTGTGCTGATCTATTTCATGCTGTACCACATTATGCGCGTGGCATGATGCACGCAGTTTGATCGCACGTCCTGATTGCACAAATTGTTCTGGGAAATAGCGGCTACTCCGCCGGTTCGATGGTGACAGTCAATCCTTTGCTGGCAAACTGGTCAACATACAACTCGGCCCGCTCCTTATGTGTTACCAATAGCAGCGCTACGCCTGTTTTATGGGCTTCCTTCATCCGGCTGACTGCTTCATCAATATTCAGCGGCGTCAGGCCGATGATGGATGAGACAACATGAACCATGTCGTTCTTGTCATCGTTGTGCAGCAAGACCTTCCATTGCGGCAACAGTGCAGGTGGCTTGCGCTGCGGCGACGTTTTGGACGCCTGACGCGGTTTGACCGCAGTAGCGCCTTCACCTTGTTCCATATTTTCTTTGGGATTTTCCGGCATACCGGCGCTATTATAGCATCTCGTACGGATAAATAACGCCCAATATATTCCGTCTGCAAAATTATTTGGAATAGGATGATCCTCAACGTGCAGAAACCCGTTTTACAGCATGCCGAGACCATTTCAGAACAGCGATTGAATTGTCTGACACACGCACTGGGCGCTCTGCTCAGCCTGGCTGGGTTGATCGTGATGGTTTGCCTGAGCGCTATCAACGGATCAGTCCGGCAGATCGTAACCGTCAGCCTATTCGGTGCCGCCTTGCTGCTGGTTTATGTGGCATCAACCATCTACCACGCCTGCCCCGTCGGGCCGATCAAACAGCGGTTGCAGATTCTGGATCATTGCGCCATTTATTTTTTGATTGCTGGAACGTATACCCCGTTTCTGCTGGTTTCAGTCGGCGGCGGATGGGGCTGGTCACTTTCAGGCGCGCTCTGGGGGCTGGCGCTGATTGGCGTCGCGTTTAAGCTGCTGTACACCGGCCGGTTTGATCTGATCTCATCACTGATCTACATCGCCATGGGTTGGAGCGGTTTGATTGCGATTCAACCGCTGCTGCAAAACCTTCCCGGCGGCGCCGTCAGTTGGATCTTCGCTGGTGGTATCGCCTATACCGCTGGCGTCATTTTTTATCTGTGGGATCGTCTGCCATTTAACCACGCCATCTGGCATTTATTTGTGCTGGCGGGCAGCGTATGCCATTTTCTGGCGGTGCTTTTTTATGTTGTACTCATTTGAACCAGCCGCCGTCGCCCGATGGTTCATCGCCAGCGGCGCGCCGGTCTAACTTTCCAGCAATCCGGCAGCACCAGCGTTGGATTCAACCTGGGCAACACTCTTGCAGCCAGGAATCACCGCCGTTACGGCCGGGTTCTTCAAACACCACGCCAGCGCCCATTGCGCCATCGACACACTAACAGGAACTTCCTGGCGGGCAATGCGCTGGACTTCGATCAGGTCATGTTCGCGTTTGTCGGGCTTGCCCCATTTTCCGCGAACTTCACTGGCGTCAAACAAATGACCCGGCTGGTATTTACCCGACAAAAAACCACTGGCCAGCGGCACCCGCGCCAGAACGCCAAGGTTGTGCTCCTGGCACAGCGGCAGCGTGGTCGTTTCAGGATGACGATCCAGACGATTGTAAACAAGCTGAATAAACTCAATTTTTTTACTGGCTGAGGCTTCAACCTGTTTTACATTGACATTCGATCCGATGGAGTTGCCCAGATGACGAATTTTCCCCTGTCTGAGCATCTTTTCCAACTCCGCTTGTACCTGCTGATCGAAAAACTGCTCGTCGCCCCAGGAATGATACTGGTACAGATCAACATGATCGGTGCGCAGCGCCTTGAGCGAGTCTTCCAATTGTTGACGAACATCCGCTGCTGAGCGCGGTTCCGATCGATCAAATGGTTTGTTGAATTTGTGGCCGAACTTTGTCGCCACGATCCAGTTGGATCGCTTCCCTTCAATCGCTTGGCCGACGAAGGCTTCGGACGTATGGTCGCCGTAACATTCCGCTGTATCGAGCAGATTAACCCCCAGCTCCTCAGCCCGACGGAACATCGCATCAACCTCCGGCTGGGCAAATTCCTTGCCCCATTCACCGCCGAACTGCCAGGTGCCAATACCAACCACCGATACCTTCAAACCTGTTTTGCCCAAAATTCGATACTTCATAAATTACCTCGACGATATTCGTTATTCGACCCACATTAACTGTCATAACCTGCCGCGCCCAATTGCGTCTGTTGACGACCAGCCGTAGCCAATGCTAGCGCGGTACCAGCCTAATTTCACGCGCTACCTCAGCGATTATTTTCGTGCACCGCCATGCTTTGCCACACTGCCGTTAAGGTAGCGTAACGCCAAAGGGAGGGCGATGGGCAATTTGGCTTTGCGCAACTCATCCAGTATAATTACGAGCGTTTCGCGAACCTGCCACCGCCCGTCATCGGTTGCGGTGGTTCGTTTTTTGGCAAAGTCAGTCCGTATTCAACCCCGGATAACAACCCGGGGTGCTGTGTTATCTATACGAGGTCGTCATGCAAATCATCAGTGCCCAGGAAAAAGTGGAGCTGGAGCGCAAGATCGAAGTCTTGCGCAAGAAAAAAATTGACGTGCAGGAGAGAATCCGTCAGGCCGCGAGCCTGGGTGACTTGTCAGAAAATGCGGAATATCACTTCGCCAAGGAAGAAAACCGTGATGTCGAGCGTCAGTTGAAAGAAGCGGAAAATCGCCTGAAAAGCGTGTCAGTGGTCAGCACTGAAGGGGTGCCGGACGATGTCGTATTTCTTGGCCACACCGTTAAACTACTTGACCTGGATGATGACAGCGAGCAACTGGTCCGCCTCGTCGGCGAAGCAGCCCCGCCTGATCCCAACAGCGACGTGATGGCGGTCAGTGCTTCCAGCCCCATGGGCGAAGCGCTGCTCAAGGCGCACGTGGGCGAGACGGTCAAGGTAAAGGCGCCCGGCGGAACGCTGGAGTTCAAGATTCTTGAGATCATTCAGTAGTTGCAGCGGCGTTGGAGATCAGCACAGTATCCGCCCGTGAACAAATATCGCCACCTTAGCTCAATTGGCAGAGCACCGGTTTTGTAAACCGGCGGTTGTCGGTTCAACTCCGACAGGTGGCTTGAGATTCGAGCTGGAGAACCTACGCCACGTCATACGATTGTGGTCAGCTCAGGTCATCCGGTGGGACGGTGGAAATTTCAGGCAAATGTCCAATCATAAATCTACCTCGCGCCAACGGTTGACGAATCGATGAAAAGGTGCATATTGGTCGCCTCTTTCCTAGGCAAGGCGGTCAAACGCCTGACTTTGTGAATTGCCATGACGGCCCCGTCGTCTAGAGGCCTAGGACACGGCCCTTTCAAGGCCGCGACACGGGTTCGAATCCCGTCGGGGTCATAAGATGAATCAACCCCCGGCCAGCAATGGTCGGGGGTTATTCGTTTCAGGACTTTTGCGGGGCTTTTGTGCTTCCAGCCGGTACGATGGATCTGATGAGACAATCGGCGTTTGAACTCGAATCGCTTCGCCAGCAACTGCGGCCATTTCGGTTGCACTGGTTTACCCGACTCAGAAGCACAAACAGTCACGCCGCCGTGTTACGCCGGCGCGGCGAATTGTTCGCGCCGGCCGTCGTACTGGCGGGATGCCAGACCGCCGGCCGCGGGCGCGGACAAAACGGTTGGTTCAGCGGATCAGGATCGTTGACTGTCACTTTCGCATTCCCAGCGGAACTGCATCTGCACACCCATCAACTCCCGCTGGTGGCCGGGCTGGCGGTGCGTGACACGGTCGATGAATTATTGCGTCGCTTACGGCCGGACGAACCGTCGGACGTGCAGGTCAAATGGCCGAACGACATCTGGTGCCAGCGCCGTAAAATCGCGGGATTATTATGCGAACGTCTGGATCGTATTGATCTAATCGGCGTGGGCCTGAATGTCAATTTGGCTTGCAGTCAGGCCCCCAAGGCACTGCGCAGCCGCATCACATCACTGCTGGAATTAACCGGTCAGACGACTTCGATGAACGAGGCGCTGATTTGTCTGGCAAACTCCCTGCGATCGCGCATCATGCGGCGTGGCGAGCGACTTTTCGCTGAATTGCTGCAAGAGTACGACCGTCATCACGCCCTGATCGGACAGCAAGTGACGATTGCTGGCGAAAACGGAGCCGCATCAATCAGCGGTTATTGCCAGGGGCTGGATGATCAAGGCCGATTGGTGCTGACCAATCATGGCAAAAAGCATCATATTATTGCTGGTCACGTTGTATCGCAGCAACCATAATTTTCGTAAAACCATGCGATAACAGCTATTTACGCGCGCTTACCTTTCTTAGGACTGACAATTGGTTTACCTCTATAGTCTAAGTCTGTATGATTCATGGATTTAGCGATGTTTTGCACGATTCCTCAATTGCTTATTTCTACGAAAGAAGGCTGATACCTCGATCATGAAGTTTGAACTGGGCATTATTGGTGCTGGAAATATGGCACAGGCCATTATTCATGGCGTGCTGCAAGCGGGTCTGTATCAACCGCAGCAGGTTTGCGCGGCTGATCCATCCGATCAGCGGCTGGAGTTGTTCCGTAACACGCTGAAAGTACAGACCAATCCCGACAACGCGTATGTGGCAGCCAACTGCAAAACACTATTGCTTTGTGTCAAACCACAACAAATTGCTGATGCGCTACAGCAGATTCAACCAAGTCTGCCGGCCGGGATATTGATTATTTCAATCGCTGCTGGAATCAGCACCGGTTTCATCGAAGATTTTCTGACTGCCGGATCCAGCAAAAAATCGACGCAGCGTGTGCGCGTTGTGCGCTGCATGCCCAATACACCGATGCTCGTAGGGATGGGAATGGCGGCCTTGTGCAGCGGCCATTACGCGACAGACGATGATCTGGAACAAGCGGCGGGTATCTTCCGCTCGGCGGCGAAGGTAATGATCGTTCCCGAATCGAAAATGGACGCCGTCACGGCCATCAGTGGTTCAGGGCCAGCCTATTTCTTTTTTCTCGTTGAACAGATGGTCAAAGCAGGCGTCCTGATGGGACTGGATCGTGAACAGGCGCGGCTGCTGGCCGGCCAAACAGCGCTTGGCGCTGCCCAGATGCTTCTGGGTAGTGAACAGACTGTCGTTGAATTGCGTCGCCAGGTGACCAGCCCCAGAGGTACAACGCACGCTGCCATCAACTATCTGGAAGCGAACAATTGGCCTATCATTACGGTTGAGGCTGTTCGGGCTGCGGCCAAACGTAGCCGCGAGTTGGCGTGTCAAATGAATAACCCGACGAATTAAAATAAATCCGCGCGTGGCGGGCCTGAATTCGATCTGGTTACAACCAGGAGCGCAAAACATGAAAAAGTTTATTCGCTTTGTCTTCTTCGGCGGGGATGGAACGACCAGCGCCGCAGGCGATTTTGGTCTGGGATTGGCGCGCATCGGCGTGGGTGTGATGATGTTTATCGGTTATGGGCTGGGCAAAATCTGGGGTAATCATGGTTTTGGACCGTCACAGGGTTTCATCGACATGATCGCCAACATGGGCGTACCCTCGCCGGTTCTGATGGCTTGGTTAAGCACGTTGACGGAAAGCGTGGCTGCTGCGTTGCTCGTCGTCGGCTTGTTTACCCGTCTGTCCGCTTTGACGCTTGTAATCAATATGTGTGTGGCAGCGTTCCTGGCAATGGGCGCACAACCCTTCTTCTCGAATAGCGGCCCGTCCAAGGAAAGACCGCTGCTCTATCTGATTGCGTTCATTACATTTCTGTTCATCGGTGCAGGGCGTTTTTCGCTTGACCGCCTGATCCGTGGTAGGGCAACAACGGCCGTTTCCTAAACAGCGTGAACCGAAAAAAGCGGCACTGATTACAAAATCCAGGAAAATTACGTTCTGACCATGCGCATTATCGGCGGAGAACTAAGCGGGCGCAAACTTCTGCCGCCGCAGGGTGATCAGACGCGGCCGGTTACGGATCGCGCCAAGCAAAGTCTGTTTGATATTCTTGCGCCGCATATTGATGGCGCGGCTGTTTATGACTGCTTCGCCGGCACGGGTTCGATGGGGCTGGAATGCCTGTCGCGCGGCGCTGTTCATTGCACCTTTTTTGAAACGCATCGGCCTACGCTGGCCCGATTGAATCAAAACATCGTCGCGTTGAACCTGCAGGAGCGCGCCCAGGTTATTCCCGGCGATATTTTTCGCTGGTTTGACCGTACCAATTCCCGGCCGGGCACCGCCGGCAACATCGGGGCGGATCTGGTTTTTCTCGATCCACCCTATCGGTTTTTAAGTGACCACCCTTTTGAATTGATCCAGCTTGTTTTTCATCTCACGTTCATGCACCTCAAGCCTGAAGCACGCGTTATTTTCCGCCACGACGCGCGTGACAGCCTGGAATTGCCCAACCTCGTTCGGATCGATGAACGCACGTGGGGCGAAATGATGGTGGAGATTTTCACCCCCGCCGCCAGGGAAACGCCCGATGAATCGTCGTAATACCGATGCCTACAATTTACAGTGCGCCGGCTAAAACCATCATCGGTCGATTTTGCCTGCGGTGGATCAGTCGCAGGTTAAAATAATCTTGAGTACATCAGGACGGGCAGCCAGTTGCATGGCCTGCACCCCCTGCTCGAGCTTCATCCGACGGGACATGAGACTGATGACATCCACACTCTTTTGCGCCAGAGCGCTGATCGCCTGACGGAACGGGCCGCAACGGCTGCCGATGACGTTGATTTCATCAACAACCAGCGGCGCAAGGTTCAGCGCCTTATCCCCCGCGACCGTACTTTTCAGAACGATTGTGCCACGCGGCCGCACCATGGCCATGGCGGTCTCAAAACCGCTGGCTTTACCGGTGCAGTCCACCACCACATCCTGATCATGACGCGGAACAATATCGCTGAGCAGGCGCGATCGAATCGACCATTTTTCACACAGCGCCAGCTTGCGCGCCTGCGTGCCAACCACGCGCACCGGACAACCGCTGTTCCGCAGCACCTGGGCAACCAGCAGCCCCAGCCGCCCTGCACCAAGCACGGTCACCCATTTGCGATCATCCAGTTGAATTTGTTTAAGAACCTGAAATGCCGCAGCCAGCGGTTCGACAAACACCGCCTGATCATCATCGACTTCATCGGGCAGGAGGTGCAGGTTGGCTGCCGGCAGACGCACCAGATCAGCAAACGCGCCAGGATGTTTATCAATACCCAGAACACTGCGATTGCGGCAATGGCTGGACAAACCCGACAAGCATAGATCACAGCGACCGCAGACGATGTTGATCTCCCCCACCACACGCTGACCAATCAGCTCTTTTTGAGGTGAGGCGAGAACCCGGCCGACAAATTCGTGTCCCAGCACCCCCGTAAAGCCCATGTACCCGCGCGCTATCTCCAGATCAGTCGAGCAAATACCCGCCTGCGTCACCCGAATGAGTGTATCACCTTCAATTTCAGCCGGATCATCCCAGTGGGATTGAAAAGAAAGCTTTTGATCGAACGTCAGGGCGCGCATGATGAATGGTCGGCGGATCGAAGGAGCGAAAACACGCGATCAAATTATCCCAGCGAACTCTTGCCGCTGGCCAGATATTGCAACCAGGCTGATTCATCATACTGAAAATCAGCACCGGTGATTGTTTCCAGACTGCGCAGCACCTGCCAACTAATGCCAAAGTGGCGCAACTGAAGCTGGCTGGCCAAAACGCGCGCCACACCCAGCCGTTTATAATGTCGCAGCGCATCGGCTGAGGCGATACGAATATCCTCATTTTCTTTCGGATCACGCATCAGGTTCACCAGCGGTTCGATCGCCTTATCGTCCGGCATATTGGCCAGTGCCTTGGCTGCTTCAAGGCGGACGGACGGGTCACGGTCGTTCAGCGCCTGGATAAACAGGGGCGTGGCGGAAGTATCACGGGCATAATTCAACGCACGAATCGCAGTGGCACGAACCAGCGGGCTGTCATCATTTTGTGCAATCTGGGCGTAGCGCGTGATATACGGTTCACCTTTGCCATAACGACGTTCCACAAGATGATTGATCCCGACGCGGCGTTCATCGGCGAAATCACGATCTTCCATGCGCGCCGCATCCACCTGCGCGGTGTTGCCCGTGAAAACATCCGCCACCCGCGACCCGAAATCGCTGATTCCGGTGTTGATGCCGCTGCTGCAGCCGCCACACAAAAGCATGAGTACCGGTAGACAAAGAGCTGATTTCATCGTTCGTCTTTTGCTTTGAACAGTAATGATTGCACCACCAAGCTCGAGTTTACAATTCATCAAACGGGCAAAATTTGCAGCCAAATCCACATTTTTGCAAGCATGGATTACGTCTTTTATCGGACGTAATCACTCGAATTCTTGACTTTGTTCGGTTATACTTCGGTTTTACCGCTGTGGTTTGGCGGTGATTTGACTACCATGGGATGTATCGAACAGTATCCGCTGCCAACGGGAGCCGAAAATCATGGCTGAGACAATGACCGGAAAAAAAATTCTTATCGTGGATGACGACCCTGATATTGTGACCAGTATTCAAGCTGCCCTGGAACCCAGCGGTGCCACGATCAATACCGCCGATAACGGTAATAAAGCCGTCGAATTGTGTGATCAACATGATCCAGACCTGGTTATTCTTGACATGATGCTACCGGGCCGCAGTGGTTTTCTGGTCTTGGAAAAAATCAAGGCGCGCAAGCCCCGCGGCGCTAAACCGCACGTCATTATGATTACGGGTAATCAGGGCGCGCGTCATAAAATGTACGCCGAAAGTCTGGGTGTCAGCGAATATTTCAACAAACCCGTAAAAATGGATCGATTGATTGCCACGGCTGAACGCCTGCTGGGTGTCCAAGCCAAATAGCGCCCGGTTATTTGTAATTTTAATCTGCTATCTCTATCAAAACCGCCAGTATCACTGGCGGTCTTTTGTTGAATCACGCCAGATCGGAATGCCCGCTTTGACTTTTTGTCATGCAATTGAGATAAAAAATTCTCATATAATTTTGATCGATATTGTAAACTATTTATAACATCTGCAACGACAATTATTTACGAATCGCCTATTTATTAAATAGGAATAGTTGACTTTTCTACTGCGGAGTTGCTATTCTATGCCGCATTGAACTCGTTTGTGCCGGATGTTTTCGCGGCAACGATGATTTAATGAATCAGAAGGAACCGAACCATGAGTCAGGATCAAGAAACAAGTGATTCTAAACCAGCAGCGGCGGAACTGGAAATCCCCACCTGGGATGTTGTTCTCAAGCGCAACAGTATTGAACGACTGAAAAACGAGCGTGCGCCTCATGAAATTATCAACGATCTGTCCCGCCTGATCGACACGGGTTATGAGGCGATTCCTGAAGAGGATATTGTTCGCTTGCAATGGTGGGGTTTGTATCACGACAAACCCAAGACCGGTGGATTCATGCTGCGCGTGAAGATCGCTGGTGGATTGCTGACAGCACCTCAATTTCGTGTTATTGGGCAACTGGCCAACAAGCACGGCCTGGGTCATGGCGAAATCACCACCCGGCAGGACGTTCAGCTCCACTCGTTGCGTCTGGAAAGTCTGCCTGATGTATATCAAACGCTGAAAGAAGCCGGACTCACCGCTGCCGGCGGCTGCGGCGATGTCTTGCGTAATATCACCGGCTGCCCGGTAGCGGGAATCGAAAAGAACGAGACGTTCGATGTGCGTGACACGCTGCACGGTGTGGCGGACTATTTTTATGGCAATCCGCGGTACACCAACCTTCCGCGCAAACACAAGTACACCATCAGCGCCTGCCCCCATCAGTGCAATGCACCGGAAATCAACTGCGTCGGTTTGATCGGCGTCATTAAAGATGGTCGTGAAGGTTTTGCTGTAACCATCGGGGGTGGATTATCCGCCCAGCCGCGACTGGCACGGGATATGGAGACATTCATCCCCAAGGAACAGGCACGGGAGCTGCTGGAAGCCATTACCGGCTGCTGGATGGACAACCTGCGCTATCGTCGCAGTCGCGCCAAGGCGCGTTTCAAGTTCATGGTGGACGATTACGGTGCGGAAGCTATTCGTGAAATGGTTGAAAAGAAACTGGGACGCTCGCTGGAGCGCCTGACTGCCCCGCATCCGGTGAAACATTCATCGCATCTTGGCATCAACCCCCAGCGCCAGGAAGGTCTGTCGTATGTCGGGTTTCCTGTGCCGCTGGGTTGGGTGAATGGCGACCAGATGCAGGCGATTGCAGATGTGGCTGAGGATGTGGGTGGCGATGTACGCATGACTCAGCAGCAGAACTTCATCATTGCCAACATCCCCAATGATCGTGTTGATGAAGTGGTACAGCGTATTGAAAAGATCGGATTTTCCCTGAAGACTAACGGTTTGTACGGCAACTCGATTGGTTGCACCGGCGAACCATTCTGCAATTATGCGGTTGCCCTGACCAAGGACAAACTCAAGGAAATTCTCGATGCGCTGGACAAGCGTTTTGGTCGGCACGTCAATGATTTACGAGTCCATCTGGATGGTTGCCCCCACGCCTGTGCCCAGCACTTTACCGGCGACATCAACCTGACCGGCACGACCGTGCGTCTGCCCGGCGGCGGCAAAATGGAAGGTTATGACATTCTATTGCGCGGTGGCGTGGGTGAACACAAAGCCATCGCTCGCCCGGTCTTCAGACGCGTGCGCACGGATGAAGTGGTGGGTTATGTCGAGCGTCTGGTGGCCGCCTGGCTGGAAGCCAAAGGGCGCGCTGAAACGGAAGACCGCAATCTGAGTTTCCGCGATTTCTGCGAAGAACATACGGATGAACAGTTGCAGGAGCTTATCAGCCATGAAGCCGCCTCGGCGACAACATGGGCGGCAGGATTATAAATTATCCGGCCCTGATCCAGCCAATCGCAAGACGGAATAAGGGCCGCGAAAAAAATCCGGTGGAAATTCAGAAGAACTTGAGAGATTACCAATGATCAGTGCAGCAGATAAAACCAACGAAGAACGGATTCTTTTTGATGAACTGGAGCTGGGCGAAATCGCCCTGAATCTGGATGACAAAGATCCCCAGGATGTCATTACCTGGGCCTTGGAGACCTTTGGTCAGCGGCTGGCTTTTGTCACCTCATTCCAGGTCGATGGAATGGCAATTTTGGATATGGCGTACCGTCTCAAACCCGAAATCCGCGTGGTGACAGTGGATACAGGCCGGCTGCCCCCTGAGACATATGATTTCATCGAACAGGTGAAAAACCGTTATCCCAAGATCAGCCTGGAAATTCATACGCCCGATCACAACAACCTGGAGCGGATTATCTCCAAACATGGGATCAACCTGTTTCGGCAGGATGTACCCAAGCGGCTTTTGTGCTGCCATGTGCGCAAGGTCCTGCCGCTGCTGCGGGCGCTGAATAATGTCGATGCGTGGGTGACAGGTCTGCGCCGTGATCAATGGGCTTCGCGGTCCAATATCCGCAAGTGCGAAATCGACCACGATCACCAGGGGATCGTCAAAGTCAATCCGCTGGCCGACTGGATGGAGGATGACGTATGGGATTACGTCCGCAGCAACGACGTACCGACGCATCCGCTGTATGCCAAGGGATATACCAGCATCGGCTGCGCCCCGTGCACCCGGCCAATCAAACCCGGTGAGGACAGCCGGGCTGGACGTTGGTGGTGGGAAAAGAATGCCCCCAAGGAATGCGGCATTCACTGCCCGATTGAAACCGGCGGGTTTGAACATGAAGTTCATGCCATCCTCGGCGACGAGCATAAGAACGGTCAATAACATGGCAGACCCCATTGTTGAGCTGACAATTCAGCCCAAGCGACTCGATCTGTCGGAAACCGAACGGGATCTGCTCAGCGAAGAGCTGCGCGGTTTGATCAACGCCCTGCCGCCGCAAAGCAGGACGCCCTACCAGGTACTGGCTGAGTCAGTCAAAGAAGCCAGCGTGCCACCGCAGCAGATTCGGCTGTTGGAATCCGTTCTGGAGCTGGTGTTGGGCAGCGGAAAAACCCGGCACAGCCACCGGGCCGAAGGCGAGCGCGTACTGCAGGGTCTGTTCAAGCGCACTGCCCGGGGCCAAGCCACCGAGCAGCAGATTGCGCAGGTGAACCGCGCGCTGGAAGTACTCAAGGATCAGAAAGTGGAAAAAATTGAGGCCAGTTCGAGCGTTCCCGGGCACTATACCTTGACGATCAACACCAGCGATATGCAACTGCAATTGGTCATTCATGCCCGCGGTATCGCCGTCGATAAGACCACAATTTGAGTTGAGTCAAATCCGATACGTATCAGGCTCGGCACCAGCGCCGTGCAGATGTTAATTTGCTTCGCATCGAGAGGCTAACCAATCTGGTTAACCTCCCGGTGTGAATTCATGGCCAATCACGATGGCGTTTCATTTCAGATGTGGCAGGATGAACCACCTGCCTGTCTTGATTGCCGGTCAATAAGAGTTATAAACTTCCGTCGATCTCGATAAACCTGACTCCATGGAGAAATTGAATGGGATTTGCCAGCGGTACGTTTACGTTCAGGCGTTTTGCAGTCGTCGGCCCGGGTGCGCCGCAGCAGGTTGATGAATCACATCTGCAGCGACTAAGTGAGCTGGCGCTGCGCAGCGATGAGCTGATTGCGCCGCAGGAGGAGGAATATGGCTGGTGCGGCGGACGGCATATTCTCGATAATCAATTCAGTTTTGAACATAACGTCTTCAATGACTGCATCTGTTTCGCTTTGCGCGTTGACACCAACAAAATTCCCGGCGATTTGAAAACTGCCCACCAGTTGATGGAGGAAGAGGCAGTGGCTAAATCAAATCCATCCGGTTTTATTTCGCGCCTGCAAAAAAAAGAGGTCAAACAGACTGTACAGGAGAAGCTGGAGGAAGAACTGCGCACGGGCCGATTCCGGCGCAGCCGAATGTTCCCAGTTTTGTGGGATTTCCCGGCAGGAATGCTCTACTGCGCCATCAGCGGAAAAACTTTCGAAAAACTGGATGAGCTGTTTGAACGCACTTTCGGGTTGAATCTTCTGCCGATCTCCAGCGGCTCGCTGGCGTTGCGCCTGTTGGAACCCAAAGGGCATCGTCGTGATTATGAAGATGCCAAACCCACCCGTTTTGTCATCAGCCCGGATGGAGAGGGCATTTATCCCGACTATCCGTGGGTGCTTAAAGGGCCGGAACCCAAGGATTTTTTGGGCAATGAATTTTTGCTCTGGTTGTGGTTGCAGATCGACACCAACGAAGGAGTTGTCAAAATCAACAAGACCGATCCGGTCGAATTGTTGATCGACAAAAGTCTGGATCTGGACTGCGCTTTCGGCCAAAGCGGACGTGATTCATTGCGCGGTAGCGGCCCGACCACGATGCCCGAGGCACGTCACGCTTTGCGCACCGGCAAAGTTCCGCGCAAGTGCACGCTGATGCTGGTGCTGAATCGTCAGCAATATGAGCTGAAACTCAGCGCGGAGGATTTCGCCTTCGCCAGCACGCGCCTGCCGGAGGTGGAAGATGCGGACTCCCCACGGGTGTTGTTTGAAGAACGTATCACGCTGCTGCGCGATCTGCTCGAAGGGTGGGATGCCTTGTTTGCGACATTTTTGAAAATCCGCTGCTCGACCGACTGGGAGGGGCAAAAAGCGACCATTCGCAAATGGATCACAGCCGGAACTCAGACGCCCAGCGCTGCCCTGGCGTCGGTTGGCTAAACTTCTGCTCAACCATTTTTTCTCGGCGCGGCCGCGCTGTTTGTCGATCACGCCACGACTCTGGTCGAAGCGAAAAAATACCACCACCAATACGAAACCAGGCCCTCTTTGTCATTATTTTGCACGATTTAACCCACTGTCAAAGCGGCAGTTACTATTTCACCCCCTGCCGACTTTGGCAGTAATCCGCCTGATTCATGCAATTCTAAATAGATCATAAACGATTGATTCACATGTAGTTAAAAATAATTATGTTGTGATTCAAAGTGGCATGAACCTTGTTTACACAATGGCTGGTAGACGCTGAAGGTACGTTAACGAGCGGATTAACGTCCGCGCGAGTGTTATGAACGAAGCAATGGCTCCAAATCGGCTGACAGTGCTTCTCCCCGAAGAGCATGACGGGTGGCATCAACTGGTGCGCCAGCTTCTGGCGCCGCAAGGCGTTGAGACGCTACTCGCCGGTTCAGGGCGTGAAGCATTGGAGTTGATTGAATCGCAGCGCGTTCATCTGGCGGTTTTGGATGTTCGT
The DNA here is from genome assembly GCA_020847375.1 of Phycisphaerales bacterium. Taxonomy (GTDB): domain Bacteria; phylum Planctomycetota; class Phycisphaerae; order Tepidisphaerales; family Tepidisphaeraceae; genus JADLCB01. The sequence continues at coordinate 77,663 of JADLCB010000007.1, read as the reverse complement.
ATGCCGCAACTGGGCGGTTTGCAGGTGATTCGATTGGCGCGCGAACATGGCCAGAGCAGTATCCCGGCGATTTTGCTGGCAGACCAATTGAACAGTCACCTCCTCCATGAGGCACTGGGCATGCAGGTCTTCAGCGTGATGAGCAAGCCGGTTGATTTGAATGTGTTGCTGGATGCCATGGCGCGGTTGCTCAAACGTCATTACCGCAGCAAGTGGCCGGTATGACGTTGTTATTTTCAACTTTTAACCCTGTGGGTTGGCTGAGAAAAATCCATCAGCAAGCAGTGATTGTTAGTGAAGTGAATCGTTTGTAATGAATGAGGTTTTTTGAAACGGATCGACAATTAATCAGCCAGCAAGTCAGAGTTCATTGGCCGCCAGGTGAGCGGCACTGGCAAGTGAAAAACTGGCAATATTATTTTTGAAGGAGTATCGCGATGGCAAAGCTGCGTCCTCTGGGCGACAAGATTCTGGTGAAACGACTCGAAGCCGAGACCAAGACCAAAAGTGGGATTGTTCTCCCTGATACCGCCAAGGAAAAGCCCAAGCGCGGAACGGTGCTGGCTGTCGGCAACGGCCGCCGGCTGGATAGTGGCGAACGCTCGACGTTCACCGTCAAAAAAGGTGATCAGGTACTGTTCACCAGCTACGCGGGAACCGAAATCAAGGTGGACGGCGAAGAACTGCTGGTTATGAGTGAAGATGACGTGCTGGCGGTGGTGGAGTAATCACGCGCCGAGCTGGTGTTTGTCGCGCACACAATTGTTTTTCCGTGCCGATGAGCAAACACCGAAACATGAAATAATCAGCGACAAATTAAAATAAACAGGAGTTAATTCAAATGGCAGCCAAACAGATCAAATTCGACCAGGAAGCGCGTGAGAGCATCCTCCGGGGTGTTAAAAAACTTTCCCGCGCCGTCAAGGTCACACTCGGCCCGTCAGGGCGCAATGTCGTACTGGAAAAATCATTCGGTTCCCCCACCATCACCAAGGACGGCGTCACCGTCGCCAAGGAGATTGAGCTGGAAGATGCCTATGAAAACATGGGCGCGCAGATGGTCAAGGAAGTGGCCAGCAAGACTTCAACCGTCGCCGGCGATGGCACCACCACTGCGACGGTTTACGCCGAAGCCATTTTCGCTGAAGGTCTCAAGAATGTCGCCAGCGGCGCCAACGCCACGCAGATTCAACGTGGCATTCAGTCGGCTGTCGATGCGATCGTCACGGAACTGGCGCGGATGAGCCGCAAGATCGATTCCTCCAAGGAAGTCGCCCAGGTGGGCACCAGCTCCGCCAATCATGATGCCCTCATCGGTCAGATGATTGCCGATGCGATGGACAAGGTTGGCAAGGATGGCGTCATCACCGTTGAAGAAGGCAAGAGCCAGGACACCCGCATCGAACTGGTCGAAGGCATGCAGTTTGACAAGGGTTATGTATCGCCCCACTTCGTCACCGATCCGACGGCGATGGTAGCGATTCTGGAAGATGCCTACATCCTGATTCACGAGAAGAAGATTTCCAGCGCCCGCGATCTGGTTCCGGCCTTGACCAAGGCTGCTGAACAGGGCAAGCCGATCCTTATCATTGCTGAAGACATTGAAGGTGAAGCACTGGCGACGCTGGTCGTCAACAAGCTGCGTGGCACGTTGAAAGTGGCAGCGGTCAAGGCCCCAGGTTTTGGCGATCGTCGCAAGGCGATGCTTGAAGATCTCGCCATCCTCACCGGCGGCACAGCCATTTTTGAAGAACTGGGAATCAAACTCGAAAATATCGAATTGAACCAGCTCGGTCGGGCCAAGAAGATCAAGATCGACAAGGACAACACCACCATTATCGAGGGTGCTGGCGCTGAAAAAGCCATTCGTGGCCGTATCGCTGCCATCAAGACTGAAATCGACAACACCACCAGCGACTACGACCGCGAAAAGCTCCAGGAACGTCTGGCCAAACTCTCCGGTGGCGTGGCTCAGATTCAGGTCGGGGCGGCGACCGAGGTGGCAATGAAGGAAAAGAAGGCGCGCGTCGAAGACGCCCTGCACGCCTGCCGGGCTGCTGTTGAGGAAGGTATCCTTCCCGGCGGTGGCGTGGCGGTTATCCGCGCAGCAGCCAAGGTGCTGGATAAAACCCGCGATGCGGCTGACAATGACGACCAGAAAGTCGGTATTGAGATCGTCCGCCGGGCCATCGAAGCACCGATCAAGCAGATCGCCGAAAACGCCGGCGTTAACGGTGCCGTCATCGCCCAGAAGGTCAAGGAGTCCAAGGAAACCAATTACGGTTACAACGCCCTGACCCATGACTACGGTGATCTGGTCAAGATGGGCGTCATCGTCCCGACGAAAGTCGAGCGTGCAGCCCTTCAGAACGCTGCCAGCATCTCCGGTCTGCTTTTGACCACCGATGCGGTTGTGTCCGAAATCAAGGAAGAAAAACCTGAACCGGCTGGCGCCGGCGCTGGTGGCATGGGCGGCATGTACTAAGCATGCAGCTGATACTGATCAGCCAGAGCATAATGCAAAAGGCCTGCGGATAATTCTCCGCGGGCCTTTTTGTTCGCCTGCTCAGGCATCATAAGGCAGAAAGTTCATCGTTTTTCTGGTATAATCAACCAGAGGTTGCCAGCCGCGCCGCAGCGCCTAATAATAGATCAACAACAGGAGACACCAGCTATGGCCAAACCCGTAGGGAGTGATCGGCTTGCCATAATCAGAATTGAAGGGATGCACTGCCATCGCTGCGAAACCGCGATCCGTAAAACACTGGAAACGTGCGCTGGTGTGCATGAGGTCGAAGTTGATTTCCCCACCGGTCAGGCGTCCGTCCTCTATGACAAGGAACGTATCGGCGTGCGTCAGCTCATGGACACGATCATCGAAGCCGGCTACAAGGTAATCGGGTTTTCTCAGCGCGAAACCGATCAGGCGTAAAATCGCGCCTGCGGGATACCCGTTTTGCTCCAACTGCGATAATTCACGCCTCCTGGCGCTTTACAGGCTGTTGCCGGAATTAAAAAAGCCTATAATTGCCTCTGCCATGAGTATTTCTGCAGAGTCTGTCCCGGTTTGCACTACGGATTCGATCAACAAACGTATTCTGGCGGTCAGCGAAGACCGAATCCAGGGTTTCCTGACTGATCCGCTGGGGGAAATAGCACATCAGGCTGATTTGCCCGTCGATCTCGTCATCGAGCGCATCAAGGCGATGTTGCAGGCCGGAACGATCCGCCGCGTTCGGCAGACCCTGCTGGCGACCAATCTGGCCAGTGGTTCCCTGGTCGCCTGGCAAATTCCTGAGGACAAACTTAACAGCGCGTTTGATTGGGTGTTCAAAGACGACCCATTCACCGGCCATGTTGTTCTGCGCTCCAGCGATGCCGCCATTGAAGGAGCCAGGTTCAAACTCTGGACCACGCTGAAAGTACCGCAGGGCTATTCCATCGAAGCCCATTGCCGGTTGCTGGCTCAGCGCATCGGCGCAACTGCTTTCCGGTGCATGCCTGCCAAGCGATTATTCGTGCTGGGCGTGGGTCACGTGCGACGCCGGAATCTGTCCGCCGGTGCAATGGCTGATGAACCGGCCATCCCGCAAGAGCCACACATCGTTGAGCTTTCCGAGCTGGACTGGCAAGTGCTCGTACCACTCAAACGCGAATTTGAACCTGACGAGCTGGTTGCTGATCTCTGGAGTGCCCGCGCCCGCGAAGCCGGAGTCGATCTGGAGACCTTCTGCCGCGTCGCCCAGTCACTCAATCAGCGCAGTGTCATCGGTCGCTTCAGCACGTTCCTCGAACACGTGAAACCGGTTGCCGGTAGTCAGCGCCTGACGCGGTTTAACGCCCTGTTTCACTGGGCGGTTGCACCGGGCTATGAGCTGGAAGCGGGCAAACAAGTTGGTCGATTTGAATGTATGACGCACGCCTACTGGCGCGAAGCCGGGCCTGAGTTCAATAACGTCAACATCATGGGTGTCACCCACAGCACCGAAAAACAAATCGTGCTGGATCGCAAGGCAGCCATTGACGAATATCTGGCAAAAATTGGCATCCCGGTCAGCTACACCAACGTCTTCTGGGGCGGGCGCAGCGAAATCAAACCCAGCGAGATTTCGCCGCAGGCCTACGTCAACTGGTGCAGGTCGATCGGTGTTGATCCACAAACCCTGCGCGGCTGACCTTCCTGACGCGCAGGGGCAGCGCCAGCACCTGCCGCTTGTGACAAACTTGCCTCAGCGTTTGATCCGGGCACTGCCGCCACCGGCCACATGCAGCAGTTCGTCCAGCGTAATCTGGCTTGTATCGCCCATGGTGCTCATAAGCATCGCGCCGTGGGCAACGCCAAGATTGACACATTCCTGCGCCGTTTTGCCGGTCAGAAAACCATAGGTGAACCCGCTGGCAAAACCATCGCCACCACCGACACGATCTTCAATTTCCAGATCGTCGAATTTCAATCCATCGTAAAACTGGCCTTGGCTCCACATGATGGCGGACCAGTCGTTGATGCTCGCCGTCTTCACACCGCGCAGGGTCGTGCCGACAATCTTGATATTCTTGTAGTCCGCCACCACACGCTGCACCATCTTCTTGAACGGCCCGACATCCAGCGCGCCAGCCTTGTGGACATCAACCCCTTCAGCTTCATAACCCAGCACCTGGGCAAAATCCTCCTCATTACCGATCAGGCAATCAATGTACGGAACCAGCGGCTTGGTGGTGGCAATCGCCTGCTGGCTGCTCCAGAGCTTGGAGCGAAAATTAAGATCATAACTGACAATCGTACCCGCCTCATGGGCGGCCTTCACCGCTTCAGCCACGACCGCGCGCGTGCTGTCAGACAAAGCCGAAAAAATCCCACCGGTATGCAGCCACCGAACCCCGTCATCTTGGAAAAGCTTTTTCCAGTTGATTTCCCCCGGTTGAATGCCACTGGTGGCACTGTGGCCGCGGTCATAAAGCGTTACGCTACCCCGTTTGGCGACACCGACTTCCGTAAAATTCAGCCCAATGCGATCCTTCCTGCCAACGCCATCATACTTGCGCTCAACCGCGTAACTCACGTCCATGCCCGCTGAACGGGCATGGTTACGGATAATCGCTCCCATCGGCGAGCTGTTCAGACCACCGATCCATCCGGTTCGCAGCCCCAGGCGCGAAAGCGCATAAGCAACATTGTACTCACCGCCACCCACCCACACTTCCAGCAGGGGAGCAAATTCAATGCGTCCGTGCTGCGGGGGCGAAAGACGCAGCATGCACTCACCCAGCGAGACCAGATCAAATCGGCAGTCAGCGGCAGCACGGATTTTCATATCGCCATCGTCCTTCTTAAAGTGCAACATTCGTCAACGCGGATGAACATCACCCGCGCCAGCCAGTCAGTCAGCAAAATTTCCGCGAATTACTTATTCGTATCAGGTGATGGTGCGGTTGTCGGTTGGGTAGTAGCGATTTTGGCTGCTTCCTGAACGGCTGTTGTCAGACGCTGCACCATCGGATCGGTTGCAAAAGACAAGCGTTCCGCCACTTCCAGCGCCACTTCCGGCGAAATCTGCTGGGCCGCCATCACCGACAAAATCATTTCCACCGGACTGTTTCCCGAACGCATCTGCCGCAATACTTCCGACTGATTGTCTTTGGCCGTCAACAGGGCACTGGTGTAGCTTGCCCAGGCGCGCACAGCCGGGATGGTGTCCTGCCGCGACCGGCTGAGCTGAAAGAGCAATTGATTGACCAGCGGTCGCACCTGCTGCTTCTGATCATCCGGGATGTTGGCATCCGCCGCCAGCCGTTGCAATGACGGAACCCAGGCATCGATCAGATCGATGGTCTCGATCTTCTTCTCCGGCAGACCGGCCTGCAGATCATCAATAAGGGTTTTCACGGTCGCATTGGTTGGCTGGCTTGGTTCACGATTGATGATGCGAATAAAAGGTACAGCCTGACCCAATAGCCCGGGAACAACGACCGCCTTGTCATCCTGGGTTTTCACCGTCTGCGGATTAAGGATCAACGTAAAACTCATTGGAAACGCAAGCTGCGGGTTGTTGTCAAGCAAGGTCGCCAGCGCACCACGATCCAGGCGGACAATCTGGCTGAGCGTCTGTTTAGGCTCCAGCACAACCGCCTGCATCAGGCGATCAAAAGCCACGCCGGACATATTTTCCTGAATCGCGCCCTGGATGCGCACATCGAACCACAGATCAGGATGAATCGCGCCCATCGGATCGATGGACAAGGCGTAAAGCGAGCTGTTGTTCTGGATTTCCACCCTGGCCAGAATCGGCTGACCGATCTGATGCGACACCTTCAACGGACGGATACGCACCGTATAAAAAGTGGAAGGGTTGGTATAAATCTGCGGCCAGTCGCGGGCAAAAGCGCGAACCTCATCCGTGCGGGCCACGACCGACTGATGCGGCTGGACGCGCACACCATACTGGCGCAATTCACTGGCCAGAAAAGCGCCGATCAACCCGGCGGGGTGGTCGCTCAACAGCGCCTGCCCGTTCAATGTCAAGTCATGCAGGGCTTGATCCGTGCTGTGATCCGCCATGCGCAGCAGACCAAGCGCTGCCAGCGGGTCACGATCAGCAGCAGCCTGCAGTTTGACCTTGGCCTGATCCTTCTGTCCACGCAGCAGATAATTCCACCCTTCCAGCCGGGCCAATGTCGCACTTTCGGCCGGGGCAACCGCACGCAGGAAATCCAGCAATCGGTCCGTCACATCACTGGGGCCGGTGAAATAAAGTTCAAACCAGAGCTGATCCGCAACCGCTACCGCATAACTCGCCTTCAGGTCTGCACTGGCTTGATCGCCCTGCAGCAATTGCCGATCGGCGGTCAGGTCGTATGCATCGCTGCCGATGGCAATACCCGCATTTTTTCGCACCTCCGTCAATTCATCCAGCAGCGCCTGACGCGCACTATCGATGGTTTTACTGCGCAGCTCCGCCGGTTTATCCCGGTCAAGCAGCAGACGCAGAAAAAGGGCGTCCACATCATGGGCATCAGACTGCAGCAACTGGGTCACCAGACTGCTGGCCGACAGCGCGTTGTTGGCAATATAAAGCTCGGCGGCGTAATCAAAAATCGTCTGCGGATCGCTGGCCCCCGCCACTTGACCCATTCCCACCGCCTGGGCGTACCAGGTAATGGCAGCATCATAAAAGCCCGACAACGCCAACTGCTGCGCCAGCGCGGTTACATTGGCAACATTGGCTGGATCCGCCTGAACGAGCGTCTGCAAAGCCTTGATTTTCTCCGATTGGTCATCCGAATCCGCCAGCAGAGTCCAGAGCAGTCGCGCCGCCTGCGGATTAACGTGGTTCAGCTCCAACGCCTTATCCACCCACTGCCGCGCCAGACCCGGCGCTGCCTGATCATAACGCAACTCAGCCATGCGCTGGGCGGCATGCGATCGCACCGAAGCCGGGACTGACTGTTCGTTATAAATCTTTTCGAGGTAGTTCAATTTTTCCGGCGTCTGCTGCAACTGCTGAAGGTACAGGTCAATCATGCGCACCCAAACTGCCGGGATGGTGTCGCGCGGATCCACATTTTCCAGGGAACGCAGGGCATCAATCGCGCCAGCATTATTTCCAGCTTCGATTTCCGCCTCAGCCAGCAACCCCCAGTAGCGAACCTCCCGTGGATTCAACTTCGCGGCGGTGGCGTATAAAACCGCAGCCTGATCAAATACCGGTTTGGTCAAATTCGCCTGCTGGTGCAACATCAACTGGGCATAGCCGGAAATGCGCGCCGCCAGCGCCTGATCCGCCGGAAAATTGTTGGCATCACCGGCAGGCGCTACTGCCTGACCAAGCAGCGATGAACCGGAAATCAAGGTAACGCAAAACCCCGCCACTGCCCGTGTCACGATCCGTTTAAGCATCGAATATCCTTTTCCCTGAGGTTCTCGGTCCCTTATTCATGCCGACATGGCTGATTATCGCCGATTTGCCCATTCAAACCAAATATCCAATCGTATTTTGCTCAGCAATGGCTGCCAAGCATTGCAACCGCCGGAAGATTACCATCCGCCTCGATCGGTTAGTCTGGTTCCGATAAATCGCTCATCTCGTCACCCCACAACGCCCTGAGTATGGGTCGATGACGAATCAGCCCTTTGATATCATCGGTCAACAGCTCGGCCCGCTGGCGAAGAAACTGCCCCCACGGCTGTTTGTTGGTTTTGAATGCTCCCAGCGCCAGCAGCGCCTGCACCCGGGCAGAGCTGTCGGCTGGCAATAGCTCCGCCAGTTGCGCCTTGGTGGACAGGTCGCGCGACAGATGTTCCCACGCCTGAATCTGCGCTTCGTAATCCGTCTCGATCTGCAGCAGATTCAGGGCATCACTGAGTGAAAGGCGGCCACGATGCAAATGCCTCAGTGCCTCGTATGCCCCCTTGAGATCGCCCAGTTCCAGTAATGAGTTGGCCAGAATAATCCAGCTTTGCCGTGACAGCTCGCCCGCCAGACTACGGCGACGGTCCAATAATTCGCGACACAGCGCCGCTGCGTCACGATAACGCTTCTGCGCATGTCGCAATACCGCCAGGTGATGCAGGCTCGTCAGTTTTGCTATTTTGTACAGCGAGAAACGGCGCAATGAGTTGTCGATCACCTGCTCCGCCTCATCGTACTGCCCGCTGGCGATCAACTCGGACGATACCACCGCCATGCGCGATCCCTTGATGCTCTGATAACTCAGAACCATCCATAACACGCCAATCACCACCAGCAGCAGCATCCGATTGCTTTCCATGCCCACCGACGGCGCAATAAACAGCGTAAAAATGATCCCGCCCAGAAGCAGCAATTTGACCAGCATCGTGATGAACATATCACGTCGGGCGCGGGCGATGGTTGTTTGTGTGTTCATGGACTCACCTCCAGCGGCCAGTCAGCAGCGGTGTAGGTGCCGGCCAGACCAGCCGTTTCAGGATAGCGTCGATGCAACTCCACTGCCGGCACCAACAGCGTCGCCTGCGTATAGGCATGTTGCGCCAGCTCGCGTTGCTGCATCATGTCATGGGCGCACGCCAGCAAAACAAACGCATCACCCAGGCGATGCCCCAGTTGCTGTCGAATGGCGCTGCGGCGCTGCTGAAAAATGGCAATCGCTTCCGATGGATGCCCCGTTTTGATATCACGATACATTTCCACCAGCGCCAGCCCGCCGCTTTCACGCTGGCGGTCGGTCCGCCTCAACTCAGCCAAGGCGCCATCGGCATCGGTCAACCGGTCTTCATGCAACAGCGCGATGACCCGGGCCAGGCGAATGCCATGATCGGTCATCGGATCGAGCTGCACATTTTCCAGCAGATATTCATGAATCTCAATCGCCTGGGCAAAGCGATGATATCGTGCCTGCACACTGGCTAGAAAAATAAGTGCCTGAATGCGCATCGGCGCAGCACGCATCGGGCTGGACATTAACTGCTGCAGCAAACCCGCCGCCTGCGACCAGTGGCGCAGTTGTATCAACTCCCCCACCGCCTCGACCTGTTGATGCTCGCGACGAAAAAGTCGCGCCGTGCGCCGATAAATCAGCATCAAGCCCGCCAGGGAACCAACCATCACCAGAAATGTCAGCAGATTCAAAACAAAACTGGCTAATTCGTTATTACTCCCCCAATAAGCGCCGACCATCGAAGTCAGCAGAATAATCCCCAGCAGATACCACAGCCACGGAACCATCGGGCGTGGCTGACTATGTTCCAGCAAATCTGGAACGCTCAGAAAATCTTGCGCATTCGTATCAGACACAGCGTGAATCATAAAAAATAAATCCGAGACGGGAACCAAGATACGGCCACTCACTGACACCAGCGCCAACGCAGGCTGTATTCCCGAAGATTCCCGCTGACTCACTCATCAGCCGATTCTGCGCAGGAACACATTTACAGCGCCTGCCGCGTGTCAATCATTTAGCTCCGCCACAGCACATTGCCCAGCAGCACCGCTGCGCTGGTGATTACGCACCACCGCAGGGGTATGTATCGCGGCCAATTAGAGAACGCCTGCCATACCCGTCTCGATTCGCTGAGTGACAAAATCCCGCGGATCGGTGACATACCCCGTCAGGGCACTGGCTGCCACCGTCAATGGGCTGGCCAGAAAGACGCCCGCCTTCTTGTGGCCCATGCGACCGGGGAAATTACGGTTGGTCGTACTGATGCAGTTGATCGGCTCATTCAATCGACCAAACGTATCTTTCGGACCGCCCAGGCATGCAGCACAACCGCTGGGTCCCAGAATGCAACCCGCATCGCGCAGCACCTCTTCGATGCTTTTTTCATTCTTGTCCTTGGGCACGCCGCGCAGATTCAGCCGCCGCATATCGCTATGCACTTCCGTGCTGCCTGGAACGATATAGGTCGGTATTTTGACCTTGTTTCCCTTGAGAATGCTGGCGGCAAAGATCATGTCCGTGATTTTTCCACCGGTACAACTGCCGATATACGCCTGATCCAGCTTCATCTCACGGCAATTCTCAGCCGTATCGGTGTTATCCGGGCTGTTGGGCTTAGCCACCATTGGTTTCAGTGTCGCTAAATCCCATTCATAGACGCTGTGATATTGCGCATCCTTATCCTCGCGGTAGACCTCCCACTGCGGCCGAGTGCTGCGCTTGCGTACATACTGCAGCGTCTTTTCATCGACATCGCAGATACCATTCTTACCACCGGCTTCAATCGCCATGTTGGTCAGTGTCATGCGGTCTTCCAACGTCAGGCTGTTGATTCCATCGCCGGCAAAATACATGGTGCGGTAGGTGGCGCCATCGACGCCGATTTTTCCAATGACCGCCAGGATCAGATCCTTGGCTGTCAGGTAGGCGGGTATTTCGCCATGAAAAATGAATTTCATGGTCGCCGGAACCTTCAGCCATGTCTTGCCCGTGCCCAGGGTAAAGGCTGCATCGGTATTACCCACACCAGTGGCAAACTGGCCAAAAGCCCCAGCCGTACAGGTATGGCTGTCCGTGCCCAGCAGAATCTCACCAGGGCGCACATGCCCTTCCTCCGGCAATGCCTTATGACAAACGCCCTTGTAGCTCGTATTGGCGGGATCCAGATAGGGCGAAGGCATGCCCGTCGCTTTGACAAACGCCGGATCATAGTAATAGCGCAGGTTCTGTTCCTTCACGAAATCACGCAGAATCTGCACATTTCGATGGCATTTTTCATCGGCCGTGAAAATGTAATGATCGGGAATAATCACCACGCGGTCCCGATCCCAGACCTTGGCGTCGCGCCCAAAGTTTTCATGGAAAATACCGATCGTCCCCGGCCCGCATACGTCGTGCGTCATCAGAACATCCACGTCAACCCAGACGTTTTCCCCCGGTGTCACGCGGTCTTTGCCTGAATGTTTAGCCAGAATTTTTTCCGTGATCGTCATGCCCGGCATCAGTTACTACTCCGTAAATTTCCAACAAATATCACTCCCGCCATTATAGCGAACCCGTCGCTTGTGTTCTATCCAGACCAGCCTTTTCACGAACCTCGCGATGGCAACACCAAGCCTCCAAACACAGTTTTCCTACGTCCACGGGGAATATTTTGTTCGTCAGACCGGAATAATTCCGGCACCATTGGGTTCCATCCCAACCCGGTTTGCAGCCGAAAAAATGCCTGAGAATCTCCGTCGTTGATAGGAATACTCTGAAAAACCGAACTATTTTTTGCTTCAGGCATTGATTCGTATTGTTTTCTCGGTACTTTTTGCAAACACCGATTGATTGCCCAGGCCGGGCAGTCACCGTGGAGGAAGGTCGCGCGGGTGCGCGGCCGACCGTGTCCGCAGTTGGGATGGAACACCAACCGCGATGGCTCCACACGTTCGGAAAGGAGATCTATTATGGCCAAGTCCGCTGCTAAGCCGATGACCAAATCGGAACTCGCTGCCACCCTCGCCGAGAAAGTCGGCATCACCAAGAAACAGGCAAACCTGTTCTTCCAGGCTCAATCTGAGCTGGCCTACAAGCAGGCCAAGAATCAGTTTGTCCTGCCGGGTATCGGCAAGCTCGTACTCACCGAGCGTCCGGCCCGTGAGATGGTGATGCGCTTCGGCCCCAAGACGGGTCAGACCGTCAAGATTCCGAAGAAGAAAGTTCTGAAGTTCCGCGTGGCCAAGGCAGCCAAGGATGCCATCCTCGGCGGCAAGTAATACTTCAGATATTTCCATTGATACTGGCCCGCGCATCCTCCCATGGATTCGCGGGCTTTTTTTGCGCCACGTGCAACGGACGGCGCAATCAATAATCAACAACCGTCTGCGGCACTAGCGCAGCGCTGGTGCAGCGATTCGACCTGTACGGTATTGCCTGCCATACAAATCGCACCCCGCCTCTGTGAAGCCGGACAAGTCATTTCGCCTTTATAGCCGTTGCCGCTAAAATGATCTGCTTAATCGATGCCCGTTCTCTGATGGAGCGCCAACTCAATGGATTTACTCGAACGCCTGTCTCATACGCCCTTGCTCTGCGACGGCAGCATGGGGACGCAGCTCATTGCCCGCGGTCTGGAATCCGGAGCCTGTGGTGAACTATGGAATCTTACGCATAGCGACGAAGTCGAAGCGATTCATCGCGCCTATCGTGATGCCGGCTGCAATCTGATCACCACCAATACCTTCGGTGCAACCTCTTCCGTTCTGGCGCGTCATGGCCAGCAACACCTCGCCGATGAACTGAATGAAAAAGCCGTGCGGCTGGCGCGGCACGCTGTCGGCGGTAATTGCTATTTACTGGGGAACATCGGCCCGTTCGGCGATTTCATCGAACCGCTGGGAACGGCTACTCAGGCTGAAGTAACCGAGTTGTTCCGCCAGCAGGCAGCCAGCCTCAAACGTGGCGGGGCCGATGCCATCATTATCGAGACCATGAGCGACCCGGTTGAAATGCGCCTGGCCATCCATGCCGCCAAAAAAATCGCCAACTGGCCGGTTATCGCCACCTATGCCTTTAATGCGCCGGTTGAGGGTGTATTCCGCACCATGATGGGCACAACCGTTGACCAGGCGATTACCGAAGCGATCAGCGCCGGCGCCGATGTTGTTGGTGCCAACTGCGGAACCGGCCTGAGCCTGAATGATTATGTTGATCTGGCGCGTGAAGTGGTCAAAATCGCCGGAAATACGCCGGTAATCATTCAACCCAACGCTGGTTCGCCCAAGGTAATCAACAATCGGACAACCTACACCGCAACACCGCGCGAAATGGCGCAGATGGTTCAGCCCCTGCTTGATGCCGGTGTACGTATCATTGGCGGCTGTTGCGGAACGACACCCCTTTATCTGGCGGCCATGTCCGACAAGCTGCATCGTAAAATGTGATTCTTGTTGACCGCCGGTGCCAGCGGTGCTGCAACCCGACATGAACCGTTGCGCGGCTGCAACGATTCATACACGCAGCGATCAAACGATGCGCGACGCGCGATTAATCTTCGCTTTCCAGAATCGCCATGAAGGCTTCCTGTGGGATATCAACGCTGCCGATGCGTTTCATGCGCTTCTTGCCTTCCTTTTGTTTCTCCAGCAGTTTGCGCTTGCGCGTCACGTCACCGCCGTAGCATTTGGCGGTCACATTTTTACCCACACTCTTGATGGTTTCGCGCGCGATGATCTTGCCGCCAATGGCTGCCTGCAACGGAATCTCGAACAAGTGACGGTCGATCTCCTTCTTCAGACGAACCAGTAATTTCCGGCCGCGGGCTTCGGCTTTGTCGCGATGCACAATCAAGCTCAGCGCATCCACCTTGTCGCCGTTGACCAGGATGTCCATCTTGACCAGATCGCCAGCGCGAAAACCAAGAAGATCGTAATCCATCGTGCCATACCCCTTGGTGGCACTTTTCAGCTTGTCATAAAAATCGTAAATCACCTCAGCCAGCGGCATTTCATACTGCAAAATAACGCGGGTCGGGCCAATGTACTCCGTCTTTCTGTAGACACCGCGACGCTCCTCACACAGCTTCATCAGCGCCCCCACGCTATCGGCTGGCAGGATCAGATTCATCATGATGAACGGTTCGCGAATCTCCAGCACATGGGTGAGATTCGGCAGTTCGCTCGGCGAGTCGATCCGGATTGATTCTCCACCAGTCAACGCAATTTCATAGGTGACCGTCGGCGCGGTCTGCACCACTTCGATATTAAACTCGCGCTCCAATCGCTCCTGAATGATTTCCATATGCAGCAAGCCAAGAAACCCGCAGCGGACACCAAACCCCAGCGCATCACTGCTTTCCGGGGCAAACGTGAAGGAACTGTCGTTGAGCTGAAGACGATCCATCGCATCGCGCAACTCGTCGTACTGTGTCTTGCCCGAAGGGTAAAAATCGCAGAAGACCATCTGCTGAATCGGCTTGTATCCGGGCAGCGCCTCGGCGGCGGGCGTCAGGGCATCGGTCACCGTATCGCCAATGCGCACATCATGAAGATTTTTAATCGCCGCCACCAGATAACCAACCTCGCCCGTACCGATCTGCTCCACCCGTGTCGGACGTGGCATGAGCTTGCCCAAATCCGTAATCTGATATTCCCGCCCATTGCCCATCAAACGAATCTTCTGCCCCTTCACCAGTTGGCCATCAACCACGCGGCAGTAAACAATCACGCCGCGATAGTCGTCATAAATACTGTCGAAAATAAGTGCACGGGCCGGCGCGTCAGGATTGCCGCGCGGCGGCGGGAGTTTTTCGCACAACTGACCGATCAGCTCATCAACCCCCTGGCCGGTTTTGGCAGAAACGAAGATACATTCCTCGGCTGCAAAACCCAGAACTTGTTCCAGCTCCTCAGCCACGCGCTCGGGCTGGGCACCGGGCAGATCGATCTTGTTGATAACCGGAATAATTTCCAGACCCACGTCAATGGCCGCATAAGCGTTGGCAACGGTCTGTGCCTGCACACCCTGCGTTGAATCAACCACCAGTATCGCCCCTTCGCACGCCTGCAACGCTTTTTGCACTTCGTAATGAAAATCCACATGCCCCGGCGTATCAATGAAATTGAGCATGTACTGCTCAGGTTTTCCCCCAGCCGGCGTATGCGTATGCAAAACGGTAACGGCTGATGCCTTGATCGTAATGCCACGCTCACGCTCCAGATCCATGTCATCAAGAATCTGGTTTTTGAACTCGCGCTCCGTGATGGCACCGGCGCGCATGAGCAGGCGATCCGAGAGTGTACTCTTACCGTGATCGATATGGGCGACTATCGAAAAATTGCGAATCTGCATCCGTAACCGGCTTCTTTACTGTTAATTCTAGCGGCACTCAGTTGTATCAATAAAAAATCAGAGTCCGCCATCGTAACTGATTCAGCCACTTACTTCCAAGAGTGCGCGCCATGAATCTCAAAGATGAGGCTCATCACCGACATCTCATCGACGCAATTTTGACATGGAAATACCGCAGCACAAGGCCAAGCCACATGCCGTTGGACGATACCATCGCCTTGACGCGGTATTTATGAATATTTTTGCCCGTATAAACGTTAAACGCCCCGCAGCAGCGCTAAAACCCGCCACCGGCCGGCGCATCAGTGGCGACATCAGGTTTGGACACCTTCAGCTCACTCGGCAACATCGGCAATGAAGCATTACCCGCCATTGCCTGTCCAATCGCCTCCTTGGCAGCAGTAAGTTGGACATCAGCCGTCTGAATATCATTCGCAGACCGCGCACTGATCGCCCAGCTATAGCGCACCAGCGCACCGGCGATACGGGCGCTGTTTTTCTGGTCGGCTGTGGCAGAACCAGCCTCAGCAATGCTCTGCGCTAATTCAGCCGCTTCCTGAAATGCCTGATTGGCAGCACCGCGTGCTTCGGATAATTCCGTGCTCAATTGCGCATCAATCAAACCTGACGGCAGGGTCAACTTCGCGGACTGGGCAATCGTCTGTAGACGGCCCTGCAACTGTACGGCTGAATTCAGCGCATCGGCCCTATGGGCAAGGTTACTGGCCAGAATCTGGCGGATATTCAATTCCTGCAACCGATAGGAATTGGGATCAATCGTTTTTTGAATGGCATCAAACGCCGCTTTGGACGCCTGTTGTTCACGCCCCTTGGTTTGCAATGTCGGTCCCAGCGTCAGGGCATTTTGAGCAGCCGAGGCCGCATCTTTGGCGGCTTCTACCAGAAGTTGATTCGCCTTTTCGCTGAGACTGCCTGCCTCCTTGAGCATCGTCGTCAGCTCCGCCATCTTGGCCTGAATCGACTGGCTTTTGGCGTCGAGATCACCGGCGCCCTGGCCGGTGGTGCCTGCCTGCAAAATCTGCTGCGCCAGTTGGTTCTGCCCTGCAACCTGCTGATTAACCGCAACCTGTTGCTGCGTTTGGGCATTGCCGATCTCACCAACGCGCGTTACCGCCCGCTGCAAGACCTCACGCTGGGCATTAGCCACCGCCAGATCATTGTTCAGCGGAATAAGCTGAGTGTTGATCGTATCGATCTCAATACCCACGACACTGGCCTGCTGACGAATCTGGGTTGCATTACGGAAAGTATCCACCCCAGCCTGTCCGGGGGTTTGGTTGGCTTTATCAACCAACGCCTGCGCCTGCTCACCCAATTTTTTACGTTGGTCCGCCAGTTGCGAAATCTTTTCCTTGCGTTTGGCGATCTCACCCTGCAGTTGCGAAATACGCTGGTTAACCGAGGTCAGCGTCGGCACACTGGCAGCATCGTCATTGTAGCTGACCCAATTTTTGGCATCAGCATCACCCTGGATATTTTTCACAGATTTGGCGACTTCGGCTTGGACATCGCGCGAATCCTGCTGACTCAGTATCTGCGTCAGCTCGGTCACCGCCTTGAGCTGCGCCAGCGATTGATCAATATCCCACGAAATGCCTGCTGCCCGAATATAGTTTTCTTCCAGCTCCGTCAGGATTGGCTGGGCCTGACTCAACCCCGTTTCCGCCAGAACCGCATACGCCTGTGCCTTGGCCGACGCCCCGGCAGCATCATCAACCGCACCCAGCACCCGTGCCGCCGCCTGGCTATCACCCCGGCTCAGATCGCGTGTTGCCTGTTCCGTTGCTGCCGCCACCTTCCGATTGGCCTGCCCCTGGCTGCTTTCGACCGCATCGCAACCCGCCATACCCGACAGCAACGCTGCCGAAACAGACGCCACCGCACTGACCAACACCAGCTTCGACTTCAGAGATAAAATCATGGATGCCAACTCCGGGTGTGCTCTTTTTTGCACAAACTATCAATCGTCCGACACGCTGTTCAATCCTGCCACGCGCAGTCCTGCCCGCCAGAATGCTCCATTGTCCATTTCACCGCCCCAGGTGTCAATTTTATCCATTTCTCAGCACGGAGCAGCCTTTCACCCTCGATTGTGCTCAAAACGCCCATGTTTTATTACGTTTTTTTCTGCATTCCCGGCCAACGCGCCATCCGCCGCCATTGAGCAACGATTACCCCGAGCTACCAATCCATCCCAATTGCTGCATGACGATGATGATGAGCAAAACCAGAAAGACTCCCGCCAGCATCAGCAATCTTTTCTGTTCATAAAGTTGATAGGTTCGTTTTTTGGCTGCCTGACGCAAAACTTGCCGGCGCTGATTATTGCGCTCGCGGTTGCATGTGGAACAAAGACGCTCATCATCGCTTTCGATGAGCTTTTCAATCGGGAACAACCGATGACAGGAGCTGCAGCGCTTCTTACCGGCAACTCGCTCAGCCTTTTCAGCATTATGACAATCAGCGCACCAGTACCCCAGCGAATCCTTGTAACGCTTTTGCCCCGTCACATCCTTGCCGCAGATTCGGCAGACCTTGGCGCCCCCATCCGACCCCTCGCGCAGATCCGATTCTGAATCACTCCCGGCCGCCGCGCTGGCCTGTCGAAAATCGTCGATTGTTGGCGCAAGCGGTTGCTGGGCGCAATGGCATGGCACCTCGGTGGGGCTGGTAATTTCACCAATAACACCACCACAATCTGGACAAATGATCTTCGTCGGCATAACAACTCAATGGATTATACGCCCTGTCCCCATACGGCCAGCGCCAGCAAACGTGCAAGAAATGTAATTATTTTTATTACCGGAACTTAACCTCAGCCACCGATGCCGCCACCATCGGCATGGGCTGGCGGAAAATACCACCACTCACAAACGATGCCCCATACGGTTTTTTTTCGTTTCCAGATATTTTCGGTTGTGTTGGCTGGCTTCTACCCTGATCGGCACCTCTTCAACCACGGTCAAACCAAATCCATCCAGACCATGAATCTTCTTGGGATTATTCGTCATCACCCGTAACTGCCTCAGCCCCAGATCGCGCAGAATCTGGCTGCCGATACCATAGTCGCGTTTATCCACTGGCAGGCCCAATTTGATATTGGCCTCGACCGTATCCAGCCCCTGATCCTGCAACTTGTACGCATGTAATTTGTTACTTAACCCGATCCCCCGTCCTTCCTGGCGCAAGTAGACCAGCACCCCTTTGCCTGCCTTGTCAATCGCCTGCATCGCCGCTGCCAGTTGATCGCCACAATCGCACCGGCCTGACCCAAACACATCGCCCGTCAAGCATTCGCTATGCACACGCACCAGCACCGGCTCGGGATGGACAATCGCCTGGCCGGTTGCATCAAGTTGCCCAATACCGCCTTTACATAGCGCCAGATGCGGCTGATGATCCACCGGCGTCTCATAGGCAATCAGGTCAAACATTCCCCATCGTGTCGGCAAGGCAACCTGTTCAATGCGTTTGACGAACTGCTCACCCTTAAGCCGGTAGCTGATCAAATCAGCAATGGTGCACATCTTCAGATTATGGCGGGCGCAAAACGCCTCGAGCTGCGGGCGCCGCGCCATCTCCCCATCATCATTCATGATTTCGCAGATCACCGCCGCCGGTTTCAACCCTGCCATGCGCGCCAGATCGACACTGCCTTCAGTCTGCCCTGCCCGCACCAGCACACCACCATCACGGCAGCGCAGTGGGTTGATATGCCCCGGCCGCAGCAAATCCTGCGGCTGGGCATCTTCAGCAATCGCCACCAGGATCGTCGTCGCCCGATCCTTGGCACTCACGCCCGTACTGACGCCAAATTTGGGATGGGCATCAATCGTAACCGTAAACGCCGTACCCATGTGTGCGGTGTTATGTTCGACCTGCGCATGCAGATCAAGCCGGTCACACATCGCCCCTTCCATCGCCAGGCAAACAACGCCGCGTGCCTCTTTGACGATAAAATTGATCGCTTGTGGCGTAACCTTCTCCGCGGCAATAACGACATCACCTTCGTTCTCGCGGTCTTCATCATCCACCAGAACGATCATCTTGCCGGCGCGCAGGTCTTCAAGAATTTCAGGAATTGGCGCAAAAGTCATAGATTCCAGTCACAACAGGTTTTAAGAACTCCGCCTGATTGTAGCACTTTTCCCCCGTCCCGTCAGGCGCTGCACCCAACGAGTACCACCAATCACCACAGCAGGTGGGTTGAATCCCCGTCTGTTGCGCGAAAATTGCCCTGTAAAATCGCCCCCAGCCACACCGGATGGAGAGTCATCCAGCCCGCCCTGCCACCGGCCGTCATGCCGCGACGTAACCCGGAATTCGCACTTCGTAGATCATGTGAACCCCATCGCGCTGCGGGCCATAATAGTCCGGCAGAACCCCAATATTGTGGAACCCCATATTTTCATATAGTCGCTGGGCACTGCGGTTGGCTGATTCAACCTCCAGATAAATCCTGCGCGCCCCGCGCTGAGCCAACTCATCCAGCATGCGCCGCATCAATTTGTGCCCCAGCCCCCGCCCGCGAAACTGCGGCTTGACCGCCAGACTGTAAATCCGCCCCGATAACCCGCGGCGGTGATGTTTAACCAAACCAATCGCCTGCCCCACAATGGTTCCGCCACTCTCGGCCACCAGAAACACCGCCGTTCGACTGCTGCACAAATAGCGCAATTGCCGCTTGCTCAGACAGTAGGTATCAAAGCAAGATTGCTCGACGCCCACCGCAGCATCCAAGTCCGCAGGCAGTGCCGCGCGGACAACTATTTCAGGTACTGCTGACGCATCAACCGTCGCCAGAATCGGTGCATCAGTTGTCACCAGAGTAGGCGCATCGGTCATCGTCGCAGTTGCGGCAACGGCTTCATCCGAAGATTCAACCGCCGCCTCTTTCGCCCCTGCACTGCACCCCGTCTCAATCAGAACCTGCACCGCAGCCAGGCGTTTGATCATATACTTCTGCAACAACCGCACGGGACGGTAGCTTAATTTTGTCCAGGCCAGACTTTGCAACCCCCAATCATCACCGGCATTGATCAGCGGACGATCCTGATAAAAACGCTGGCAGAACTCGCTGAAAATATACTGGGCCAGCCCCTTGACGCTCAGATCTGTTTTTTCAATGACAATACTGGCTT
Source organism: Phycisphaerales bacterium (assembly GCA_020847375.1). GTDB lineage: Bacteria > Planctomycetota > Phycisphaerae > Tepidisphaerales > Tepidisphaeraceae > JADLCB01. The sequence continues at coordinate 57,252 of JADLCB010000007.1, read as the reverse complement.
GATCGGTTCCCAGAGGCTCGCCAAAGGTAAAACCGCGAAGGCTGAACCCTTCCCAGCGAGGCGCTTGATCAGGTGGAGGTTTTTCCTTGACGTAAACCACCAGGCCCTGATAACCCAACGCATCGGCATGAAGCAGCGAAGTTTGTGTGGCCAGCGATTCTTTTTGTCGTTTCAGCGCGCTCAATCCGGCATCCGCCTGATGCGACTGATCCTGATGCTCCTTCCATTGGTGCAGCAGTTCCAGGCACGGCTGGGTATGTCGCGATGCATCAAATGTCTCAACATAAAACTCATAATTGCGCATGAAACGATTCTTGAGCTGGCGTTTGCTGGCCAGATCACCACCCGCCAGATCGATCATGCGCTGCGTGTCGTACAGATAATCCACCCCCATCGGTACAACATCCAGCCGTTGCCGGTCAAACTGCGCCAGCAGTTCATCACTGGCATATTCCACCCGGCTCTGTTCAGGACAGCCGGCGCTGCTGTTATAGGCGTGCATCAACCCCCAGCACTCCTCCAGCGCGCGCATGGCGCTGCCCTGGCCGATCGGCGGCATGAGCAGGGTTAAATCACCCGTGCCATTGGCAAAGACACAAAGATGATCGCCAATCAGTTTCCACAGGATTCTCAGACTGTTGCTCCAACTGAAAAGCTGGGAGAACGTATAGTCTGACAGCGGCTGCTGAATGGATTGGAAATATGAATCAAGAAGGGGCTGATCAGTCAGTTCGACCGACCGCAGACCCCAATGAGAAAACGGGTCACTACCCATATAGGTGAGGATCACCTCAGATTGTGCCTCGAGCACTCAATTCGCTGCCCGGATGCGGCTGAACATGATTATGATCAATCCGATCGCAGGTTGGTTATATCCCATCCCTGGGACATCTCCAGTCAGCATCGAGCTGCGGCGGACAATCGCCGCGTTATGGCTCGCAGGCTCAGGTCCACCGCCACGCAACCGGCAGCGGATTTCGGACCTCTCGTCAATACCATTATTATAGTATCGACCGACTCATCCAGAACGTTGAGAATGAGTTGCCAGATTCTGTCACTAATTCCGATAACCGTAAGCACAATTCCAAGTTGTCGCTACCACACCCGCCTATTGTCCTATCACGAACAGCTCTTGCTTTCGTGCTTCAGACAAATAGCCAGCTAGCCAGCAGCCCGCGCTGATGTGGATTGCTTCGCCAAATTTTTAGCGAATGCCCATGAGGACTTCCATGGTCAACTGATCCAGCTTTTCATACGGTAGTGGCGCCTGAGCCAGACGCTTGCGATCCAGCTCCGTATTCAGCAGCTTTTTGGCATTACCCGGGCTGAACCGGCGAACCAGCTTGCTCAGCAACTGCTCCTCCACGTTGATCTGCTTGAGCAGTCCCTGGATTTCCTTGTCCGCATTCCAGCGGCGCGCCTTCTCTTTCAGGATCATATACGTCCGCATACTGCCGCGGGCGAATTCCTTCACATCTTCATAATCACTCTGGCGGTAGGCATGGGCATCGAATTGACGCGCCCCGCTATAACCGCTGTCTTCCAGCAGTTTCACCAGGAAAAAGGCGTGCTTTGGATTGGCCGAGCCAAACCGGAAATCCTGATCGTATCGACCAAATTCCTGATCATTCAGGTCGATATGGAACAGCTTTTTCTGCTCCAGCGCAGCCGCCACCTGGTGCACGAAGTTCAACCCCGCCATATGCTCATGGGCCACTTCTGGATTTACACCGCACATTTCCGGATGCGCCAGTGTTGGAATCAGCGCCAGATAACTGCCGGTGACGGCAAAATAAATATGCCCACGCGGTTCGTTGGGTTTGGCTTCAAAGGCGAATTTATAGCCGAACTTCTGGCTGATCGAATATTCGCACAGGAAGTCGATCGCTTCGCGGAAACGCTTGATCGCCTCGACAGGACATTTCGTTGCATCGCTTTCCACGCCTTCGCGACCACCCCAGAACACAAACATTTTGGCGCCCATTTCCGCGCCCAGCTCCATGGCACGCATGCATTTTTGCACGGCATAGGCTCGTATACTCGCGTTATTACTGGTAAAAGCGCCATCCTTGAAAACCGGATCGCTAAACAGGTTCGTGGTCGCCATGGAAACGACCAGCCCATTGTCACGCAGCGCCTTCTTGAAATCCTTCTTGATCTGCGCCGCCTGAGCCGGCGTGGCGTCAATCGGAATCAAATCGTTGTCGTGAAAATTCACCCCGTAAGTACCTTCGCACTGACCGAGCAAATCGACAATCTGCGCCGGATTCAACCCTTGACGTGTTGGTTCGCCGAACGGATCACGGCCGATATTCCCCACGGTCCAAAGCCCGAAAGTAAACTTCTGCTGTTTGGTTGGAGTCAGTGCATCGGCCATAAGTTCATTTCTCCTGTTAAGGCAAAATTCCGCGCTTTTGTCATCACCCATTATTGCAGCACAAACCGAGGCAAATCGATTGCAGCAACAATAACTCGCTTTATCTTGACCAACTCGAGGTATTTATTCAAGGGACGATACCGAATAAATTTCAACAGCCAGACCGATCAGGACTGATTTACCGGCAGCATCATTGGCCATACAAGCGAATCTGATCCGATATGACAAAAGCAGTCTCAGTCGTTCCGTTTTTGCTACGCTAACCTGGCCCAATCGCCGCAGTGGAAGAAACAACAAGGATGAACGTACTTTTTATTCATCGTGATCTGCCCTTTTACGGCGGCGTGCCCCGGGTGCTCCTCACTCTGGCCCGATCGCGCAACCCAGCGCGGCTGCAAATGTCCGTCGCATCGCTGGTGGCTCCGTCGCCCCAGATGCAGGCTGCATTTGCACAGCTTGGTATCAACCCCTTTGAACTGGGTGACCGTGGTTATGTTCAGCCGGTGCGCAAACTCCGCCGTTTTATTCAGCAACAGGGCTATAATGCCATTGTTGCCAATTCCTTCAAGGCATATTTGATCGCCTGCATCGCCTGCGCCGGTCTTAATTGCCGCGCCATTCCATGGATTCACTCGATTCCGCTCGTACTGGATGGCCGCTTCCGCCGGTTGCTCTTTGACTGGCTGGCCCGCGACACGACCGTCATCTTCCCTTCCGATGCCATTCGTCAAGCCCACTGGCCAGCCTCGCATAGCGCCCGCTCGGCTGTAATTTTCAACGGCGTGACTGACCCCTTGGTCGATCCAGCCACCCAGCCATATGACCGCTCTGCGTTAACCGCGATGGATATTCCGCCTGATGCGCTGACCATCTGTTTTATCGCAGAATTCATCGGCTGGAAGGATCATGCCACCCTATTGCGCGCCTTTGAACTTCTGGAACCCAGACTCAATGCCCATCTGCTTCTGATCGGAACCGGCCAGCTTTTTGATTCCACCAAGGCTGCTGCTGCAACCATGCAATCCCGTGCGCGCCTTCACTTTCTCGGCCCGCGCACCGATGCCCAGCAGATTGCCGGCGCAGCCGACCTTTATGTTCATCCCAGCCGTGGTGAAGGTTTTGGCCTGGCTGTCGTCGAAGCGATGCTGGCCAGTCGCCCCGTGATCGTCGCGCGCCAGGGCGCATTTCCTGAATATATCACCGATCACAGTAACGGCGTGTTATTCGCCCCGGGGAGTGAAATGGATCTGGCCGGCAAAATTACTGAACTTGCGGATAACCGCCCCCTTGCCGGCGCCATCGGCCAGCGCGCCCGCGCTTATGCTCTGCGCACCTTCGCCCCCGATCAGTTCGCGCAATCGATCTGCAACGTCATTGCGTCAACCGTGTGCTGATGCGCTGATCCCAATCTGCTCCAGCGCTGTTCTGGCCCCGGCAATGCCCGTCAAAAATGGATCGCCCGACTGTCCGCCACGCCGGCCGCTTCCATCACCGCTTCGCTGAGTGTCGGATGCGGATGCATCGCCTGGATGATTTCCGCCTCGGTGGCTTCGAGCTTTTTCGCCATCACCAATTCCGCCAGCAGCTCCGTCACGTTTTCACCAATCATGTGAACGCCCAGCAACTCGCCATATTCCTGGTCGAAAATCAACTTCACAAAACCATCGCTCTCTCCCGCCGCCAGTGCCCGCCCGCTGGCCTGGAACGGAAACTTGCCGACGCGCAACTTCCGCCCTGTTTCGCGCGCCTTGACCTCGGTCAACCCCATGCTCGCCACCTGCGGATGCGTGTAGGTGCAACCGGGGATCTGCGTGTAATCAATCCCATGTACATCCAGCCCGCAGATGCGCTCAACACAATTCACCGCCTCATGGTGCGCCACATGCGCCAGCCACGGCGGACCAACCACATCGCCCACCGCCCAGATCCCCGGTACGCTGCTCCGATACTGCTTGTCCACCTTGACATGGTTTTTGAACAACTCCATATTCATGGATGGATCGACAATCTGCTCCACATTTCCCTGCACACCAACCGCCATCAGGCACACATCCGCCTCGATGGTTTTACTCTGCCCGCCGCCGGTAACCGTCAACCGCACGCCATTTTTGCTTCGCTCCACTTTCTCCGTCCGGTGACCCGTCAATACCGTGATGCCGCGCTTGGTAAACTGGCGTTCCAGCACCACCTGGACATCGACATCCTCAATCGGCAACAGGTGATCCTGCAATTCGACGATCGTTACCTTGGTCCCCAGCGCATTATAAAAATCTGCGAACTCACAACCAATCGCCCCCGCTCCGATCACCGCCAATTTTTCCGGCAGTTGTTTCAATGTCATCGCCTCACGGGCGCTGATCACCTTCTGTCCGTCAATCTCAACGCCCGGCAGCGATCGCGCCCGCGCACCGGTGGCAATGATGATATGCTCCCCCGTTACTTCCTGCGTCTTGCCATCCTTGCCCGTAATCCGCACTGTGTTGGGCTTGCTCACCATCCCCACGCCGTTGATCTGCTTGACGTCATACTTGCGCAAAAGATGGGCGATGCCCTTGGACAGCTTGTCAGCAATGCTGCGCGACCGCTCAATGATCTTGCTGAAATCCACCTTCATATTGTCAAACGTAATGCCAAACTCGCCAGCATGATCGCGCATCCGTCTGACAAACTCGCCGCTGTCCAGCAGCGCCTTGGTCGGGATGCAGCCCCAGTTCAAACACGTTCCCCCCAGTTCCGCCTTTTCAATGCACAAGTTGCGTTTTTTCAGTTGCCCGGCTCGAATCGCCGCCGCATAACCCGCTGGTCCACCACCAATGACAATAAAATCGTAGTTGTAGTACTTCGCCGCCCCGCCAGTAGCGGATGGTTTGGATGCCGGCGCCGGCGCTGCTGCTGATGTTGACGCTGCTTTGGCCGCTGCCACCTTGCTATCCTGGCCCTTGCCGGTGGTTTCCCTGCCACGGGCAACATCCTTGTGCGCATATTCCTTCTGCACGTCTTCAATCTTTTCCTTGCCCGTGGCAATCACCCCCACAATCGCGCCCACCGCAATTGACTGACCGGCCTGAATCATCTGCACAGCCAGCACACCGCTGTCAAACGCCTCCAGTGGCATGACGGCTTTGTCCGTCTCCACATCAGCCACTTCATCACCACTTCTGATTTTGTCGCCGACATTTTTTTTCCACTCGATCAACTTACCCTCAGTCATCGTGTCTGAGAGTTGGGGCATGGTTATTTCTGCTGCCATAGGTGCGCTTTTCCTAATTGATGTTTTTCAGTTTTGCCCGATGATACGCAAACGCCCGCCACCTGTCATCCCGGCATCGCTGTGCAGCATGGCGCGGGTGATTGATCCCATCGACCGCGCCCAGCCAGCCATCCAGGGCGAAATCGCAATGAAAACATTATTTCCCCCCTGCAATAATCTCCTGCGCCCGCTTCAACGTATGCCGCGTCAACAGTGCAACCACTTCCGGCGGAAAATCCGACTTGGGATTATCTAGATACGATGGCGGAAGAACCGTATGCACCATCTCCCGCAGCTCCTCTTTTACGTTCTGCTCACGTTCAGCCAGTTTGCTGTCATCCGTCCGCCCCAATGGCTGGATCACATCATAAGCCAGCATCAGCGTGGAAATCTGCCACTCATAATAACTATGCGATGTCGATGTTACATTTGGATTGTCGCTCATCCCCGTACTATATCACACCCGCCGCCGATCGTCTTAGCGCTGCCCCCGGTTATTTCATCCTTCCACCTTTGATCCCAGATATTTGCGCACCGTCTCCAGCCACTGCTGATCCGGCAACGCATAGGGCCGGAATTTCTCCATCACGCCCTGTTCTTCACTGAACACCAGGGCACGATAAAACCCAAGTTTGTTGGCAGCCGGCGAATCAATCAGGTTGCTCGAATCACTGGCGCTCATCTGGAACAACACGCGATAATCAAACTCACGCAGACTCGCCCGATCCAGCGTCCGTTCCACTGAAGCCGGTGTATCGCACCAGCAAATGACATGCACCCCTTCATGCGGGCCTTCCCGCAAAATATCGGCAAACTGTTTTCCCGTGGCTGGCGGTTTATCTCCGTCATCCAGATTGAAATTGAACCCCTCCTCACTCTTGCGCAGCGCACGGTATCGCTGCAAACCCTGGATCAGAACAAAAATCGGCTTGGTCTGACGCGCATCATCCTCCTGCCGCTGTTTCACCTGGCCAGCCAGATGATCAATCGCAGTTTCGACATCGCGATATTCAACAAACCGCACGTCCCGCCCCGTCGCCTGGGCAACCCGGTTCAGCACACCCGCCAGCGGTGAATCGGCTGGCGTTCCATCCAGCACAACAAAGCTCGCCTCGTCCTTACGGTACTGTGCTGCCAGACTGATCAAGCTCGACGCCATCAACGCCATGGCCTGCTCATCCGCCTGCCCCACCATCAATACATTCGCCCCGCTCTGATGACGCAGGGTGACCGACGTCGGATCTTTAATCGCCACCGGTTCACCCAGCCACGCCCGGCCGGCAGATACGTTCTCCCCACCGTGCCCATGCGCTTTCAGCGCCGCCAGCAATAACTCATTTTTGCGCACCTCGGCTGGCATATTCCCTTCAAACACCACCGTCGGCGGCCGATGCACGCCCATCATTTGCGCCTTGTCCTGCACCTGCGTCAATAATTCATCACGCTGGCTGTCAGGCAGCCACGCGATTTGAAACGGGCTGTTCCCTTCAACCAGACCACCGGCATCGTTATAAATTGCCTCGCCCGGGCGCGACAGCAGTCGGGCGGCGCTGTTGGCATCGCCCAGAATGAGCTGCGAATCCGCTTCACTCATCTGCAGCGCAATACGCACCGCCATTTGTCCGATCGTACTGCGCGAAAGACCTCCCGAACCGCTGATCGTCTGCGAACCCAACAGCAGGTGAATTCCGAATGCACGGCCCTGACGAACCAGCCTGTCCAGCAGCACCGCTGCATCCTGTGCCAGCTTGTCATCCTCACTGAAAAATTCCTGAAATTCGTCAATGATCAACAATGTCCGCGGCATGACCGCCTGCGGATTAGTCCGGCGATACGCTGAAATATCCTGAACACCAGCCTTGCGAAACAGTTCTCCGCGCTGGGTTAATTCCGCATCAATACGCTGCAGCACACTCAGACCAAATTCCCGGTCCGACTCCACCGCCACCGCCCGCGCGTGCGCCAGATTGTGGCTGGCGTAGGTCTTGAACTCCACCCCCTTCTTGAAATCCACCAGATACATCTCCACCTCATCCGGCGAATACCACAAGGCAATATTCGTGATGATCGCGTGCAACAGTGTCGATTTACCCGAACCGGTTTTACCCGCAATCAGTGCATGTTGCGCCACACCACGCCCCAGCCGCAGATACTGCTGCCGTGTCGCCCCCATCCGCCCCATCGACACGCGCAGATCATCCCGGCTGCTCATGCTCCACATCTGCCCCGGCGATGGTGCTATCGAACCAAACGGCACTTCAACCCGCTTGGAATCCTTGGCATGCCGCCCGACCGCATCGAGAATCTCGGTCAATGTCGCTTCATTTGGCGGCGCATCCAGCGTAAGGGGAAACTGCTGAAATACCTCGTCCTTCCAGACAAATCGATCGCCGCTGGCTGAGCGCACCAGGTTGATCGAGTGTTGCTGCAACTCGTCAATATGCACCCCGCTTGGCAGCGCCGTGCGCAGATCGCGCAGAATCAATGTGTAAACGCCGCACCGCGCTCCCGAACTGGCAATACTGGCCAGCCGTCGAAAACTCTCCCCTTCAAACCCCACAGGAAAATCCGCAATCACCAGAAACCGGTATGGCTCGGCCAGTTCTCCCGCCTGTGCGTTGTAATCATCGATCGTTTCAAACTCATTGCGCAGATACTTCTGGATCACCGTCTCCATATGCTCGGTCAAATCGGTCAACCGCTGCTCGATATGATCCGACTCTGTCCAGATACGCGAACCCACCAGCGCTTCATCATGATCCGCCAGGTGCATGAACCCGGCAAAATTCTGTCCCAGCCCCACCGGATCGATGATTGTGAACCGCACGCGCCCCGCCGGCAGACTGGTCAGCAGGCGCACCATCATCATTTTCAAACTGTTGATCGCCTCCTCGCGCCCTTTGTGATCCGTATGAATCAGCATCGACGCATGACGTGGAAAAACCAGACTGGCCGGCAACGAAAAGGCTTGCGGCAGTTCAATCTGCCTTGGCATGTGCTCGGTAATCTGCTTCAGATCAACCTGCAATTGACCAAACCGCACCGTTTTGGCAAATTGCGCCGGTGGCGTCCATTGGCGCCAGTCGATCTGATCCCACTGTCCGATACTCCGCCCTTCGCTTTGACCACCTCGAACGATCGGGTCTTGAATTTCATCCAGCCCATTCTGCCAGTATCCCACCAGCTCCTGGCGTGCCTGATCATACGCCTGTTTCGCCTGACCGGAAGCAAGATCGTAATGCTGCGCATATTCCTGCTGATGACGCTGCTGATACTCCTCCAGTTCTTTGAGCGCCTCAGCATGGCGCTGCTCCAACTCGCTTTGCCCTTTCTCACGCTGCGCCACATATTTCCCCGCGCTTTGCTCATAGCGCTGCTGCGCCACCGCGACCACCGCCGCATGATTTTCACGAGCCTGCTGGCGCAACGGTGCATAACGCTGCTGAAGGACCGCGATTTCCTCCTCCATCCTCTGCTTGGAACGGGCCACGGTCAGCGTCCGCTCCTCCGCCAGCTCAACCACATGCCGGTCCGCCGCCGCCCGCGCCACCCCTAACGACATTTGCAACGGGCCACAAATCGCCCTGATCTGTTTTCGCCCCATGATCCACAATATGACACCAAGCAACAGCGCAGCACCACCTGATGCGCCGGCAGCAATCCCCAATACACGCCAGTTCGGTACCGACGGCGCACCCAATATCAACCATGTTCCCCCCACCACAAAGCCAACGATCAACACCAGGAGCGCCAGCGGCATGACGCCGACAAACATCCGCGGCAGCGCCAATGTCCCCAGGCGTCGAACCAGCAACTGACCCTGCTCCAGATTCTCTTTCCACTTCGTCTGAGCTTCTTTGATGACCGGCGGTATCGCCACCTTCACCCCGCCCAGTTTTATCGCGTTGTAGCGCTGGAGCAGCGCCGCACTTTGCTGCTCCAGTTTTTCAATCTCTTCCAACCGCTCGCCATGTTCCTTGCCCGCCAGCTTCTCATCTTCCCGCGCCCGCGCCACCGTTGCCTCGTAAACACTCTCAGCCACCCACGCCTGTTGATCGTAATTCTTTTTAATCTCGCGCTCGCTGGCTGTCAGATCCAGCTCCGCCTGACTCGTGCTGCGCTCCAGCGCCAGCTTCTGCTGGCTGGTCTCTGTTTCAAATCGTTCCCCGATCTCCTGCCTGCGCTGGTCATATTTTTTATGGATCGACTGCTGCTGCACCTTTACTTTCTGCTCCAGCTTCATCTGCGCCCCGATTAGCGCGCTCTTGGCTGACTCAAGCTCATCAGCCAGTTTCTGCTCGATCATCCGCTCCTGATCGGCACAGCGCCTGGCCAGATCGACCAGCCCGCGCAGCGCCGCCCGTTGCAGATCACGCGGCGTCGCCGGCGGTCCCTGGCTGATTGGCCCAAGTTCGTTATCGTGCTCCATACTTGCTCTCATTGAGTCCTGACCTGCAGTTCCTGGCAGCTCGTCAACGCAGCATCAGTCACGTTGCTCGCCACATTCGTTGCGAATCTGCGCCACAATCTTGCCGGCATGGTCCATCGCCGACACCGCGCTGCGAAAATCCCGCTCCATCGACGCAATATATTTCTCCTCAAACTGCTGGGCTGCCGCATCGCGCCACAGCGCCTTTGTGTCCAGCCATCGCTGCATCAACTCTTTCATCCCCTTGGTCAGATTGCCTCGCGCTTCATACAAACCCATGACAGCTCCTGACTAAACTAACCGAATCTTATCGCCATCATCATCGTGATTGCCGTTGCCATCAGCGCCAGCACCAACTTCATCACCCGGCCCCATCAGGACACCGGCAACACACTTCCGCAGTTTACGATCATTCGCCTGGTTTGTATCCCTCCTTGGTTGGCGGCTGCGCCTGCTGCTTTTCATCCTGGGCTTCATGCGGTTTTGGCCCTGGCAACGGAACGTCTTCGCCCAATCGTATTTCAACGGGTTTTTCCTCGACCGTCCGTCGCATATCCGCGCTGACCTGTGAAACTGCCTCGGTTACACCGCTGGCGTAGCCACCCGCAGCATATTGCTCCAATTTCTCCACAATCGCATTCAGATCATGCGCCGCCTGGGGCAGATCGCTGGCGATACTGGTGGCAAAATGCTGCACCTGCCCCTTGTAGACCATCAACTCCTTTTGCAGTTGCAACGTCGCCTTGCGCACCGCCACAACCTTCTGCTCAGCAATTTCCAGTTTCTGCTGCGCCCTCCGCAACGCTTTCATTTCATCGACCACCGATTGTTTCGTTCCCGCCGGGCCTGGAAAAAGTTGCTTCATGCGCAGCGCCTCCTTGGCGCGCGCCACCAATTCCTGTCCTTTGCGCAGTTGCCCCGCCCAGTGGCTGCGCGCTTCGTTTTCCAGCCAGTTGATCGTCCGGATCAGCTCACTCTCCGACTCACCCAGCGCAACATTCGCCAGCTCCTGAAACTTCCAGATCGCGCGTTTGAAATTATCCAGTGCCTCGGTTGAATCAACACGGGCTTGTTCTGCCATGGCAACTGCTCCCTCACCGGTTACGCACTCGATAATCCGCCCGTCAGCGGCGCACCTCGATGCGCGCAGCCATACCGGTTATCGCTGTTTGAGATACTCCTCGATCAACGCCGCCTTTTTATTCAGCACACCCACATGCTCCTGCGACGCTTCCATAAAATGGCTCAGCGCCTTGACCGTCTGCTGAAACGCTTCGGAAAATTTCTTCTGCTCATTATCGCGCCAACTCTGCTCCAAGCCGCGCATCCGCCCGTTCAGACCCGATACCAACCCCTGCAATTCATTGTTAAACCGATTCAGGTCCTGAGCAAACCTTCGCAACTCCGCCGGATCAACATGCGCTTTTCCCATGACTGAAGTTTACACCATTTATCGCCGCGGGATAATAATCTTTCACCCGCCATCACACCTCGGCGTCTCTGCGGTGACATTTGCTCTGGTCATTGCAGGGCTTATACTTCTTCCAATGTCCAAGCGTCGTAAAATTCGGGAACTGGCCATGCAGGTGCTGTTTGCCTGGGATACCAACGGTCAGGCCGACCGCGCCGTCGCCGAGGCGATCGTACGCTACGCCAGCGATACCGCCGTCCAATCCAGCGCCTTGAATGCTGCCACCGGCGCCTGGGAACAACGTCAGGAAATCGACCAGCGGGTCGAACGTCTGGCGCCACAGTGGCCACCGCGCCGCCAACCGGGGGTTGATCGCAGCATCATCCGTCTGGCTGTCTGGGAAATGACCAACGCCCAGACGCCTCCCAAAGTCGTGATCGACGAAGCCATCGAAATGGCTAAGGAATTTTCCACCGAACAGTCGGCCTCTTTCGTCAACGGCATTCTTGACGCGATCCACAAGGAAAACCAAGCCCTCACCGGCGGTTTGTAACTCAATACAACCCATGCGTTTTTTCTCCAAAACACTCGATAAACTCAAAGGCGCACTGAAAAAAACCGCCCAGGTGCTCAACACCGACGTGCGCACGCTCTTTATCCCTGGACGGCAGATCAACGACGCTTTTCTGTCCGAAATGGAGGAAAAGTTTCTCCAGGCGGACATGGGCGTCGCCAACGTGCAGCGGATTCTCGACGCCGTTCGTGATCGCTGGCGGCTGGGTCGGGTGCGCAACGCTGAAGAAGCTGAAAAAATAGTCAAAGACGAGCTTCTGGCCATCCTCGATAACATCGGCACCAGCGAGTTGCAATTTCAAACCTCCGGCCCAACGGTAATCCTTGTCGCGGGGATCAACGGCGCGGGGAAAACCACCAGCATCGCCAAGCTCGCCTGGCTTTTGAAAAACCAGATGAACAAAAAAGTCATGCTCTGCGCCAGCGACACCTTCCGCGCCGCCGCCGTCGATCAACTGACCATCTGGGCCGAGCGTATCGGGGTTGATATCGTCAAGCATCGCATGGGCGCCGACCCTGCCGCTGTTGCGTACGACGCCTGCGAAGCCGCCGTGTCGCGCGGTATCGATGTGCTGATCGTCGATACCGCCGGTCGCCTGCACACGCAGGATCATCTCATGCGCGAGCTGACCAAAATCCGCGATGTTGTCTCCCGCAAAATCGCCAACGCCCCCCATGAAGTCATGCTCGTACTCGACGCGACAACCGGCCAAAACGCCATCCGTCAGGCGCAGATGTTCAGCCAGGCGATTAACGTAACGGCCTTGTTCATTGCCAAGCTCGACGGCAGTGCCAAGGGCGGATTCGTCCTCTCCATCGGCCAGCAACTTAATCTGCCCGTCAAGTTCATCGGTCTGGGAGAAACGCCGCAGGACATTGAAAGTTTCGATCCCACCCGCTTCATTGATGCGCTGTTTCAGGATCAATCAACCCCGGAAAACAGTCTCCCATAACTCCCCCCGTATTTGCGCCATACGCCAGCCGTTCGCGCACAATCGATTATTTTTTATCTCGCGATCGTCGCGATCCTCGCGCTCCACGATCATCCCGATAGTTAACAATCCAGCGGCACACCAGACGTGCGACACAGTTCCTTCAGCGCATCCGTCGCCACCTTGAATAGCGCCTCGCCGGTCTCACCATGGCTATGCCCGGCAAATTTGAGATGCGGCTCCAGGCTCAACAGCCCGCGATATCCGCTGGTCCATGCATCAGTCAGTATCAACCCGATCTTGCCATCGCCCTGACCCGCCGGGACGATCTTGCCCGTGCTCATCAGCGCGTCTTTGATGTGAAAATGAATCGTATAGGGTTTGAGCAACGGCCAGTTCACTCCCGGATCTTCCCCCGCCACCACAAAATTCGCCGGATCGAACGCAGCACGCAACTGTGGCGAATTCATCGTCTGCAACAAATCCACACACTGGGCAACCTTTTCGCCATAAATCGCATGTTCATTTTCATGCACCAGCACCACCTTACGACCGGAAATATAATCGAGCTTGCGCCGAAACCGGGCCATGACTTCATCGCGGTGCGTGAGAATTTCCTTCTCATCCCTGCCTTGCGTTGAATAATAGCTGAAGACACGAATCAGGGGCGATTCAAAAAATTCCGCCAATTCCACGGCGATTTTGAACCGATCCATATGTGCATCAAACGGCTTGTCGATCGGTACCTTGCCGATCGGCGAAGCAATTCACGCCACCACCATGCCGCTGTCAGCCAGCTTCCGTTTGATCTCCTTGCGCAAGCCCAGGTCAAAATCGAGCACATTGATCTGGTTCACGCCGCGCAGCTCGATCTGCTTCACACCATTGGCCTGACAAACACGAATCTGCTCATCCAGATTCGGACTGATCTCATCTGCAAACGCTGCTAATTTCAACATGTTCTTCTCTTAGGTAATAATTTCCCTTTATCGTCATCCGTCCAGCGTCCACCAGTCAGCGCTTAAACGGTGATCGGCACCTTGGGCTTAACCCATTTGCCCTTGGCCGCTCCTTCATACATTGCTTCCATCACCGCAACGCAGTACGCCGCTTCGTTGATATTCACCAGTTCGCCGGTTTGCTTCCCGCATACCGCATCGCAGAACACCACAAAAGAATGCGGCCAGCTCGGCGGAAGATCCGTCCAGGGCGACTGACCATCCGCCCCTTGGACATTCTTGCTCTGAAAGTACAACTGACCATCGCGCACCCACGCATGCGCCTGCGTCCCGCTGATCATCAACGTAACCGGATTGGCCAGATCATCCCACGATCCCGCCAGCGTACCAATTGCACCATTGGCAAAACGAATCAACCCTTCGCCCACTTCATCACACCCTTCGTAGCGCCGCGTTCCCAAACTGGTCTGCGCCGTAACCTGCTGCACCGGGCCCATCAGCCAGATCATAATATCCAGCAGATGGGTCCCCAGGTCACCAAATCCGCCGCAACCGGCAATCGTCGGATCCGCCATCCAGCGCCAGTTGTTGGCTGCATCGTTCGGCTTGTCATCAAACCACCCGCCCAGCGCGCCGTTGTGGCAGTTGCTGCCCCGTATCCGGGTAATCTGACCAAACGCGCCCTTGCGAATCTGCTGGCGCAGAAACCGATGAACCGCCGATGATCGGCTGAAATAACCGGTGCTGAACATCACCCCCGCTTTTTGAACCGCCTTGGCCATCCGGTAGGAATCACGACTGCCCATCCCCAACGGCTTTTCCGCGAAAACATGTTTTTTCGCCCGCGCCGCCGCCCGCACCAGCTCCTCATGACGATTCGTCGAACTGCAAATGATAACCGCTTTGATCTGCTTGTTTTTCCAGATCGTCTGCAAATCACCGACCAGCGGCGCCGACAACTCATCCGCCCGCACTTTTCCGCGCTGCGGATCGTCATCCCATACCGCCGCCACCCGAATCCGATCGCTCATCTCTCCAAGCATCTTGATGAAACCAGGAGTATGAATATGAGCACAACCAACCAGCGCCACATCGACCATGACAACATCCCTTCAAGTTTCCGCGACATTGATCAGATGCCGTTACACTACACACCATTCCGATCATGCCGTCAGCACCACCAGGTTATCACGATGGATAACCTCGTCATACGCTTCTTCCTTAAGCAGGCTGCGGACTTCCGCCGTCTTTTTACCTTGGATCCGCGACACGTCAGCCGCGTTATAGTTGCTCAACCCGCGCGCCACAATCTGGCTGGCCGGCCCGACAACATCCACCACGTCACCGCGCTTGAATGTTCCGCGCACATCCACCACGCCCACCGCCAGCAATGAACCATGCCGCTGCACCAGTGCCTTGACACAATTTTCATTCACGAGGATGGTTCCCACCGGCCGCACGCTTCCGATCCATCGCGCCCGGCTGGATCGCTTGTGCGCCGCGGGAACAAACAGTGTCCCGATCTCCTGACCATCAACCAGTTTTTCCAGCACATTTTCCATCCGGCCATTGACGATCACCAGCACATCGCCTGCGCCGGTTACCATGCGCGCCGCCTCCACCTTTGAACTCATCCCCCCCTTGCCCAACCGCGTTTTTTCCGCCCGCACCAACTTCTGCGCCTGCTCGGGATTATCGACAACATCGATCCGCCTGCCGCCGGCATCCAGAACGCCGTCCACCACCGTCATCAGCACCAGCACATTGGCACGCAGCGCGTTCGTCACCATCGCCGCCAGAATGTCGTTATCGCCGAACGTGATCTTGATGATTTCATCCGTGCTAACCGTATCGTTTTCGTTGATGATCGGCACACCCCCCAGATCATGCACCGCCGCAATCGTATTGCGAAGATTCAGATAACGCGCCCTATTCTCGATGTCATCGCGCGTAATCAGGAGTTGGGCGGCATGTATCCCGTGCGGCCCCAGCGCATCAGCCCACGTATCCACCAACTTGCGCTGACCGATCGCCGCCACCGCCTGCAACTGCGCCAAATCGGTCGGACGCCGCGTCAGTTTCAATTCCGCCATTCCACAGCCGATCGCGCCACTGCTGACCAGCGTGCAACGAATCCCCCGCTGGCGCAGATTGGCAACCTGCGTCGCGATGGACGAAATATACGCCTGATCCAGCCCCCTGGATTTGTCGCTCAGTAGCTGGGTTCCGAGTTTTATAACCATGCGCTGCACACCCGCCAGCGCATTTTTCCGCACATCACTCATAACGAGCTTCCAACAATTTTAATCAAGGCAATCCAAACCAGCAGTTTACCACGATTATTTCACCCGCCAATATGCCCAACAAACCCCTCATCCCTCGGATATGGGCTGTTTATCGTCGGATGGCGCTGCTTCGTCGCTGGACATTGACGGAGAATCGGCTCGTGTTTTGACTTGTGTTTCTGATTCATCAACCAGATGCAGCGACGACTGCTCGCCCGTGCGCCGGTGTTCTTCCGGTGCCAGGACAATCTCAACTTCACCAAATGTCTGCGCCTGCTCGATTAGAACCTTTTTCTGACGAATCAACTCCAGTAACGCCAGAAACACCCCCACCATCTCGCTTTTACTCGACCGGCCGGTAATCAACTGCCGCAGCGAAAGTCGCTTTTCCCGATTCAGTCGATCTTCAATATCCGCTGCGTGCAGATCAATCGGCGTATCGTCATAAATGACCTCATGATACGCCGGTTTGCGCAGCCCCACTTCACTCATCAACCGGTTAAACGCCGACAGCAGATCCCACACCTGTACTTCTTCCAGATCAATCGGCGGTAATTCATCACCCTGACCCTGTTCACGGGCTGGATAACGGGCAAAACGCTGCGCGTGCGTCATCGCCTGCTGCTCCATCGCCAGGGCGGCATCCTTGAATTTTTTATATTCCAGAAGTTTCTGCACCAACTCATAGCGCGGATCAGCCAGCTCCTGCGCAACGCTCGGTTCTTCCCCTTCCTGCGGCGGCTGACTCGGCAGGAGCATCGCCGATTTAATCTCCATGAGCGTGGCTGCCATTACCAGAAATTCGCCAGCCACATTGATATCCAGCCCGCCACGCCGCGCTTCCTTGAGCAGATGCACATGATCCATGTAGCTATCAGTAATCCGGGCTATCGGAATATCGTGAATATCCAGCTCATCCCGCTTGATCAAATAGAGCAGCAGGTCCAGCGGGCCATTATAGATGTCCAGTTCGACGCGATAATCCAAGTCACCTCCATGTCGTTGGCTGTGATTTTAAGCATCTGAGCTTTCACGTCCATCATGGTCAAAGACCCAATGATACTCCAAACGCTCTTGTCACTTAAATGCTTGAAAGGGTCGAATTGAAAATTAAGGTTGTTCCCCAATGTCGCGCGTGATGCTCAAAGCAGACCCATTAAGCAGAACAGCAGACATGCAACGGAGAGGGAGGGATTCGAACCCTCGATCGGGTTTAAGCCCGATACAGCATTTCCAGTGCTGCTCCTTCGGCCACTCGGACACCTCTCCAAGTCAGGCACGACACTATAACCAAGTTGACGCCAGTCTCAACACCCGCTGCTGAATTATGTGATGTGTGCCAGACAGGGTGTGCGATGCAAACCCTGGTGCTGTCAGGGCTGGGCAATCGAAAGAAAATCGAGCATCCCGCGACGGCTGAGAAACTGCTCTTGCTTGAGCACATTTCCCTGGCTATCGACAATGAACAGGGACGGAATTGAGCGAACGGCGTAACGATTGGCGGCAGCTTGAGAAGCGGGATTATCCACGTCGAGATAAACGGGAATATATGAATCGATCACGGCCTTGTGTACGTCGGCGTCAGGCCAGACCTCATGCTTCATCACTTTGCAGGGCGGGCACCAGTCGGCTGAAAAGTCGAGTAAAACGGGTTTTCCGCTGGCGGCTGATTCTTGGAGGGCCGCCTGATAGTCGGTACGCCAGGGAATGTTGTCCGCCGGTGCAGCAATCCCCATCAGCGAATAATAACCCCCTTTGATCTGTGGCCACTGCACCATCACCAGCAGGGCTACGATCAAGATCCATAGAAACATCGATGGATGCAGGCGCAGATAATTCATCAATCGCGCTGGCAACCCCGCGCGTTTCTCCGTCGGGATATTCGTCGGTTCATCGTGATCGGTCATACAGGCAATACTCCCAAATCAAAGCCTTTATTCCATACGCACACCCGGTCACTGATTTCAGAATCGAACGTGCGACACCATGACGTTATTTTACGCTAATTTCCCGCTCTTTTCTTGCATTTTTGCTGCAACACCCCTACCTTTCGACACTTTATGCTCAAACATACACCTTTTTACGATTTTCATGTTTCCGCCGACGCGCGGATGGTTGATTATTCCGGCTGGGAAATGCCGCTGATGTATCGCAGTGTTGTTGATGAACATCAGCAGACCCGTAACTCCGGCAGCATTTTTGATGTCTCGCACATGGGCCGCCTGCATTTCAGCGGATCAGACACCAGGCGATTTCTTAATCTTGTGCTGACCCGGCCGGTTGACGATATGGTCGTTGGTCAGAGTCGTTATGCCCTGGTCTGCAACGAATCTGGCGGCGTGCTGGACGACATTATCGTCAGCCGCGACAACAAACATTACCTGATGGTCTGCAACGCCGGCAACCGCGAAAAATTGATTCAATACTTCACTGCCTTTCGCCGCGAGCATGATCTGGATTTTGACCTTGCCGATCAGACCGAAAGCACGGGAATGGTTGCGCTGCAAGGACCGAAAGTCATCGAACGGCTGGCGAGCGTATTGCCGGTGGATGTCAAATCAATCAAACGCTATCACTTTGAAACCGCCAAGATCATGCTGATTAAACTCAGCGTATTTCGTAGCGGTTACACCGGTGAAGATGGCATTGAAATCATCCTGCCGGCGATGATGGCGGGCATGGCCATGAAAATGTTGGCCGGGAAGATGGACAAGGAAAACGCCACGCTCAAACCAGCCGGTTTGGCCGCCCGTGACACGCTGCGTCTGGAGGCGGGCATGCCGCTGTACGGTCATGAGCTGGATGAGAATATCGACCCGATCAGTGCCGGTCTGAAATGGGCGGTCAATCTGGACAGTAATTTCGTCGGCGTGCAGAAGCTGCGTGAAATCGCCGCACAAGGCCCGAAGCGCGTCCTGGTGGGGTTGGAACTGGAAGATCGGCGCATCGCCCGTCAGGGAACCACCCTGGCCACGTCCGATGGTGCGCCAGTTGGGCAGGTCACCAGCGGCACGTTCAGCCCGACACTGCAAAAAAGTATCGCCATGGCGTTTGTTGATGCTGACCACTCGGCAATCGGCACGCAACTTTCCGCCGATCTGAAGGGATCCCCCAGCCAGGCCCGCATCGTTAAACTACCTTTTTATAAACGAAGCAATCCGTAACCCTATTGCCCCGCACCGCATTGGTTGGATTACGGCAGCGAACAAAACAGGAGCAACAATGTCTATTCCCAACGACCGTAAATATCTGTCAACCCACGAATGGCACAAGGCTGAAGGCAATGTCGTGACCATCGGTATCACTCAATTTGCCGCTGACGAACTGACGGATGTGACATACGTCCAGCTACCCAGGGTTGGCGCAACGCTCCAAGCGGGGGGTAGTTTTGGCGAAATCGAGTCCGTCAAAACCGCCAGCGACCTGAACTGCGGCGTAAGCGGCACGGTTGTTGCGGTCAACGAAGCACTCACGAATGATCCCGGGTTGGTCAACCGCGATCCGTTCGGCCAGGGGTGGATGATCAAAGTTCAGGTGTCTGACCTGAATGAGCTAAACGCCCTGCTGGCGCCGGCTGACTATCTCAAAAACGCCGGCCACTAGCCGCATCGCCTAACGGGCGGTGACGTAATCAATCTCGCCGATATCCGGCACAAGACCAGCCTGCGCGCCTTCTTTAAGCAGGCGCGAAATCGCCTGCCGACCACGCTGGCCATAATCCAGCGTCCAGTCGTTGACGTACATCCCCACAAACTGATCCGCCAGTTTTTCATCCAGATCGCGGCCGAACTGCAGGGCATACTTCACCGCTTTTTCGCGGTGATCCAGGCTGAACTGGATCGACTGTTTGAGCACATCCGTCACCTCCTGCATGGCTGACGCGCCCAGATCGCGCCGGATGCAATTTCCACCCAATGGCAGCGGCAGACCGGTGCGCTGTTTCCACCACACCCCCACATCAACCACCAGGTGCAGCCCTGCTTTCTGATACGTAAGCTGACCCTCGTGAATCAGCAAACCCGCATCCGCCCGACCCTGTTGAACATGATCCGGGATTTGATCAAACTCGACAATGTGATATTTGAAAGCAGGATTTTTTACCACTTCCCCTTCCGGTTTGCCGTTTTGATCCACCTTCTGCCCGCGCCCTAAAATCAGTTGCAAAGTCAGAAACGCGGTCGTCAAGATGCCAGGAATGGCAATGGTTTTACCGCGCAAATCCTCTATCGTCATCGGCTGACGGGTGACAACCATCGGGCCGTAATCATCCCCCATCGACGAACCGCAGCTCGTCAGGGCGTAGCGATCAGCGACATAGGGATAGGCGTGAATTGAAATCGCCGTTATTTCCAACTCGCCGCGCCGGGCGCGTTGATTCAGCGTCTGAATATCCTGTAGAACATGATTAAATCGATACCCGCGGGTATCAATCAGCGGCGGATTTTGCGCCAAGGCATAAAACATGAACGCATCGTCCGGGTCGGGAGAATGACCGAGCTGCAACAATTTTTCCGCCATGATCCGCTTGTTTCCTTTCGTCGGGTAATCGTGTTGGGCGGATTATAGGCGATCTGAACCGATTGCCTACCCATGCGTACACATTTTGAAAGTTGCTGGAAATTCAGCTTTGCAAACAGAACTGCGCCTAATGTCAACTCAAGGCGCAGATCAAAAAGGTAAGTTAGAACATATTGCCGTGCTGATCGTGGCTGCGACTGGCCAGATAACCCATGATGAGCATGTAACCAACCATGAAACCAACCACCGCAACGGCTAGTGCAGCCGTCGTGTTGAGCATGACGAATATCCAGACCAGCAGCGCCGCCAGTGCTGCAAAGACAAGCACATAAACCGATCGATTGATCCAGCGCAACCGGCTGCTGGTAATGATCGGCAAATCGCGACCGACCACGCGTTTATCGGTTGATGGTTGCGCCGGGGCGATTTGGCTGATTTCTTCTTCCACGATTGTCATTATAGACTCGCACATCCGTCTGGCACTGCGCACAAAACAATAATCACTGTCGCATCATGCGATTAGCGCACTCAACCCAATCTGCCCGTTACGCCAGTTCCAACGGATAGGGCGTCAGATTCTCCACACCATCTTTTTTGACCAGATAATTATTTTCCAGACGCATCCCGTATTTTAATTCCGTCCCATACAAGCCAGGCTCTGCCGTAAAAACTTCCCCCTCGATCAGCACATCATCCCAGCGCGGGTTCAGATGCGGGTATTCGTGCGCTTCCAGGCCCACCCCATGACCAAGATGATGCACCATACCCCCGCCAACTTCCTGTCGAAGAAACTCATCCACAGCATTGTAGATTTCAACGCAGCGCACCCCGGGTCTGGCCATGCGCTGCACCATTGCCAGACAGTCAACCAGCGCCTGCCAATGGCGCAACTGCACATCCGTCGGCTGGCGATCGATACTGATGGTTCGGCAGTTATCAGCAAAATACCCGCGATAGGCAGGGCCTAGGTCCAGGATATAGAGTGCGCCCACCTTGGCTTTGTGCTCATGGCGCAGGCCTCCGCCTGTCGGCGAGCAACCAAAATCATTACCCAGCAGTGCCGTCAATGGTTCATCTGCCGTTTTTACCGCCGTCGCCTGAAGCTCGGTAAAGACTTCTATTTCAGAAACGCCCGGGCGCACAATCTCTCTGGCCCGCTCATACATCACCCGCGTACATTCATTGGCACGCTGCATCAGCACCAGCTCATCAACATCTTTCACCCGGCGCATCTGGAACAGCTCATCGTCGATTGTCTGCGGTGTTAATTTGAGCTGGTGGGCAACCTGAAACGAAACTGCGGAGGTATCCATCGCCAGCCGGTTGATTTTCCGCCCGGTCAAAGTCTGGACGATCCCCCGGGCACAAATCCGCGTTTGATCCGAAGGCATCGTCGCGTTGACGTTGGCTTCATACGACAGCGCCTGATCGACGGCTTGATTGGCAACCGGATGATTGGCACTGACCAGGGTTGATTGCCCATCGGCAAAAAGCGCAAAGGCAGACCGGTGCATCCATGAAGCCAGATGTCCTGAAAAATAGTAGACATGATGCGGCGCACCGATCACGACCGCATCAAGTGATTTTTGCTGCATCACGGTCAGCAGACGCTGCTGACGAATCCGACACTGGTTGGGATCAAGCATGGTCACGAATTTATCGTTCCGCGCGATAAACGGCAAATCGAGCCGCATTATCAACGTGTCAACCGACCTGTTGATTGATCGACCCTCTGAAAAGATCAACGCAACCGGAATTGTTCCGCTCGCATCGCTGTTGAATTTCTTTACAATCGATCCAGAAACAGCCAGCACATTCTTGCTTTTCAGGAGATATTACCATGAGCCAGCGACTGCG
Organism: Phycisphaerales bacterium; assembly: GCA_020847375.1. Taxonomy (GTDB): domain Bacteria; phylum Planctomycetota; class Phycisphaerae; order Tepidisphaerales; family Tepidisphaeraceae; genus JADLCB01. The sequence continues at coordinate 34,661 of JADLCB010000007.1, read as the reverse complement.
TTTCGGTATTCTCGGAACTGGTAACATCGCCAGGCAGTTCGCTCAGGGTCTGACCACCTGCCAACACAGCCAGCTTGCGGCTGTCGGTTCACGTCAGGCAGACTCTGCTGAGGCTTTTGCCCGCGAGCATGGCTGCTTCCGCGCCTATGGTACGTACGAGCAGGTTCTGGATGATCCCAATGTGGATGCGGTTTATATTTCGCTGCCCAATTCGATGCACTGTCAATGGACGATCGCTGCCTTGGAATCGGGCAAACATGTGTTGTGCGAAAAACCCTTCGCTCTCAGTGAAATTGACGCCCAGCGCATGTTTGATGTTGCCCATCGCACGAAACGACGTGTGATGGAAGCGTTTATGTATCGCTGCCATCCACTGATACACGCGGTTCAAGAAGCGGTCCATCAGGGTAAAATCGGCCGCGTCAAAATGATTCGCACCAGCTTTTGTTATCGCACACGCAAGATCGACGGTAATGTGCGTTTTGATCCGGAGTTGGGTGGCGGTATTTTGCTGGATGTCGGCTGCTATTGCGTTAATTTTACGCGATTATTCGCAGGGCAGGAGCCGGATCTGATCGTCGCCAGCGGCCACCAGCATGCCAGCGGAGTTGATGACTCAGCGGCTGGGATGATGCGTTTTCCCAATGGCGTCCTGTCCACCTTCACCTGTAGCATGACCACGCAGGCTGACAATACGGCGTACATTCTCGGCGAAGAAGGGTACATAGAAATCCCCGTGCCGTGGAAACCACCGGTCAAAAAAGCCGTATTCAACATCGCCTACGGTGCGCCCCCGAAGATGGATAAAATCCAGGGCGTAACCCGCCCCGAACCACCCGCCCAGCGGACATTTGAAATTGACACCCCCTGCGACCTATACGCCCTGGAAGCAGATCACTTCGCCCAGGCCATTTTTAATCATCACCCTTTTGCCGTCACCCAGGACGATACGCTGGGCAATACCCGCGTACTGATGGATATGTATCAGCAGATTCAACGTCAATGGGCGTAAATGCGCCTGATCTTGTGGCAGGCACCTAAATAAGGTCACGGTTTTTTGCGTCTATCCAGCGATATTGCCGGCAATTCGTCGCGAACAAGGTGTGAAATCAAACAGCAAATAAACTGCGCGATAAAAACGGCCGGCCAGTCGATTCTGCTGCGCCGATTGCATAGAATACAGCCCTGAGATGAACACGCCACGCCGACTTTATATGGATAACGCCGCCACCAGTTTTCCCAAACCGCGCGGCGTCTACGATGCAATGATGCGCTATGCCAACGAGCTTGGCGCTTCAGCCGGTCGTGGCGCTTATCACGAGGCGATGGAAACCGCGGGGCTGATCAGCCAGTGCCGCCAGCGCCTTAACACCTTTTTCAACGGCGAAAATCCGAATCATTTTATTTTTACCCTCAACTGCACCGACGGCCTGAACAAGGCGATCAAAGGCCTGCTCGGCCCGCATAACCGCGGACACGCGATTTGCACCTGGATCGACCACAATTCAATCCTGCGACCCTTGAATGCGCTGACGGATGATGGTTGGATCGAACAGACGCGCGTAAAAGTGGGCCCTGCCACCGGATTGGTTGACCCGCAGGACATTCGTCGAGCCATTCGGCCGGATACCAAACTCATCGCGATTACCCACGCTTCCAACGTAACCGGCACAGTTCAGCCAATTCGTGAAATTGGCCGAATCGCCCGTGAGCATGATATTCCGTTTCTGGTTGACGCAGCCCAGAGTGCCGGCCACCTGCCGATTGATGTTCAGGCCGATTTCGTCGATCTGCTGGCAGCGCCAGGCCATAAGGGATTATTCGGCCCATTGGGTACAGGCCTGCTCTATCTGCGCCCAGGCATGGAAAAGATCGTCCGCACAACGCAGGAGGGCGGAACCGGTTCCATCAGCGAAGAAGATCGTCAGCCAACTTTCATGCCCGACCGTTACGAGAGCGGTTCGCACAACGCCATCGGCATTGTCGGCCTCAGCGAAGGGATACAGTGGCTGAGTAGCGAAGGCATCAATAAGGTTCACGAACACGACCTGAACCTTGTGCGCGTTTTTATCGATGGAATGTCCAATATCGAAGGCTTGACCTACTACGGCCCGCAGGGCGTGCGCAACCGCATGGGTGTCTTCTCGGTTCACATCGACGGTTATGATCCCACCGAGTTGGCGCTGATCCTGGAAAATCACTACGGTATCCTGACGCGCCCGGGTATCCATTGCGCCCCGCTGGCTCACCAGACGATCGGCACGACTGCCTTCGGCGGAACCACCCGCTTCAGTTTTTCGCCATTTCTCAGCAAACAGGATGTGAAGTTTGCAACCGACGCCCTGGCTGAGATTGCGATGAATCATGTCACCGCGTGACCGTTGCGCACCTCTCGATTAACGCATCAGTTCAGGCAATAAAGCTTGTTTCCGCTTCGCCTGCCTCAGGCTGATTTCCTAAGCTATATTTTATTGTTTTGCACCAACAGGCATTATTCCTGTCGGGCATGAGCACCGGCTGCGCGGGACGATCGGGGCTGATATGAAATTTATCCGTACTGTTCTTGGCGATATTGCACCGGAAGATCTGGGGGCCTGCTACGCCCACGAACATATCATCATTGATGAAAGTTTCACCATTCATCAATATCCTGAGCTTCAACTGAATAATGTCGAAAAAGGTATTGAGGAATTAAAGGCATTTCATGCTGCGGGCGGGCGGGCAATGGTTGATTCCATGCCCTGTGCCTGCGGCCGCAATGTCATGAAGCTCGCAGCCATCAGCCGGGCGACTGGTGTGCATATTCTCTGCCCCACCGGGCTGCATCTGCAGAAATATTATCCTCCCGGCCACTGGAGCCAGCACCTCAGTGAAGATGAGCTGGCCAATTTATTCGTGGCTGATATCCAGCAGGGCATTGATGTCAATGATTACAACGGCCCGCAATGCCAGCGTAGCAACCACAAGGCTGGTTTGATCAAAATCGCCAGCGGGCTGGATCATCTGGACGAACATACCAGACGCCTGTTTGCCGCCGCAGCCCAAACGCATCGCCGTACGGGTGCGCCGATTCTTACTCATACCGAACAGGGAACCGCCGCTCTGGAACAGATCGAGTTCCTTGGTGGGCATGGTGTCGATCTGGCGCAGGTTGTCATCAGCCACACTGATCGCAAGCCCGATCTGGCGTACCATCGCCAGATTCTGGCCAGTGGGGTCAAGGTTGAATATGACAGTGGTTTTCGCTGGAAGAATCGCGTGGACAATCCCACACTCACTTTGGTCGCCCGATTGATCCACGAATTTCCTCATCAGATTCTTCTGGGAATGGATGCCGCCAAAAGCACGTATTGGAGCAGTTACGGCGGAAAGCCAGGGCACACTTTTCTGTTGACCACCTTCAGCACGATGTTAAAGCAGGCGGGGCTGACCGAGGCTGATCTGCACCGGATTTTTGTCGAAAATCCGCGACTGGCCTATACGTTTGCTGCCGCTGAATAATTCCCATTCTGACGGATTTATTTCACCTCTACTCCGATCAGACAGCATTATTTTTGCACTACAGTATAATGATGCCCATGGATCAGCCGACGCCTGAACCAATGAATCGTCGCAATTTTTTCCGTCGTGGTCTGAAACAGATCATTCAGCCGCTGACGGAAATGGCTGATCAGCTTCAGCATCCGCTTGTCCGCCCCAAAACGCGATCGGTGGCCAGAAAATCGACGGGCATACAGGCAGCACAGGGGCGCATCTCACGCAGCGCGATCAACCCGACCCACGCCCCAAACTCAGCCCAAACGCCAAGCGCGACGCTCCCGACAAGCAACATTCATCCAGCCGAAAACCAGACCCCCACGGGCGCAATTCTCAACAACGAAAAACCCAGCAGCGACAATACGCTGCCCTGATCGATCGACAATCTCGTCACTTGCGCGCAATCGGCGGCAGATCGGCGGCTGCTTATCTGGCTAAAAATTCCTCAAAATTAGAGCTGAGATACCGCGTTGCTGTCCGCTGGATTTCCGCCTGTGTCACCACCCATCCGCTGCGCGCCAGATCGGCGAACTTATCCTTCATCACTTTGGCAATGATCCTGCGGCTGTGATCCCATTTATAAAGTAACTGTTCAAGTACGCGGCAATCACTGTGCTGGGGGACAAACGCTTCGCCCAGCAGTTCCATGCGCATGCGGGTCATTTCCTCGATCAAGGCTGGATTGTTCAAAAACCACCAGCAGCCGAACAAAAACAAATTGCGATGCTTGCGCGCTGTTACCGCCAATTCATGCTGATTTTCACGACTGAGCATCGTGCACATGAATTTATTGTTCGGATTTTCACTCAGCAGCCTGTCGAGCGATACAATATCGCTTTTACCCAGCGAATCGCCCGCCAGCTTCAGCAGCGGATTCACCTGTCGCCGCACGCCGACCATCAGCGCAAAAGGAAGATTATGCTCCTGGCAGACAGGCAGGATGCACTGTTTGATAACCGTTGTCGCCGGGCTGTCGTCGGGATAGCGCCACTGCGGCGTCAGGGAAACGGCCACATACAGCGCCTTCATCTTTTTGATCCAGTCCGTCAAAAAACGGCGGATTTCCTTAAGGCTCTCCTGACCTAATTCAGCCCCCACCTGATAGCCGAAACCGGCCAACGTCCTGGCCACCTGCGGCCAGCCCAGCAGCACCGGGTCGATCCGCAAAACACCCTTGAAGCGTGGATCGGCCTCGGCTGCGCCATTTTCCCAGTAGGCCCGCTCCTTGGGATCAAGCGCATCGTTGGTCATCACCACCGATTTCACGTTCGCCAGTTTGAAAATACGATCGATCTGCTGCTGGGCTGACTGATTCTTGAACCAGGCGCGATAGTCCGCCAGATTCCTGCTTTGCAGATTCAGCCCCAGGCGATGCAGCACCGTCACCACCCCCCGGCAGGCTTCGCTGAGCGGTGCGCGATCGACAAACAGATTTTCCCAGATACACGCTGCCTGCTGTTCTTGATCCCGTCGCCAGAAATCTTCATAACTGATCGGACTGACGCGGATCGTTTCGGCAATCAGATAATGATACGTCAACAATTCATCCAGCCCCCAGAGACAATACTCCGGCATGGCTGCTGGATATAAATGCGTATGCAAATCATAGATCGGCGTGCTGGCGATCGCCTGATCGACCCATTGATCAATCTGATGAAAATCGGTTGTCACAATCTCGCCTTTCGTACAGTGCTGGTCATCAACAAATACTTCCGGGCCATCAAACCAGCGCAACGTTGAGTCGCACGTAAATACAGCCTGATTCAGCCACTGTTCTGATCCTAACAACGGCCGTGCTTGCAGCCAATGACCAGCCGATTGATAATCACCGCCGTAAAGACCCGTTACAAGTACCACCAGACACGGAACAGGCGAACGATGCTTCGACTTATCCTCATTTTTTGCGCAGGCGGCTGCGGTTGTTTGTTTCGTTACGGACTGGCCGGCTGGATACAGCGGTTCGGCAACAGCACCTTCCCTTCCGGTACGCTTGTAGTCAACGTTCTGGGTTGCCTGGCCATCGGATTTTTAGCAGCCCTTTTTACCGGGCCGATACTGATCCGCGACGAATATCGCCTGGCGATTCTGGTCGGATTGCTTGGCGGATTCACAACATTTTCAACATTTGCATTCGAGACGGTTAATCTGACAACCAGTGGCCTGTTTTTCCTGGCGGCACTTAACGTGTTGCTGAGCAACGCCCTGGGGTTGGGCGCTGCATGGCTGGGGTCGCGGCTGGCACTATTGCTTTATGGTTCGTAACAACAGGTGATACCCATGAAAATTCCTGAAGACGGTTGGTTATTGCGCGTTTTCATCGGCGAATCCGATCGCTGGGAAGGCAAACCGCTGTATGAGGCGATCGTACTCAAAGCGCGCGAGCTTCATCTGGCCGGGGCCACCGTTTTTCGCGGGGCAATGGGCTTCGGCGCACACAGCCGCATGCACAGAGCCAGCATTTTGCGTCTGTCCGAAGACCTGCCGATCGTAATCGAGATTGTTGATGCAAAAGACAAAATCGATGAACTACTTCTGAACATCGATCAAATGGTCAAACAAGGCATGGTCACACTTGAACAAATCAGGGTGATCAAATATCAGGCAGCGGACAAATAATAAATTGCCGCCCGCTCAGTGCGTTATGGCGTACATCAGCACATCGACGCCGATTCTCATGGCATCGGCATCGGCATAACCCACATTGTACGCCCGCGGCAACTGTTCCCAGCCGGCCGACAAACTCAGGCGTGAATAGATCACCGGCAGCGTGCCATCCACCTCGATCGCTTCCAATTGCGGCGTATTGATCTGTGGATACAACTGATGCGCCAGCGCAGCCAGTTGCACCCGCGAGACATCGAAAATATACCGGTAAATCGGATGATCCGCTGGCAGCGTGCCCAGCTTGCGATCGGGATAAATCGCCGCAATCTCCCGACGAAAGGCGTGATCAAATTCGCTGCTGCCCACCGCGCAGTCCACAAACAACACCCCGCCATGATCCAGATATTCGCGCAGCCGCTGGCGTGCCTCATCAGTGAACCGGAAATCACGCTGACCCGACATATACAAAATCGGAAACTGGAAAATATCCTGCCTGCCCGGATCAACCGGAACTCGTTTGAACTGCACGTTCAGCGTCGTACTTTCGTCGATGTGTTTCAGAAGATTGGGCAGACCATGCGGCGTGGAATCCCAGTCGCCATTGTGCACAATCTGGCCCAGCACCAGTTGATCGCGTGTCGCCTGCTGCGCCTGATGATAAATCTTCTGATGATCGAAAAACCGTCCGTACTGATACTCCGCCAGCACATAGGTGACGATGTTGCTCCCCAGTTGCAGCGCATCCTGCTGGTCATATAAAACACCCCCCTCAATCGGGTGCGTCTCGGCGTCCCATCCGCACGACAGGTCGATGGGCGAAAAAATCACCGCTGCCCGCGTGCCGATATTGATCGTCTCCAGATAAGGCGGGATCGTCTTCCACGGGTTGCTTCCTTCCCGCACCTTCATCTGGGTAATGTGATAAAACGACGAAAACAACGGATGATCGGTTGGAATCCCCGCCAGCTCACGATCAGGAAAAATCCGCTGGATTTCCCGGCGGAAACTCTCGTTAAACTCCGGCCTGCCGCAACTGCTGTGCACCACCCATGTACCGCCGTCCATGAGATACTGCCTCAACTTGCCGATGGTCACATCGTCAAATTTCGGCAGCGCCTTCCAGCCCGTGAAATACAGAATCGGCAGCTCAGTCGGATCATAGCTGAACGAGCTGAAGTCCGTTCCGACAAAACGATACTTCTGCCCCAACTGGCTATTGGTCCACTGAACCCATTGTTCAATATCAATGACCGTGGTCTGCCAGTCCAGTCCTGCTTCTTTGGCTCGTTGTGGATTGAAGGTGATGTTGCCAACCAGCGCCGGAGGGGCCGGTTCGCGCTTTTTCTCCGAACGCCGCAGCGGGGTGGCGGGCAGTGGCAGCGGTGGAAAACCCTCACCGGCATTTCGCCGCTGCGGTTTGGCCATCGGCGGGATATTGGCCTTGGGGTTTTCAAATTCCGCCAACGCCAATTCCGGTATCAAGCTCAACGCTGCAATCACAAGCACTATGATGAGTCGGCGCATGATCGATCCTCGTTCGGATTATATCATCATCCATCATGGATCGGTTGATTTTACCAGGCGACTTTACGGGCGGTTTTACTGGGCTGATTCAATCCACCCGCCGCAAACCACCACATCATCCTGATAGCATACCACCGCCTGACCGGGCGTAATGGCAACCTGGGGTTGATCAAACCGCACGTCCAACCGGTCAGCCCCATCCCAAAATAGCTGGGCTGGTTGTGGTTCATGGTTATAACGGATCTTCGCCAGGCAACCGAGCGACTGCCCCGCCTTGACGCGGCTGCTCAGCACGTTCACCTGATTGGCCACCAGTGAGTTGCACAGCAGTTGCTCTTTCTCACCAAGCATGACCTGGTTGTTTTCGGAATTGATGTTGACCACATAAATTGGCCGACCAAATGCCATCCCCACCCCCTTACGCTGACCAATCGTAAAGTGCTGATGTCCCTGATGCTGACCAACCACGCTACCATCAGACATGACCAGCTCGCCGGGGCGCACACTATCAGGCGAGCGGCGCTTGACCAGTCCGGCATAGTCCTGATCCGGAACAAAACAAATTTCCTGGCTGTCAGGTTTATTGAAAACAGGCAGGTTGAATTGCTCCGCCAACTGCCGCACCTCATGTTTTTCGTAAGCACCGATGGGCAACAGCATATGATCCAGACGATGGCGCGACATCCCAAACAAAACGTACGACTGGTCTTTGCGATGATCCAGCCCGCGCGCAATCGCCTTTTCACCCGTCAAAGGGTCGATCATCATCCGGGCGTAATGCCCCGATGCCGTATAACAAGCTCCCACCGCCTCGGCATATTGCGCCAGCTTGCCAAACTTCAACCAGTCATTGCAGCGCACACACGGGTTGGGCGTGCGTCCCGCGTTATATTCAGCGACAAAATAGTCGATGACCCGTGAAAAATCGTTCTGAAAATTCAAAACGTAAAATGGAATATCCAGCAACCCCGCCACGCGCCGGGCATCCGCCGCATCCATCACCGAGCAGCACCCATGTTTGTACGCACGCGGCCGACTGGCTGGTTGGGTCGTCCCTGTCGCCGCAGCAGCAGCACCTGCAACCGGCGCCTGCCCCGCCGACAGCTCACACGTTTCTTCCGCAGCCTGCACGCCCTCGGGCGTCCCCAATCGCAAAAACACCCCCAACACTTCATATCCCTGTTGCAGCAACAGCGCAGCAGCCACCGATGAATCAACCCCGCCGCTCATCGCTACAACAACTTTTCCCTTACTCACATTGATCCTTACCATCAGCTCAATAAACAAACGGCCTCAATTAATGACGCCGACTATATCGCTAAAATATCGCCAAATCGCTTCTCATATCAGCCACCGCTGATAAACACTTACGATCGCCTTGACATGATACGTTGCAGATCGCGCTGCTGTTCACGCTTTTTGATCGAATCCCGCTTGTCGAACAATTTTTTGCCCCGTCCGACACCCAGCTCGATTTTCACCAGTCCATTTTTGAAATAAACCGCCAGCGGCACCAGGGCAGCGCCACGTATCTTCAGTTCATCTTCCAACTTACGAATTTCCCGTCGATGCGCCAAAAGCCGCCGCGAACGATTGGGATCATGATTCCAAGCCAGGGTTGCCTTGTCATATGGGTCAATGTGCATCCCGTGCAGCACCAGCTCTCCCTTTTCCACCCGGGCATACGCTTCCTGCAGGCTGACATTGCCCTGCCGCAGACTTTTAACTTCTGATCCGGTCAGAATAATTCCACACTCCAGCTTGGCACGAATTTCATACTCGTGATAAGCCCGCCGATTGTCGCTGCGGGGCGAAAAATTAGGATGGTCTTTACGTGCCATGAACCCCTATGATAACCGCAATAATCCGCTTGTGACTACAGCCGTCAGGACGCTTGTTCCTTGCGCCACGCCCGCCCGATCAATGCAGCTTCACGCCGCTGTCCAGGCTGCGCATCAGCCAGATACCGCGTTTGCTTTAACAATTTTTCACAACTCCATCCAACACTTCGCAGGTGCGCATCCTTTGCGATACCATAACTCTTTGTATGACCATGACTGATTCATCCGATACCCAGGCCCTGATTCGCCATCAAGCAGCAGACGAACCTGTCTCGCATTTCCTGTCACCCCTGGCGCTGATCCGATCTCTTATTCAGCACCGGGTGCTGCTGTTTCAACTCAGCCGTACCAGTTTATCAACCAATCATCGCGGCAGTTTGCTCGGTCAGGGGTGGGTCGTGCTGGATCCTCTGATCATGCTGGGCGTTTATGGTTTTGTCTTCGGAATGATCTTTGCTGGCAAAGGCAGTCGGGCGGAATTCGTGCTCGGTCTGTACGGCGGCATGCTGACCTACCAGATCTTTTCCATCACCGCGACGGCTGCTTCGGGCATTGTCGCTGCCAGCCGCAATTTTGTTAAACAGATGGTCTTCCCCGTCGAAATACTACCGGCGTCAACTGTCGGCGGCATCGTCATCCCGACGGCGATTGGCATGGTATTGTTCCTGCTGGCCAACTTGATCTTCAACCATACGCTACCCGTCACCACGCTTTTATTACCTGTTGTTCTCATTCCGATTTTCCTCATCTCCCTGGGGCTGGCGTGGTTGTTCGCCTCGCTCGGGGTTTACATTCCCGACATGCGGCGCATCGTCGCGTTGATCGCGCAGATTGGCTTTTTTCTCACCCCGATCATCTGGCCAGTCGATCGATTCCCCGTTGACTGGGTTTGGGTCGTTAATCTCAATCCGCTGACCGGTGTTGTCGAAGCCGTGCGCGCCGTGGTGCTTAACGGCGCCATGCCGAGTTGGCCTCCTTTAATTTTCGCAACCTTGTTCGGTCTGCTGCTCTGCCAGCTCGGATACGCCTTTTTCATGAAAACCAAACGTGGATTTGCAGATGTTCTGTAAATCGGCAGCCCAGACCCTACTTCCACTGGTCAATACCCACAACCCGCGTTCATCGCTTTATAAAACAGCCCTCAACCTTCAAAACACCACGGAAATATCCTGCTGGTCAACAACAACTGGTCTGAAAATCGTTTCTGCCCTATAATTGCGATATGGCTACGGCACTTCCAGAAAATCAGAGTCTGCACGATCGTGTGCTGCATATCTTGAACCTGATTCGTCCTGCGGTTCAGGCTGATGGTGGCGACATTGAGTTGGTCAACGTCACCGACGCTGGCCAAGTTCAAATTCGTTTCCACGGCGCCTGCATTGGCTGCCCCAGCAGCGCCTTGACGTTGCGCATCGGCGTCGAGCGTAATATCAAAGACAATATCCCCGAAGTCACCGAAGTAACCGCCGTAGCGTAAGACCCGGGCGCGCCGCCTGGCGATTGACTGTCGCGCAAGACGGCTTTGCACTACTTTTCAATGCTGCAATTAAATTAATTTCGCCCGGCGCGTCATTTTTTCATTCCGGTACTTTGCCTGTTTTTCACGTTGATTTCGTCGATTCCTCGCCGCTACGACCGATAAAGTTGAGGCTCCCAACATTCTTATCTGTCACTACCGGCATAATCTGCGCGTTTATTCTAAAGCGCCTCTCCAACCGGTCGATATAGATGTTGTTGCCTGCGTAATCCAAAACGTCAGGCCAGAACAACGCCGAACGGAGAGGGAAATGCAAATGAACAGCGTGAAAGACAAAGACGTATTGACGACTGGCGAAGTGGCGAAAATCTGTAACGTCGCTCCGCGCACGGTCAGCAAGTGGTTTGATTCCGGCGCCCTGCTCGGATACCGCATCCCTGGTTCCAAGGACCGGCGTATCCCGTTGAATCAGCTCATCCGTTTCATGAAGCAGCACGGCATGCCTTTGAATGGCCTGATGAGCGGTCGCACCCGCATCATGATCGTGGATGAAGAGCATGATATCGTCGAGGTGCTGGAAAAAATCCTCGAAGATGAAGCCAAGTACGAGGTCGAAATCGCTAAAAACGGATTTGCCGCCGGTATTACCGCGGAAAAATCACGCCCGCATGTGATCCTTCTGGATGTGCATCTGCGTGACATCGACGCCCGCGAAGTGGCCAGGCAGATCAAGAGCAGCAGTGATCTGCAGCTCACAAAGGTCATCGCCATGAGCGGCAAGCTCACCGATGAAGAGGCCAAGGGTCTGTTATCACAGGGTTTTGACGGTTTCCTCCGCAAACCGTTCCATGTGCGCCAGGTCATCGAGAGCATCGAGGACGCCATGGCGGTTGTTTACTAAACATCGCGCGATTAATTGCATCTGCTGCGGCGGGGCCACCCCTGGAGGGGAGGGCCCCGCCCAGTTTTTTATGGGTTGGGCACTCCCTTTTGATCAAGCAGCTGCGCTGGTCGATCACCGGGCCTGTTCCAGTGCCTGACCGGTGCGAATCGCCCTGGCCAGAAATAGCGCCGGTCCTTTGGCTGATGGTTCCGGTGAGAGCGGCTTGATCTGGATTTCGTCAAAACCGGCACAGCTGAGCATGTTCGTCAGTTGGCGCTCGTCCAATCCAGCCGACTTTTGCCCCATGGACCGGCGAAAATCATCACGATCATGCGGCATGAGATCGACAATAACCGCCTGACCACCCGGTTTGACGATCCGCCCCATCTCCCGCACCGCCAGTTGAACATCCTCAACATACGTCAGCGCCAACAGGCACAGCACCGCATCACAACCACCCGTTGAAATCGGTACGCTGGTCAAATCACCCTTGCGCAGTTCGATATTTTTCAATGCGCCGATCCGCTTCTTCGCCCCCTTGAGCATCTCCGGCGACAAATCAACGCCGATAACCCGTTTGACATGCCCCGCCAGTTGCACCGCCAGCGCCGCCGTGCCACAACCCAGATCCGCTATGACATAATGCGCTGGCAACAGCGCCAGCATCGCTTCGATGCCAAAATGCCGCCCATACAACTCACAACGCAATTGATCCCACTGCCCTGCCGCCCCGGCGAAAAACGTACGCGCATCCTGCTGACGCTGATGCAGCACCCGCTCCAGCCGAAGCTGATCCTGCCGTGCCGTCGCCCAACCGTCGGTTTGTTCGCGCGCCACCAGCCATAAACGCTGCGCTGGCACCTGCAATTCCTCCAAAATCATGCGGTAATAATTCGTCGTCGCCCGCCGCGCTGCCCGAACCCACCTCTGATCCAGCAACACTTTCAAATGACGCGACACGGTTGACTGCGGCGACTGCAATACATCACACAATTCCACCACGCCCAACTCCTGATGTTCCAGCAGGCGCAGCAAACGCAGGCGCGTGGCATCGGACAGCGACTCCATCCATGCCACCAGGGTATCAGGTTTTCCAAGAGGCTTTTTATCCATCCGTTGATCCGGATGGATCGTCACCAGTCCAACGCAATTGTCAAGCGCCTACAACAGCCCCAACTCCAGAAGTGCTGCTTCGCTCATCATGTCCTTGGTCCACGGCGGCTCCCATACCAGCTCCACATTGCAGAAGGTGACCAGGCTGACCGCCTGCACTTTGCGCGTCACTTCCTCCACGATATTGGCCGCCACCGGGCAACCCGGTGCTGTCAGTGTCATGCGAATCTTCACCGAATTATCGTCGGCGATGTCAATTCCGTATATCAAACCCAGTTCATAAATATCCACCGGTATTTCCGGATCGTAAACGCTTTTAAGCGTCTCGATAATCTTCTCCTTCAATTGCTCCTGTGGCGATTGCGCTGTGTCGCCCTCAACCGCTTGATCGGCCTGACCAGCCGCTGTCAAATCGTTATGTTCCATGTCGATGTTCCTTATCAAGGCCCTGCTTCACCACCGCCTCAGCCAGTGAGCCAATGCGTCCGATCATCCCAGCCAGGCCATTACGCCGCTGACTGCTGATGAACTGATCCAACCCAATTCTGTGGAAAAATTGTTCAATATCAAACTGCAACACCAGTTGCGCCGGTTGACCGGAATAAAGTTGCTGCAAAATCGCGATCAGCCCGCGCACGATCTCCGCATTGGAATCGGCCACAAACTCAAAGCGCTCCTGATCACCAGGCATGCCACGCCCCAGCAGATACACCTCGCTCATGCACCCGGGCACGCGCGCCGTCAACGGTTTGAGCACTTCAAATGCACCCGGCAATTTTTTCGCCAGTTCCAGCACATAATCCGCCTTGGCCTGGCGGTCTTCAAATAGATCAAAATCCTCGATCAACTGCGCAGCGGCTTGCGCCGGTGTCGCCGCTGAAGCAGGTGCAAACGGCAGATTGTCCGCGGTAAACCGTGGTGTGTCGCTGGCCTGTCGCCGGTTGGAGTGCGCGCTGATCAGTTGTCGCAGCGCCTCAGCAAGTGCGTCCACATCGGCCCGCGTATTGTACATCGCAAAACTGGCGCGCGTGGTCGCGGCAATTTTCAGCCGCGTCATGATCGGCATGCAGCAATGATGCCCCGTACGCACCGCAACGCCCTGCCGATCCAGGGCCATGCCAATATCCATCGGGCTGATCGGCGGATTTTCCACTATAAAACTGATCACCGCTGCCTTGCGCCGCGCCCGGCCAATGATGCGCACGCCCGCAATGGCATCGAGCTGCGCGGTCGCATAGTTCAGCAACTCAGTTTCATACGCTTCATAATTTTTAATCCCCAGGCCCGTCAGATAATCAATCGCAGCGCCCAAGCCGATCGCCCCGGCAATATCAGGCGTTCCCGCCTCCAGCTTATTGGGCAGCGGCGCCCAGGTGCTGCCCTCAAACGCGACGGTTTCAATCATGTCGCCGCCACCTTGATACGGTGCCATCGCCTCCAGCAGTTCCCGGCGCCCCCACAATACGCCAATGCCCGTCGGGCCGAAAAGTTTATGCCCCGAAAATGCGTAAAAATCGCAATCCAGCGCCTGCACATCCGTCGGATGATGCGCAACCCACTGTGCCCCATCCAGCAGCACCCTGGCACCGACCGCGCGGGCACGCGAAACAATCCGCTCGATCGGATGAATCGTTCCCAGTGCATTGGAAACCTGCTGAATCGCCACCAGCTTGGTTTTGCCATTCAACAGTTCATCCAGATCATCCAGCAGCAAATCCCCCTGATCATTCATCGGGATCACGCGAATCACCGCGCCGCATGCCTGGGCAGCCAACTGCCACGGCACGATATTGGAATGATGCTCCATTTCCCCCACCAGGATTTCATCCCCTTTTTTCAAGGTGATCCTGGCCCAACTGGCAGCCACCATATTAATCGCTTCGGTCGCACCGCGCGTAAAAATGCAGCACGAAGAATCCGGCGCATTGATAAACCGCGCCACTTTTGCGCGGGCTGATTCATACCCCTGGGTCGCCCGCTGACTCAGGGCATACACGCCACGATGGATATTGGCGTTATCATTCGTGTAATAATGCGTAATCGCGTCGATGACCGCCTGCGGTTTCTGGGTTGTCGCTGCATTGTCAAGGTAAACAAGTGGCTTGCCATTCATGCGCGTCTGCAGAATGGGGAAATCGCGACGGACGCGCTGAGCATCAAATGGGGTGACAACCATCAAGGGCATTTCCGACAAGGAGGTCATTTAACATCAATTTTAGGCATCTCAATTCAAATAGACAGCCGAACCAGCAAAACTATTACTGGCTCGTCCGCCACGCATCGCGCAAACATTCAACCGAACTGCCGCAAACAAACGCGCATCGCCCCAGAACAGATTCACCTATTTTACCCCCCCCATTGCACTAACGTATCTTTTTCAGTCGATCAGGGTAGCTCGCTGTAATCTTGCCCGCCGTTCCCCCGCGCGGGTTAAATTCACCGATAATCGTCATCTGACGCGGTTTGAGCACCGCGACCAGATCGTCAAGGATGGTATTGACCACACCTTCGTAAAAAATGCCCTTGTTGCGAAAAGCCAAAAAATAGAGCTTGAGACTTTTCATCTCCACGCAAAGTCGGCGGGGAACGTAGCAAACGGTAATCGTCGCAAAATCGGGCTGACCCGTCACGGGACACATGCTGGTGAATTCAGGAAAAACGAACTCGATCTCGTAGCTTCTGCCAATTTTCGGATTGGCAAAAGCTTCAAGAATTGTGCGCGGATCGTTGATCTGCTTGCTTGTCAGGATGGATCGGCCGCCAAGATGAGTC
Source organism: Phycisphaerales bacterium (assembly GCA_020847375.1). Taxonomy (GTDB): domain Bacteria; phylum Planctomycetota; class Phycisphaerae; order Tepidisphaerales; family Tepidisphaeraceae; genus JADLCB01. Next base: position 18,910 of record JADLCB010000007.1, on the reverse strand, counting down.
AGTTGTTTAGCCATCAGCTTCTTTGTTGAATCATTGAATAAAACTTTTCCCCCGATTCTTGACCCTTTGGGCACGCTTGTCCAGTCTGGCTACAACCTAAACCCAAACCATCAAGACTCAAAGCTCGTCAATCATGCTCCCCTACCATCCCCCCTCCATAATGCGCCGTCAGTTCGCAGCCGGCGCATTGTAAACCCGGCTGCACCAGCATCCTGAGAAAAAAAAGAGCCCGCTGCCACAGCTTCCCACCAGCCTGATTATCGGTTACTTTTTGCACCATCGGTATTGTGCTGACATTTGTTTTTTGACTTCAACTTGATCGTCACTAAACTGCCACAAACGAAGGTACGCCAGACTGGCAGCAGCAAGGTCCAATGCGGATACGGACTATGGATTTACAACACTCCACACGCACGAGCGGCGCAGACGTTGCAATAAAATTCGCGGCGGCAGCCATCGTCGCTGCCGTAGCCGCCACCACTTGGCCATCGGCGGCCTTGGCTCAAAATGCGCCTGCAACCACCCAGCCTGCTGATGCCAGTGCCCAACCCACCGACGCCGCGTTGCGCCCTGCGCCGGTCCGCACTTTGAATATCGCACCGGAATTAGCCGGGCGTGCCATCGAAGATACGCGGATTCTCGGCAATCGTCTGGTCAATACCTCCGAGATACTCAACGTCGTTCGTTCCAAGGTCGGCGAAAAGTTCGATCCGCAGACCGTCACGGAAGATTATCAGCGCATCTTCGACCTGCAGAAATTTGCCAATGTCCAGGCCCGCGTGGAACCAACCGCCACCGGTGTCATCATCATCTTTCAGGTGCAGGAGCGCGACCAGATCGCCTCGATCCGCTTCATCGGCAATCAGCGTCTTGATGATATGACGATCCTGCGCGTGCTGGACATCCATCCCGGACAGTCCATCGACATGTTCCGCATCAATCTCGCCCGCCAGGCCATTGAAAGCCTTTACCGCCAGCGCAACTATCCCAAGGCGTCGGTCGATATTGATCGTCAGGCCCTCACCCGCACCGGCAATGTTGTCTTCCTCATTACCGAAGGCCCGAACGTTCGCATCCGCAACATCACGTTCATCGGCGCCCACAGTTTCAGCGCTGACCGTCTGAAAGACCAGATTCGCAGCAAGACTTGGATCTGGATCCTATCCTCCGGGAAGTTTGATGAGGAAACCGTTGAGGATGATGTCGGTGCCTTGCGCCGCTACTACGAAAGCAAGGGCTTTTTCGATGCGCGCGTCGGTCGGCGCATCGTCTGGTCCCCCGATCAGAGCGAAGTTCAGATTGATTTCCTGATTGATGAAGGCCCGCGTTATACCGTCGAGCGCATCGTCTTTCGCGGCAACAGCCGGGTCTCCGAGCGTGATCTGCGCGCACGGTTGAAACTGACCGAAGGCAGCCCGTACGACCAGCAAATCCTTGATCGTGATGTGCGCCAGATTGTCAAAGCCTACAGCCCCTACGGTTATATCTGGGCGCCGCAATTGCGCGGGCCGCGCGGGGAATTGATCGAAGATTATCTCAACATCACCCCGCGACGTATTTTTTCAACGCAACCGGGAAAAGTCGAGCTGGTCTACGACATCAGCGAAGGCCATCCCTTCCGGATCGGCCGGATCATCGTCAAGGGAAACCCCCGCTCGCAGGACAAGCTGGTTCTGCGCGAATTGCGCGTCGCCCCCGGTGATATGTACAACTCCGGCGAACTGGCGGATGCGGCCGACCGTATCCGTTCCTCGGCTTATTTCTCCGGTGTGGAAATGACGCCCGTCGGCACTTCGCCGGAGGAACGCGACCTTCTGGTGCAGGTGACTGAGCGCGAAACCGGGTTGTTGAGCTTCGGTGCCGGCGTCAACTCCAACGGCGGCCTGGGTGGCAATATCACCTACGAGCAGCGCAACTTTGACATCGGGGCCTGGCCGGACGATTGGCGCGATATGTTCGGCGAGCGCTCATTCCGCGGCGCCGGTCAGACATTCCGTGCCAGCCTGGAACCGGGAACCAAAGCCACCAACGCATCGGTGCGCTTCGTTGAACCCTGGCTGTTTGATCAGCCCTACAGCCTCTCCACCGAGGCCTATCTTCGTAACCGCCAGCGCGAACATTACGACGAAAACCACGCCGGCGGGCGCGTCGGGCTGGGCAAACGCTTTGATTATCACTGGCCGGCGCTGCTGTCGCTCAAGGGGGAAAATGTCGCCATCAAACATATTAAAAACCGACCCGATCGCGCTCAGGACATCCTCGACTATGCTGGCAACACCACCATCACCAGCCTCGGGCTGACATTGCGCCGCGACACCACCGAAGGTGGTTACGTTCCCTACAAAGGCTCGAACACCTCCATCGGTGTCGAACAATACGGCGTATTCGGCGGCCCGAGCTTCACCAAATATTCCGCCAGTTGGAGCACCTTTTTCCTGCTGAACGAGGATCTGCTGGATCGGCGCACAACCCTGGGGGTCCATCTGGAAACAGGCTATATCTCCGGCGAAGCGCCTTTCTTTGAACGCTTCTATGGCGGTGGCCTGGGAAGCATGCGCGGTTTTGAATATCGGGGTGTCTCGCCGCGCCAAGGTCTGGACGATGACCGCATCGGCGGTAATTTCTCAGCCACCGGCACGGTGGAGCTGGGTTTCCCGCTGGTGGGTGACAATCTGCGCGGCGTCATTTTTAGTGACTTCGGCACCGTCGAACCAGACTTCAAACTCGGTACATTCCGCTCCAGCATCGGCGCGGGTGTCCGAATCATTCTGCCGATCTTCGGCCAAGCGCCGCTGGCCATTGACTTTGCCGTACCCATGAGCAAAGACGACAAGGACGACACGCAGTTGATCAGCTTCTCCTTCGGGGTTGTCAACTGACGCCGAGTCGTGCCACTTTTGTTGATATCGGCGTCAAATAGCCCGCTTTTACAGGTGGCGCAGAAGCTGGATTAATTAGGGCTGAATGAGCAATTCCACCCACACCGCGCGACTGGCCGGGCCGCCGTCGTACAACAACTCAAATAGGTTGTAACCATCCTGCAGATGCTTCAGCGGCACATCGAAACTCAGCATGAATTGAGCATCCGATGGCAGCTTCTTATTCGTTATAAACTCGACGTCTCCGGCGGCGCTGCGGCCATCGCCGCAGGGATCGCAATTGCAGCGGGCGCTGATTTGCATCCTGTGGTATTGGACCGACGTTTCCGATACCAGACCCACCAGCAGCGTCGCCTTGCCGGTGGTCGGTTTGGGACCGATGTACAAACGAAACTGGGCTGGATCGGTTCCCACCAAATCCACCGGCAGCATGTACGCGATCGGAACGCCCGGCGGCGTCGTATCGCAATAGGTGGCGATATGCCGGCGCGGTTTGTCCAGCAGTGTTTTTAGATCGCCCGCCTGACGAATCATCTGGCTGTAATCCTCATCGCTGTAATGCGGGGTCAAACGATCAAAATAATTGAACATCAAAACGCGGTCGGCACCGCGATGCAGAATTCCTATGGCCTGCCCACGCAGGGCGGCGGCGTCGCAACTGCTTCGCCGGGCCGAGGGGAAGGCCCATGCCCCCAGCAGCACCTCCGTGCCGCCGACAAGCGTCACGCGGGACAACGCCTCCTGGCCGATCAACTCCCTCCACAGCTCCATCGGAATATCGAAGTCCGCCGTCGCCCAGCGCGGCGAGGGGGCCAGCACATCAACCAGGCCCTCCTTGGCCCAGGCGACACCATCCAGCCCCAGCCCGCGGGCATGCTGCGGCCAGGCCGGAACCCGCGCCCCGACCAGGATCTTATGCCCCCGCTTTTTGCCGGCCCGATTGGCTTTATCCCGAAACTCGGCCATGAACCCGGTGAGCAGCTTGCCACCGGCAATCTCATGCCCCGGACGAAACGCCAGGGGTTCGCGCATCCAGTCCAGCGAGATGCCGTCCACATCGTAGCGCTCCAGCATCTCATCCAAAAGCAGCATCAGATACTCACGCACTTCCGGGTGGGCAAAATCAAGCTGCGGATCGTGGTAGCCGCGGGTGCTTCCGGGAATTCGATGAAACTGGGGATGATCGCGCCAGAATGTGCTCAAAGCCCAGTGGTCGGGGATATCGGTGTAATGAGCGTCATTGGTCCGCACCGACAGCCAGGGATGAATCCCCTTTTCCCGGCAACGCTTGAACATCACCTGATACGGATCGATCCCCTTCTCAAAAAGCAGGCGGGTATGGTCGATGAATCGGCGCTGGATAAAATTGGTCTCCGCCGCAGCCTGTGGAGACTGCCAGTAAGCCTGCCAGACTTTGCTGTCATAGGTCGTGCGCTGGCTGTTGGGATTGAACATCAGATGCTTCACCTGCGTCCCGACATACTGATCAACCACGGCATTCAGACCTTCAACGGTCATCTCATCGGCACTGCGGCTGACAAAAATATGGCTGCAATCGATATCGAGCATTAACTCTTTCATGTGTCCAGTTCCTTGGTTGGATGGAATCGTTTGGAAGTACTTTCAGGCAGGGCTGCTGCAGAATTTCAATGCTGCCGACAGAACCGTGGCAATGACCCAGGACGGGTTCCACGGATTGACACCCCCGCGCCACAGCTCCGGGCCGCCGGGGCCTTGAATATAGTTGGTTTGGAAAAATTGTTCCGCCTGTTCGCCGGCAATGTCGTATCCCCAGTGTCCTGGCCTTTGGGCGATGCCATGCGTCCAAGCCTGCATAATTCCCTGTCCCATCTGCATCAGCCGGTCATTACCGATCGATCGTGCAAACTCGTACAGCTCATAAGGTGCATGAAAAACATCCAGGTGCATGTTCTGCACACTCACGGCTGGCCAGAAGCTGGTGGGGAATTTTTCCTCCTCCATCAGCGTGCCCGGACGCATCGGCACATTCCAATGATAGATGAACGTGGCCGTCCAATCGGCAGCCAGTTCCGCCTCGCGGGCAAACCGGGCCTCTTTCGTCAACGCATAAGCCCGGGCGCTAGCCAGGAAATAAAACAGCCCAGCCTCCTTGTCTTCACAAGCAGCATCGAGCGTGGCCCCATTAAAGGGCCGACGAAAATCCGCCGTATAAATTTCCGCGTAGCGATCCAGAATACCGCAGGCTCGTTCAATCAGTTGCCCATCATCCAGATACTTCGCCGCCGCCAGCATCGCCATGACACAGGTGACACCTGCCGTCGATGGCATACCCGCCAACTCCCGCTGGGCGGTTGCCACCGAGAACGCCGCTGGAAAGATCCCGTGATTGGACAAAGGCGTACTGGCTAAAAACTGCACCCCCTCAACCAGCGCCTGGTGCCACTGCGGTTTGATCGGCAATCGATGTTCGCGCAAAAGCATCAGGCAATCCGCCAGCGAGGTGAGCGTCTCCCCCAGCGACCGGCTGCTCATCAACGATGAGCCGTGCCCATGATCCACACCAAACCACTGCCCATCGATCAGACTCTGCCCGCTTAACCGGCAACCCGGATGTCCTTCCAGCGACGGCGCCGAGGCAAAATGATCCAGCACTGCGGTTCCCATTTCGCGCCACGGCGCATCATCAAACCCACTGACCGACGCCTTAAGGGCGCACCACGCCAGTTTCATCTGCTGACCCGTCCAGCCATAAAGAAGGGTCGGCGGATAGGAATAGACATTCCCCGGTTTTCCCGGTTCGGGCAGATAGATAAATCCCTGACGCCCGCTGTAATCACGCCAGCGACCATGCAGGGCATTGAGTTTGAGCTTGACCGTCGTATCCAGATCGAAACCGGGCTGAGTCTTGGGTTTGAGCACATCCCAGCCAGCCGTAACCAGCGACCGGAACCCGCGCCCTTCCTGGCTGCAACTGGACAGGATCAGATGGAGCGTCTTGGTATGACATTCACCCGGCTGGAGACGCAAATATCCATCGGTCACCGCCGGCATGGATTGATTCTGCCCGCCATAGACACAGTCTTTTTCTCCATTGAACGCGACAACACCACTGAGGCTGACCAGCTCCACCTGTTTTCCACGTGTGATAACGCCCAGCGAGTCGCATTCGGGCTGACCATCGTGCCCAACCGGGCGAACATCCGGCGTAACCAGCAGCGTCAGTGCAACGTGCTGATCCTCCTGACGCCACTCGACATTGACGCCGGGAATCGGCAGGCGATGTTCCTCAACAACCAGCGCCTCATCCGTCGCTGCCTTGAGATGAGGCACCAGTCGATTCGCCGCCGCCGATGGGTTGTTATTGTAGAGCACACCCGGGATGGTGATGTGCTGATCGACGCCATTGCCGACAATCAGCGCCGTACCGATGGCTACATTCTCCACCGGTGCCGATGCGATACACCGCCAGCAGCGCTGCACAACCAGATGCGCACTTTGAAAGCAAAACTGATCCGTGATTTCCAAAAAAGTGTTGCGCGCAACAACACGGATCGCATCTTCAACCAATTCGATCGAGACGATCTCCAGCGGCGTGGGATTCTCCGCGATCGCCCACGGCCGCCCGCACGAGATGGGCGAAAACCGCTCATACGGCACGGTTACAACGGGCAAGGCATCAGCCAAGCCAAACTCCAGCAGCAACCCGCCGCGCCCTTCCCCTTGAACCAGGCGCAGGCAAATGCCAGCCCCTGACAGAAGATAAGACTTCCGTTGCGGCGATGCGGTTGGGCGTTTTAACCCGGCTAGAATCGATGAACTCATCAGGGCGCGTCCGGGTAAAACCAAGCATGGTATGCCGTCTGATTGACGTACTGTCCGTTGAGGTAGGCACCAAAGTTCGCCTCGGATTGCTTTAAGTAACCAACGTGTCCGTCCATGAACAGATAATTCGCTCCACCGTTGTGCCATTTCGCCGGAACGCTGATACCACCCGGCCAGCTCACATATCCGGTCATCATGTATCGATAAGAGTTCGAAACACCTTCATTCCAACCTTCTCCAATACCGATTTTCTCGGCGGAGGGTCGGATCATGCCTGCGGTAAGATATCTCATCTTGCCGGGAGGATAATAGTCATAATCCGGCAAATTATTGCCCCCGCCGATGCCATACATACATATCGCGTAGTGGCGGTCACTAACCCCCAGCACCTGCTTCCCATTGTAGTCCATAAAATCAACTGGCTGGATGGCTTGGGCAGTCGGGCATCGGAATACCTCGCTGTTGCTCACAAATTCCTTGAGAATCATCAGATCATCCCAGCTAACATAACCGGGATAAGGCGGCCACGTCCAACCGGGAAACTCGCTGGGTGCATAGTAATTATATGCGATCGGATATTTTCCGCGATACTCATTGGCATATAACTGCAAACCCAGTCCGAGCTGGCGCATGTTGGAGGAACACACCACTGTATTTGCCGCCTCGCGCGCCTTGTTCAGCGCCGGTAGCAACATACTGATCAGCAGAGCGATGATGCCGATCACCACCAGCAGCTCCACCAGTGTGAAGGCATGTAACTTTCGGGCGATGTGCCCACGATAAGATGATGTGGAAACAGACATAAAAAACTCCTTTCAAGATTAGTGGGTTGCAGCCGTGATGGCGACCACGGTAAAGGTCATGTCATTGCTTAACGATTCCACGGAAATGGATTTAACCTTTTTGTCAGGACGGGTATTCTCCCAGTACCAGACCCGCAGAAACCGGTTCGGGTGTGCTGGCTCAAGCGGGTCAGCCGCTTGGAACGCAACGGTGCGGCTGTCCTCGGTGTCGGTGTGGTCGTACCACCAGTTGTCCGCATTTTCGCCGATGACGATGGGAATTTTGACCTGCTGTCCATCATCATAGGTGACGATGTATTGGCCCATCGTCTGTCCGGTGTTCGTCCAGTTGGCGGCTGTGACAAAGAACAACCCACGCAAACCCCGGTTGCCCACCTCAATCGGCCCCGCCTCTTTGGGGCCGGCAGGGAAGGTCCTTCCCTTCATGGTCAGCACGTTGGCATCGCGGTTGGTCTTACCGGCAATAACAAACGGCACGCCCAGCCACTTATGTTCGCCTGGCTCGACATTGCGCAGATCGTTGTACGGCCCTTCATCCTGCCAGCCCTGGCCGTCGCCGGCGGCGTCATCCACCAGCGACATGTTGGCCACACCGGACATATCCAGCGGAACCAGCTTGCTGATACCAACCTCCGCGGCAATCGGGAAATCGTACATTTTCTTCGGCGCGGTTTTATCGCCGACAGCAACAGAATCCTGCGCAACTTTCTTCAGGAGTGTCGTGGCAGCCGGATCGGCTAATAGCGCCTTGAGCTGCTGCAGATCCGGGGCATGCAGATAACGCGGCTCCAGGGCGATGCTCATCTGGTCCGAAGCAACAGGATTGCCCATCAGATCAACAGCGCGAAACGCGATGGGAACCTGGATTTGCGCCTCAGCCCCATTTTCCGCCCACACAACGGCGACCGCCTGGCCATCCGGTTGCTGATAGGCATAGGCGCGCAGGCCATCAACCGCAGCAGGCAACTGAGCCACAAACGTTCCACCGCCCAGTTGCCGGGCCAATTGGGCAATCGCGATTGCCATCGGCTTGGGCGACCGCGTCACTTCCAGGGTGGAATAATTGTCATATTTCCAAAGGCCGGTAGGATAGGTGGCATCGACCGGCTGATGAAAATAGTAGTACCAGGTGGGCACGCCCGCAGCCATCATGACCACATCCGCCTGCACAATGGACTGCGCCGCCAAACGATAATTGTAAGGCGGACGCACCTCCTGCGGTGGCAGATCGGCAAAATCCATCCCGCGCAGGAAGGTTGTGCTGTTCATGCCCCCTTCCGATGCCAGAATCGGCATATTCGGCTTGCCGTTGGCGGCCAGCAGTTGCCGCAACCTCCGGATCGGTTCCGTGGCTGATTGCGCGTCTTCGCTGGCGACATGGTAAAAGTGATACGCCACACCGTCGCAGTAATTCAGCACCCCCAGTTTCATCGCATCGCGCGTCCAGGGGCCTTCATACAAAAGCTGGGCATAGACGGTGATGTCCGGGCGCGCCTTCTTGGCTTCGGTGTAGATCACCTTGCACAGATCCACATACTCTTTGGGCGTGCCGCGCCAGAACATCGACACATACGGCTCGTTCCAGATTTCCCACCGCTTGATCGCCGGGAAGCGTTTAAGTGATTCGCGCACATACTCCCGCAGCGCCTCAATGTCCGTCGGTGCATAACCGTATGCAGCCTCGCCCGGCGGATGTTGGCCATCGGGCAGTGTCACCGCCCAGGACGGGGTGTAGATCCACTGGCCGTAATGCGTGTACCCCATGGCCATGTAGCGCTCATAATTACCAGCTCCGTTCATGGCCCAGTTGCCACGCTGCGGCTCCATCTGGAACCACCAGGTGAACTGCGTCATGTTGTGAACGCGATTGCCGCTGAAGCCAAGTCTTCTGCCCAACTGCGGCAACGTGCCGACCTGGCTGATATGCCCGCCGAAAAACGGATGCTTCGGCGGCGGGTCCTTGGGCAGCACGCCAAAAGTGGTGACATCCCGACTCTGCTGGACGCCATCCACCTCCACCGTCACCGCCACGCGAAATGCACCAAACCAGTCCACAGACACCTCGAACGGCAGGTCTTTTTTCTCGTTGGCCGCCAGCTTCACGTCGAATCTCTGCGTCGGTCCGACCTGCTTATCCCAGATATCCTGCACCGCGATGGTGACGACGCCCGATTGCGCCTTGTCCGTGCGGTTCTCCAAGGGCAGCTTCAGCGCCAGCTTTTCACCCGGTTCAACGATGGAATCAGCATAATTCTGGTAGACCAGGTTCGGGTAAATCGTCCATTCAATTTTCTGTTGAACGTGTTCTCGGCCATAGGCGGCCAATTCCGACGCCACCTGGGCCGGTTTGCGCGCCAGCAGTTGAATCTCCGCCGCGGTCAGTTCCCGACCCCATACCGCCAGCTCGTCATAATCGCCGGGCAATCCTTCGCCCAGCGTGAATGAATCCCCGCCGCTGCCTGGCGGAATCAGCTTCGTGTTGATCGATGCCACGCGCCTGCCGTTGATGTAAATGGCCTTGCGTCCGGCCTTGGCGCTGTACGTCAGCGTCACATTCGTCCACTGGCCGGGCGGCAGGGAATCGATCGGCGCAGCCGCGTTGTAATCCCACTGAAAATCATTCTGCGGCAGGTTGGTGCCGGTCATGAAATAGATCACCGGCTGGGTATTGGGCTGATTGGTGTACGCAGCCAGCTTGAAATTCACCGCGCCGAAGATGGTGCGCGTGCCCGGCCCGTGCCCCACTTGCGCCGCCAGGTCCAGCGCCGGTTTGACCCAGAAACTCACCGTCCCGGCATCGAAGTTGAGATTCCCCGGCTGAAGATAGCTCACCGCCGCGGATTGCACCTTCGTCGCCTGGCCCACCACGCCCTCGACCGCCTGATACGTTCCCGTGGTGGTATCGGCGCCGCGGACATACGCAGGCTGGGCCGACGTATCGAAATCAGCGTAAAACGACAAATCCCGATCGATCGTACTCTTCGGGGCAGCCATGCACGCTGCGCTGCCCATCAGCAGCGCCAGCATCATCGCCAAACCGCCGCGAATCACGTCAAATTCACTTAATTTAAGCCATCCATGGATCATTCCTGAAACTCCTTAATTTTTCCCACCGCGTCGACGGCGCAGCGCCAGTGCGCCCATGACTAATACGAAACCCACACCGGCCGGTTCGGGAACCGGCGTCAATTCCAGCATGGAGATGCTGGCATGGGGGATACTCAGACTAAAATTCGCGGGATTGAATCCATTGAGCGCCTGGCTGGTCCACGACACATAGGTCCCCAGTTGCGCATCGGAGGCTGTCCAGAGCGTCGTGTTCGCGCCAGCGTTGAGAATCGAAAGGACGGCGTCGTACTGGCCGCTCAGCCCCTGCAACACCAGGGCGATGCTCGCATCAGCACTGTTGCTGAAATTCAATCCCCATACCGTCACTTTCCCCGTGTCATCATCCCGCGTCACATAGACCCGCTGATTGGATGAATCATCGCCGGCGCTTCCCACCAGCGTCGTGCCGATGTTGCCATTGAGCTTCTGCCACACCTGCACCATCGGCCAGAGATTCTGGTAGCCCTTGGGATCCTGCGGTTCATACGCCAGCACCCCCCAGTAATTGGCGCTTTTGACGCCCAGTTGGGCAAAAGAAAAAATAGTCTCGGTGAAGGCCAGCGCCTGGTACATCGTCGGGGCGCTGGTAAGGTTGTCACCCGTCCCCATCGCGTTCCATTCCGTGGCGCGGAATTCCACCTGGTTGGGATCGCGTCCGTATTTGCTGAAGAAGCTGCGCTGCAGGTTGTACAGCTGCCTTTGATAATCCTTCACCTGCCGCAGTTTCCCTTCCATGGCTGCGATCTCGCTCGCGTTGCCATTGGGCTTGAAGGCAACATCCAGAGCGTCATAGGCATGATAAGCCCAGAAATCGATCGTTGCATCGCTTTGCAGGAGCTTCTTGGCGACATGCGGTTCCCAGCTGGCTGGCCCCACCGGGTTGGTCATCGCGCTCATCGCCGGGCCCACCTTGATCGACGGGTCCACCGCCTTCATCGCGTTGGTGATCGTTTTGTAACGGTAGACGTAACCGGCACTGTCCAAGTAGTGTTGATGGTTATCTGGCGTCTCCGATCCCGCCGTAAACTCCGTCCCGTAGATGTTCGCATCCGGTTCATTACCGATCTCCCAGTATTTCACCGTGGGCAGCGCCGGCTGACCGGGCGGCGGCAAGGGGCCGAACGTGAGCTTGTTCAGAATCGTCTGGTCGTTGGGAGTGATCGGCCCGCCATTGGGCAGGATGAAATTGGTGTAGCGCACCCACTCCGCCGCCAGCGTCGCCAGACCGGCGACATCGTCAATGGTAGACCAATCCGAGGCGTAGTCGTAGTTGTCTTCCGTCCCCACTGTCCGGCCGCGCATATTCACCTGAAACATCGGCTGGCTGCCGCTGTCGCGGATGGTCTGCAACACACCGATGGTATTCCACCACGGGTAGGGAAACTGCGTCTGCCAGTCGTACAGTTCCGCGTTATGCCCCGTGGCCGTGCCGGTGACCACGGTCCGATCCGCCACCGGCGCCCACCACCGCTCGGAGAAATAGTTGGTCCCCAGGATGCCGCGATCAACCGCCGTCCCCGGCACATTCATGTTGATGGTGGTCTGCCCACTGGCGATCTGGCCGCCGATCAGCATCGCCAGTCCCAGTACCGCGCCCGCCGCTTTGGATATCCTTGCCTTATTCATCAGTGCATATCTCCCTTGCGATTACGCCGCAGCAGCAGCGCACTTGAAGAAATTCCGATCAACCCCAGCATCGCCGGCTCCGGAACCGCCTGAAGCTCCAGCATCACGATGCTGGCGTGGGGGATGCTGAAATTGAAATTAGCCGCATTGAAATTCGTCAGACTCTGATCCCGCCAGATCACCGTGTCCCAGCCGCCGGGAGCCAATGCCTTATCGTTAAACGACATCAGCGTGCCGTTGACGCCGCCGCTCAGGACCGAATAGATCGCATCGGGCGCGATTTCCATCCCGTTCAGCGACAGGGCAATGCTCGTGTCGTTGGAATTGCTGAAGTTCAGCCCCCAGACCACGACCTTGCCCGTCTGGCTGTCTTTGGTGACATACACCCGGCGGTTGTTGGCATCATCGACAATGCTCTTGACCAGCGTGTCGCCCATGTTCTGGTTCAGCGCCTCCCAGGCGCTGGCCATCGGCCAGACCCAGCCGTGATACCCGTCATCGTTCTGCATCAATCCCCAGTAATTGGCCTTGGTGATCCCCAGACCCGCAAAGGTGAAAACGGTATCCGCAAACGCCAGCCCCTGGTACATCGTCTTGGCCACGTTCCCGCCGGGGTCGTTGTTCGGATCGGCCGGGTTCCACTCCGTCACCATGTACTCGACGCTGTTGGGATCGCGCCCGGCGGCCGTGAAGGCGTTGCGCTGGGCGTTATAGGTGTTGATCTGATTGGCGCGGACATTGCGCAGCGCCGCTTCCCTCTGGCTGGTCGTCGTGGCGCTCTGGATACTCCCATAGGAATGATACGCCCAGAAGTCGATCGTCGCAGTGCTTTGCAACAGCGGGGCGACGGTCATGTCCACGCTTCCCAGCATCCCCGGCCCCACCTTGATCGTCGGATCCACCGCCTTCATCGCGGCCGTGATCGTCTTATAGCGATTGACGTATTCCGTTGTCGACCAGTTATTGTTATTCCACGGCGGCAGTTCATTCCACCGGTTGGTGAACTTCTTCCCCCCCACACTGATTTCCGGCTCATTGCCGATGATCCAGTATTTGACCGTGGGGACGGCCGTCTCCCCGGCCGCCGGCAGGACGTTGCTCGGATCGCCGAAGTTGCTGATCTGGTTGAGGATTCCCTGGTCCGTGGACGGCAATCCACTCACCGGCGTGCCGGCGTAGAGGCTGGGCAGGATGAAGTTGGTGTAGCGCACCCACTTGGCCGCCAAACCCGAGAGCATGTCAACACTGGTGTTGTTGAAAGTGAACCCGCCCACACTGTAGGGGGTTGAGTGCGTCCCCGTCCCGCGCATGTTGACGATGAACAGCGGCTCGTTTCCATAGTCACGAATATTCCGCAAAACCTGCAGCGTCGGCCAGGGGACGCCCTCCTGCGTCTGCCAGTCGAACGTCTCGGCCAGCAACCCGCCGGCCACACCCGTGATGGCCGCCCCGTTGCGCGGCACCGGCGTTGTCACTTGGCGCTGGGTGGAATAATTCGTCCCCAGGATGCCGCTGTTGATCCCGATGGCCGGGCCGTTGAGATCGACATTCGTCTGGGCTGACGCCTTGTCAGACAAACCGCTCAGGACTGCAACCGTCGCAACCGCCGCCAGAAGTTTGACGTACATCATTTTCATGGCAAACCCCGTCTCCTTTATCCCTCCCCCGGCCTATCGGGGAAGGCAATAGTCTCTACACCCTCGCAAGCGCCGCCTCCAGCGATTAACCGAAGGCAGCGGCAAAATTCAACAAACTTACGCCAGGCGACGACGACGCATCAGCAGCGCGCCAACTCCCAAGCCCAGCATCGACAGCGATGCCGGTTCGGGAACTTCGCTCAGACGCACATTATCCAGGTAAACGAATGAGCCGGTGCCGCTGTTGTCGAGATAGATGGTAAAAGCGCCCGAGTCGGTCGGCGCGGGATCGTAATTAAACGAGACCTCTTTCATCGTTCCTGCCGCAGGCGCGACAAATCCTGGCTCAGTCGAGGTGTCGTAGGCGGCAACCGGATTAGCACCGGCGTACAGGGCGACTACGGCGTTGTTGAAATCCCCGCCCACACTTTTCCCGATCAGGAAGCTGACCTGATAGTGCTTGCTGGTATCGACCGTATCCGTCAGAGTTTGATAGACGGTCACGGCTGCGCCTCGCACATCCATTAAAAGCAGGTTGCTGCCATTGATCTGACCAGCGGGCATTTCTGCATCAGCGGGATTGTAAATGTACCCTGTGCCGCCGCCGGCTTTCGACCAGGAGTTTCCGGGCAGAGTCGCAGCGTTACCATCAGTAAGCGCGGGATCCTCAAAACTGGGATTGAGCACAGCGCCTTGCGCGCTGATGCCGCCCATGCCCAAAACGACTGCGCCCAAAGCCAGGGCTGACAGTCCCGATAAAGTCAAACCACTGCGAAACATGATATGCCTCCTTATGTAGGCAGTTCACTTGAAATCGCGCCAGCGGAACACCCGCCGGTCACGTTAAGTTTTATGATTCAGACCGATGCGGCTGCGCCGAATCGGCCGGTGGGCCCCAAGCCGTGTCACCAATAATCCACGACCCGCGAACCAACCTGCTTTTAATTTCCTGATCCGTCTCCAGATTCTCGATCATCATTTCGCCGGCCTGGCGGCCCAGCTCGAACTGATCAAACCCGACCCGGCACAACCCGGGCCAGTGGCTCTTGAGCACGCGCGACTCGTCGCAGCAGGCCAGACCGAAATCAACCGGTGGCTGCAGGCGCAGGCTGCCGGCACAGTGGGTCAGCCAGCGGGCATACTCGGTTGAATAAGCGATCACACCCACATCTGGCCGCAACATTGCCCCAATGCGATCGAACTGATCCGCCAGCTCGCCGGCACTGTTGGCCAGCACCTGTTCCAGTTGGATGCCATGGCGCTGCACCACCGTCTGCACATGATCAAAACGCTGCGTTTCTGAATAGTGACGCGACTCACCAGCCTGGCGCCACGGGCCAGCCCAGATCAACTTGCGATATCCCAGACCGATCATGCGCCCGGCAATCTGCTGGCCGACATCCGCTTCATCACGGCGCAGGCAGTTGGTCTGGCTCCAGATATTGGAGTGAACCCACAGGCAAACCGGCGTTAACGCCTGGAGCATTTTCAGGAGATTGTCCGGCATGGTGCTGATCACAATCAGCCCATCGACCATGTGCTCACGGAAAATACGCGAGTGGGCATTGCGCGGGTGCAGCACATCGCCAATCGTCGCCAGATGAACGCCGTAACCCGCCTGCTCCATCACCTCGTTGATGCCCAGGATGATTTCAAAGGCTTCGGGGTAGTGCGACCGCATCTCCCCGCCTTCGGTATTGCGAAGCAGAACCGCGATCTGCATTTTTTGACCCGTTCGCAGGCTGCGCGCACTGGAATCAGGAATAAAACCCATCCGCTGGGAGATTTGCCGGATCAACTTCCCGCGCCGCTGGGCGCTGGGCCAGCTCTCCTTGTTCTCCCCTTGGAGCACCCGGTAAACGGTACGCACCGAAACACCCGCCTCTTTGGCGATCAGCTCCAGCGTGGTTGGGGAGGCCGTTGTATTCATAAGTTAAAAATCAACATCGTCGTCGAAATGTCATCGATGTCGGAATTACCCTACCACAGTATTTATTGGCTGTCAAGTATTATTTATTTTTTTTATTTTGACCCGATCTTGGACAGGTGAAACCCTCTGGCCACCGCGATGGAGGCGTCTGCCAATGCCTTATATCGGACTGAAAATTAGAAAAGTCTTATAACGCGATCCGTACAATAACCAAACCTGAGACAGGTGGGGACAGAGCATGGCAATCGCAAGTAGCCCGCGAGGGTCGATGTATTAACGAGCCGCGACCGTGAGGGAGCGGTGATCGGCTCAAAAACCGCTCCCTCACGGTCGCGGCTCGTAAGAGATTGTCTATCGGACGCCTACTTGCGTTTGCTCTGGGGAAGACCAGTTCGTAATCCAGCGATATCTTCCCCATTCCCATTCCACTATAATGGAAGCAGGATTGTACAATTCACCACGAGGCGAATCGCATGTCCATTGTTGCTACTGGGGAAACGGAATTTCAGATTTTCGGCGATGGTTATCGCTGGTTGTTGCAGGTGAATCCGCAATTGAAATGGACGCGCGTCCAACTGGATGGGGTTATCCTGCCGGATTGGCCATCGGACATAACATGGCAAATGCCGCTGGTCAGCCAATGGGACGCGAATCAATCGCAGCGCGCTCCAGCGGAACATTTTTCCAAGGTAACCCTGGATCATCAGCAAACCGTCACCCATCTGGCAGCGACCTACCAGACGGCGGATCAATCGCTTAGCGCAACGGTGCATATCCTGCAACACCATCCCGACGATGTGCTGGAGGTCTATTGGACGTTGCAATCGCGCACGTCCGAGCCGGTATGGGTGGACCGGTTGATCACCTGGCAATTCGGTCTTTATTCGCCTCACGCGATCCCGGACGCCTTCTATCTGACGGGCAGCGGCAAAAGTTATGCGCTAGCGCACACGCAACACTATCACGAATATCACCCCAGGCAGATGGCGTTGGAATCCGGCGCCAGCGTGCGCCTGCAGGAACGCGCCGGTTTGTCCTGCCTGAATCAACATCCCTGGATGTATCTATTGTGGCCCAACGAGCGCTTTACGCTCCTGTCGGCGCATGCCTGGTCCGGCAATTGGTTCATGCAGGCCGGTAATGATCATGAGTGGGTGTCGTTGCAAGGCGGGTTGTTCGATCCGGATCTGCCGTTGCAGGTGAATGCCGATTCGGAGGAACGAACACCCTCGATGTATGTCTACGCCTGCGCCTCGGGAAGGGAACAGGCGTCCAACCGCATGAATCGCTTTATCCGCCGGCACTTATTGCCCCCCGAGCGGACAATGCGCGAATATCCGACGATGAACCATATGCACTATCTGGCCGTCGCCAATCCGGAACAATCCCAGACGGGCCAGCAGATGCTCAAAGCGGCTGTGATCGCCAAACAACTGGGCCATTTTTTCTTCGACATCTCGGTCTATTGGTTTATGGTCGAGAACAATTGGGGCGACTGGGTCAGATTGAAGGAACCGACGGCAGCCGCATTTTCGCCGTCATTTGACGACTTCTGCCGGCAACTCAAAGCAATGGGCTTGGAAATCGCCGCATGGTTTGAACCCGAACGAGTGGCGAAATGTTACAACCAGGAATTCTTCGAGCGTTTTCCTGATGGGATCCTCCATGCCGATGCGCCAGACTCGGCTTGTGGTTTGCTCAATTTGGGGAAGGTGGAGATCGCCGAATGGGTCTATCAACAGTTGGATGAATTTATCGGCCGCTATAACTTGGACGGGATTTTCTACGATCATAATTTCCCGCACCACAAACCCCATCTGCACGATCACTCTGTTTCCATGGTGGCGTATTACCGCAACCTCTACTCCATCCTTGGCCGACTCCGCGCCAAGTACCCGCGGACCCGCATCTTATCCTGTGCCTCCGGTGGCCGAAGGGTGGATCTGGGGATATTGCCGCATTCCCATGCTTTCCAGATCAGCGACGGGATTACCCCGCTTGTCCACTTGCAGCAAGCCTGGGGTTGTTCCTTCCTGATCCCCATGGAAACAATCGAACGTTATCCCTACACGACCAAGTGGAATAATTGGGCCGGCAACGATTTACTGCGCTACGGCCGCTTCGTCTTGCGTTCAGCGATGATGGGCGTCTTCAGTTCGGGAAATGATTACAATTCGCTCAGCGCTGCAGCGTTGGAGCTGATTCAACAACACAATCAATTCTATCGCGAAAAGCTGGTGCCGATTCTGGCCGATTGCGATGTCTATCGGCTGACGGAACCACCTCGACTATTGCCCGGACAATTGGAAGGGGCGTTTGGGGATGTGGAGATTGATATTGCAAAATTAACCGATAGCCAATGGTTTGTTCTGCAGGAGCACCATCCGGGGCTGGATAAACACGCCCTGTTTGTCTTCAAGTTGAACAACGCCGATGACGAGATACGCCTATTCCCCAAGGCTTTGAACGGCGCTGTTAACTACCATGTATCCAATTGGGATGCGCAAGACAGCCGGATTCTGTCCGGCGAGCAGATCATTCGCGAAGGATTATCCCTCACGCTGGACGGCCATTTGAATTCGGCCATCGTGTTGTTGGATCGTCTCCCTGACTGAGGTCAGGGCTGCAACGTTAGAGAGGACAAGTACCCGGCGTTAATACAACCTGTTCGAAACCCCGGAAAAAACCGGGGGTTTCGTATGGAGCCACGGGGAATCGAAATAACGCATATTCCCCAGAAAAACCAAACATTCTCAAAAGCGCGACGCGAAATACGACGCGGTCAGGACATGACCCGTCAAATCTTGCCAAAGTCGTGGAAGGCATTATGCAACTGCCGTTGGAGGATGATGAAAAAGTGGCGCTGATCCGGCGAATCATGCAGGAAGGCGCTTAGGTGGGATGCCGAATTGGCCACCACCAGGTGGTGGGCGGACTATCAGCCGGGCACGATAGCTAAAAATTGGCCGGGATTACACCTCCCACGGGCCACCAGGTGGTGGGCGGACTATCAGCCGGGCACGGGCAATCTCCAGGAGTTTCACCCGCTGCCTGCCGTCGTCGAGCAGACACCGGAGGCGACCAAACTGCTGATTGAGACACGCCAGGCCGCTGAGGCCGAAT